>JADLHJ010000084.1 GCA_020848835.1 Candidatus Hydrogenedentota bacterium
CTCGCTGACTTCTCGGCGAATCTCAGGGTCCACGATGCGGTTCGCCCTAAACTCGATTGTAGCTTCCATAGCCAAAATGCACCCGGTTTGTATGGCTCCCAGAAGAAATCGACGGAATTGTAGGGAGTGGGTTGAGGAATGTCAAATCTGTAGGTTAGATCTCGAACACAACTGCTTCAGTACTGCGGTAAAAACACAAAAGTAGTGTAGAAAATGCCCGGCATGAATGTCTATTTCTTGGACAATATCCAAGACGTGCCATACGCGACCTTCTGAGAATCACCGTCAAGCGTTACCGTGTAGTCGTCCGCGTTGAGCGTTACATCGAATGTGTGGCCGCGCAGTCTTACTCGGTGAAGGGCCATGTGCTTCGCCATAGATGGGAGGTGTGGATTTATTGTGATGGTACCGTCGGCGTTCGGCGTGATGCCGAAGATGCCGAAGATGTACATCTGCGCGACGGCGAGTCCGTCGATCATGCATTGCAGCGGCGTATCTTTGCGATAGTCGGGACGATCGGCGTAGAGCGAATCGCCCCAATACGGAAGCTTTTCACCCCACCAGAGAATGCGCGCGAGCATATCGTCCGCTTCCGCAGCGTGACCGCTGTTGTAGAGGCGCTCCATGATCTGCGGCGCGAACCCCGTGCAGGCGCCCGGGCCTCCGTTATCAACGTCGTTCTCATCGTATGCCGGGTCGCCCTTTGCGAGGCTGTGTAGTCCGTACTCCCCAAGGAATTCGTTTGTGTTCCAATGTGAGAGAAGGCCGGCAACAGATTCGTCTGTTAGCACGGGCGAATTGAAGAGCTTGAACATCTGGCAGGTGTAGCGCAGTTCTTTGTGGCCGTCGCCGTGTTTGAACGCGAACCATTTTGCCTGCGGGTCCCAGAGTTCATCGTGCAGCACTTTCTTCAAGGCGTCTGCGCGTTCGACGAGATCGGGGCGTGGCTTGCCCATGACTTCACAAAGTTTGGCGACACGCGTGAAGTTGTTGTAACGGCGTCCGTTTAGGTCTGGCATGACGTGGTTGTACTTGAGGTCTTTGCGCAACTCGAGGTGGCTGTTGGATTCGCCGTAGTCCATCAGCGCGACGGGTTTGCTGGGGTCGTCGCCGTACATCGCGTGTTCGATCATGTGATCGAGAATGCTGCGGCCGTTGAGTTGTTCTTTCAGAAACGCGGTTTCACCGGTGACCATCACGTAGTAATAGACAAGACCGGTGATCTTTTCTTGGTTGACCATGTACCAGGGGCCGAAGCCTTCGCCCGTGATGGGCAAGAAGGCGAAGTGCTTGGTCAGATCAACGCTGAGGAACTGTTTGATGTGGGCCTTCGTTGCTTCGGGATCGATCATCGGCAGGATTTCCCACACTTCGCCAAAGTCCCAGAGGTAATTGCAGAGGCAGCCGCCATTGATGCTGCCGGTAGAGTAGTAGGGATTGAGTTTGAATTCCGGCACTTCCCATTTATTCAAAAGCGCGGGGACAAGCGAACGGAAGTAGAGTCGTTCAAGCGATTTATTGTCGGACTCGAAACGCGGAACGCGTTCGAGTAACGCGTCAACTCTTTGATTCAGGGATTCTTGTGCGAACCTATCTAGTATTCGATCGAATTTGCAGGCTTCTTTTGCAGAAGCAATTGCGGAGGTCCTTTTACCTATTCCGATTGCAAATTCGACATAGCCGGACTCGTCCTCTGGATATATGGGAACATCGCAAGACCATTTCTGGGTGGTTGGATCGAGTTCGATCTTAATGGGTGGTTTGTCCGGAAATGAGATGCTTGCGAGAGCAATGGCATATTCTTCTTGTATCAAAAGCAAGACCCCATCCTGAGTTTCATGCGTGGTTGGCGTTACGCTCGCGGGGCGAGCAAATTCCCATGTCTGATTTACATCGAGCATTCCGGAGAATTCGCCGGTGAGGCGTACGGAATTTCTTCCGTCGTTTGGCTTAAGCGTGACAACAATTGAAGCCGCGCGTTGTCCGTAGACCATGTTCACCGAGCTTTCGACTGTAACAGGACCAGCGTCCCCAGCCGCAAAAACATTATTGGGAAGCCATTCGCAAGCCGTCGCTTCTATCGGTTTACCATCGACATTCACTGTGAACTTGAAATTGGAGCTGACAAATGGCGGCGCATAGAGACCATGTATGTTCACAACCGTCTTGGGATCGAGCGCTACCGCCATTGCGCCGTTCGTAATTCCGAAGTGTTCGGCTTGGTGGACGGCGTTTTCCATGCGCATTGCGAACATGTCACGGGGCGTTGGGAGGCCTTGACTGAACGCCGCGCAGGACCATGCAAGGCCAATTCCGATTGCGATAGTGACATGCAAATGATTGCTTAAACGCATGAGGATTGTGACTCCACGAAGCAAGTTTCGGCCCGTGCCACTTCAGGGTGCAGAATGGACTCCGACGATTGTACTCCGGGTGAGCCTGCCCGAGTCGAGTTAATAGGTAGTCGCGTTTGCGGTTCGCCTTGCGTAATGCAGGGCCGGGTCGTATAGTTGAAGGTTCCACTTGGGCACTCTTTTCAAGGAGAATCGCATGTTTTCGGGACGATACTCCCGGCGTTCTTTTCTAACCGTTGCGGGGGGAATGGCGGTCACTTCGTTTGCTTCGCGCGGTGCGCGGGCGCAGGTGAGCGCGAACGACAAAATCAATATTGCGGTGATCGGCAATGGCGGGATGGGCAGCCGGCACATCGAAGCGTTGTGCGACAACCCGAACTGCAACATTCTCGCGCTTTGCGACGTAGTAAAAACGCGTTACACGCAGATGCAGGGAATCGTCGAACAAAAGACCGGCAAAAAGCCGGATGTGTATCAGGATTTTCGGAAGGTGCTGGAGCGGCCGGATATCGACGCGGTGTTTGTGCCCACACCTGACCATTGGCACCCGCTGATCACGATCCTCGCATGTGAAGCAGGCAAGGACGTGTACGTCGAGAAGCCGGTGTGTACGACAATTGAAGAAGGCCGCGCGATGGTGAATGCGGCGCGGCGCTACGGACGGGTGGTACAGGCGGGAACCCAGCAGCGTTCGATGCCGATTTTCCAACAGGCGATTGAAATCGTGCATAGCGGACGCTTGGGGCAGATCATTTCCGCGGGTGCATGGATAGGCGTGAATGGTTTCAGCGAAGGTGAAACGCCTGCGGCGGTGCCGGATGGTGTGGATTGGGATATGTGGCTTGGGCCCGCGCCGTGGGTACCGTTCAGCCGCGAACGTTATTTCGGCTTCATGGGCTGGCACGATTACGCGCGCGGCGGACAGCTCACGAATTGGGGCATTCACCTCATGGATGTCGTCCAGTGGGGAATACAGAAAGACCGGCCGCTGAGCATTCAGGCCTTGGGCGGAAATTATCGCGGCGGTACGGGCGGCGACAATTACGAAACCATCGAAGTCTTGTTTGAATACGAAGGATGCAATGTGACCTGGGAACAACGCCCAAGCCACTCCTATGCGAATAAAGGATACGGCGTGCGGTTCCAGGGTGAAAAGGGTGCGCTCTTCGTTGACCGTGGCACATTCGTGGTGCAGCCGAATGATCTCGGAATTGCCGAAGTGATTGGCGAGCCGGAGAAAAGTTGGGCGAATCCGCCGCACCACAACAATTTCTTCGATTGCGTGCGCACGCGGAAACGGCCCGTCGCCGACATTGAACAAGGATTTCGATCCACATCCGCCGTGTTGCTTGGCGGCATCGCCTTGAAAGCTGAACGCAAATTGTATTGGGACGGCGACGCGGAAAAATTTGTGAACGATGAGTTGGCCAACCGTCACTTGACGCGCGTGTACCGCGCGCCGTGGAGGCTCGCGTAATGAAGTTGCATGGTTTTGTTTCCCGCGGAATAGCGGTTCTGCTTGTTCTCATCACAACGGCGCACGCGGATTTCACCACGCTGCCCGCCGCGCTGACAAAGGATTTGGCGTCGCCTGATATGAAGGCGCGGGTGCGTGCGCGGCAACTGTTGCCACGGCATGGCGTCGCCGCGCTGGATCACGTGTTGCCCTTGCTGGCGAGTTCGGATCAGGGCGTGAAACTGACGGCGTACAACGTGACTGCGGACATCGCGAATATTGTCGCGGGGCCGGGCCACGAGGCCGATCGCGAAATTGCGGCGTCAAAACTAATGGCGCTCGTTGCGCCAGGGCAGCCCGAGATGGTTCTGTTGCAGGGGCTGCGCTTATTACCGATTGTCGTGCCGCAGGGATTCGATATTTCGCCAATCGCGACTATTCTAAATGGAAATGATGCAAACCTGAAGGAAAAGGCGCGTGAGTCGTTGACTTTATTGGCGACAGATAACGCGTGCGATGCGTTGATCGAAGCAGCGGCTAAGGCAGACGCGCCGTTTGCAATGGCGCTGCTGGATGCCGTGGCGATGCTGCGTAATCCGAAATCCCTGGATCGCGTGGCGGCCTTGTTGTCGCACAGCGATGCGGGCGTGCGCGTGGCGGCAGCGCGCGCAGTGGCGTGGAGCGGGGATGTAAAGTACGTCGCGCCACTCAATGACGTAGTAGCGAAGGCAACGCCAGACACCCAGAAGGCTGCGTATGACGCAGTACTGCGGCTGGCTGATGCAATTGTCCTCTCTGGGGGTAATTGGGATGCGGGAATCGCTATTTACAAACAGACGCTCACCACCGCGCCGCACGCGACGATTCGGGGTGTGGCGATGATGGGTCTTGGGCGCGATGGCGACGCGACGGTCATTGATGAAATCGTCGCGGGTGCGGCCGCTGCAAAAGGCGAATTGGACAATCAGGCTGCCATGGCGCTGACCAGCTTGCAGGGTCTTGAAAGCGTAAAGGGCGCGGTCGCCGCGTATCCAAACCTTTCCGAGCGCACGCGAATCGAGATGCTTTCAATTTGGGGGCAGCAGAAACAGACTGATGCCCTTGACCTGATAGCCAGCGAATTGAATAGCACTGCGCCGGGCGTCCGCCCAGCAGCGCTGAATGCGCTTGCTAGCGTTGGATCGATGAAAGGCTTTGCGGCGCTGGTTGATGTGGCGAAGAACGGCAACGACGAAGAGCGCGCATTTGCGTTGAACGCCGTGAAACAGATGGCGGGTAACCTCGGCAGTACGGGCGATAAGCAGGCGGCGGGCCTCGCGTTTGTGCAGTTCTATGGTCTGACGGATGAAGAAGCGCTGAAGAATGAAGCGCTCCGCGGTATCGCGCAGAACCCTGTGCCGCAGGCGTATGACGTGGCGAAGGAAGCGCTGAGCAATGCCAATCTAAAACCCGCTGCGATTGATGCCTTGGCCGCTGTTGTTGGCGCGCTGGTTGCCAACATGGAAAATGCCAAGGCCGTCGAGGCAGCAAAAACATTGAAAAACACTGGCGCGCCGATCGAGACGTTGGTGAAGGTCGCGGCAAGTCTCGGCGATGCGGCGCCGCCAGAGTTCGCCAATATCCTCGGCGTCGTGCGCAAGTGGCAGGTTATCGGACCATTTGAGTGGAAGAATGACGCCGCGTGGGCAACCGCGTTTGTCGGCGAGCCGAATGTGGAACTCGCAAAGTCCGTAACAGCGGGCGGCAAGACGCTCGCCTGGAAACCCGCGACGGGGAACGGACCGATTGGTCTCGTTGACTTAACAGGCGCATTGGGTGAAGCAAGCCGTATGTTCGGCTATGCGTATGCTGTCGTCAACGTAGCGGAAGAAATCGACGGACAAATCCGTCTGGGTTCCGATGACGGCAACCAAGTTTGGCTAAACGGCAAACAAGTTTTTGAGAATCGCATTGACCGCGGCGCGGCATTGGATCAAGACAAAGTGGACGTTCATTTCACAAAAGGCGAAAACAGAATTCTTGTGAAGATCAGCCAAGGCGCCGGTGGATGGAATTTCTGTTTGCGTCTCGCAAAACCAGATGGAATGGGAATTCAGTTCAGTCAACCCTAAGTTGGAGAACTACGGTGTTCAAAAAATACATTTGGCGCGAGGATTGGGAGACACCAACATGGGGCTCAGTTATTGACGAGTTTCTTCGGTCACCTTTAGTATTTATAGCCCATATTATCGAGCTCATTTTGAATCCATTCTTCGTCGCCTAGCAGCCGGCAATGTCGGAAAGGCTATCGTAGTTTCATGCCGAAATGATAACTGGAAATCTCCATTCCATGCGTTTTGTAAAACCCGTGCGGCGGATGTAACTGTTGCCAGCGCGTCGCCACGCCGGATGGAATGGGATTCGCCTTTACGCAATAATAGGAAGCGGGGAAGCAAATATTTTTTGAAGTAAGGGGGGATAGGCCCGCACGAATGAGTCTTGGGCCTGTCGTTTTGCTGTCGCAAAAGATGTGGGAATAGTCAGTATGAGACAGGGGGAACGCCCAGTTCCGATGCTCGGAAAGCTTTGTGCCGTGGCCATCGCACTTTTGTTTATTGCTTGGGGTGCCGATGGCTTTGAGGAAGAACCCATCCGCTACGGCGCTATCTCTGGTAATAACGCCGTAACAGCGCTGCAGTCGGCACTGGATTCAAACACGGCCACGCTTGCATATGACGAAACGTTCAAACGCCTGCCATCGGTGCTGGAGCATCTGAAAGTCCCGCGCGAGTCGCAGGTGCTGGTCTTCTCAAAAACCTCCCTTCAGATTCAACACATCTCACCGAATAATCCGCGCGCAATTTACTTCAATGACGATACCTACGTGGGCAGCGTGCCGAATGGAGAGGTGATCGAAGTTTCCACTGCGGACCCACAATTGGGGGCGATGTTTTACACGGTTTCGCAGAGACAGTCGGAGCGGGCTGGATTTGTCCGCCAAACGGATAATTGCCTGCAATGTCACGGATCCTCCCTTACGCGCGGCATCCCGGGACATATCGTGCGCTCGGTGTTTGCCGACGAAAATGGTTATCCAATTCTGAAAGCGGGCACGCATTTGACGGGCCAATCCAGCCCGATAGCGGACCGTTGGGGAGGATGGTATGTAACAGGTACCCACGGCGACTCGCGCCATATGGGAAATGTATTCGCCGTCGAGACGGAAATCGATGCGTCCATTGATCGCGATGCGGGCGCAAATCTTACGGCGTTAAACCCGCGCGTGGATCTTGAGCAGTACCTCACACCGCATAGCGACATAATTGCTTTAACGGTCCTGGCGCACCAAGTGGAAGTACACAATCTAATTACGGAAGCGAATTTCGCGACGCGTGGAGCGCAGTTTCGTCAGGCAGCAGTGGATGAAGCGTTGAAGCGGGATCCGAACATACCGAGTGAAACCACGCTGCACGTAGTGAAAAGCGTGGGAGATAGGCTGGTTGAATCGATGCTGTTTGCAAATGAGACCAAACTAAGCGGCGCGCTTCACGGCACATCGGGATTTGCTGGGATGTTCTCGGCGCGAGGGCCACGCGATTCCCAAGGGCGGTCGCTTCGCGATTTTGACCTGCAAACCCGCATGTTCAAATATCCATTGAGCTATTTGATCTACTCGAAATCCTTCGACGGATTACCCGATCTGGTAAAGAGGCACGTGTATCAAAGCCTTTGGGACCACTTGACGGGACGCGTGGAATCGCGGTTTAACGCGCATTTATCCGCGGCAACGCGCGCGGCGATTCTGCAAATCGTGCGAGAAACGAAAGATAACTTGCCAGACTATTGGAAGCTGCATACCTAGAGTTTCATAGAGAAATGGTAGCTGCTTATCTCCATGCCGTGGGCTTTGTAAAACCGATGTGCATCGAGACGGTGCGTGCCGCTGTCGAGATGGAATTGATTGCAACCGTTGTCGCGCGCGTGTGACTTGAGCCATTCGAGCAGTTGGCCGCCGTAACCCTTACCGCGTTCCGTTTCCTTCACCACAAGATCGTCCACGTACATGGTGCGGCCCCAAGCTAGGAATTCGCCAAAGCGAAATCCGGCGACCGCCTTTACATCGCCGTCATTCAAGCAGGACATAAAGTACCCGCCGCCCATTTGCCGCCGCACCCGTTGGAGAAAATCGGTACCGACCAAATGGGGACGGAGTTCCAGCATAACTGCCGCGCATGCTGCGATCTGGTCGTCCGAAGAACATAGCTCAATCGTTGCCACGATTCCTCCTAAATCTCTCTGCGACTACTTAAGAAGATGCGCATCTAGCCATGCGAAGGCTTCGTCTTGCATGGCGGCGTTGAATTCATGTGGTACTGGCCATAGTTTAGTCGTAAGCTTGGCGCTGGCGTTTTGCGAATCCCAAACCGCGCGCATTTTTGCGTAGGATGCTTCGACGCCGGGAACGGGGAAGAGGCCATCTTCGGTGCCGTTGAAGAAGAGCAAGGGTTTGGGGCAGGCGATGGATGCTACGTCAGGATAGTCGAATGCGTTGCGCAGGTTGGGTACCAGCATGCTGAATGCGGATTGGCCCGTGGTTTGGTTGTTGCCGGGTTTTGTCAGCGTAGCGGTATCGCCCATCCAGCAGATTGCTGCGCCGGCCTTCACAATGTCGGTGGCGGCGCAAAGACTCCAGGTGCGGTGCGACCCCATGGACAGCCCGAGGCAACCAATGCGATCCGGGTCGACTTCCGGTAGACCCTGCACAAATTCGGAGGAGCGGACATCGTCCCACACGATCTTGCCTGCCCAGGATAGTCCGAGGTGCATCATGTTTGCTCCGAGGGCTTGCTGGTCTTCGTATTTCACTCTGCCGAAACGTCCGCGATCGCCCCAGAACAAAGCGTCGGTTGCGAAGACGACATAGCCGCGTTCGGCCAGTGCGTCGCCTATAAAACGTGCGCCGTAATTTTTGTTTGTCCAATCCGTCGCATCGGCGATTCGTTCATCGGGTTCGCCAAAGGGGCGCACAACCTTTTCTTTTCCGATAGAAAAATGTGCGCCGTGATCGTGCAGCGCGACGATGGCGGGGAAGGGTCCCTCGCCTTTGGGTACGAGCAGGTACGCTTTCACGCGTTCGTCCGCGCTGATATTGAAAGCGAGTTTGTGCGCGATGTAGGTGCCGCGATCTTCTTGCGCAATTTCGGAAGGCGCGAAAGGCGCTAGCGGCGGGCGTTCGCCGAGTGCTTCAAGATAGGCTTTTCGCGCACCGTCACGCCATTCGTTAAAGGACAGCTTCGATTTGTTCCACGCAGCATCGAATGTCATGCGCGAAACGCGTGCATCGTTAAACGCAGGAAGTAAGTCGCGCGTACCGTACGCTGCGGTTTGCGCGGCGAGCGTGCCGGGTGCGCCGGGTGTTGCGGCCCAACGTGCGCGGTCGCTTTCATAACGCTTGCGCAAATTATCCAGATTTCCGCGCATGAGATAGGCATTCACGCGCAAGGTCGCAGGGCCATCGCGTCGCGTGGGCACGGAGCCGTGGGAGTGCATGCAGCGGTGGGATTCGTGTGCGTTGTTGCAGATTGTTGTTGCGTTCTCAGCGGCGGTTGCTGCGATCCAAGCGCCGTCTTTGCTCACACATGCGAGTAGCGGAATGTCGGGCCGCGGATTCTGGATCGTCTTCCAGCCCGATTCGGCCATCTCGCCTTCCACTTCAGGCGACGCGCCCCCTTTCACATATTGGATGTTGTGCGTGTTCCCATTCGCGCAAGAAGCGAGCGTTGTCCAATTGCCGTCGGAGAGAAAATACATGCGCGACATAAGGTCATTGTCGTCGCCCTCGAAGATGCCACCCTTCATTTGTTGGCAGGGGCCGACGGCGTGACCACTGTTAACGTTGGCTTCGGGTTTGGGCCACGCAGTGTAGAGGCATTCGACGTAATCCCGATGCGGAATAAATTCCGCCATAAAGGTGGCCTCGGGACGATCGATGGCGTAGCCGACTGCGCCGGTCGCTTCATCGCCCTTCCAATCGAGCTTCATGCCGCCGAGTTCTTCCTGCGAATAGCCGAGCGCGGGCACCGTGGTCCATTCGGGCGCCCAGATAGTGAATGCGACGCTTGGATCACTGGGGTGTTCAACCCGCAAGTAAGAACCCGCTTCCTGCGGTGTGAGTTTCAGGCGCACGTCAGACGTGCGCGCTAGAACTTGCGCGAGTTGCGTGTTCGCGTTGAAGAGGCGTTCCGCGGGGCGATGCGCGAGATAGAACGCGAGGACTTCATCGAGATAAACGAGACCATCGGGTGGTGCGCCGCCGATGCCTACCGCGCCTTCGGTGTAATCGCGCGTGCGGTCACGATCTTCTGGTTTCTTGTAGAGATCGTAAATCGTCTTTCCATCTTTAAATAGGCCCGCAGCATTTTCCCAGCCGGATAATCCAGCAAGTATGTGGCCGCTGCGCTGATAACAGAGAACGCGCGCCTGCAGAACGGTTTCGATCGCGTCTAGTAGATTGGAGATGTCTTCACCGCGTTTATCGAGCACCCGCGCGGCGTTGGTGAGTTGTGCGGCGTGTTCGAGTCCTTGGCTAATGATCGTGCCGCTGCTTCGTGGATGTGGGTAGCGCCAACCACCTACCGGATCAATTGATTCTGCAAGAAAGTCAGCTACCGCGCGCACGACATCGCGCAGGCGTGGTTCGTCAGGTGCAAGTTCAAGCAGGTCCGGCAAACCCGCGAGCGCATACCCAATGATATAGGGTTTGGCAAATGGCGCGTCGTAACCGTGCGCGTCGTCATCGATGAACGGGCCGTCCTTAACGATAGGCTGTCCGCCCTGGCTGAAGAGGTTGTCGTCGCCGATTTTGTTGCGCAGTTCGCGGAAGAGCCGCAAAGCCTCGTCCTTATATTCGGGCATACCTGTGGCTTTGTAGAGTTGGACGAAGTCGGAAACATCGCCAATGTTTCGGCATTCACCGTTATCAACGAACAGATGTTGCTTCACGTAGGCGAGTTGGCTGGAAAGCGCAGTCATGAAGCGCGGATCACCCGTTTCCTCATACGCGTAGAAGAAAGAATCGAAACCTTTCGTGCAGAAGTGTGAGGCCCAGTTGGTTCGCCATAGGTAGCTCGTGTCGCCTTCGTGTGCTTTTTCTCCCGCGGCTACAGCGGCGTTGTAACGTGTCGCGCCGAATTCCGGAGCATCGCCCCACCACAGCGAGAGGTCGTACATGTTACTGCACCATTGCACGGCGGTCTCGCGCAGGCGTGTGTCGCCTGTGCGCAACGACTCCTCGAAGATGGGCGGGCAATGGTTGAGGCGGTTCATACCGTAGTAGCTCGCGGGCCCGCCGGGATTGAATGAAGTTACGTTGCCGTAGTCGTCGCCGCGCAACGCGGCTTGCGCGATGGCGTTGCGGTTGTATTCGCGGAGATCGACGAGGTCGGGAAACAGAGCGAGATTCGCCGACTCGTGAGAGGTAGAAAGCTGGACCTTGTGCGCGGGTTCTAGCATAGGCAAGAGCGGCGCGATCGTTGCGGGGCGAATGGCGATGGTTGATGTGCGCCACGCGGTTTCCTGCATCGGCACCTTTTCGTCTGATGCGCAACGGAGATACGTTACGGTGGAAATACCGTTGGCATCCTCACCTTGAATCGAACCGCGTGCGAGCATTTGTGCGTCCGGCGCGTCGAGACACCGCGTGCCGTCGCCGCTGGTGAGGGTTGTTGAAGCGCCGGATGTGAAGGACTGTTTGGCGAATGCGGGAATTCCCGCGCCAGTGATGGACCAGCCGAGGTCGGGCGCGTAAGCGTCGCCTTTGCCAAGGCGTTGGACGTGCGCGCGCAACGTGACTGTGCCAAGCGAATCGGCGCGGAGCTCTATGATGCGCGGCCATTCCGGGTCGGGGCAAAGCAACCGGACCCAGAGATAACGCATTCCCGATTCGATGACTTCGAGCTTCGGCACGCAATTGGGAGCGGGCGCGATAACGCGCGCTTCCCACGACGCGGAATTCGATGTGCACTTAATGGAGTCGGGATTGATGACGAAGCTGTGATCCGCGAATCTGATCGCAACGTTTGGAGCTGTTTCTGCGATGGTCCATTGCTGCGTGAATCCATGAACGAGGGTCAACGTGAATGGCAGCGGTTCCAGCGAATCGAAGTCGTAGACAAACGTGACTATCGCGCGGCGAATGGATTGCGGTTGGCCCGGATGATAGGTGAGTGCGCGAACATCGGCGAGAACCGCGGTCTTGCCGCCCATTGCCACGAGCGCCATTCCTTCCGGGAGCGCGGCGGGAGGTAACGCGAGCGAGATGCGCACTAGCTGTTCGCCGGTCTTTGCGGGCGTGACGGTGAACGAAGGTAGTTTGCCGACTTCACCTGCGCAGATGCCTTCTTCGCTGACGGGCGGTTGCTTGAAGGAGAAGCGATTGAGCCAACGTTGCGCGGCTTCGTCTTGTGCGAAGGCTACGGAGATAAAAGCGAATGCGTGCGCTATGCAAAAAAATGAAATCTGTGCGCGTGCGAAACTGACGTTTCGTTGAAACATACTGTGGCTCCAACTGACTGGCGTTGAAGCCACAGTCTACCGCGCGGCGGGCGCGGGCTACGAATCGCGCGCGGGCAAGCGCCTGAAGAGTGCGTTATGGCGGACGCGGTCGAGGAAGAAACCTTGCCACAGCAGCGAGAACAGGGGAAGCGCGCTGAGCGTGATCGCGACAGGAATAAAAACGCCCATTGCAGCAGGAACAACCGACTTCGATAAGATAAATAGATAGATGGTAACCGCTCCGACCGTAAGACAAACGCAGAATGCCAGAAAACGAAACACGACGCGTTCCTCAAAAAGTCTCCGGCGCGCGCAGGCTCTGGCAAGCAAGGCAAATAACAGCCAGAAAGCTGAGATGGCGATCAAGAAAATGTAGTTGTCGTGCAGTCTCCACCCCATTAACGTAGTGATGCCCAAGCAGGACATCACGATAAGCCAAAAAAGGACAGGCACAAATGGCACCCACGCTATGGACCATGCTCCGATGAGAAAAGCCGCAAAGCCGGCCACACCCATTACTGCTTCTTCAAGGTCGATGTTCGTCGCATCACCGCTTAGCAACATCGCCAGGAACGTTACCGTGCCAACAAATAAATACGTGTACAACATCGATAGACCGAGAACTTTCATGCGATTTAACACGACTTGCTGCACGGTAAGGGGTCTCGTCCACACGAATCTCGCAACGCCAGTCACAATGTCACGATGTTCACGACTAATGAGAATCATGCCGATCACAAATGCAATGACTGGGGGAGTCATCAAGAACGCAAACTGTGCGAAAGACTCTGGACCTCCGAAATCTCTAACTAAAAAGAGTTGCGGTACGCCAAACATGCAAATCACTCCCGCGGTGAAGCTGGGATAAATCCAGGCCGACCGCCGCCATTCGAATTTGTATTGCGCAATTCGTTCTCTGTGCGCAACCGCTCCACGAAGACCTGCATCGCGTGTCAGCAGAAGAACCTGAATCGGTGGTGTGTTTCGCAGCGTTGCAAACCGGTAGATGGAGACAGCGATACACAACGAGACAAATATCACGAACACATAAAAGCTGACGCTCGAATTCGGTTGCTGGTGTACAATAGCCACCAACGAAGCGAGTACCGGACTTGTGGTAAAGACAATCGCGATAAAGGCAATGACGGGATTGCGCTTCCCAATGGTCGTGGCAATCGAAGACGCATAGGCGTAAACGATGACCGAGAAACCTACGAACGGCGCGATCACTTGTGCATACCAGAAATCGATCAGGGTCAGCGCGAGGCCTATAGTCAATGCAACGAGCGAGATGACAAGCAAGCGGAAGAGGATTTGTGTTGCCGCTAGCCGTAGCGAAGAAATTGGCAAGGTCAAGATGCGTGCAGGAAGCCCCATGCGCAAATCTCGCGTGCTGCTGTGTGCAAAAAGCAACGCAGCTATAACGAGGATCATGCAGATACCCGCGAGCACGGTGGAAATCTCTCCCCAGTTTTCGCTATTCGATTGTATCCATTTCCTATCTGAATCTAGTGACATCTCCATAAATTGATGCAAAGTCCAAGACCCTATTGCGGTAAGCCCGATCGCAAATATGACTGGCGTTCTAACTTGCCGCCACTGTTCCCAAATGAGTGCGTAGGTTGGTGATCGCATGATCTTAGGCCTCCTTGGGTCGGCGTATGGCAAGCCGGCTGACGCCGCCATGGCGAAGGAAATTGATCCAAAGAGTTTGAGAAAACAGAACGTAGGGAATGAGCGCCGCAATACAGCTTGACACAAACAAGATTTCGTCGTCGTGCTGGGCGCGGCTTCCCGATTCGAGCCATATCAAACCAAGCCAGAACAACACACCCCATAATACTGCGACCGGTACAAATGAGGCGTCCCAAAGACGAAGGCGATGGACTTTGACTCCAAGAAGGATTGCGACGATTGCGATGACTACGGGAATGGCGCCCAACCCTATTTCCAGTCCTCCTAAATCATGTTCCCAGGCTAATGCAAAGGCAAACCAAACCCCACTTGCCAAGGCAGCTCGTATAGCCCAGAACAACAAGACAGACCCAAACCAGGACAGAAGCAACGTGAGTAGATACTCCCGTGAGAGGTAGAAATCCGGCACGTTGGAGAAGCCACTAGGCACCAGTAGGTACCCCACCAGCGCAAAGGAGATACTCGCCACAAATGTAGGCGCACACAAAAACGTCGCAGTCCGCAATGCAAAAGTCCGGCGCGCGCGGACAATATCCGCAGTCGAGATTGGCCGCGTAAACAGGAAGTTTGCGGAGTGAAGAGACGAATCGCGGACGTCCAGCAGAACGAAGCAGATACCGGAAGCAAACGCGACGACAGGTGGAAACCAAATTAACATCTGGCCCCATTCCAAGAAGTTTTCGGGCACCTGATGCCAGAGAGAAGGCGTTCCATATAATCGCAAGTACAGCAAGTACTGTTCATAATCGTTCCAAATGCGGACTGCAAATATCATGACTATTGGCAGTGCAATGATGGCAGTCAGCGTCCAAACGACTCTTGCCCGGCGCGTGGTGTCGAACCAGTATTGCGCGCCTCGCTTCGAGAGTCCTGATAGATTCACCGCATCGCGTTGCGTTATTTTCCGCCGATGCTGTGCGTGCGAATTGATACGACCTGTTCTATGGGCGCTGCTCCGTATCGCTACGATACTCGATACGACAAAGACCAAGATGGGAACGATCGGAGCGATGCTCGGCGATTTATGTTCGACGAATGCATACAGAGCATTACATGCAAGCGCGATCACGATAGCTACAACCGCCGCAGCGCCAACGCGGCGCGTGCCAATTGTCCACA
The DNA here is from genome assembly GCA_020848835.1 of Candidatus Hydrogenedentota bacterium. Lineage (GTDB taxonomy): Bacteria > Hydrogenedentota > Hydrogenedentia > Hydrogenedentales > SLHB01 > JABWCD01. The sequence continues at coordinate 15,157 of JADLHJ010000084.1, forward strand.
TCGTTGCCGTTGCCAAGGACATGGCGCACGCCGCCACCGCCGTACTGGGAACAAGGTATTGCAGGTAGTTTCGATCGGTCGCCGATACCACGCCCATCAAGAGCATAGAGAATGCCGATATGAACGCAATCCGGAACAAATACTGCGAAAGTGCCAAAGTGATCGGAGCGACGGGCAGCGTCCTGTGACGCTGCGGAATGCCCGTGCGTACATCGGTTGGACTGCTGTGTGCGAACAGAAGCAACCCGCCAGCCAACAATAAAAAGGCAAATACAGTTCCGGTGCTGCCGACCATCCAAACATCTTTGTGCCAGGCGGTATTGCCATCGATGTAGGCAAGGGAAGCGGAGAGAAACGCGGTTACCAACATCCCCAAAGGCGCAGTCCACCACACTTGCCGCCATTGTTCCCAGATAAGTGCGTAGGTTGGTGAGCGCATGGAGGTGCTCCTAGGCATTCATCGCGCCGCGGCCGGCGCGGGCCACGAAGATGTCTTCGAGGCTGGGGGTGGTTTCTTCGATGATGGTGGCGCCGAGGGTTTGTGCGGAGGCGCGGGCGGCGGACATTTCCCCGTTGCAGACGATGGTCCATTCTCGGCCGCGTCCTTCGATGGAGAGTGCGCCGGTAATTTTAGGTGGCGCGCCGATGGGTTCTGAAAATTGCAGGGTCAGTGTGTGGTGCTGAGCCTTGATTTCGTCCATCGGCGCGCAGAGAACGAGCTTGCCTTTGTTGATCATCGCGACAGTGTCGGCGACGCGTTCGACTTCGTCGAGCAGGTGCGAAGAGAAGAAGACGGTGCGGCCTTCGTCGGCGACGGTACGCACGATGGCGGCGAGGATGTCGCGCCGCGCGATCGCGTCGAGGCCGGAGGATGGTTCGTCGAGCACGAGCAGTTCGGGTCTGTGTGCGAGCGCGATGAGGAGTCCGGCGAGCGCGCGTTGTCCACGCGAGAGGTTTTTCACTTTTGCGTGCGCGTCGAGACCGAAGCGTTTGCGGAGTTCTTCGGCGTAGGTGTCGTCCCAATCGGGATAGAACGCACGGTTGTATCGGATGAGTTCGCTTACGCGCATCCAGTGCGGGAGGTCGTGATCTTCGGAGAGGTATCCGAGGCGCGCGAGGACCAGTTCCGGTTTCTTCACCGGGTCCATGCCGAACATGGACACGTTGCCGCGGAAGGGGACCAGCAGGCCAAGCATGAGTTTGATGAGGGTGGTCTTGCCCGCACCGTTTTCGCCTACTAGGCCGAAAACGCCGCCGCGCGGTACCGCGAGCGATACGCCCGATAGCGCGATGGTGTGGCCGAAGTGGTGGGTGAGGCGCTCGACGGCGACGGGGGACTCGGCATTGGTCACATTATGCTCCGGCATTCTGCTTCTCCTGTTGCGGCTGCGCCGCGATGAGTCTATCCCTGTCTTTTATTAAGGCGAGCACTTGCTCGGTGGGCACGTCGAGCTGGTGCGCTTCGGCGAGTAGAGCGTCGATGCGGTCGGTCAATACTTTTATACGTTCTGTCCACGCCAGCCGGCTGCCTGCATCCGAAACAAAGGTGCCAGAACCCTGTTTCTTGACCAGGATTCCGGCGTGTTCGAGTTCGCGGTACGCGCGGGCGACGGTGTTCGGATTAATTAACAGCGACTCCGCGAGTGTGCGGATAGGGGGAACTTCATCCGAGGGACGGAGGCGTCCCGACGCTACGAGGTACTTTACCTGGGAGACAATTTGCAGGTAGAGGGGAACGCCGTTCTTATGGGAGAGATGGATTAACATGGGCTGCATCCAAATTGTATTAACACTTTAATACAATTCTTGTGGTGTGTCAAGCAGGATTTTTTGACGCTCCCCCAAAGACCTCGTAAACGCGGAACTACGGACCTTAACGCGGAACTTCGAACGGGGTGGTTGTCGTGGCATGGTGAGTATTCCTCTCACTTAATATGCCCAGCGCGTTGCACTTGGACGATTTACCACGAAGGCACGAAGAGCACGAAGAATACGATCGCGGTTGCGGAACGACCTCTATTTGATTTACCAAATTTGAGCATAATGATTATTGTGCAAATGAGCGATTGGAGGTCGCTACCGTTTGGCTGTTCTCCTGGTAGGATAGCCAAAGCGGCAGCGCCGAAGCCTCTGCTGCCGCACTCCATATAACGCGGGTAGGACCACACATTAGATGGACTAGGGGGTGAGTTTGGCTGAGGTTTTCATTTGGTTTGTGTGCCTCTCGAGTGCAATACGTTGGGCTTGTGTGTAGGAGGTCTTACACAGGATGTCACGACGGATAACGGCACTCGGAACCCCGGCCGCATCGGCTTGGACTGCGGAATGGTTTGCGCGGGTGGAGACGGAGGAGGCGGCGTTGGGGCGGCGGATTTGCGGTGCGCTGACGCTGGGCATGCGCCCGTGCAAGTTGGCGTCGGATCATCCTTCCGGCCGTTGCCGCTACCACGGCGGCGTTCCAGATGTTGGCCCGCCCAACGGCAATGAGAACGCGCGCATCCACGGGCTGTACGCACGGCGTCTTCAACGTTGCGGGCCGCAGTGCCCGTTGTGGAATTCGTGCGCGTATGCGGGGGCGGACGTGGCCGCATTGGATCCGAAAGATCGTCCTATCTGCGCGTATGAACGCGACGAATACGCGGCCCTGGTCAAACACTACTTCAAGGAAGAGCTCGATCCGCCGAAGGATGCAGAGGCCGAGATCGAGGAGGAAACCGAGAATAACGTTGACGATCCGCGTATCGCCGCACTACTGCGCCGTGCCGCTTTGAATAAGGGTTCCGAATCCGAATGTCCCGAGCCGTTCCTGCTGCACCAGCTCGTGCTGCTGACGATTCTGCAGACGCGCGCGGCGGCGGTGCTCTCCGAGGTGACATTGACGGAGGCGGTCGAGGTGGACTCGCCGGGGTACAAAATGAAAACCGCGAAACCTGGGGCCGTGCTGGAGGCCTTCCTCCGGATCGCGCGGGAGTATCGCGCATTGCACGCGGCGATCGACACGAAGAAGCTCATCCCGAAACCGAAGTCGATGGGGCTGGGGTCCCGTTTGGCGCCGCTGATGCTTAAGGCGAGAGGAATTCTGAAAGAGTGCATTGTCGATTTGGATTCACCTGAGTACCAGAAAGAAAATGCGGATCGAACCGAGGCGGGTGCGGCGAATACGGAGGAGAATCCGGAAACCGGGAATGGGGCGCCGGATATTGGGAACGACGCGCGGGGGGCTGCCGGGGAAGCGAGCGGCGACGTAGTGAATGGCGAAGCGGCGAATCGTGAGGTAGCGGCTGAAGAGGCGGATCGTGTTGGAGAGATTGCAGATGGAGAATCTGACGTACACTCTGGCGAAATAACCGGGACCGTTTCCGAGCCTGGGTCATTGGGCCGGGAGGAACCGGCGAGGCCGCCGGCGGTACGCCCCCCGCCGTTGCTCTGGAGCGACGTGGAGGCGCGGCGATCGCGATCCCGGTCGCCGAATCATGACTACCTGTTTGGGGACCGAGGCGGGTAGGGACAAGGGTGCACGGGCATCTTGCCCGTGATTTGGTGGGTCGCTTGCTCAATCACGGGCGGGACGCCCGTGCTCCTTTTAGCGGCTCGCCTTTTTGAGGGTAATGTAAGTGTTTGAAACTATTGCGATTGCGGGTGTGGGAACGAGCATGGGCTTGGGCATAAAAGGCGGACCTGGGGAGACACAGACGGTCATAGGTAATGTCAACCCTCTTGCCAGATTGACCGTCATTACATATACTCTTTACACGGCGCGAGGGCGCATGAAGGGGATACTGTGATAGGAATGCGGTTTGGCCGATACGTCGGCGTCTCTATCCTCGGAGCGGCGGCTATATTTTCCGTGAATGCGCAGAGCACGGCGAGGGACCTTCGCACATCCATGGCGACCCCAACGGTCCGGTCGCGGCCTGCCCCGATTACCATTTCCGATAAGACGGTCCGCGCGGGGAAACTGAGCAATATCGATCGCACCAAGACGCGCACGGATAACGCAAAGCGGCTGCAGGATGAGTTGAAAAAGCGGAGCAGCGGTTCGACGCGCCTGCAAGGGATGGCGGTCTATCAGCCGCGCGAGGGCGGTACACCGCTATTGACGAATCGTATCTCGAAATACGATTCGATGAAGACGGATTACCAGCGGATCCGTATCAAGTTCGATCCCATCATCAAGCCTGATCGATGGAAGGAAACCTTCGGTAAATATTCGGACACGGACATTCACAAGTACGTCGATCACTATGCATTGAAATACAACATCGATCCAAGCCTAATCCACGCGATTATCAAGGTTGAGAGCGCCGGGAACCCTTATGCGGTGTCGCCGAAAGGCGCGTCGGGATTGATGCAACTGATGCCTGGAACCGCAGCGGACCTGAATGTGCGCAATGTATTCGACCCCGCAGAGAACATTGGCGGCGGTGTGCAGTACATCAGCAAGATGTTGGGGATGTTCAAAAACAATTATGAGCTGGCACTGGCGGGGTATAACGCGGGGCCGGGCGCTGTCCTCAAATTCGGTGGCGTCCCGCCGTATCGAGAAACACAAAATTATGTATGGCTTGTGCAACAGTGGTGGAGCAGGTACCAGTCCGAAGGTAACAAGATACCGTACACAAAATATGACCCAACCTTAACACCGACCGCGATTGCGGCCCGGCGTGCGGAAGAACTCAAGACGAAGCCGATGGGCGATGCGGCAAAGTCGTCGCATGATGTAAAGCTTGCGAGCGGCGAGGTGCACAGCGCCGATGAAGTGCGCTATCAAGGCAATTTTATTTACCTGGCCCTGAATGATCGCACGATCCGCCTGAGCAAGGATATCGTCGTTGAAGTGGACGGCGTAGCGCTTGAATCAGAGACGCCAGCGATCGAGGGCGATGTTATCGCGATTCCGGATGCCACGGTGCCTTTGGTTGCGAAAAACGAAGCAGACTTGGCGACCTAGATATAGAACGCGATTGGCCCCGCTGGTACTACCAATTGTGCTCGCCGCGAAGTTTTTGTTGCAATCGATTCACTACCCTGTTACCATGCAATCCCGTTAGGGATAACGGGAAATCACCCTCCTACTAGACCTAACCCGAATCAGTTTTGCGATTGGCGGCGCGACGTGTTGGAAGGGAAGCTGCATGACACGAGCGGGCGAGGTTGCTGTATTGAGTAGCCCAGCCGTCGCCGTCTCTACCCCGCAAGACCTCGCGGAAGTTCAACATTCAGTCATAGACCAATTGTGCGCAGCCCTTTGCGGAAGGGGCGAGAGGGGGAACTGCTAGATGCCGAAGTATGTATTCATCACAGGGGGCGTTGTTTCATCCGTCGGGAAGGGCGTCGCGGCGGCGAGCCTCGGCTTGCTGCTGGAAGCGCGTGGGTTGAAAGTCGCGATTATGAAGCTCGACCCGTACATCAACGTTGACCCGGGCACGATGAATCCTTTCGAGCACGGCGAAGTATTCGTCACGCACGACGGCGCGGAGACGGACCTCGACCTCGGCCACTACCAGCGCTTCACCCATGCGAAGATCAGCCAGAAGAGCAACATCACCACGGGCAGTGTGTATCACGCAGTGATCGAGAAGGAGCGGCGCGGCGAGTATCTCGGCAAGACGGTGCAGGTGATTCCGCATATCACGGACGAGATTAAGCGGCGTATCCGCATGTTGACGGCGGACGCGGAGGATGACGCGGACGTGGCGTTGATTGAAGTGGGCGGGACCGTAGGCGACATTGAGAGCCTGCCGTTTCTGGAGGCGATTCGCCAGTTCAATTTGGACGTTTATCCGAACCCGTGCTGCAACGTGCATGTGACGTTGGTGCCGTTCATCGAAGCAGCGGGCGAATTGAAAACGAAACCGACGCAGCACAGTGTCAGCGCGTTGCGGGAGATTGGTATCCAGCCGCACGTGATTATCTGCCGCACTGGCACGCACCAACTCGGGGCGGACCAAAGACGCAAAATTGCGATGTTCTGTAACGTGACGGAGGACGCGATCATCGGAGCAACTGACGCGCGCCCGTTCTACGCAATCCCGCTCAATTTTCATAAGCATGGGCTTGATGACATTGTTCTGAAGCGGCTCGGCATAGAGACGACGCCGCCGGACCTTTCCGCATGGAACGCGATGGTGGAACGTATCACGCATCCGAAACACGAGGTGCGAATCGCCGCAGTCGGAAAATATATCGATCACGAGGACGCGTACAAGAGTATCAACGAAGCGTTTGTTCACGCGGGCGTGGCGAACGACTGTAAAGTGAAGCTCGAATGGATCGACAGCGAGACTTTTGAAAACGGCTCGCTGCCTTCGAAGAAGCTGTCGGAATACGATGGAGTGGTTGTAGGGCCGGGATTTGGATCGCGCGGGATCGAAGGCAAGATCCGCGCGGTGAGTTATGCGCGCACCGCGAAGAAGCCTTATTTCGGGATCTGTTTGGGTATGCAGATTGCCGTCATCGAAATGGCGCGGAATTGTCTCGGTTTGCAGAAGGCAAACTCGACGGAATTCGATCTGGAGACGCCCGATCCCGTGATCTCGCTGTTATCCGAGCAGCGCGGGATACGCGATATGGGGGGCACCATGCGGCTGGGTGCTTACAAGTGCGAATTGAAACCGGGAACGAGGGCGTTTACGGCATACGGGGAAGACGTGATCGAAGAACGGCATCGCCACCGTTACGAATTCAATAACAGTTATCGCGAGGCCTTGGAAGAAAAGGCGGGGTTGGTGGTCAGCGGTACTCACCCGAAGAGCGATCACGAGTTGGTTGAGATTATCGAATTGAAAGATCATCCGTGGTTTTGCGGGGCGCAGTTCCATCCGGAGTTTACGAGCACGCCGCTGAAACCGCAGCCGTTGTTCCGGGATTTTGTGAAAGCGGCATTGGCGCAGAAGTTGGGGAAATAGCCGGGCCAATTGGATCCGGCGTGTCCTGACATCGTACCGGGCGCAGCCCAAGAATCCGTTGAGCCGAATTCCAATTCGGCTCAACGTTTTTTTTCGCCGTTTGAATGCACCCGCCTAACCCTGTGCTACAATCGGGCAGGAACCACGAAACCTTGCCCACACCACACGATCCAAAGTTGCCGTTGCGGTTGGCTTTTTCGCATAAGGAGAAGGCCGAAGTCGCGATACGCCAGTGCGACCGCTCCTTGCAGAGCGGCGGTATCGACCGCGATCATCACACAAAATTGCGCGTGCAGTACGACCGCGAGCTGCAAGTAGCGAAGCGTACGATTGAGCGACTCCTTGGCATCGAGCGCGCACGCCTTGAGACGCTTGAGACGCAGCGGCGCGCGTCGCTGGAGGAACAGCTTCATCTTGGAGAGCGTGTCAGCGCGGGGAAGCTCTCAGCGCAAAATGCGAATACCGCCAACCGCCGTTTGACACAGCGCCTTGCGGAACTTAACGCGCAGATCGAAATATGCCGCGGCCGCGCGGAGACGCACACGTCCGAGCAGGTTGGCGGGTTTATCGATCTGCCGTTTTCCGAGTATGCCACCGCGGAAGCGCGCAGCCTGAATATTTCGCCACGAGTTTCGCTAAACGGCAACGTACGAATGCGGGATTGGTATCTCACCGGCGCGTTTGCAGTCATCGCAGCAGTGTCGGTTTTTCTGCCGTGGTTCGATACAGCCGGCGCGATTTCATCGCTAGCGCGGCCGGACAGCGCGGTTGTGTCGATAGCCGTGCAATCCGGTATCTCTGCGCCTCTTTCTCAGCTCGCGTGGATTCTGTATGCAGTGCTTCCCTTCGCCGGCGTTTTGATGACTGCCGGCCGTAAGGTGTGGTTGCTTGGTTGGGGATACCTTACCTTAGGTCTGCTAATGCTTGCGCTGGCGGCATATCCCAGCCTTGCGGTGGGCGCGCGCGACGCAGCAGCGCCCAGTATCGTAGGTTTGGCGTCCGCGTTTCGGATGGGTGCGGCACTGTATTGCGCAAGCGCGCTTGGCTTTCTGGTGCTCGGTGCGTTTCGCGTGAGTCCGGCCGGCGATTCCCTGAGGCACGCGACGACGGTTTCCCTGGCATTGCTGGGAGCGCTGGCGGGTGTTGGATTGCTTGCGGCGTTTGCGCTTATCGGCGTGCAGGGCACCGCGCAGGTTACGTTTAGCGCCGTGCTCGACGAATCGACCCGCGATCGCGTGGCGTTTGAGGTGAATAACGAAGGGCGGGACCCCATTTCCTGTTACTTTCCATTGCCAGCAGACTTGAGCGGTTTGAAATCTTCCGCAATTGAATCGCACACCTTTGGCATGCACGTGTCTGTGCGCGAGCGAAACCGGGAGGCATTTAGCGCAGTGCAGGTTTCACCGCAGGTTTGGCGATTCACGCAAGGTCCATTGCCGTCCAGCGGAGAGATGTTGGTGAATCCGGGCACCGCGCTGAAAGGCACGCTGGACCTGCGCCAGTTGTCGTCTCTCGGAGTTGAGGCCGCTTCGGTGCGGTTGCAGTTGCTGGCTTTGGACGGGGCGTTGGTAAACGAGACTGAGGTGGAACTTGGCGAACGCTATTTATCGACGCCGGGGAAGATTCGCGATCCGCTTATCATCGCGCCACCCCCGCCCCGCCCTGTTTCCGGTGGAGAGCCAACACCCCAGGAGGCCAGCACTCCTGCGGCAAGCACCTTGCCGCAGGTTGAATCGGCCTTTGTGGAATACGTTGGCGCGATCGGTGCGCAGGGCGTCTTCCGCGTATATGCGAAAGGCGGAGGCAGTTTCACTGAAGTAAAGGCGGCGGTGGAGGGAACGGTTTTGACAGGTTGGTCTGTTGAATCATTTTCGCGGCAACCGTCTGGCGCGGTGCTTTTGCATAAAGAATCCGGTGCTCGAGTACAGGTGGCGCGTGGTGTGGTGAGCGAGTTGACGGCGTCTACGCAATGAACGGGCGTTTTGGCCGCGGCTGAGTCTGTTCTAGCGAGTTTTCTTGTTGTAGAATGGGAATAGTTTGGCGAGTTCGGATGCGGACGGGACATTGCCGTACTCGCAGATCTCGAATCCTTCCGCGAACTGTATCCGCTTGGCCTGAGTTGGCCCATACCATTTCTTGAGTGCCGGCGCTGCGAGTTGGGTGTGCTTTTTAAAGAATGGTTTCCACGATTTTTCCAGCCACGCGCGGCGGTCCTTCTTCCCTGCGGGGATCTGGTCCAGCTGGCCATCGAGCCAAGGCAGCCACTCGTAGACCTGTGACTCCATAGCGTCGAGCATGTTGAACTTCACGTCCATTACAGGTGTCACATCAACCGCGATGTCCGGCCCGAACGGCGTGGGTTTGGTGAAGTGATCGGACATGTACATGAACACAGGATTCCGCGCGAGGCGGGGCGCCTCTGGACAGAAGTTTGGAACCGTGACCATGAATGCGGCGTCTTGTACCAGTGTGGCGGCGTATCGGTGATCGGGGTGGTAATCGTTTGGGCGGTGAGACAAGACAAGATCGGCCTCGTAGCGCCGAATGATTCGCACCACTTCGCGGCGGGCATCGAGTGTGGCTTCAAGTTCTCCATCGTGATACCCCAAGATCAATTCTTGAACGCCGCCGCGTTCCGCGGATAGCCGGGCTTCCTGTGCGCGCCGTTTCGCCAATACGCCGCCCCTCATGGCAAAGTGGCCTGCGTCACCGTTTGTCATAGAAACGAATACGACGCGGTGGCCTTGCCGTGCCCAGAGCACAGCGGTGCCGCCGGCGAAGCATTCACAGTCGTCGGGGTGTGCGCCGATGCAAACGATGTTCATTCGGAGGTGGGTGGAGCAGGCTGCGCAGGGGGGGCAGCTTCGTGCGCATGGTCATGTTCCTGGCCTTCGCCATGTTCATGATCTTGGCTTTCGTCAAGCTCCCGAACTTTCTTGAACATCTCGGCTGCGGTAACTCCCGCATCGCCAGTAGTCGGATCGGTAGGTTCAGCCGCCGCCGATGGGGGGGCTTCTGGAATTTCGGTGCCTGGTTTTTGCAGCGTTACGCGAATCAGTGTGGAGTACACGGCTTTGGAATGAATGTCCGCCGTGGCAGTTTCGGGATTGACCTTATTTTCGTCGGTGCCGTTCGGCATCAGATACAGATCGCCGTCGATTTTCGCGAGGAAGGTCTCTGGAATGTTTCCTTCAAACGGTTTCAGCAAGTCAACCTTAGCCGTGACTTTCGTTTTGGAAGCTTGTGTGCCAAGCACCTCGGAGAAGCTTCCGGCTACTTTATCGTTCACCATGATTTTCGCTCGCAGAATTACGGGGGCGCTCATGAAATTGCGCGTACACTTAATGTCGTAGTCCGCCCAAAGACTTTGCGGATAGGGTTCTTTGAGGATTACATCGGATTTCAAGAGGCGCTTGTTTCGATCGCGAGCTTCACTGACAACTACATTGGGCCCGCCAGATTCCGCCGCGATAACTCCGTTGACGTAAACTGCCTGCTCGACATCCCCAATATTGGCGTTAAACTGATCGTCAACGGAGTTGGACGTTTTCGGCACGTCGGCGGAGTTGGGAGTCCCGCTGGCGTCGTAGGGGGACCACGGTTTCTGAGGTTTGCAGGCCGTCAAAGCCAGGACTGTAAGCGAGAACATCACTACGCGCATCATGGATGGATAATTCCTTACACAGCATTGGGTCCGCGCGAAGGGCGGGCCCTGATTGGGGCGGATAATAGCAGGAACTGGACGCTTTCGCACCTCAGGCAGAGGGAGTTCGAGGGACCCCTGCGGACTCAATGGCCTCGAATACTTCCGCGTGGTCGGCGTAATCATCGATGATGGTGGTAGCGCCTGCCTGCAGAAGGCGGTCTCGCGAGTACTCTCTGCAGACACCCACGAATCGCATGCCGAGTTCGGCGGCAGTTGTCGCGTCCCAAGAGCCGTCTCCAAAATACACGACATCGCTGGGAGTAATGCCGGAACGGCGGATGGCGGTGCGGGCGATATCCGCACGCGAGATGGCATCGTTCGCAAAGGCACCGGGCATGCGGGCGCCATCCACGCCGATCTGGCGCAGTTTGAACAGAGCGGTGCGGCGCATGCCCCCTGTGGAGAGGGCCGCGGGAACTCCGCGATCGCGAAGGGTTTCTAGTAGTGCGCGGGCGCCGGGAACTTCAATGAAGCCGGCGGAGTGTTTTTCGAACGAAGCGGTGAGTTCCTGTTCGTAGATTTCTTCGAAACGATCAATTGCACCCTTGGAGGCCTGGTCCCGCCCGGCCTTCTCCATGACTTCCTGGATAATGCCGATGTCGGTGACATGTTTGTAGCAATGCCAGTCCGTGGTGGGGATGGGAAAGCCGAAAGCCCGTGCAAAGGCGCGCTCGTAGCAACCATTATCAGCGTTTGTAGTGGCGGTGAGGGTTCCGTCGATGTCAAAGAGGATGATACGCACCGTATGTTTCTCGCTATGAAGGGTCAGACATGAAAGGCCGCGATTCTACCATGCATCGGATCATGAATTAGAGACGGGACGATTTTACAAGACGGCCGCGAGTTATCCACCCAATTGTTTTTTTGCGGCTTCTTCTTCTTGCGCCTGACGGAGTGCGCGGCGAAATTGTTCGTCGCCGAGGGTTTGCCGGTAGAGTTCGCGTTCTTCGATCTTCATTTGAAGGCGTATATAGCGAAAATCGAGTAGGGCGCAGTAGATTGCCGCCAGGAACAGGAGCAGGAACAGCCCCCAGTAACTAAAGAAGTACGCGGGAGACGCGCGGAGCCCCTCCATATTTACGCCGAAGTACGCCATCGCGCCGCTGGACGCTAGAAACATGGCGCCGGCAATACGCCAGCGGCGCTGGGTCAGCATGTGCTAAATCCCAACGCCGCATTCCGTTTCGAGATTTTGGTTAGTGTTCTACCCACACTCGTTCTTCATAGGTTTCCCCGGAGGCAGTGCGCCGTGTACGTGTTTCCCAGTGCCCGCTCGGTTGGGCCTGCGGCGGGGGAGACGATGCTGGCGGGCCGTAGACACGGCGCGAGCGGTTTTCGTCCACACGGTCACCGATCAGTGCGCCGGTAAGGGCGCCGAGTCCTGCGCCAATCAGAGCGCCTTCACCGGATTTACCATCCGATTGATTGCCAATAATCGCGCCTGCACCTGCGCCAACCAACGCGCCCGTCATGGCGCCTTGCTGAGTAGGAGTCGTTTGGCACCCAACCATAAAAAAGGCAACTGCCAAAAGACTCAAAATGCCAGTTTTATGTTTGCAGAGCATATTTCCTTGCATCCTTTCCCCGGACAATTAACCGGGCCTTATCCCCAGTTTACCATACGTAATCATTCGCTCAATGTAACCGTACAGCCTACTAGACGAATTCCGCCTCGAGGCTATTCATATTGCTCGGGTTGCGTGAGGTCACACAGCGGATGTATCCCTTTTGTATCCAATGGGTTTCACGGCTTGTTCCGTACTAGATGTTTACCCAGATTGCGGGCGAGCGCACGATTTGCCACACTTCGCCTACGCGTGAAGCGCTTATTTTCTGTCTTTTTGTGTCCAAAAAACCTACAGCGGGGCAAGGAGGTACGGTTCCTGTATCGTGCAGTGACATATTTTCTGATTGCGGGCGGGGTTGCGCGGCTTGCGATCATCGCGGCGCTTAATCCGCATTATGTGGATTTTTATTGCTTTATTGATGCAACGCAGGCTGTTATTCACGGGCTCGATCCGCACGTGTTGGTGAACCTGCGCTATACGACCTGGAACGAAGCGCCGCTCGTCTTTCCGGGGTTGACACTGTTCTTCATTCCGTTTGCGATCCTTGCTCCAGCGGTAGGCAAATCCATTTACTTCATGGCGAATGTTGCCGCGGGGATGGCATTCTATGGAGCGTTAATTCGCGCTTCGGGGATATGTACGCGGTACTCGCTGCGGGAACCAGATTTGCAGACCATGTTGGTTACGATTGGCGGATTTCTTTTCGTCAATTCGATTTTTTTCACGTTGTGCATCCGCGTGGGTCAAGTATCTACCGTCGTGTCATTGCTGATCATACTGTCGGTGTGTGCAGCTCGGGAATGGCAACGTACTGGGGCGTTCGGACTGGCGGCCGTGGTGAAGTATTCAACCGTGCCCGTGCTCGGCCTCCAGCTGTTTCTTGTTCGGCGGCGTTTTTTATTTTGCGTAACGGGATTCGCGTTGTTTGCCGTCATATCCATTTATCCTGCGTTGATCGGGCACCATCTGATCGATCTATACCAATCGTATTTCGATTGTATGAAGCGCTGGATTGCGCCCGGCGCCGCGAACCACTTTGCGAATTCCGGACAGACCATGCTTTCGAGCGGCTTGTTCAAAGGGATGCCGAGTGTGCTGGTGAACATTGTCGTGTTGGGCCTGTTTCTCGGGGTGGGACTCTATCAACGCCAGAGGCTTCCGGCGTGCCTTGGACTGCATGAGTGGTTTGCGATCTCCTGCGTGACGATGACGTTGGAGTATCACCGCACCTATGATGGGGTGCTCCTGTATCCATTTCTGCTTTTGGAAGTGGTTGTTCTGTGGGTTGGCGGTAGCAAAGTCCACGCGGTTTTACTTGGGGCGTTTGCATTGTTCTTTGCTTTGCCTGGCGCTGTGGTCCACCGATTGGCGCAGTCGCTTGGAAAAGCGGCGGGAGAGAATCCAGTGGTGTATTTGCCGGCAGGGGAGTTTCCCCTCCTTGCCTTCATGATTCTTGTACTCACTCTGTACGCGCTATTTCTCTATGCTCGTTTTGGTTCGGGCCTTGCGGTCGGGCCCGTAACGAAAAAGGCCGGGCCGGTAATGACAACTAAAGCGACAGGTTGACAGGGTGTTGCTTATGCGATACGGTCATTCGGGGTAGAACATACAATTCGGCGTGGGAACCGGTATGGCGATGGTCGAAGAGCCAGAGGGACAGCCCTTTAGTCTCAGGGATGAAGAGACGATCTGTTTCATTCCCGATGACTTGCGGCGAATCGTCCTTCGCCTGCTTCGGGAAAGTTCGCCGGCCAGCACCATCTCCGCGGCGAAGGATTTATACGATCGCGCGGAACGCGAAGATATTTATTTTACCGCGTCGTCCATGTACGACTTCCTTTGGAAAAAAGTACCCGCAGAAGCCCGCCGCAAACTTTATCCCATTGTGGGCGATTTCTTTCTGACCGCGCTGGAACGCAACCTGGCGATCATCGGGCCTAATAACATGATCAGCCGGTTTCGCGAGTTGATGGAATGTTATACGGGCGCGGGGGACAAGCAACGAATCCTGGAAGGCCCCTTGTATTGCGCGGACTTATTTCTCCTGAAGACATCGCAGCTCGTGCTTGGCGCGCGGGACGAAAAGATCGATAGCGGGCCGGAAGAGGCGCAGGGCAGTGACGCTGACTTTCTGAGCGATGAACGCTTCACGGTCGAGCAGCAGATCGGGCATAGTCTACAACTCGCAAAGGACGCTTTGCTGGATGCGCAGAAGACATTCGCAAAATTGGGACGCGAAGAATCCGGGCTCGACGCGCGCTATTTGAAGTTTCTCCGGGCAACGATGGAGCGACTGTCTTTGTCGTGGCAGAACTGGCAGGAGATGCACGCGCGCAAGGACATCGCGTCAATCAGTGTGGAAAAGTATTTTAAAGAAGGTATCAGCCGCGCAGAAAAAGTGAATTCGCTGGTTCTTGCGGCATTGCTGCTGGAACAGGTTGGAGAAGAGTACGAGAACAAGATGAACCGGGAGTTTTTGAATCACCGCTTCAGCGCGCGGCCCGCGGACCATCCGAAGCGGGGCTGCACATTTGACGCAGCGGAGATTTACCGCGATCAGGGCATCGCAGAGCGCGATCACGGGGCGTACGTGTTGAGCGAACGCCGGTTTACGAAATCGATTTCGCTGTTCGGGCAATTGCACGACCGCACGTCAATAGCCCAAACTTTGGTGGAGCGTGCGCGTCTGTATGTTTTGCGCGGGACGGACGCGTGGAAGGCGCATAGAGACTTGCACCTCGCCGCGCAGAACATCGCCGCGGTGCAGCGCCGTTTGCCGCCGAACGCGCCGATGCCGAATGTGCCGGCCGCTGAAGTGCTTCAGTTTTATGAAGGCAAGGGCCTCGTACGTGAGGCGGAGGTCTACCGCGAGCAGGAAGCCTTACTCGCGGAGCTTCATTGATTTGTCTTCGTTCCCGCCTGTGATACAGTAGCGCCCGTTCTGGTTGCATTCATTTTATTTATCTAGGAAGTGAACCATGCTTAAACGCGTCTGTCGTCCTGCGGTCAACTTTATTGCGTTTGCGGTGTGTCTCAATGCTCTTGCGGAAGAGCATTGGCCCACCTGGCGCGGTCCGAACGGTAACGGTGTGAGCAACGCCAAAGGCCTGCCGGAAACGTGGAGCGAGACAGAGAACATCGCGTGGAAGACGCCGCTGCCGTCGTGGAGTGGAAGTTCACCGATTGTGTGGGGCGACAAAGTCTTTTTGATGTCGCCATCGAAAAGCAATGTAGATCCGGCAACGAGCGGAAGGGCGAAGTACGCCGATCCCGGTGGCGATTCGCTATTGCTGATCTGTATCGCTGCGAAGGACGGCAAGGTTCTGTGGGAATGCGAGGTTGCCAAGGGCAATGCGCTGGGACGAAAGGGTAACGCAACATCGCCGTCCCCGGTCACCGACGGTAATCACGTGTGGGCGATGACGGGCTCGGGCGTGCTTGCCGCAGTGACCATGGATGGCAAGGTCGTGTGGACGAAAAACATTCAGGACGAGTATGGCAAGTTTGGTTTGAACTTTGTATATGGCTCGTCACCGGTTTTGCACGACGGGAAGATATTCATTCAGGTGTTGCACGGTTTCAAGACCGATGACCCTTCGTATCTTGCTGCATTCGATGCGTTAAAGGGCGATCTCTTGTGGCGCGTGGAGCGGCCCACCGATTCGCTGAGCGAAACGCCGGACGCGTACAACACGCCGGCGTTGCTCAAAGTCGGCGATCAGATGCAGTTGATTGTCTGCGGCGGCGGATTTGTCTCCGGGCACGATGTGAAAGATGGTAAAGAGATTTGGAGGTCCTTTGGTTTAGACCCCGATCGCAACGAATATTTCCGCACGATCTCATCGGCGGTTGCGGTGGACGGAATGGTATATGCCCCCACCCGTCAGAAGCCGTTGCTGGCGGTGCGCGCCGATGGAAAAGGGGATGTATCGGCGACACACGTGGCGTGGAAGTGGGACGAGCCGTATGGCACCGATGTGCCGACCGCGGTCTGTGACGGCAAGTTTTTTTACATGGTCGATGACAAAGGCGTGGCCACTTGCACCGATGCGAAAACCGGCAAAGTAATTTGGGGACCGGAACACACGCAAAAGGGACCCTACAGCGCATCGCCCGTGTTGGCCGACGGCAAACTGTATTTCACAAATGAAGCGGGTGTGACGACCGTGCTTTCGGCGGGCAAAGAGTTCAAAGTCATTGCGACGAATGCGCTCGACGGCGAGGAGCATACCTTATCGTCGTTCGCGGTAACGGATGGGCGGCTGTATTTGCGCACGCCGGGCTTTCTTTATTGCATTGGAAAATAGAAATAGAGCTATTCTGCATGTGCCATTCTAAAACCAATTCCATACATTGCTAGACTCGGCACACCAGAGCCGTATCGGGACGCGGAGCGGCAAGAGAAACTGGGGCGAATAATGCGGTATTGCTGTGGCCATTCTTCCCACGGACTGCCGTCCGTCGTTGCGTTTTCGTAGTTATTCCGGTACCAATCTTGGCACCATTCTTTTGCGTTTCCGGCCATATCGTGCAGACCGAAAGCGTTGGGGATTTTTTGACCCACAATCTGCACAGAGTCTGTCTGCCATATGTAGTTTCCAATTTGTGAATTGTCTAGGTCGTCACCCCAATAATAACGACTTGAAGTACCCGCTCTGCACGCATATTCCCACTGGGACTCAGATGGCAAGTGAAACGTAGCATTCCCTTGTCCAGTAGCCAGCATGTGTTGGTTAAGGGCATTCGTAAACGAAATTGCATCGTACCACGATACGAACTCCGCTGGACTATCGTAGTTGTAGTTTACATTAGGCCCCATATTCCATGGCGTTGAGTTCATGAGTGCGATCCATTGTCCTTTTGTTATTTCGTACTTCCCGAGCCAAAAGCCTTTCGCCAACGTCACTACGTGCTGCGGCCTCTCTTGCGCGTAGCTTCCAACCTCATTTTCGGGAGCGCCCATAAGGAATGAACCTGCGGGGATCCAAACCATTTCCAAAGGCTTTCCGCTGGGAAGTGCAATTTGACCAAGTCGCAACGTTCGGTGTCGCAACACAGCGTCGGTTCCAGAAGCCGAGTGGACCGTCAACGAGACTTCATATTCGCCGACGTCACTGAATAGCTGTAATGGATTTTGTTCGGTGCTGTCGATAATTCCATCCGATTCGAAATCCCATTCCCATGCGTCGATCGAAGAATTACCGGGTTGAGAAGTATCGGTAAATTGGACGGTGAGCGGCGGCAAACCGCTGCTTGTGCTCAATGTAAAATCGGCAACGGGTGCTTCCGGCAGCACGGAGTAAATGTACGATTGTCGTGTTAGTGAACTCATCCCCACCGACGTAACAACGCGGAGTGTGACATCGTAGAAATTGGACAATGAGAATGTACGGAGGGGATTTTGCGCCGTGCTATCCACGACACCGTCCGAATCAAAATCCCACTCCCACGACTGAATGGGTGCGGTGCCCGGTTTCGAAATGTCGGTGAACTGAACCTCCAATGGCGTGAAACCACTTCTGGGATTCGCGTTAAATCTTGCGCGGGGTTGTTTTGTCTTTAAGTACCTGGCAGAGATGTTTGTTCTGTCATTTGCAAAGACCGAGACCGTTTGGGTTGCCGGAAGGCTCCAACCTGTAATCGGTTTAAACTCGATTGAATAGTACCCTGGCGCCAGATTTCCCACAATGCTGTCGCTCTTGAGCCACTTGCCACCGGAAACGCGCCAGCGCGCTCCATCTTGCCGTGCAGCTTCGGGACCAAGAGAGACCTTCAGCGATCCTGTTGCGACTGCTGCATTGACTTGCCCACGAAATTCGGTGGCGCAGAGAATACCAATCAGGATGGGTGCAACAACGAGCGTGAGACGCCATTTTGCGTTGCCAGACACGTCGAGCATAGCTTTCCCCCAAATCCACAGCTATTGTCGCATCCCACCTAATAACTATAACACAAATGGGTCCACCAATAACGGTTCCCTTTAACCAAAGATGTTCCCGAGTCGCGTGGGCTTGAGCGTATTGTCGATGCATTGCTGGACTACTGAGCGCTTTTCGCCTCGCTTCGTTGCGGCGAGCGCCCTTTCCAGTAACGCAATGTGGCCCGGTACATCCCGAAGTGTGCAATCGTTTCGGAAATAGCCAATGTCGCGGATGCCGAAGAACTCGTTGGTTTTCTCTCCCTGGAGGCGGGCCTCTTCGCGTAGTGCGTCCATTTCGGGTGTGGATGGAGGTTCGCGCAGGATTGAGAGCGCGGACTGGATAGCATCATCCAACTTTCCTTTTTCAAGCACTGACGCTAATGCTGCGCGCACGCGCGTTTCCTGGTCGAGTTCCTTTCTCACCCGGAGTTGCAGGTGTTTATCGAGGGCCGCGTGCTGCATGTGCATGCGCCAGCGATGATCGATCGCCATTAGATTTGTCAGTATCTTTTCGCCCGCAGCCTTCACGAGGTCGTAATAGCGGCCGATGCCTTCGTTGGTCGCGACCGGGCGTTCGAGCGTGTGTTCCATTTCGAGCAATGCTTCGGCCATCAACGGTGCGGCTTCAGCCCCAAAATAATAGGTGCAGTAATCGCTCAAGGCTTCATCGAGCGAAAGATTCGGATTCCACAGCAGCCGGTTCCACAGGTACTGATGAAATTCATCGTGATAGCCCTCCGAATAGATGATGTCGCCTTCGGAGAAGGGCATGATCGCCTTGAAGATGCGGTACATCGCCGCGGGGCGCGCGTGAAAGGTGCGGCGCCCATAGGCGCGCACGATGTTCGGCTCCGGGTTTTCAACCATGAACTGCGCGCTGATCCAGTGCGTGATGTCGGAGTAATGCACGATACGCTGATCTCTGGGGAGTTCGCGCAACATCTCCGAAACGTAGCGATTGACCGGGCCATCGCCGGGGTATTCGAAGAGGTCGTCGCGCAGCTTGTCGCGGAAATAGTTCGACATCGCGTTGCTGCCGGGACCGTAACAGATACCGTAGCACCAGGGGCGCGGCTGCGCGTTCAGGTAGTCGAAGATGTATCGATCGCCTTCGTTGTCCAGACCCTGATTCGCAATCAGCACGTTGCTATTTGGATGCGTCTTGTGCCAAATTGCCGCCATCTCTTCGCTGAGATGCACAAACGATTTTCCCCAAGGCGTGCAGCGCGCGTCCGTGCAGCCGCCGGGATCGCCCGCGTAGAACCGCATGACCTCGTGATCGGCGCGTTTTGCGAAATCTTCCGTCCATTGGTCCAATAGTGCCTTGCGTGCTTCGGGAATGTTCGGGCAGACCCAGTTTTTCCCTTCCCACATTTCACGGCCACCCGCTTTCCATTCGGCCGGAAACTCGCGATTGAGTTCGTTGGGCCGCGCACCGGTGGTGCTCATGAGTCCAAACGATTTTACGAAATCGTAGGCGGGCCCGCCTTGGTCGCCGGTGTAGAAACAGTTCGCACCAGCAAGCGCGTAGTCGAGTGTGACCTCAAAAAGTTCGTCCTGCGTCCACCCGCGCGCGCCGGTCGCGCGCATCATCGTACCGCCCTGATTGGCCGATGATCCGCGAAATCGGTAGGCCGGCGCAGTGCGCATGTTGAGGGGATCGATCTCAACGTAATCCGGGGCATAGCGGATGCGGCGGAGAATCTCGCCCGCTGCGTAGAGCACACCGCGCTGGTCAACGCCTACGGCGATCATTCCTGGGCCGGATTTGAATTGCACGGACTTGACCGCGAATCCCTCCGGCGCAGGACGCGTCCTGCCAGGTAATGAAACGGCATGCGCAAGACGTGCTTTATCGATGACCGCGCTATTCCCGGCTTGCCCGAGCAAGATCCAATAATCCGCCGCTCCTTCAAAAAAAGCGGTCACACGTATGGTTACGGCGCTGCGCTTTTCAATGCGTGATTTCAACACACCGGCCACGTGTTCGGCAGTTTTCTCGGGCGCAACAATCGCGATGGAGCGGATGCGTTGGGATTCGGCTTGAGCGCAAATAAATCCAACAAGAAGGGAAGTGAGCAGGACAGACAACACCAGTCGGTAACGCATATTTCGGTCTCCGCTAATCAAGCACCCGGATGGTTGCATTGCGAATCATCACATGCCCCTCGCCGCGGCTAAGTTCCTGAAACCCGATGTGCCCTTTGCGTGGACGATTATTCAACGGTGGCGCGGCGCTCCCATCGTGCCGCTCGATGGCTTCAGTGTGCTTTTCAAGGTTTACATCTTGAACCATGGTTCCGTTCAGCACGACGATAATCCGTGGACCTTTCGCAGTGATCCTGTAATGGTTCCACTCCATCGGACGATAAACCTGCGAGGTGGGGGAGAGCGCTTTGTAAATCGACCCAGTCAGTTTGTCAGGGCCGTCTCGTCCCTCGTTGTAACGTTCATCGACCATCTGGATCTCAAGGCCATCGAAGGCAGGATCGCCCGCGCCGGGAAAACGGATGCCGCAGCCGCTGTTGCCGCGTTCGGGTAATTTCCACTCAAAATCCAAGACGAAGTCGCCGTACAGTTTTTCGGAGATAAGCCACGTGCCGCGCGGCGTCGAGCCATGAAGTATGCCGCTATCATCGACAATCCACTGCGCACCATCGGGGCCAGGCTTGCTCACGTCGTCCCACGCGCGAACCATCCACCCCTGTGGAACCCCGGGTCCAGCAAAAAGCTTTTCAGTTGTGCCCGACCCGTCGCGAACATGCGCGCAGGACAGCCCGACTGCCGCTAGAATTACTACGACAATGCATTGAATGCCTAAAGTCTTATGCACGCGCATCCTGCTTCCAGATGATGATTTGTTAGCCAGACAAAGAAAAAGAGCGCCAAGCCAGTGTCCTGGATCGGTGCTCGAAATTATAGATGGCGGGAGCGACGAGACTCGAACTCGCGACCTCTGCCGTGACAGGGCAGCGTTCTAACCAACTGAACTACGCCCCCGCATGGGGCGTTGCAGCCATGACCGCAACGGGTGGAGAGCTTATCAATTGTGGAACGTGCGTGTCAAACCGGGGACGTGACGCGACACAGGACCGCGTAAACGCGGAACTCCGAACGGGCCAGGCCGATACGCGGGACTATTGTTGCCCGGGCATATCGAAGGATAGTTCTTTGGCGTCATCGTCGACTTCGTAGATGTTGGCGACGATTCCGTTGTTAAAGGGTCGGACGATGAAGCCGAGTTCGCCGGGGCCCACGGTGATGCGCGCGGAGATACTGCCGTTGGTGTTGTCTTCGAGGCGCCACTCGAGTTCGCTCAGGGTGTCTCCAAACTTCGCGCGACTGAGGCGGATGATGCGCATCTTGAACCGTGGTACCGGTGAGTCGAGAACGTTCTCGAATACCAGCGTATCTCCGTCTGGAAACTTGAGCTGCGTGAGCGGGGAATCGGTGAGGTTGGTGACGTAGTAGGGGAACGTGGCGGCGCTGCCGGTCGGCGGGCAACTGGGCAGTAATACGCAGGACGCTATGACGAGGATTGACAACATCTGTTTTTTCCGCGCACCCATACTCGACTCTCCCTGCCCAAATAAGGCGTTATTTCACGACGAACCCCACCAGTTTTCCCGGTACGAATACTTCCTTCACGATCGATTTGCCGTCGAGGTGTGCAGCCACCTTGGCATCAGACCTTGCGGCCGCTAGTATATCCTCTTTTGATGCGGCTGCGGCTACACCGATGACGCCGCGTAACTTCCCGTTTACCTGAACGGGGATTTCGATGGTGTCTTCGACGAGCAAAGTCTCGTCATAGGTCGGCCAGGCTTCGTAGGCGATGCTGGTGGTATGGCCGAGGCGTTCCCACAATTCTTCGCAGAGGTGGGGGGAGAATGGCGCGAGGATGAGCACGAATTTTTCGATGTCTTCGCGGCCAATAGCCTCGGCTCTTGAGGCCACGTTCAGATACTCCATCATGCGTGATATGGCGGTGTTGAATTGCAGGTTGTCTACGTCTTGTGTGACGGCCTTGATTGCGTGGTGGAGTGCTTTTTGTGTTGCCGCATCGCCTTCGCCTGATAAAACGCGCGCATGCAACGCGCCGTCCTCTGCGATAACTAGGGCCCACACCCTGCGCATAAAACGATTGATACCGTGGAGGCCTTCTTCTGTCCAGGGCTTATCGCGTTCGAGTGGACCCATGAACATTTCGTAAAGTCGCAGCGTGTCCGCGCCTTGCTCTTCGACAACCTTGTCGGGGTTCACGACGTTGTAGCGTGACTTGCTCATTTTCTCGACCTGCGTCGCCACGCGCGCACCGGTCTCTTTTACAAACCATTCACCATCGCGCTTCTCGACCTGCTCGGGGTAGTAGTACTTTCCATTGTCGTCGCGATACGAATACGCCTGGATTTTGCCCGGATTGAACAAGCGCAGGAACGGCTCTTTCGTCGATACATATCCCGCGTCGTAGAGCACCTTGTGCCAAAAGCGCGAGTAGAGGAGATGCAGCACGGCGTGTTCGGTTCCGCCGACGTAAAGATCGACGGGCATCCAATAGCGCTCGGCTTCTTTTGACCAGGCTTCCGCATCGTTGCGCGCATCGACGAAGCGCAGGTAGTACCAGCACGATCCGGCCCATTGCGGCATCGTATTCGTTTCGCGCACGGCGGGTTTGCCGGTAATCGGATGGGTGACGTTGACCCAATCTTTCGCACGCGCGAGCGGCGGCTGCCCGTCGGCTGTCGGCTTGTATTCATCCAACTCCGGCAAGGTGATCGGCAAGTCCTTCATAGGCACTGCGCGCTGCGTGCCGTCTTCCAGCGTGATGATTGGAATGGGTTCGCCCCAGTAACGCTGGCGCGAAAACAGCCAGTCGCGCAAACGGTAGTTTACCGTCGCCTTGCCGACCTTGCGCTCCTCTAACCATGCGGATATTTTCTTTTTTGCATCAGGCACGGAGAGGCCATTGATTAGACCCGAGTTCACTAACTTGCCGTCGCCGGTATAGGCTTCTTTCGTTACGTCGCCACCGCTGACGACTTCAATGATTGGCAAGTTGAACTTCGTGGCGAATTCGTAGTCGCGCGTGTCGTGCGCGGGCACGGCCATGATCGCGCCGTAACCGTATTCGGCCAGCACGTAGTCCGCTGTCCAGATTGGAATGCGTTGATCATTCACCGGATTGATTGCGTAGGCGCCGGTGAAGACGCCGGTTTTTTCACGCTCTGCAGCCATGCGATCTTGCGCGCTGCGTTTGGAGGCGGCGCTGATGTATTCCTCGACTGCCGTACGCTGTCCGTCGGTGGTAATCTGAAGCGTAAGGGAATGTTCCGGCGCCAGCACGCAATAAGTCGCGCCGAATAAAGTATCAGGGCGTGTTGTAAATATTGTGAACGACAGTGCGGAATCGGCAACTTTGAAACTAACGTCCGCGCCTTCGCTTTTACCGATCCACTCGCGCTGCATCGTCTTCACGTTCTCGGGCCAATCGACCTCATCGAGATCAGCGATAAGCTGTTCGGCGTAAGCGGTGATCTTCAACATCCACTGGCGCATCATGCGTTTTTCGACGGGGTCTCCGGTCTCGACGTACCTGCCGTCCTTCACTTCTTCATTGGCCAGTACGGTGCCTACGGCGGGGCACCAATTCACGGGTGCTTCGGTTTGATAGGCGAGGCCGCGTTCGAACAAAACCTCGAAAATCCACTGTGTCCACTTGTAATACTTAGGATCGGTCGTATCAATTTCGCGGTCCCAATCGTACGATAGTCCAAGTAATTGCAGTTGCCTGCGAAAGGTGTCGCAGTTTTTTCTTGTGATATTCGAAGGATGCTCGCCGGTGCGCATGGCGTGGCGTTCCGCGGGCAACCCAAAAGCGTCCCAGCCCATCGGATGAAGTACATTGAAGCCTTTCATTCGCTTTACGCGCGCGATGATGTCTGTGGCTACGTAGCCGAGCGGGTGTCCTACATGCAGGCCGTCGCCGCTGGGGTACGGGAACATGTCAAGGATGTAATATTTTGGTTTGTCTTGATCGATGTCGGACCGGAAAGTCTTGTTCGCCGCCCAATAGTTCTGCCACTTTTTCTCAATCGACCCATGGTCGTATTTGCCGCTCGACATCTTTCCTCGCTTTCCAAAGTCAGTTCGAATGAACTGAAAAGCTTATCACGCGGGTAAGGCACATTCCGAATTCCACCGCAAGACATTTAACTATCTTTCGAGCATCTAGACAACGTGATTAACAGTTGTTTAATACGGGCTTATGGTGCAGAATTGAATCAGGGTTGCTTTTCGGTCTGCGGCGCCGAGGCAAGAGAGGTTTGGGCGAGCTTTGATAGCGGTATCAACACTTGGGCCGGGTTCCACACTGGGAAAGTATGTAATAACTCAGGAACTTGGCCGTGGCGGAATGGGTGTGGTGTATCTTGCCGAAGACACGACCCTTTCGCGCACCGTTGCGCTTAAAATACTCTATCCCGCGCTGAGCAGTGATACCGTTTTCATCGAGCGATTCAAGCAAGAAGCTCGCGTGGTCGCAAACATCCTGCATCCGAGTATCGTCCGTATCAACAGTTTTGAAACGTTCGATAGTTGTCATGCCATCGACATGGAATACGTGCAGGGCACCTCCCTGGCGCGATTGATGGCGAACGAAGTCTTCACGCCGCAGTTGGCGGTCAGTATTGCGCGAGATGTGCTTGATGGATTATCGCTTTGTCACGAACACGGCGTGATTCATCGCGATATAAAGCCGAGCAACATTCTTATCACCGAAGACGGCCGCGCGAAGCTCGCGGATTTTGGATTGGCGATAGCCTATGCTACGCACCTTGAGTCTTCCATCTATAAAGTAGCTTCCACCAGTTTCTTTATGGGCACACCACGATACGCGCCGCCCGAAGCGTGGGAGGGGGTGGAGCCTCGGCCTGACTGGGACCTCTACTCATTTGGCCTTGTGCTCTATGAAGGTCTGACCGGGAAACCTGTATTCAACGGAACCACGCCTCTAGCAATCGTGAAGCAGTTAATGGTGCAGACGCCACAGCCTGCGATTCAGGCAGCGCAGGGTATATCAGAACCTTTTGCGAAGTTCATCGATCTCCTTATATCCCGAGATATCCACATGCGTCCCAGTGACGCGGGCGCAGCCATGATTCAACTGCGCGCGGTGCCGGAGTTTGCAGGGATCGATGAGATGGAATCACCGACGATTCGCGTACGCAACGCGATAAAAAAGGCCCGGCGATCGGCGCGCGGCGGTCTGCCGTTCAAACGATTGGCAGAAGCTGCGCTAATCCTGCTTGTTCTTGCCGCTGCCATGCTCGCGAGTTTCACCTACTTAAGCAGGAAAAACACTGCACAGCCCATTCGCCAAGATGAACTGGCGCGTCGCAACATCCTGAGCGTAGACGAGGTCATCGCCACGCAGAAATTTTCGTTTCAAGCGCGCGCATACCGTGCCAGGTATTACTCGGATGGCGCTCTTGAACAAAGCACCAGAGATGAACGCTGGATGATTTGCGGTGGACAGGACTCCAGCGTGTATCAGTTGTTTGGCTATTCAGATCGTTTCTTATTATCCGCGGAACTACGGGACACTGGAAATGCCGTCACCATCAATGGGCATTGGGCAGAATACGGGCAACCGTTTGGAGGGGGGCTTCGCACTGGAGAAGTTAATGGTGCAGGCACTTGGATCAATAAAGACACGACGTTAATGGTGCCATTGCGATTCAAGAACGAGCGCGATCACACTGAGATGACGCAAAGCGTACTTGCCACCTTCGAACCCGACACCACCGACACGAAATTTGTGTGCGAAATGGAGCGTGCCCCGCTTCTGCAATCCTTGATTTTTGTAGACTTGCGCGCCCGCCCAGTGGACTGGTTAAGTTCGGTGGAATCATTGCTGCCATGTATGTTCGGTTCTCAATGCGATGTCCCAATAACCCATACAGGCGAAATACCGGAAATTGACGGTTCTCTGTCAGAAGCTTTCTGGAATACACGGCGTTTTGTCTCTTCAGGGCGCGCGGGCGTTTTGGCGGGGCGGCCCCTTATCAACGCATCTGAGATGAAGGCAATAGTGGCAGATAACCATCTATATGTATCGCTGCGAGCACCGAATTCATCGGCCAAACGGTGGGGCGTGCGATTTGCTTTCATGCCAGTTCAGAGAGGCTTACTTTCGAATGCTGCAAAGCTGACCGTTTCCCGTTTTCAAGGAGAAGCGGAATCGTTTACGATGTACGAGAACGGTACCGAATCTCCGTGGAACCATGAAGGCTGGACGCTCGCGCTTGATGAAAGCACTGTTTCTTGCGAACTCGCGATCCCGATTGCGTCTTTGCCGCAAAGTTGGCAACCCAAACGCACTACAGTGTGGCGGATGAATGCCAGTGTCCTGAGCGGTGACTTGGCGGCGGATTCAGTGGCCATTGCAGTGTGGGGATTTCCCGATTTCAATCATGTTGAAAACGGAGTGTTGCTGCACTTCGATCCCGCCATGACGCGAGGGGATCAGTGATGGATTGGAAGGCGTGCCGGTCAAAGTTGCATTTGCTGGTTATTGTCACGATTTGCGCCGTCCCAGCATTCGGGCAAGAAATTGCCCCGTCGTCCGAGCCCAAGGACTTATGCAGTGTTGGTGGAAAGCTGTACTTCTCGGCTGATGATGGTAACCGCGGACGTGAGTTATGGGTTTTCGACTCACAATCGAAAACAGCGAAGCTGGTAAAGGACATTTGGCCAGGTGAGCGAGCAAGTAATCCGGCACATTTGACGTCGCTCGGCACCCTGCTCCTCTTCGCAGCCGAAACACCTGCCAACGCGGAGTTGGGATTATCAAACGGAACGGAATTGTGGGTGTCGGACGGATCAGACGAGGGTACGCAATCGCTTGGAGATTTACACCCGGGCGTTACTTCGGGATTCCATAAATGGATCGCCAAACGAGAAGGCATAGCGTACTTCGAGGGGAATCATCCTGATACAGGGGCGGAGTTGTGGCGAACGGACGGCACGATTGAGGGGACTCGACTCGCGGCAGACATATGGCAAGGGCCGGAAGGATCCGATCCCTCTAGAAATAATGCAGTCTGGCTACCGGATGGTCGCCTTGTGCTAATGACCTATCGCGATGCGAGAGATGTGTTGCTTTCTTTCAGTCCAAGTGACGGACAAATTGAAGAGCTTAAAGTTGTTCACTTGGAATCAAATATATGTGGCGTTCTCGACGGCGCGGTATATTTTACAGACATGGATAACGAGCACGGCTGGGAACTTTGGCGAACGGATGGTACGCCGTCGGGAACGTTACTATTCAAAGATATCTATTTGGGTGCTTCTAACGCTTCACCGGGACCAATGATCCTGCATGGCGGTCGGGCCTACTTCAAGGCTGCCGACAAAGAGCATGGTTCAGAGTTGTGGGTTACCGATGGCACCGAAAGTGGCACCCGGATGGTCAAAGACATTTATACCGGAGTGGCTGATTCGAGTCCTTTCAATCTGACATCCTGCGGCGACTACCTATATTTCGCGGCATCGAGCGAGAACTTCGGCATTGAAATCTGGCGTAGTGATGGAACGGAAGAGGGGACGTTTCTTCTCAGCGATATAAACCCAGGTCTTGCGAATTCGGACCCGTATGGCCTTACTAATCTCAACGGCAAATTGCTATTTGGTGCGACGTCGTCGGATTTTGGAGTAGAGCTTTGGGGTTCTGATGGGTCCTCTTCAGGAACAATCCTGGTCAAGGATATTGTTCGTGGTTCTCCTGCAACGTTCAGCGGCAATCCATACGGTTTTTCTGCGCTTGGGCCGCACGTATATTTTCGCGCCACGACAATCGAGAACGGCGTCGAGTTATGGCATAGCGATGGCTCATTAAACGGGACCGAACTTGTCGAAGATTTGTGCACGGAAATTCGCCCCAATCCATCATCGGCGCCCAGTAACCTGACAGCACTGGGGGATACCTTATATTTTGTGGCGCACGATGCCGAATCCGGAAATGAATTGTGGCGCACGATAAATGAGACGGCGGAATTGGTTCGCGACATTTTTCCGGGGCCGGCGAGTTCAAATCCTCACGACCTTACGCCGTTGAATAATACGCTCTATTTTGGCGCAGACGATGGAACCAACGGCGATGAACTATGGTTGACGGACGGTACCGCTGCCGGGACCAAATTGGTTCAGGATTTTGCAGCGCGGGATCTTCACTCTGGTCCAAAGGAACTTACCGTTTTTCAAAATACCGTATTCTTGGTGGCATGGACAGAAACCCACGGTGAAGAGTTATGCATGGTAAAAGACATGGCGATTCATCGAGTTCGCGATATCAATCCGGGTCCTGCGTCCTCGCAGCCCCGTGAACTTGTGGTGGCGGGAGGACGTCTTTACTTCCGCGCGAATGACGGCACACACGGAGAGGAATTATGGGAAAGTGGGGGAACAGAACCCACGACGCGGATGGTGCTTGACGCGTTTCGCCCGACGACTGTCAGTGAGCTACCCGCGTGGCTAACCCCTGTCCAAGGTCAGCTCTTTTTCGTTAACTCGGACGAAAAATATGGCATGGAGTTATGGTATCTTGGGCCAAAACGCAGTGAGCCACGACTCTTTGCTGATGTAGCGCGAGGATACGGAAGTACGATGCCTGATATTATCGCGGTAAATCAGCGGAGTGCATCACGATGAACAGCGATTACGCGCTGACGATTACCCGCGGTACGCAGCTCAGCAGAACATGGCCGCTTTCGGCGAAGGTGAAAGTTATAGGACGCAGTACGGGGTGCAACATTCGCATTGTGGATGCCACGATTTCGAGAAGGCACTGCGAAGTCTGGGTTGAAGACGGGATCGCATGGGTACGCGATCTGGAAAGTTCGAATGATACGCTGCTCAACGGTGTCCCCATTACCAAAGCGAAACTGAGTACCGGCGACGAAATCCAAATTGGAAAGTACTCGCTGGCTCTTATTCAACTGGAAACCGCTTTCACGCCAAAATGCGATTCTCTCGACGATTCTACACCGGCAACGCTGGCTCTTTCCGACGGCTATTATGTGAACGAGGCCGAAGCCTCGAGAAATCCATTGGATATCTCGCCGCGCGAATCGAAGTTTCGCGAACTTTTGCGCAGTCATCGCGCATTTGCAGAATGCACAGGAGTCGCCGCGCTCCTCGCCGCACTTTCGCCCGTCATTGCGAGCCACTTCGGCCCGGAGGCGTGGTGGCTCGTGACGGCAACCGGCGTGGATCGCCGGCTGGTGGCGCATCCCTTATCGGCAACACCAACCGTAGAAGCCGACTTGATAAGGAATATTCAACAGGCGATTCAAAGCAAGAGCGGGGTGTTAATGCCGCGGCGGCGCGAGTATGAAGGTAGGCCGAGTTTCGAAACGAGCTTGATAGCCCCGCTCATGATAGGCGAAGAACAACTGGGCGCGCTTGCATTACGCTCGGGGACGCCAAATCGGTTATATGACGAATCAGACCTTGAATTCTTTTTGGGATTGGCCCATTCCTTTGCACCGTATTTGTGCATCGCGGAGCAAACAGAGCAACTCCGGCGCGACGTAAACACGCTTCGCGGCAACAATGGTGCTGCAAGCAGCCTTATCGGCAGTAGTGCAGGCATCACCGAAGTCCGTTCCATGGCCGCCCGCGCCGCGCGATCGGACTTGCCAGTGCTCATTTTGGGCGAAACAGGAACGGGCAAGGAAGTTGTTGCCCGGATGATCCACGAACTGAGTGGGCGTGCCAAGCATGCATACGTTATCGTGAACGCCCCCGCGATTCCGCGGGAACTATTTGAAAGTGAAATGTTCGGCCACGAAAAGGGAGCCTTCACGGGGGCGACGCGTCAGAAGATTGGATACTTCGAGGACGCACACAACGGCACCATGTTCCTCGATGAAATTGGCGATCTCGCGCCTGAACACCAGGCGCGCATGTTGCGCGTCATCGAAACCGGTAAATTTAATCGCGTCGGCGGAACGCGTGAAATTGGCGTGGACGCTCGGATTGTGAGTGCAACAAACAGGAATTTGCACAGCAAGGGGGCGGATTTTCGGCAGGACCTGTTTCACCGCCTGAGCGGTTTTGTGATAACGATACCACCTTTGCGCGATAGAGCAAGCGATATCCCGGATCTGGCCCATCATTTTCTGAACGCATTGCAGCGCCCTGTCACTGCTGCGAGACTAACCCTCTCCAGTGACGCGATGAACAAGATTTCCGCTTACACATGGCCGGGAAACGTGAGAGAACTAAAATCGTGTATGGAGCGTGCCGCCGTACTTGCGCAAGGTGATGTAATCGAGCCGGACGACATCATGATCTCCGTTCAATCGGACAGGCGTGAGCCTGACTCGAGTTCGCATTTGTTAACGCTTGCAGACGCTGAGCGCCACCATATTCAGCGAATTCTGAAGCGTCACAATGGGAACATCAAGAGTGCAGCACAGGCACTCAAGATTTCCCGCGTCACGCTGTACAAGAAAATCAGCGACTTCGGCATTCAGCTCTAACTACTTACCCACCCTGTCTGTGTTAAGTTTCTGTACATCATTTGTGTACAGTTTTTTAACTTTGCTCCGCTGTCGCGTAAGAAACAATTCCAGCACCGGTTTTCGCAAGACTATATTCATGAATGGCTTACGGTAAGGACCATGTGCCAGTTCATTTTGGCACGCTAAGTGCGTTACTGGTTGCTGAGGTAGAGAAGGAGAGGGTCAGGTGACGGAAGTGTTGAACAGCGATTATGAGAGCAAGGATTCCCTCGAATCCTTCTGCGCGATGTATGCGCAACGTGTACTCGAGCTAATGGATCGCGACCTTTACAAGACTGCGTCTGCCTTGAGCGTTGATAGTTCCAAATTATTCTCGCTTGTGGCGCGCGGCGATAACTAGACAGGAAACGTGTACGACGCCGTCGAAATATGGAATGGCGACAAAGCAGCAGATCCAGAATGGGACGACGAGGAAATGCTCTTGATGCCTTCGATTGTAAGCGCGTTCAAGCCCAACGAGATAGTGCCGCGCATGAAAGTAGTGGTTCATTACATTGAATGGACCGTGTTGGAGACAAACGTCTCAATTTGTTGAACACTCGTGAGTACAGACTGGACGAGGAGGTGGGGAATGATGGATTCAGTCAATCGGCCGTTCCTTGATCCGAATATCGGGGCGCAATACGCAGGTTTTCGGACCCGTCCAGTCAACAAATATCGTTTCCTTCCCTGGGGAGAAATTGCGTTTTGGGTGTTTGCGGTCGCAGCCGTTGCCGCGACCTTGGGGTTCTCGATTTGGTTTTAACAGGAGGGGAAGGGGTACTGGGGCGCGCACAACTGCAAGTGAGCTCCTCAAGCCCTGGCAGTAAGGGGTCCGCTGCAGGCCTGGTGGTCGCACACACCTGGCCTGCGGCTGGGACCCATCGATTCGCCGGTGGTGACAGCCGGGTCACGGGGCAACCTGGCGCCATGTAAACATGCCAAGCCCGCTCCCCGGGGGGGAGGCCCATTTTGTGGGGTCTCTTCCCTGGGGGGTGCTAAATTTGCGACGAGGACAATGAATACAACGCACGAAGCCACGACAGTTTGCCGGATGGTTCGCTGGTTCAGCGCGCAAGACGATGCGGAGCGCGAACTCCAAGTCCGTCTCGATGCGGGATGGAATGGAAGTATGCGCGATTGCATTGGGATTTGGCTCGTAGACGTGGTCAAGCCGCTGATTCCGCAAAGCAGATAAGTTTCGCCAACACTGGCCCTGAATAAAGACTCTCCTCTCGCGTCCATATCCCGAACGCATTTGCCTTCCGGTGGAAATCTTTTCATGAATCGAATCATTGTTGTAGCGCTGTACTTCTGCCTGGCGTTAAACTCACAAGCAATGCAAACCTTTTCGTATAAGACCGAGCGCGGGCTTGTGTATGCAGATCTAGGCCATCGCAAGCTCAAGATGACTATGTACTTGCCCGAGGATGACGGGCGGTCCCTGCGGCCTGGAATGGTGCTGATCCACGGCGGTGCGTGGATGCTGGGTACGCGCTACCAGCAGGCGTGGTATTGCCGCGAGTTCGCCAAGCACGGATATGTCGTGATGACGATCGATTACCGACTTATGCCCAAGTGTGCGTTTCCCGACTGCCTGCATGATTGCAAGGCTGCCGTGCGGTGGCTGCGCCTGAATGCCGCCAAGTACCGCGTGGATCCGGATCGCATTGTAACGTTTGGCGCGTCAGCGGGGGGGCATTTGGCTGCTTTGCTGGCGACCACCACGCCGGAAGACAAGTTAGAAGGCGATATCAATCCGGGCGCGTCTTCGGAAGTGAAAGCGGCCATCAGTTTATATGGCGCCGTGGATCTGGCGATGTATCGAGACAGACCTTTTGTACACAAATCGTTAAACGGGAGGACGAGTAATTTTTTTAACGATTTTACAACGCGAAACATGGGGGAGATGAATGGTGTTGCGATGGAAGCGGCCTCGCCGATGCATTACGCCAGCGCTTCCTCCAAGCCGATTTTTTTTGCGCACGGAAAGTCCGACCGCCTAGTGCACTTTGAACAGTCGGAGCATCTACATCGGCGGCTACAAGAGAACGGCGTACCAACGCAGCTCGTGGCGCTGGAAAACCGGGGTCACGGATTCGATTACATCTTCTGGGGACAGCGGCGCGAGATTTTCAAGCAGATGTTGGATTTCTTGAAAGCACAGGGTTGCGGTCCGTCGGAGCATAATGCGATTGCGTGAACCTACCATCGCGTCAGATTTCGACCACCCCGAAAATCGTCCGCAGTCCGTACGCTTTCAGCGAATCTCGATGTCACTGTAACCAGAAAGGTCCTCGTACCGACTCGCGTCAATACCGATAACGCGAGCGAGAGGCGGCCCTTCTTTTGCCCAATCGAGCATAGAATCCAGTGCGCCTCGCGTTCCTTCGAACTCGGCCTCGACAGTGCCATCCGAACGGTTGCGCACCCAACCTACCAATCCAAGCGATTGCGCCTGGCGGTACGCCGAATAACGAAACCCGACACCCTGCACGCGGCCTTTGATCACCATGTGCAGGCGTTCTGGCATCAGAAACCTTAATCCAGGTACTTGCGAAGCCTGTCGCCGTAGTCGTTGTGTGCCATGGAGACGGCAGTCTGGCAGGACGTCATAACGGTCATTGGTTCGTTGCCCGTCAGCGCCGGCAGCACCATCGGGAGAAGGCCTTCGACATCGAGGTCGGCGATGAGGCGTAAGGTTAGAACTTGGATGGCCGGGGACGCCTCGCGCAGCACGCCTTGAAGCACGCCGGCATTCGTCCGGTCGCCGGCTTTAATGAGCGCGTGGGTTGCCAATGCGCGCTGTGTAAAGTTCAATTCGGTCGGATCGTTTTCCGTCTGCAGCCAGTCCCGCAGAAATTGCATTGCTTTTGCGTCGCCCTTTTTCGCCAGGGTGCAGGCTGCATCAAATCGGATAGAGGGCACATTCATGAACTCGTCGCGCAGCAGTCCGCCTGCTTCCGTATCGCCGAGTTCGTACATCACTGCGGCGACGCGAAATTTTGAGAGTCCTTCCGTATCCTTCAATTTGGCACGGAGTAAGTTGATCGTTTCCTTGTCGCCGAGTTCAATTAGACCCAAAGCGGCAGCATTCGCCTTATCGACATTGCGTTCCGTGACCATTGCGATGAGCGTGGGAACGACTTCTTTGTCGCCGAGGTTTGCAAGCGCGCGCGCTGCTGGCGCGGAAATATTTGCTACGCGGTCTTCCAACATGATGCGTAATTCGGCGATAGACGCAGTATCGCCGGAAATACCTGCAAGGCGCGCCGCAGCGGCTTTCACGGTTCGGTCGCCACTGGCGAGGCCGTCCTGCACTATTGTCTCGGACGGTAACTTCTGGCCGGCGTAGCTCAGATGCAAGCTGGCAGCAATCGCTGTGCGGAGATCGTTGCCTTTTGCTAGCGCAGTCAGATATTCAACCGCCTGCTCCCTCGCCAGAACGGTGCCGCCGTGCGAATCGTCCGATGTCGCTGATGCGGCGCCACCCACCGCAAGAATTTCCGCGGCAGCCATCCGAATGGACTGATTGGCTGCGCCTGCGTTAAAAATCTCTGACGTCCGCGCCAGCGCGCGCGTGACAATCTCCTGCTGATCGGTGGTCATACCGACATCGCGCATCACGTCGATTTGGCGCGTCTTCATGACCGCGCCCTGGACTTGAATTTCCTGAACATCTGCAAGGCGATACGTTGTTTCGATACCCGACTGTGTGCGTACCGTGAGCAGTCCAGTGTCTACTTTTACAATTTTCAGATTGGCGTCCTTTGCGCCGCCTCTCTTGAGCACTACGGTAACCAGTGTATCCGTGCCGGCGATCGCGCCCAGGCCAGCGCCACCTCCGCCGGTTACTGGAACTTGTGAATATACAAGCGGCGCGACACTCAAGATCAGCGCAGCGGCTGTAATCAGGCGTAATACTCTCATGGGAGACTCCAATTTACGGTTTGGCGGCTAGTGTAGCTCGAAATGCTCATCGCGAATCAAGCGGTCGAGGTACTTGCGGGCCGCGTCGAGCGAGGGAACGAGCGGGTTAATGGTGAGCGCCTGCAAAGCGCATTCGTAAGATTTGTGGCGCACAGCCTCGATGGTGAGGCGATCGCTTTCCTTAAGCGCGATGAAAAGCCCGCGAAGAAAACGCGGGCAACTCCCAACTTTTCGGGGTTTGTTGCCCTTTTTCCCGAGTTCGACGGGGATTTCCACGCTGCAATCGTCAGGTAGATCGCGAATCGCGCCATCGTTACGCACACACAAAATCGTTTCGTGGTCCTTTTTGTCTTCCAACGTGCGAATCAGCGGCACAATCGTTTCCTCGTACCAAACGGCGTTGCGCGCCCGGGTGAGCTCCGGGATCTCGCAGAGGCCGTTCTCCTGATATAGACGAAGGATCTGCTGTTCCGCTTCATGCAACACTTCGGCGCGGTACCGCCCGCAGGACAGTTGGCGCTTCAGTATTTCGTCTTGATGGAAAAACAAGCTCACCGTGCGCACCGGAATCATGCGGAACAGCTCGATGAGACCACTGTCGAATCCGTCACTCGCTTCGTGTTCGAGGCGTTCGAGCAGCCGGGTCATGTGGCTGCGGCCATCGATCTTGACGTCCTGAATCCAGCCAAAATGGTTCAAGCCGATGTAATCTACTTGCATTTGCGCGGGGTCGTGGCGAAGGATCGAGGCCACATTTCTGACGGTTGTGCCTGGTAAATCGCAAACGCCCAGCACATTGAGCTTGGTGTTCTTGATCAACGCCTCAACGATGACCCCCATCGGGTTGGTGAGGTTGATGAGCACCGCGCCGGGATTGACCTCTTCGATGGTCTGCGCCATTTGAAGCACAACGGGTAGCGTACGCATTGCATTGGCAAAGCCTCCCGCGCCGAGGCTTTCGTCGCCAATCATGCCTTGCTTGGGTGGAAGCTTCTCGTCGCGCACGCGCGCCGGCATGCCGCCGACACGGACGTGATTGATGATATAGCGCGCTCCCGTTACCGCCGGTTTCAATTCGGTCGCTGGAATGATCTTCGTTGGGAACCCGCTGCGATCTATAAGGCGCTGGCAGAATTTCGCGACGACGGGCAGCTTGTTTCCCTGACGCCCGTAAAGGACGATTTCCTTTACGTTTACGTTGTGCGTGATGAGGGAGAGAACGAATTCGGGCGTATACACGCTGCTGCCGCCCAGGACTGTGATGCGGTCTATCATTGCTGCGCGCCCTTCGCGCGAGCGCCGGGTATGAAGTCCTGGACCGACCCGATGATCGCGTCCTTTATCGTTCGCGCAGCGGGACGCAAATCGCGCTGCTTGGTCTGCACTTCCACACGGCCTGCGCGGATGGCGTCGAGCACACTTTCGACGGTCGGCTCGGCGGTAATCCAGGAAAAAGTTGAGTCGTCGTACGGCAATCCGTGCGTATCGGAGGTGCCCACCATGGGCAACCCGTGCGCCTTGGCGGCAGCTTCGGCCCAACGGTTGGGGTTGATCGTTTTGAAATACAAACTGCAATACTCGACCGCGTCGAACAAATCGATGTTGCGCGTGAAATCCGACATTAAACTGCTCGGCGATGGATAATACGGGTGCGGCGCGATAAAGACGGCCCCACGCCGGCCGAGCGCGCGGAACTCCTGAAACGTGTGCGCGGACAAGTGCTCGGGTGCGGGATTGATGATCAAGACATGTTTCTTCTCGATAAACTTTTCAATACCGGGAAGCAGCAATACGTTACGGCGGCGCGCGTAATCCGCGAAGTAATCGCAATAAATGTTGAGTTCGTGGCAGGTAATTGCAAGCACGCGCACACCTTCGGCGGCGACAGCATCAATCAGCATTTCCGCCGAGTAGTTCAGCCGGTCATGCGGATCGTCAGCGGTGTGCGTGTGTAAATCTGCTTTCAATCGTTCCATCGTGCAGACTCCGCCGCCGCGCCACTCTACACGGCGGCCCCAAGCGTGCGCAGGCGGCCAGTTCTCCGCCAACGCTACGTACATTCGATAATTGCGCCACTCCGATGATAGCAACGGAAATCCGCGCGTTCAATGCGCGATCCGCTATGCTGTTTTCGTGGCACGAGGAGATTGAGATGAGACGATCCGTTTTGTTTGCAGTGGCGTTGCCGATCGCTTTCTTTCTTGACGCGCAAGCCGCGCCGGGTCTAGACGAAAAAGGCGGGCCATCCGTCGTGCTCGCGTACGATGACACTGGCGATTTCGGTCCTGTAACTCCTGGCACGAAAACCGCAGGCTGGCAAGAGGCTTTGGACTACTGCGTCGCCAACGCGCGTGATCTCTACGTGAAAGGCGGGTTTGGTGGGCGCAAGGCGATCTATCACATCGACGACACCATCCGCTTTCCGGCCGCGCAGGACTTTCGCGTAGACGGTGGTGTCTACGTAATTAATTTCAAGGGGCCGGATTCTGCAGTAGATGCCGTGTGTATAGACTCCGCCATGAACTGCGAGTATCACCTGGGACTGATCGTATACGGAGGAAAAGGGGCGGGACTTCGCATCAAGCCGGAGAAACCTGTACCGATTGATGGATTTCCCGTTGTGATTGAAACGCAAATTAACAGCCAGGGAATTGCCGATCCTGCGCCATTCACGGCCGGACCGCGCGACGCCGGATCTGGGCTTGTGATCGATGCAAGCGTGGCCGGCATCAACTACACGAAGATGTATTTCGCCAGCATACTGAACTTCAAGCAGTGCATCTCTATCGGTGGTGAGCGCGGCTTCTATGCAAACGAGTTCACCTGCGAACATCTACACACAAACGCGCACGACAGCACGCTCCTCACCATCGACCGAACATCGAACGCAAACCGTTTTCGTTTTGGCATTGGCGTGGACCAGGGAGCAACCGGGGTGACGGGAATCGACCTGCACGGATTCCGCAATACCTTCGACCTGGCCTCGCGCGGCGGCGGGTTCTCGAAGGGGAGGGAACTGATTCTTCGCAAGAGCGCTGAAGGCAATCAGATCAACGTGCTAACCCAGCAAGATATATTGAGCATGATCACCGACGAGGCGGAACGTCCGACAAATCAGGTGACTTGGGCGGGCCCGCCTGCGCCGTTGCGCACGATTCAAGGCGAAGCCAAGTCATGGACCTACACGCAACGTTTGTTTCCCGCGGCGGCGACATTGACCCAAGGCGAAGCCGCAAAAGTAACGATTAAGCGCGGTGAAGTTGCGATTGAGATTGCAGCGCCGCTTGGCCGTGATATGCAACTGAGCGCAGGGGACCAATTAATTGTCGAAAGCCAGTCTACACCGGAATTGCGGGTGATACCCTTGAAAACCAAATAGATTGCAAAAAATCGGGCAGCCCTATTTCGGAAAAAAGTTGCGCAAACACACGCCGAGGAAGGTGTCGGTTCGAGGAGTAATTCTTGCCATATCTTTGACAAGCCCCCGGCCCGGTGTTAGCCTGAATAGCTACGGTGGCTATGCTGTTTAGTGTAGCGCCATTTTCACGCAAGGTGCCAGGAGATTTCTTGATGTCCGTTTCATCCGACCGGCCACCCGTTTTTGCTGCGGGACAGGCCGATGTCATAACGCGAAAACCATTTCCCAATAGCCGCAAAGTCTATGTGCAGGGCAAAAGCAAAGGCATACGTGTGCCGATGCGCGAAGTGGCGCAAACCCCTACCAAAGTCCGCGCTGCTGGCAACGGCGCTTCAATCCCCAATCCTGCCATTACACTGTATGACACGTCAGGTCCATATACCGACCCTGATGCTGGCATTGACGTGCGCAAAGGGCTGGCGCCGTCGCGCGCGGAGTGGATTGCGGCGCGCAGTGACATAGACGCGCTTGAGGACATTACATCTGAGTATGGACGCCGGCGCGAGCATGATCCCGGATTGGCCCCCTTACGTTTCATCCGTTCGCGGCAACCGTTGCGTGCAAAGGCCGGCCGGCGCGTTACGCAAATGCATTACGCAAAGCGTGGCGAAATTACACCGGAAATGGAATTCGTCGCGATTCGCGAGAACATGCGGCTTGAACAACAAGTCGAAGAATTGAAATCGCAACATCCCGGTCATAACTGGGGTGCGAGCCTGCCCAAAGCGATCACGCCGGAATTCGTGCGCGATGAAGTAGCGCGGGGCCGCGCAATTATTCCCGCGAATATCAACCATCCCGAACTCGAGCCGATGGTGATTGGCCGCAATTTCCTCGTGAAGATTAATGCCAATATCGGTAACAGCGCGGTGACGAGTTCCATCGAAGAAGAAGTGGAGAAGATGGTCTGGGCAACGCGTTGGGGTGCGGACACGGTGATGGATCTTTCCACCGGCCCGAACATCCACGAAACGCGCGAGTGGATCATTCGCAACTCACCTGTGCCGATCGGCACCGTGCCCATCTATCAGGCGCTGGAAAAAGTGGGAGGGAAGCCCGAAGACCTTACCTGGGAACTCTTTCGCGATACGCTCATCGAACAGGCCGAGCAAGGTGTGGACTACTTCACGATCCACGCAGGTGTGCTCCTCCGTTATATCCCGCTGACCGCAAAGCGCGTCACGGGTATCGTGAGCCGCGGCGGTTCGATCATGGCAAAGTGGTGTCTCGCGCACCATAAGGAAAATTTCCTCTACACGCGCTGGGACGAAATCTGCGAGATCATGGCGGCATATGACGTCTCCTTTTCAATTGGTGACGGACTGCGCCCCGGCTGTCTCGCCGATGCAAACGATGAGTCGCAGTTTGCCGAATTAAAGACGCAGGGTGAACTCACGAAACGCGCATGGTCATTCGATGTGCAGGTCATGAACGAAGGTCCCGGTCACATTCCCATGCACATGATCAAGGAAAACGTTGAAAAACAACTCGACTGGTGCGGCGAAGCGCCCTTCTACACGCTGGGCCCGCTGACGACCGATGTCGCACCCGGCTACGACCACATCACCTCCGCTATCGGCGCGGCGATGATCGGTTGGTACGGCACGGCGCTGCTTTGTTACGTGACCCCAAAGGAACACCTCGGCCTTCCAAACAAGAACGACGTGCGCGAAGGCGTCATCGCATACAAAATTGCCGCGCACGCCGCGGACCTGGCAAAGGGGCATCCCGGCGCGCAGGTGTGGGATAATGCCTTAAGCAAAGCACGTTTCGAGTTTCGCTGGGAAGACCAGTTTGCGCTGGCCATGGACCCAGAGCGTGCTCAGGAGTTCCACGACGAAACACTTCCGGCGGAAGGCGCGAAGCTCGCGCACTTCTGTTCGATGTGCGGACCAAAATTCTGTTCGATGGAAATTACGCAGCAAATCCGCGATTACGCGAAGGACCACGGGGTGAGTGAGTCCGCCGCGCGCGATCACGGAATGGACGAGATGGCGGAGAAATTCCGCGTGAGCGGGTCCGAAATTTATCAGGGGGTGGCAAAATGAGACCGTGTTCACCGAAAGAATTGAAGGAAAAGATCGATAAAGGCGAAGACTTTGTCCTGCTGGACGTGCGCAATGACGATGAACTGGCGCGGGCGTGTATCAAGAATTGCATGCATGTGCCGCTGGACAAGCTGGACGACAAGCTCGACGATCTTGAGGCGCTCAAGAGCAAAGAGTTCATCGTGATGTGCCACCACGGTATGCGTTCGCAGATGGCGCAGGAATACCTCACCGTCCAGGGATTCAAACGCGTGCGGAACCTCGCCGGCGGTATTGATGCATACGCAGTGCAAGCAGACTCTTCGATTGGAAGATATTAGTTCGTATCAACGCGCGAGGCCTGGCGCGCGTGGTAAACGGGCAAGCATAGCGACGTGATGTAACGGCGAAGCAGTCACCACATGGGCGAAGACGTAACACTACCGCGCTCGGGCATTCTCCCGCCTTGGACAAATGTGCGCGTCCGCTGTGTGGAGCCCGAACTCATGGACCGGCAAGACCTCGACTCCACGCTGCGTCAACAGGCGCTCGCAGGTTTGCGGCGCATCAATGTTCTCAGCCTTACGGTGCGACACCTATGGCGTCCCATTCAGGAATTCGCGCGCAACGCCAACCGTCCAATTCGTGTGCTCGACCTCGCATCCGGGGGAGGCGATGTCGTGCTGGGTTTGTCACGCCGCGCCAGGCGCGCAAAATTGCCTATCGAAGTGCATGGCTGCGATTTGAATCAGGAAGCAGTTGACCAAGCCAACGCACGCGCTGCCTCGCTCGGCATCGACGCGCAGTTCTTTGTCTGCGACATCGTGGCGAATCCGGTGCCGCGCGGCTATGACGTCGTTACAAATACACTGTTCATGCATCATTTCGAACGCCACGACGCACAACGCGTGCTGGAGGCCATCCGCGCAGCGCAACCGAAACGCGTGCTCGTCAGCGATCTTGTGCGGAGCACGCCCGGTTTTCTGCTCGCACATTTAGCGTGCTACGCGCTGACGCGCAGCTATGTTGTGCATTACGACGGCCCGCGCTCGGTGGCGGCGGCGTTTACCGTCTCAGAGTTTTCTGCGCTGGCGAACGACGCAGGTCTCACGAATCACACCATTCGAAACACGTGGCCTTTCCGGTTCCTATTCAGGTGGGATACGCCATGATTACACAATTGGGCTCAATCTCTTTTTCGGAATGCGCGGACTCGCGTTGGGACTGCGTTGTCATCGGCGCCGGGTGCGCCGGTGCGGTGGCCGCGCGCGAACTCGCGCGGGCGAATCTGCGCGTGCTTCTCGTAGACAAGGCACAGTTCCCGCGCTACAAGGTCTGCGGCTGTTGCATTGGTCGCCCCGTGCAAAACGCGCTGGAACGAATCGGCCTGGGTAGTTTGCTACAGCAAGAGGGGGCAGTCGCAACACGCAAATTCGACGTGCGCGCGGGCCGACTCCACGCAACCGTACCCTTGCCGGAGTACATGGTGCTGTCGCGCGAACGGCTCGATGCGGCGCTCGTGCGCGAAGCGGTCGCGAGCGGCGCGTCATTTCTCAGCGGGACGCAAGCTTCCCTCGACGCCGTTCATGACGAAACACGTACCCTCACGTTGCGAAAAGACGACCGCGTTTGCCGTGTCCAGGCTTCGATCGTAATCGTCGCCGACGGACTCGGGAGCAGGCTCTTGCGCGCCACGGACGATTTCGATTCGCGGCAGAGCGCTGGCGCACGGATCGGCATGGGCGCAGTCTCTGTTGCAGCACCGACGGATTATCGGCCGGGGACGATCTACATGGCTTGCGCGAAGGCAGGATACGTTGGGGCGTGTCGGCGGGAAGATGGCCGGCTCGTGCTCGCCGCTGCGTGCGACGGAGCGCACGTAAAAGGATCAGGCGGACTCTCACAGTCCGTTGCGCGCATTCTGGATGTCGCAGGCTATCCTTCAATTCCAGACCTTCACGAAATCGCGTGGAAGGGCACGCCTGCATTGACTCGGAGCGCGACGATCGTCTCCGCGCATCGCGCGTTTGTGCTGGGCGACGCCGCAGGCTACGTCGAACCTTTCACGGGCGAAGGGATGAAATGGGCCATCGAATCCGCAATCGCGCTTGCACCTATCGCGCGCGACGCCGCTGTTCGCTACGAGGCCCGCTACGAACAAGATTGGATCGCCGCGCGGCAACGCGTCGTGACACAGCGCACGGCTCTGTGCCGCATGCTTGCCGCCTCTTTGCGATATCCGGCACTGGTCAAGACCGCACTGCGCGTGTTATCGGTGGCGCCTGTTGCTGCCGAACCGTTTGTGCGAAGTCTAAACGCGCCGACACCGGCGCAGAAAGAAGTTGTGTTGTGAAACAGCTCGCAATCGCTGGAATGGGCACTGCGCTGCCAGCCCACTCAATCGGAATCGACGAATCGCTCGTGTACGCCGCGAAAGCATTTGAGGCATCTGGCGAACAAGAGAGGCAACTAAAACTCTTGTACAAGATGACCGGCGTGCAACGCAGGCACACGTGCGTGCTCAACGCGCCAGAGGGCGAACCCAATCGCCAGCCGTTTTTTCCCGACCCCAACGGCACCATGCGGCAGGGGCCAACTATCCGCGCGCGGATGGAAAAATACGAGAACGATTCATTGCCGTTGGCGTTGGAGGCGTCGCGTAAAGCACTCGAAGAATCGAACATTGAGCCGCTGGCGATCACGCATCTCGTGACGATTTCTTGCAGTGGCTTCGCGGCCCCGGGTGTGGATATCGGTCTTATAAAAGGACTGGGCCTGCCGTTCACGTGCCAACGAACGCATGTAGGCTTCATGGGTTGTCACGGCGCGCTAAATGGTTTGCGCGTGGCGCGAGGGTTTATCGAAAGCGATCCGAACGCGCGCGTGCTACTGTGCGCCGTCGAGTTGTGCAGCCTTCACTATCATTACGGGTGGAACCCCGAGCAGATCGTAGCGAACGCGTTATTCGCGGACGGCTCCGCAGCCATCGTCGCGACCGCGGCAAACGACACAGAGGGCGCCTGGACAATCGCCAACACGGGTTCGTGTCTCGTACCCGAATCCGAAGACGCAATGACCTGGCGCATCGGCAACAACGGGTTCATCATGTCGCTGTCCTCGCGCGTGCCGGAACTCATCGGTAGCCATCTGCGCCCGTGGATGGAAGG
Organism: Candidatus Hydrogenedentota bacterium; assembly: GCA_020848835.1. Lineage (GTDB taxonomy): Bacteria > Hydrogenedentota > Hydrogenedentia > Hydrogenedentales > SLHB01 > JABWCD01. The sequence goes on from JADLHJ010000084.1 coordinate 58,364, forward strand.
TTGGCTGCAACAGAACAAATTGACGCTCGGCGATATTAGGTCCTGGGCTGTGCACCCCGGCGGGCCACGCATCCTCGGCTCGGTCGTAAAGGCCTTGAATCTCGCAAAGGACGCCGTAGATATTTCCCGCGAAGTCCTCCGCGATCACGGCAACATGTCGTCGCCGACGATTCTCTTTATCCTCAACCGGCTACGAGAAGCCAGTGCCCCCCGGCCCTGTGTGGCGCTAGGGTTTGGCCCGGGATTGATGGCTGAAGCAACTTTGTTTGTATAATGAAGGTCGTGCAGCATAGTAGCCGTCCAAACAGCCCAGGTAGGTCTCAAAAAAACAAGAGGAAAGCATGGAAATACCTGTCGCAATCGAACCACTCATAAACGAGCAGTTGGCATCTGGTCGATACGAGTCCATAGAAATCTTGCTCCATGATGCGTTAACGATACTCAAAGACCAGCAGGATGATGACTTGGAAGAATTACGCGCGATGTTGCAGGAAGGCCTTGACGAAATTGAACGAGGCGAAACTTTGCCCGCCGAAGAGGTCTTTGCCGAACTCCGCGCGCTTCAGGCCTCCTATCGCAATAATCACTCAGCGTGAAAAAGCTTCGCTTTTCGCGAAAGGCCGGGCGCGACCTTAAAGTCATTTACAAATACATTGCGCAAGATAACGTTACGGCCGCCGATAGGGTGCTGGAGGAAATCCAGCAGGCATGCGGGCACATTCTCGAACTTCCCAAGCTGGGACGTGCGCGTCCTGATGCTGGCCAAAATTTGAGATATTTTCCGGTGTCCGACTACAACATCTTCTATCAGATTAAAGGTAGCAGCGTTATTATTGTGCGTGTGATCCATGGCAAGAGAGATATACGGCGTGCGCTGAACTATGAATAGCACTCTATAACTATGCAAATTGGAACTATACAACTCGACAAACCCCTAGCCCTCGCGCCAATGGAGGACGTGACGGATATTCCGTTTCGTCTCGTTTGCAAGCGCTTGGGCGCAGATTTGCTGTACACGGAGTTCACGAGCAGCGAGGCCTTGATACGCGATGCCCGCAAAGCGCTCGCCAAAATCCGTATTGTCGAAGAAGAACGTCCGGTGGCGGTGCAGATTTTCGGCGGTGTCGAAACTTCCATGGAAGGCGCGGCACAGGTTGCCGAGCGTGCGAACCCGGACTTCATCGACATCAATTGCGGGTGTTGGGTAAAGAAAGTCGCGCTTCGCGAATCGGGCGCGGGCCTGCTCCGCAATTTGGTGAAGTTCGAAGCGATAGTGAAATCGGTTATTGCAGGCACTAGCCTTCCGGTTACCGTAAAAACGCGTCTTGGCTGGGATGAAAAAAGCATCGTCATTCTCGACGTGGCCCGCATGGTTGAACAAGCGGGTGCAAAGGCGCTCGCGATTCATTGCCGCACACGCGATCAAGGTCATCGCGGCAATGCTGACTGGACGTGGCTGGAAAAGGTTAAACAAGTTGTCTCTATTCCAGTCATTGGAAACGGAGATATACAGACGCCGGAAGACGTCAAAGAAATGTTTGAAACGGGCTGTGATGGCGTAATGATTGGCCGCGGCGCGATCCAGAATCCCTGGATATTTCAGCAGGCGAAACATTTCATGCAGCACGAAGAACATATGCCGGAACCGACAATTGCGGATCGCATCGATGTCTGTTTGGAACATCTACGACTTATCGTCGAAGCACGGGGCGAACAGCGCGGTGTCGTAGAATTTCGTAAACACTATGCAGGTTATTTGAAGGGCGTGCGAAACGCGGCAAAGGTGCGGAGCGAGCTGATGCACTTCAATGAATATGCTCCTGTCGAGGCCCGCCTGATCGCATTTATTGACGAATGTATGAGCGAGGCCGCGGCATGAGCATCGCCGATTTAAAAAAAGCCGTCTGCGACGCGAACCTCGATTTGGTATTTCATGGCCTGGTCAAAATGACGTTCGGCAACGCCAGCGCGATCGATCGCGAAGCCGGGCTCGTGGTGATCAAACCCAGCGGCGTCTCTTACGAAAAAATGAAACCGCGTGATATGGTCGTCGTAAATGTAGCGGGCGAAGTGGTCGAGGGGGACTACAGGCCTTCCGTCGATCTGCCCACGCACCTGCGGTTGTATGAAGCGTTTCCGTCCGTCGGTGGCGTAGCGCATTCACACTCGCACTACGCAACGTGCTGGGCGCAGGCTTGCCGCGCGATTCCCTGTCTCGGCACCACGCACGCGGACTATTTCTACGGAGACGTTCCGGTCACCGAGGTATTAACTAAAATGGAAGTGGGGGATCATTACGAGCGCGCCATAGGCGACTCGATTGTGCAGGCTTTCAAGGAACGCGACCCGCTTGAATGTCCCGGCGTGCTGGTGGCAAATCATGCGCCCTTCGCTTGGGGTAAGTCCGTCGGAGATGCTGTTGAACATGCGCGCGTCCTCGAAGAAGTCGCGCAACTCGCGCTGCATACCCTTGCCATTGACCCTGGAAAGAAATCAATCGCCGATCACCTCCTCGACAAACATTTCCTGCGCAAACACGGGGACCACGCCTACTACGGCCAGTAGCGCCCGCTCTCCGCGGCGGGCGTTCCTGCGGGCTGTCGATAAGTCACATTCGGCCCGGAGACCGTGCGCTACTGTCACGATGGTGCGCATTGCTATACTTCCTGCCCTATGGGGCAGCAATGGAAAAAACTTGGGGACATCTCGCAGGCGAACCTTACGCCGATGCTGCGTCAATACCTCGAAGCCAAGGCGGAAAGCGGCGATTCTCTTCTGTTTTTCCGCATGGGCGATTTTTACGAACTGTTCTTTGAAGACGCCGTCGAGGCGGCGGAGTTGCTCGGAATCGCGCTGACCTCGCGCGACGCGGTGAACAAAGACGACCGCATCCCCATGGCGGGCGTGCCCGTGCGCGCGGTGGACTCGTATCTCGCCAAGGCCATCAAGGCCGGACGCACCATCACCATCTGCGAACAGGTCGAAGACCCAAAAGAAGCCAAGGGCGTTGTAAAGCGCGCGATTGTGCGCACCATTACCCCCGGCACAGTTATCGAGCCACACCTCCTGGAAGAAGGCAGCAACAATTACCTCGCTGCACTTTGCGTACGCGGCGACCGCGCGGGACTGTCGCTGGTGGATATCACCACAGGCGAGTTCCTCGCTGCGCAGATCGACGGCGACGTCGAGCGAACCTTGTTCGACGAACTTACGCGAATGGCGCCGGCAGAGTTATTGGTTCCTTCGAGTTTCAACGGACAATCGCTCGCTAGGCTGCGCTTACGATTTTCAGGCACTGCCTTTACAAGCCGGAATGACGACGAGTTTGATGTCGCCGATGCGCGCACAAACCTGCTGGACCAGTTCGGCCTTGCCACTCTAAAAGGCATCGGCCTCGACGATGCACCCGAAGCGGCGAGCTGCGCGGGCGCCGTTTTGTCATACGTACGCTCCACGCAACGAGACATGGCGCCGCTGTTGCGGCTGCCACGCCGCTATAGCCCTTCGCAGTTCGTCGTGCTCGATGGCAACACCCAGCGCAATCTTGAACTTGTCGAATCGATGATCGACAAAAAGGGCAAGGGAACGCTGATGTCCGTGCTCGACCGCACGACAACCAGCATGGGCAGCCGCAAACTGCGCCACTGGATTCTTCATCCCCTGTTAGATGTCAGCGCGATTCGCGAACGCCTTGACGCTGTGGAGGAACTGCACGGCAATGCGGAACTCCGCCTGACCCTCCGCGAAATCTTGCGCGGCATTGCCGATCTCGAACGCCTCACTGCGCGCCTTACGTCGCGTTCGGCCAACGCACGCGACGTAAAAGCCCTTGGTGTTTCTTTGTCAAACGCGCCAGCATTGCGCGCTTCGCTGGATACATGCCAGTCGGCGATGCTCGCCGCGTTTCGCGACGGCATGGATGAATTGAAAGACGTAACCGGCTGGATCGCGGACGAGATTATCGATGAACCGCCTCTCGCGCTGATGGACGGCGGCATCATGCGCGATGGCTGCGATCCGGAACTCGATCGGCTGCGCGTGCTCGTGCGCGGAGGGCGCGATTGGATTGCGACCTTGCAACGCGAAGAATCCGAGCGCACGAAGATTCCAAATCTGAAAGTCGGCTACAACAAGGTTTTTGGATACTTCATCGAAATTACGCGTTCCTACGCGCACCTTGTGCCGCCCGACTACGAGCGCAAGCAGACCCTCGTAAACGCCGAGCGCTATATCACGCCCACGCTCAAATCGCGCGAGGAAGAAATCGTCAGCGCCGACGAAAAAATGAAGCAGCTCGAATACGATCTATTTGTGAAGGTTCGGGAGCGCATCGCAAATGAAGCGCGCCGCATCCAGGCTACCGCCGATACGATCGCAGGCATAGACGTTTTGTTGTCGCTGGCAGAAACCGCGTCCGCGAAGAATTACTGCAAGCCCGAGATCGAAGATGGGGGAGAGCTGCGCATCCGCGACGGCCGTCACCCTGTCGTCGAAGACCTGATGTCCCGCAACGATTTCGTAGCAAACGACACGCACCTCGATCCCAATGGGGCCTGTATGCAAATCGTCACCGGACCCAATATGGCGGGTAAATCAACCTACCTGCGCCAGGTCGCCCTCATCACGCTCATGGCACAGATCGGCAGCTATGTTCCCGCGTCCGCCGCGCATATCGATGTCGTTGATCGCATTTTCACCCGCGTTGGCGCATCGGACAACCTTGTGCGCGGTGAAAGTACTTTCATGGTCGAGATGATTGAGACGGCCAATATTCTCAATTCGGCAACGGATAAGAGCCTTCTCGTACTTGATGAGATTGGACGCGGCACCAGCACCTTCGACGGCATCAGCATCGCATGGTCCGTCGCGGAGCACATCCACGATCGCATCCGCGCCAAGACCCTCTTCGCCACGCATTACCACGAACTCACGGAACTCGCCAACAAACTCGAACACGCAAAAAACGTAAATGTCGCCGTGCGCGAGTGGGGCGGAAAGGTCATCTTTCTATACCGCATCGTCGATGGCGGCGCGGACCACAGCTACGGCATCCAGGTCGCAAAACTCGCCGGCCTGCCTAAACATGTCATCGAACGCGCCCGCGACATCCTGGAATCGCTCGAATCCGGCAATACGGCATCGCTCGGCCTTCCACAACAAATGTATCTCTTCGGCCCCACAACGCCTTTACAGCCCAGCGCCATCGAACGTGAACTAGAATCCATCAACCCCGATGACTTAAGCCCCCGCGAAGCGCACGAACTCGTCTGCCACCTCAAGCATCTACTCGCCAAACCACGCAAGGAATAGAGCCAAAGGAGCACGGGCGTCCCGCCCGTGATTTGGGAGTTCATCACGGGCGGGACGCCCGTGCTCCTTTTCCCGCTCTATTGAGGTTAAAGGCTCATCAATAGAACGTCGATAAAAGAAACAATTCTGAGTACAATGAGGCAGCGCAAAGTCAGATAGGCAGAAGGTAGTATTGGCCTTGAGTCCGAGCGATAAACAATTACGCGAAGAATTAGCCAACAGCATCACGCACGGCATCGGATTTGTCCTGAGCGTGGCGGGGTTGGTCGTTCTAGTCGTCTCCGCCTCGATGCGCGGCGACCCATATATGGTCGTCAGTTTCTCGGTCTACGGCGCCTCGCTTGTGATTCTCTACCTCGCCTCGACTTTCTACCATAGTTTTCAGTCGCCCCGCTTGAAACACTTCCTGCGCATCGTGGATCACTGTGCCATCTATTTGCTCATCGCGGGAACTTATACGCCTTTTACACTATTAAACCTTCGCGGTCCCGTCGGCTGGTCATTGTTCGGCACGATATGGGGCCTCGCTGCGCTTGGCATCGTGCTGAAGTTCTGGCACATCGGTCGCTATCCGATTCTCACGCCGCTAATCTATGTTGCGATGGGTTGGGTCGGCGCGATTGCGGTGAAACCGTCGATTGCATCGATCCCGCCGATGGGTATGAAGCTGCTCGTCGCGGGCGGGATTACCTACACCGTCGGCGTGATTTTCTATGCACTTGAGAAACTTCCGTACAACCACGCTATCTGGCACATGTTTGTCCTCAGCGCCAGCGCGATGCACTTCTTCGCAATCCTGTTCTACGCGATGTAAGGCGACGGGTGTCTAATGCCGATGGGTTGAAGCTGCCTGCCCATGCCGGCCAATGCGGTCGTCCATATGCTTTGCGCCGCGCTCAATAGCTTCCTCAACGAGGTTCAGCACAGCGAGGCGGCCTTCGTCGGTTATATCGAGGTCGTCTTTGAAAGCAATGACGGTTACCAAGGGCCGCTCTTTGTGATGGATACAATGTTGTGCGCAGATTTTCTGCAGCTTCGGATAGCAGTGGCACTGAATCCCGCCGACGAAATAAGGACCGAAATGCAGGTCACAAATAACGACTGCCTCGGAGTAGTGTTCGCAAAAGCGCTCGATGACCGGCACCATATGCGCCATTTCGGTGACGTGGGTGCGCCCGCGGTTATGTCCTTTCAGGTAGGCGGTAATGAGTACTTTTCCATCGTGGCCTTGGTCGCGCATGGAAGAGCACAAATAGGCGATAGCACGTTCAGTCTCGTGAAAACGTTCGATCATGGCAAGATCCCCCGATCCTGCGCGCGATTTGATCCTTCCGTACAGACAGGCTTAGTCCGCGCCTCTCAAGTGCAATTTTATCACTATGCCAGTATTTACACTAAAGTTTTTTTGTTAAATGTATCCTGGTTTGTCATGTTACCGCCGAAGTGAATCGAGGCTATTCGCAATTCGCTCGAAGTGTTCCATCGGCATATGCACGCGTCCCATTTCCCCGCGGCCCTTGGCTTCGCCATGACAATCAGAGCCACCCGTGATCAACAGTCCCCGTCCGCGAGCGAGTTGTATGAGCATGTCCGTCTGCCCCGGTGAATGTTTGGAGTGATAGCACTCGATGCCGTCGAAGGGGTATTCCAGCAGTGTGAGTAGTTTTCGGCGCGGCGCGCCGATGCCTGGATGAGCGATAAAGGCCAGGCCCTTTGCGGCGTGTATCAGTTCTATCGCTTTCGTGCAGTCGAGTTTCACTTGCGCCGCATAGCCCGGCTTACCGGGCTTGAGATATTTGTCGAAAGCCTGCTGGACAGTCTTTGTGTGGCCGGCGGCATGCAGTGCGCGCGCAATGTGCATGCGCCCGACCACCCCGTGCGCCGCGTCTTCCTCCAATCGCAGCGGAATGTCGCGTTTGGCCAGGCGTTCCAACATACGCTCGATCCGGTGCGCGCGGGCATCGTGCAGCACTTCAAGTGCGGCGCGGAGCGGGGGAGAGTCCGTATCGATTCCCAGGCCAAGGATGTGTATATCCCCGCTGTCGAACGTCGCACTAAGTTCTGTGCCTGCGATAAACGCTATGCCCGCTTGTTCCGCCGCGGCCTTCGCGGGAAGTACGCCATCGACGGTGTCGTGATCCGTAATGGCGATTGCCGCGATACCAAGTTCCGCAGCCCGCTGCACCACGCGCTCTGGCGTGTCGGTGCCATCGGAAAAAGTCGTGTGGAGATGAAGGTCGGCGTAGGGCACGCGCGCGGTCACTTGTCCTTCAGCCGATCCAGCACAGCATTGACAAATGCCGCCGACTCATCCGTCGTAAATTGGCGCACCACTTCAATCGCCTCGTTGATCGCGACGCCAGCGGGCACGCCGTTGCCGTGGCGCATTTCGAAGAGGGCAACGCGCAATACGTTGCGCTCGATGCGGCCCACGCGCTCGGGCGTCCAGCGGTCCAGTGCGCCGTCAATTTCCGTATCCAATTCCGCTGTGCGTTCCATGACGCCCATGATCAGCAATTCGGCATATTCGCGCACGGGCGGACGCGAGGGATTGTTTTCCCAAAAAGACGCCAGCGAGTCCTGCCACGGATACCCCGTAAACTCCAAGCCAAACAAAAACTGCATCGCACGTTCGCGCGCCGCGCGCCGTGCCTTCGGACTAACTGCGCTCACAACTGCTCCATCAAATTCGCCATCTCTATCGCGGCTACTGCTGCATCAAATCCCTTGTTACCCGACTTCGTGCCCGCGCGCTCGATTGCCTGCTCGATCGTGTCCGTCGTCAACACGCCGAAAATCACCGGCACACCCGTATCCATCGAAGCTTGCGCGACGCCGCGTGCTGAGTTGCCCGCGACGTAGTCGAAATGCGCTGTGCTCCCGCGTATCACCGCGCCAAGCGCGATTACTGCGTCATATTTCTTAGACCCCGCCATCTTCTTCGCCACCAGCGGAATCTCGTGCGCACCCGGCACCCACGCGATCGCTATTTCGTTGTCTTTCACGCCGTGGCGCTTCAATCCGTCCAGCGCGCCTTCCAGCAGCTTCTCCGAAATAAAAGCATTAAAGCGCGACACGATAATCGCGAACTTTTTCCCTTTTGATACCAAGGTACCCTCAATTACGTTCGGCACTAGAATCTCCTTATCCGATTAACTCGCCGAAGAACCAGAACGTACGCCAAATTAATGACATTCCTCGAACGCGTTTCCACAAGCAGACAATCGTCAATATCCATGCAGGTACGCTTGCAATAGCAAACAGTACAAGCCGGTAATCGCCGGACTCGGACTTATCTAGTCCCGCCGAAACCAATACCATCGCACAGATGAACAAGCCGACTGCGAAACTTATCACCCAAACAAGTGCTGCCGTAAGAATTCGGTCAATAGATCGCGCAACCGGATGGTCAAGTGCAACCCTTAATTTGCTTTGCGTGAGTTTAAGAGCGTGGGCCATCTGGCACCTACCCCAGCAAATGCCCAAGCTTTTCCATCTTCGTCTTCAAATACCGCTCGTTTACTTCATTGGGTTTGATGATCAGCGGCACGCGGCCCGTGACTTCGAGACCGTGCGCTTCAAGGCCGACGCGTTTGCTCGGATTGTTTGTGATCAATCGCATACGGTGTACGCCAATGTCGTTGAGTATCTGCGCACCGATACCGTAATCGCGCGGATCGGGGCGGAACCCAAGGTGAAGATTCGCTTCGACCGTGTCCAGTCCTTTGTCCTGCAATTCATACGCGCGAATCTTGTTGACCAGCCCGATGCCGCGTCCTTCTTGACGCATGTAGAGCAATACACCGCGGCCTTCCTCAGCAATCATGTGCAGTGCCGCGTCCAATTGCTTGCCGCAATCGCAACGCAGCGAACCAAATACATCGCCGGTCAAACATTCCGAATGCACGCGCACGAGCACCTCGTCCGCTGGCGTGATGTCGCCGAGCACGAGCGCAACGTGGTGATAATCATCCACAGTCGTTTCATACGCATACAGACGATACGGCCCGAAGTCCGTAGGCAATGATGTCTCGGCGACGCGCTTGACCAGTTTTTCGTGTCTGCGACGGTACTCGATGATTCGTTCCACAGAACAAATCTTGATCCCATGCGTCTTCGCGAAGACTTCCAGGTCCGGCATGCGCGCCATGCTGCCGTCGTCCTTCATGACTTCACAGATCACCGCGGAGGGATTCAGCCCCGCCATACGCGCGAGATCAAGCGACCCTTCCGTCTGCCCCGCGCGCACCAAGGCGCCGCCGCCGCGCGCGCGCAAGGTATGGATATGGCCCGGCGTGACGATGTCTTCCGGCTTGGATGCGGGATCGACGGCCGTGCGGATCGTGTGCGCGCGATCGAACGCGCTGATACCGGTGGTCACGCCGTTCGCGGCTTCGATCGGCGTATGAAACGCCGTACCGAATTTTGAGCGGTTGTCTTTCGTAACGGGCTGTAACCCTAGAAACTCGATGCGCTCCGGCGTCATCACCAGACACACAAGCCCGCGGCCATGCGTGATCATGAAGTTCACCGCCTGCGGCGAAATCTTCTCCGCGGCGATCACGAGATCGCCCTCGTTCTCGCGGTCTTCGTCGTCCACGAGAATAATCATCCGCCCGGCGCGCAATTCGTCCAGTGCGTCTTCAACCGTACACAATGCTGATTCGTTTCGTGACATCGTAGTGCTCTCTATGCAAATCCGTGGCGCTTCAGTTTGTCTATCGTCACGCCACCGGACATGTTCTTCATAAATTGAAAGATATGTTTCGCCAGCATATCGGCTTCCATGTTCACCGGATCGCCGGCTCGTTTGCTGCTCAACGTCGTTTTCTGTAGCGTTGCAGGGATGATCGCAACGTCAAACGTATCGCCGACGGGATCGACAACCGTCAAGCTGATTCCGTCGATCGCGATCGATCCTTTCTGCACGAGGAACCGCGCGACTTCTGTCGGCGCTTGAAACCGCCACAGCGCAAAATCGCCCTGCGGTTTCACCGAATGCACACGGCCAACACCATCCACATGTCCCTGCACAAAATGCCCGCCCATCCGCGCGCCCGCTGCTAATGCACGTTCTAAATTCACCGCGTCGCCAACCTTCAGGCCGCCAAGCGTGGTGCGCTTGTACGTTTCCGGAGAAACCTGCACCACAAAGCTCTCGGCGTCATGCGACACAACCGTCAGACACGTGCCATTCACGGCGATGCTGTCGCCCTCGCGCACGCCATCAAGCACGGTCTTCGCCAGGATCGTGATATCCGATCCGGAACGCCGCGAAATCGCGCCAACTTCTTCTATGATTCCGGTGAACATTGCTTCACATACGCCTCGATCAGAACATCCTCGCCGATACTTCGCGCAGTCATGCGCTCCAGTTGGACCACATCTGCCATCTTCTCCGCGCCCTCGCCTTCCACCGCAGTGATAGCGTCTCGCCCGCCGATGATCTTCGGCGCGATGAAAAACATCACCTTGTCCACAATGCCTGCCGCGAACGCGGAGGCGTGCGTAGTGCCGCCGCCTTCGATCAATACGGACATCACTTCGCGCTTCGCCAACTCGCGCATCAACGCACTTAAGTCGATACCGCCAGGGCCGTCGGGCACAGCGATGACTTCATCCGCGCCGGCAAAGCTGCGGCCATTCGGAATGGCCACCCAAGTCGGCGCGGCACTGTCCTGAGAGAACACGCGCCTGTCCGATGCCAGATAATCATCCGCATCCACAATGACACGAATCGGATCTTTTGCCTGCGCTTCGAGGCGCGTCGTAAGACTCGGGTCATCCACCATCACGGTGCGGCTGCCAACCAGAATCGCGTCCACTTCATTGCGCAGTTCATGGACCAGCAGGCGCGACGCCTCACCCGTGACCCAGCGCGAATCGCCTGTGCGCGTTGCGATCTTTCCATCGAGGGACATGCCGCACTTGGCGATCACGAAGGGCATCTTCTTTGTAATGAACTTTGAGAACGCTTCGTTCACGGTTTGTGCTTCAGGTTCGAGCACGCCCACTTCAACTTCAATCCCCGCCGCTTCAAGCGCGGCAATACCGCGGCCGGCGACGACTGGATTCGGATCGTGCATCGCAATGACGACGCGCGCAGGCCTGTGTTGGACGAGTAAATCGGCACAGGGCGGCGTCTTTCCATGATGGCAACACGGCTCCAACGTCACATATACGGTCGTACCCGCGATGTCATCGGCTGCTGCAAGGATCGCGTTCACTTCAGCATGGGGGAGCCCCGCGCGCTCGTGATAGCCTTCGCCGATCACCTGGCCATTGCGCACGATCACGCAGCCCACCATCGGGTTCGGACTGGTGCGACCTTTGCCACGCGCGGCAAGATCGAGCGCGCGCCGCATGAAACCGCGATCGGTTTCCACGTCGGTTCGCGCTCGCTTTTGTGTCGCTACTGCCATAAAAACAATTCGTCCCGAAAAGGCGTTTTTCACCTTCGGGACGTTATGCACTTCTCCCGCCGAACGACACGCGTGCGTTGCAAATGCAATACACCCGCAAACCGTCCTGCGGTCCAAGCGTCATCTTCTTTCATCCGGACTATACCGTCGGCCCCGGAGTTTCACCGGATCCTGTGGCTAACGCCACTCGCGGGCTATACCGCCGATCGGGAATTTCACCCTGCCCCGAAGATGATATGTTGACAATATAATACCAGAGGCCCCAAAAACCTGTCAATTTGCGCAGTTTCACGCTACGGAGAGCATGCTGCTGAGGGGGTGTTGAAAGTTATTTTTTGACGATTCAAGGGGGGGTGATCGGGGCAAAATCGTTGTAACTTCAGTGTTTTCATAGAGGCCTTCATTTTTATGGGGGTGGAAGGGGGGTGGGTGTACAGGGGGTACATTGGTTGCGACGGTTGAGTGTTTGTAACGGAGCTTCGTGACCGTTTCGTTTCCAAGCAGGGAGCTCGGGAACAAGTTGCTGACCTCATGAGGCGTAGTCCTTTCCTCATTCATTTGCCCAACGTATTGCACTTTCCCGCGCCCTTCCAGGCTATTGAGGAGACGCGCGGACGATGTCGTTTAGTTTGAGAAATGAGGGGTCTCGCGCGGATTAAGCCGTATTTGGTTGACAGATAGTGTGCGCAAGCGGTTAATCAGTCTTGCGACACCATTGCGCCTTGTATATATTTCGGAGCGCCAGTGCCCACATGCTGGGCCAGATTGGGGGAATTCGTGGGTGGCGCTCCGGAAGAAAAATCAGCGCGGCGCATTGTCAGCGTGGACCAACTCCGCGGCTACGCCGTATTCGGCATGTTGCTGGTGAATGCCAAGGCGCTTTTCTTTACGCCTGTGAAGCCCACGTTGGAAAGTTCGAGTATGCAGGGCGTATTCGAAACATTCCTCTATCAAATCAGCCATCACCGGACCACCTTCACTTACGCCGACACCATCGCGCCGTTGTTCGTATTTGTGGTGGGGATGGGCATGCGCCTGTCCTGGCTGCGGCGTAGCGCGATTGAAGGCGTTTGGGAAGCGCGCAAAGGATTAATTAAACGCTACATCCTGCTTGTGCTGATCGCGTTTGCAATTTACGCGGGCTGGTTGTGGGACGCGCTGATGGATATCGGACTCGCGGGACTCATTGCGATTCCCCTGATAGACAAGAGCCCACGCACGCGCATTCTCGCTGCCTTTGGACTCGTTGCGGCGTATCAGTGCGTGTTCATGTTTACGTCCTACGGCGTGTGGCTGTCTCTCGGCAAGTTCTCGCTGGATGATGCCGAGTATGTTCCGCTGCTGGTTCGACTCGTCCCGCTACACGAAGAACTCTTTGGGGTTGGACTGAACGGCGGCCCGCTCGGTCCCTTTAGCTGGGTGATGATGTTGCTGTTTGGCACCTACGCCTATGACGTGATGAGCAGCAAAGACGAGAAGAAATTTGTGAGCGCGTGGGCGGCGTGGGGGATAGGACTCTGTGCGTTGGGCTATGCGTTGCACGTTGCGTGGCCGGGAGTGAAAGAGGAATGGCCTTTTTCCGCGCGCTATATGACCGCGCCGTTTCCCTTGTGGTCAACAGGCCTGTGCTTCCTGACACTGCTTTTGTTCTACTTCATCTGCGACAAGCTGCAATTGCGAATTCCCACCTTCACCTCGGTTGGAATGAATCCGCTGGTGCTTTACATCGCGCAAAGTCTTTTTCTCGATGTCGCAGACGATTTCGCGCCGGAACGTTTGTCGCTCGTTGCAGGCATCGCAGGCTTCGCAGTGTTCTGGGCAATTTTCGCAGGCGTCGCTTACTACCTGCACAACAGAAAAATATACATCAAGCTCTAATGCATGCCGGCGCTTAGCGCGTCCTTTGATTGCTCGGGCAAAGGCACCGCTTTTCCTGCCGCATAATCCACCCACGCAATTACCGTCGTGCCATCCGCGACGATTTCATCCGCGCCTGCGCGGAAGAGGAAATGCTCGAGCGTAAAACTTTTTGTGCCGACCTTGATGCAGCGAATCCCCGCCTCCAACTCCGCGGGATAGTGCACCTGTTGCCGGTAATTGATCGTCGCGGAAACTATCGCCGGGGCGTGGCGCTCGCCTTCCTTGTAGTCGAACACGCGGACCCACTCGAAAAACTTCATGCGCGCTGTTTCAAAATACGTTGAGAAGGTCGCGTTGTTCACATGCCCATACGCGTCCATGTCGCCCCAGCGCACGGTGATTGGCACGAGTAGTCCGAAATCTTTCCTTAACGTACTGCAGGCAGACGCCATGTCATTCGATCAATCCGGGATAGCGCGGTTTAAGCGTCGTCCAGACTGTCCAGAAAGGCGAGGATACCGGTGAAGATATTGCCCAAGATTGGGACTTCCAGGAAGGGGGATAGAATTCCCTTCAGGAGCGAATAAATTGAATCCAGGAACATGAGGGACGTTCTCCTTTCGTGTCGTACCGCTATGCCACTTAACAAAGACAGGCCATACTAGCACAAACGGCAGAATACCACTCTTGCGCCTGCCTTCAAACGTGAGTGCATTAAATCCCGCTACCGCCGAGATGAATACCGCATTCCTTGTTGGAGTCGGGGTCGAGCTGGTTAAACCAGCGCCAGCGTCCCGCGCGTTTGTCTTCCCAGGGTTTAGTCGGCGTGGTGCAGATTTTGCACCCGATGCTGGTGTATTCCATGTCGTAGAGTTTGTTGTAGGGAATGCCGTTTGCGCGGATGTACGCCCAGACGTCTTCCTCCGTCCAATCCGCAAGGGGGTTCAGCTTGATGACCTCGTGCGTTTCCATACGCACAATCTCGGCCTTCGCGAGTTTCTTACGGCCTTTGGATTGATCGCGGCGACGGCCGGTAATCAGCGCATCGACCGTTTCCATTGCGCGTTCGTTTGGCTCGACCTTGCGGATCGTGCAGCAGTACTCCTGCTTTTCTTTCGTGTCGAAGAACAGGTATTCGCCGTGGCGATCGACCATTTGCTTCACGCTCTGCGGATTTGGCTGAAAGCGTTCTATGGTTATGCCGTATTTCTTTTCCATATCATCGATGAGCTGATACGTTTCATCCGGAAGACGAAGCGTATCGATCGTGAAAACTCTCAACTTTGGCGTAACACGGCTCGCCATTTCGACCTGCACGCAACCCGTATTTTGAAAACTGGTTTGAATCGCCGCGCGATCGCCGTAGGTCTCAAAGGCCCACTTCAGCATGTCCTCCGGCCCAAGACCTTCGAGGTATGCGAGCACGTCTGTTGGCGCTACCGTTGCCATACTTAAACCTTCACAACACCCGCGAGGTGTTGCTTCACTCCATCGACGCCAATGCGAAACGACCAATCACCGAAGCGTTCGCCCTCGTTGCCGTGCTCCTTCCAGGCGTTCAATAGCGCGGACACCGCCGACGCGATATCTTTGCCGGTCAGTTTTTCCGCGACGAGTTCGTTCAAGCGCGTGCCGTTGAAGCAACCGCCGGTGTAGATCACATAACGATCCGATCCGCTGCCGATAATGCCGATCTCCGCAGAGCGCGGGCGCGAGCAATTGTTCGGGCAACCGCTCATGCGAATGAGCACGTCCGCGTCGCCGTGGCCGGCCGCCTCGATATCGTGAATGATGCCCGGCATCGCGCGTTCCGATTCCGCCAGCGCGAGACCGCAGAAGGGGAGGGCAGGGCAAGCCATTTCCAGCCGGCGAATCTGCGAAATGCCTTTGTCCGTCGGAATCCCATATTCGTCGAGCAAGGCCTGCACAGTATTCACGTCCTCATCGCGAATGTCGGACAACACGATGTTGTGATGTGGCGTCAAACGCACACCGCACCGGAACTGCTCGACAATCTTGCGCAGTCCCGTGCGAAACTTATACGAACCGTCAAAATCGCGAATGCGACCGTTCTCGATCCACACGCCAACATAATTCAATCCCGGCTGAATCTGCTGGTGCCAGCCCAGGTAGTCGGGTTGGGCGTGTGGCTTGATTCCGCGCGGCGCGGCGTACTTCCTGCCCGCGTATTGCCACACCGTTTCCGTAAACTTTTCCCATCCCCAGTCATCGATCAAGTATTTCAGTCGCGCATGCTTACGGTTTTCCCGGCCACCATGATCGCGCTGCACCTTTACAATAGTTTCCATCAGCGGAGTCAATTCGTCTTCGTTCACAAATGCGAGATGCGTTGCCGCGCGCGCATAGGTCCCCGCTTTGCGGTGCGTATAACCCAACCCGCCGCCAACCAGCATTTCATAACCAACGATCGAACCGTTCTCTGTGATCGCGATTACACCGATGTCTTGCGTATACACATCGACGGAGTTATCGAAGTCTGCCGCGAGACCGATCTTGAATTTACGCGGTAGATAGGTCTTGCCATAGATCGGGTCTTCAACATCCGGAGACAATTTTCCGATCTCGTAGGTGCCATCCTCACGTACGACCACTTTTTCGTCATCCACCCAAAGGTCGTAATACGACTTGGTTTTTGGCATGAAGTGATCGCTGATTTTGCGCGCGATATTGATTAGGTCCGCACTGCACTTTGCATACCGTTGATCGATATCCGCGACCGGCGCGGCCATCGTATTGCGCACGACGTCGCCGCAGCCACCGAAGGTGGTCATCTGGCCGAGCACATTCAGATCGTGAATCAACGGTCGCAGGTTTCCCTTCACCACGCCATGGAACTGAAAGTCCTGCCGCGAGGTGACTCGCAAATCATCTTGACCGTACTTCCCGCAGAGGTCATCGCAAACCAGATACTGTTCCGCGCTGATGACGCCACCCGGAAACTTGGTGCGGATCATGAACTTGTAGTCCCAATCGAGACCCTGTTTCTTGCGCTCGGTGCGCGTGTCGCGGTCGTCCTGTTGGTAGGAACCGTGATGTTTTATGAGCTGTACCGAGTCATCGCCTAGAAACGGATTCGCATCCCCGATCTCGGAAACGAGGTTTCCATAAAGACCGTGGCTGGTCTCCTTGATACCTTCAACGGCCGACAGCTTTCCGCTACCATTCCCAACTTCTTCGTCCGACATCGCTACAAGTCCTTTAATCCCTGATTTCTACCTAATCATTACATACACGATAACGAATATCAATATTCCCAATTCGCAGTCTAGGTTTGGTTGTGATTTGTGTGTGCTCCGAAAAATCTAACTAAAAATCTCTTGATTAGTATGCTTAACTTATGTATTATGGTGTGCAGCAAGGTTGTCTTGGTTTTGGGGAATGCTCGGCGCAATTATCGCGCGCGACGCCACCGAGGAGGTACTGTCCTGCCAAATTGAGTTGATCGCTTGCAATCTGTTCGTCCCTGCATTGAAAAAGCACAAGCAAAAGAGCCAGGTCTGAGCACCCCGGCGCCGGTTACGTTTGGCGACTTCCCGGCATCGTTGCACTCAGACCGGCGTAGGAGACAAGTGTCATGAAACGTTCCACCCGATTGGGCTTTACGCTCATCGAACTGCTCGTTGTAATCGCAATTATAGCCATCCTTACAGCAATTCTGCTACCCGCCCTCGCCCGTGCACGCGAGGCAGCTCGCCGGGCAAGCTGCCAAAACAACCTCAAGCAATGGGGAATTGTCTTCAAGATGTTCGCCAGCGAGACCAGAGGTGAGAAATACCCGCGCATGCAAACATCCTGGGAAAAGATTACCAACTGCGATACCAATACGGTGATGTTCCCGGCCATCCCATTTGTTGGTGCCCCCACGCACTGGCTCAATCCGCAGATGAGCGAGGTTTACCCCGAGTATCTCACGGACGTAAATATCGCCGCGTGCCCGTCGAGCCAGCTTGTGCCTCCCGGCTCCTTCCAAAATGCAGCCACCGGCGCCAATGAAGCGCACCTAGTATGTTATGAGAATAAGCCCGGTCCTTCATTTGGCAAGTGGACGAGCGAGCGTGGCATGCCCCTGATGGATGAAGCCTATTGGTACACAGGCTACGTACTGGACCGTGCGGATGAGACCGATCCTCAGGCTCCTATCTCCGAACTCGAAAGCGCTGCCACGGGAGATGGACCCGCGCAACTGGTCTACGGTATGGCCCTTGCCATCGGCAATTTCTTCGGTGGCGAAATGGGCGAAGACCTCGACCTGTCGAGCTACGGTGATGGTCTCGGCAATGCCGGCGGCGACATCGTGCATCGCCTTCGCGAAGGCATCGAGCGTTTCCTCATCACGGACATCAACAATCCCGCGAGCTCGGCCAAGGGCCAGAGCGAAGTGTGGATTTATACGGACCGTCTGAGCAGTGATATTTCGCAATACAACCACGTGCCCGGCGGTGCAAATGTGCTTTATATGGACGGCCACGTGTCTTTTGTCCGTTACCCGGAGAAGGCACCCGTCGTGTCTGGCGTCGCGGAAGTCTTCGGGCAGCTCAATATTCATGGGTAGCGCGCGGAACGATTGCCCTGCTTGGCAGTGTTACGAATGACGATGGCGCTATTCCAAGTAATCCGACGACTATTTGTACATAAACAACTTGAGAATTGGAGACGATTCAGACCATGAATAAGAATTGGTATTTTGCATTCGCACTTGGCGCCTGCGTGCTTGCCGCCGGTTGTGCGCACAGCGGCGCGACCGCCAAGACGCCGATGGCATCCGCCACGGCCGCGCCGTCCGGCGAAAAGTTCGAACAGGATCGCAAAGTGATCCTTTCGATGGCGGGCGAGTACTCCGTGAACTTCGACTTTCACGAGACTCTGCGCTTTGATCCGGCCGCGGCGGTCAGTGAGCCCGACGTTACGGACGCAAAGGAACTCGTCGTGCTAGTCGAAGACAAAGGCAATTTCATCAGCCTGCAACATCTGCTAATGGTTGGCGGCAATCAGGTTGTCAAACACTGGCGGCAGGACTGGCGCTACGAAGACAACGTAATTCACGACTTTAAAGGGCATCTCACCTGGGAGCCGCGCACCCTTACGCCTGAGGAAACAAAGGGCACCTGGACACAAACGGTATATCAGGTAGATGATAGCCCGCGCTACGAAGGCTACGGTAAATGGGTACACATCGCCGATTATTCGTATTGGGATTCTAACGAAACGTGGCGTCCGCTGCCGCGCCGCGAATACACCAAGCGCGATGACTACGATGTACTCGTGGGCCGCAACCGCCACGCGGTTACAAAGGATGGTTGGACCCACGAACAGGACAATTACAAGCTGCGCTTGCGCGACGGCAAGAAGGAAGTCATCGCGCGCGAGACCGGCGTGAACACCTATGAACATTCGAAAGATTACGACTTCGCCGCAGCCAAAGAGTACTGGCAGAAAACCGGACCGTTCTGGTCGGACGTGCGTAAAGCATGGGATGATCAGTATGCCACGATGAAAACGTTCCACCTCATTGGCGACGACAACAAGGATTCGCTGTGGCGTCTTGTATCTGCCGAGGCGGACGAATTCGCGAAATCAGGCAAGGCCCCTGAGGGTGGCGTAGCGAAGACGATTGAAGCGCGCCTGCGCCCCGGCCTTCGCGAAAATTAGAACAGGAAGTAACGCGTAAAAAATAAGAGGGCCGAACAGTGTTCGGCCCTCTTTTATATCCTTTGTTGGTTATAGCCCCTGCACAAATTTTGGGTTGCGCGCAAGCAACTCTAAAAATTCCGACCGTGTAGCGACTTCGCGACGAAAACTACCCAGCACCGACGACGTTGTCATAATAGAATGTTGCTTTTCCACGCCACGCATCATCATGCACATGTGCCGCGCTTCGATGACGACACCCACGCCTTCCGCGTTCGTAACGTTCATGATCTCCTGAGCGATCTCCTGCGTGAGGCGCTCCTGAATCTGCAGACGCCGCGCATAGAAATCCACGATTCGCGACAACTTGCTCAAACCAATGACGCGCTCCTGTGCAACGTAGCCAATGTGGCACACGCCGAAGAACGGAAGTATATGGTGCTCGCAAAGGCTATACAGCTCAATGTCGCGCGAGATAATCATGTTGTTTGCGTGCGACTCGAACACGGCGTTGTTCACAATCTCATTTAAATCCGCGCGGTACCCGGATGTGAGATACTGATAGGCCTCGGCCACGCGTTGCGGCGTGCGCGCCAGCCCCTCGCGCTCAGGGTCCTCGCCAATCTCGACGAGCAGTTCGCGCACCAATTCTTCCACACGCTGCAAATTCACTGCTTTGACTCCTTCAGCGCAGCCTGCCGGCAGCGCTCCGTCACCGTTTCGTCCAACGCGAGCCCGTCGCGCGGCAACTCAGCGGCAATTGCTCCGAGTGTAGCGCCGAGCCCCGGCACTACCCAATCCGCTGCGATTTCCGCGAGTGGAATGGCCAGAAAAGGCCGCAAGGCAATCTCCGGATCGGGAATGTGCAGTCCGTCTCCGTCCACTTGCAACTCGTCAAACAACGCAATATCGAGATCAATTTCCCGTGGGGCAAATTTGTCCGCGCTGCGGACACGTCCCAATTTGTCTTCGACCTTGCGCAGGACGTTGAATTTCAGTTCGCGCGGCGGATGATCGGTCCGGACCAGGCATGCGCCATTCAGGAATTTCGCCTGTCCGCGCGCACCGATCGGTGCTGACCAATAGAAATGCGACACGGCCTCCACAGGGAGCCTGGCCGCCAAATGTTCAAGCGCGAGGGGGACGTTCAACTCGGGGGCTATGTTTGACCCAATCGAGATTAGCGCCGCGTGTTGGAACTCATGCGCCATTGCGCTTCCGCGTGATTTCCACGGCGACGCTCCGTGCAAAGCGCAATGCACCCGGTTTGTCCAGAGTCACCTGGACGGTATGCACGCGCGGTTCTCGCAAGCAAATCTGCGCAATGGCATCGGAAAGGCGCTCGATCAGAAGAAACTCCGATTTCTCGACAAGCTCGAGCACGGACTGTTTTATCCGCTTATAGTCAACGGTATCGTCAATGTTGTCGCTCGCGCCCGCCTTGCTCAGATCGGTTTCCAAGACAATATTGATGATCACTTCCTGTTTATTCACGCGCTCATCGGGATTGATTCCCACAATGCAGCGCGTCGCGAGATCGCGTATGTATATGCGGTCTAAACGCTCAGCCACCGTACATATTTCCTCTTAAGTTCCGGCCACCATCGACATAAATTGTCTGACCGGTAACGAAATCGCTCTTCATTAAAAAGACTGCGGCAGCCGCGACATCCTCAGCGTTTCCGTAACGGTTCAACGCATTTGAGGAAGCCAGACCCGCGAGATACGACTCGTCCTTGCCAGCCGGAGGCAGCACGAGACCCGGCGCAATGCCGTTTACGCGAAACCGCGGGGCCAACTCGACCGCCATAACGCGAGTCAAGGTATGCAGCATGCGCTTGCTCAAATGATACGCGAAGTGCTTCTTGTCATAGTCCGCGATCATACAATCAATCATATTCACGATCGCACCCTCGCCTCCTTTAGCATGAAGCGCGCGCGCCAACAGCGCGGGGGAGAGGGCATGCAAATTGATATTGTCATGAACCTCGTCTGGATTGAATTCCACGAAGGTCGATTCAGGAAACACCGACGCGCTGTTCACTAAGAGTTCGACACGTCCGGCCAGGGCTGACGCACGCTCCACTATGTCCGCAGCGTTCTTAGGGTCTGCCAAATTGCCTTGCACGGTCCACGCGCGCACGCCCAATTGCGAAATGGCATGCGCGGTCTGTTCGGCCTCAACCGCGGAACCGCCGTAATGAACGACAACGCCGCAGCCCTCATGCGCCAGCGCAAGTCCAATCGCGCGCCCCAACCGCTTCGCGCCACCGGTTACAAGCGCAGTATTACCGCCAAGATCGATCATGATGAAAAGTATTGCACAACCGCGCGTACGATGCCCCCTAGTGCGGCGCGCCGGTGGGGGGGACGGTCGAGTTTTCGTCTACCCACACTTCTTCCGCTCCGGATGTTTTTGGCGCTTCAAACTCGCCCTCGGTAAGCGCCGCAGCGCCGACGCGCTTGAGTCCGTTTAACGCGGCAATTTTGTACGCTTCCGCGAGCGTGGGGTAATTGAAAACCGTATCCACAAAGTAACTGATGGATCCGCCGAACGACATCACGGCCTGTCCGATATGCAGCAACTCTGAAGCGCCGTCTCCGATGATATGCACACCGAGAAGTTTGCCCGTTTTTTGGTGAAACACGAGCTTCAACATACCTGTCTCGTCGCCCATGATCTTGCCCTTCGAGACTTCGCGATAGCGTGCAATGCCAATTTCATAGGGCACTTCTTCTTCCATCAGCTCGCGCTCGGTCTTGCCAACCATGGATATTTCAGGGATCGTGTAGATGCCATACGGCAGCAGTTGCGCTTCCACCTTAAACGGCACTCCAAAGGCCCGGCACGCCGCCTGGCGCCCTTGTTCCATTGACGTAGACGCGAGCGCGGGAAAGCCAATAATATCGCCGGCCGCGTAGATATGCGGCACGTTGGTCTGCAAATTCTCGTTCACTTCAATCAGCCCGCGCGAACACGACTTCACGCCCGCGGCATCTAAGTTCAGTGCTTCAATAGCCCCTGCACGACCCGACGCAAACAGCAACATATCCGTCTTGATTTCACGGCCATTCGCAAGCGTCGTAACTACCTTCCGGTTCTCGTCCTCGCGAATTTCTTTAAAGTCCTTTCCGAGATACAGGGTCACGCGTTCGTTCCGCATGTGATAGGTTAACGCCTCATTGATCTCCACATCTACAAATCGAAACAACTCCGTGCGCCGGTCGAGCAACCGCGTGTCCACGCCAATCGTCGCGAACATGCACGCGTATTCGGTCCCGATAACCCCCGCCCCGACAACCAGCATGCTCTTCGGTAAGGTATCCATATCGAAATCGCGCTCGAAGAGGCGATCCGTATCGATAATATTTCGATTGTTGAAGGGCACGCGATCTGCCCGGTAAGGGACGGTACCGGCCGCGATGAGAATTTTGTCCGCCTCTAGCGTCGTCACGTGGTCCGAGTTGGTGACGGCAACGGTGTTCGGCCCTTCAAACCGTGCGATACCGGAGACAATCTCGACACCCGTGCGCATCATACGATCGCGCGCCACTTCGACTTCGTGTTGAATTACCTGGTTGATGCGTAGGCGCAGCTCGCCAAAGGTCACGCGCCGCTTCACCGCATAGCTGCGGCCGTAGGCATGCCGGTGGCGGAACCCTGAAAAATGCAGGATGGCCTCGCGCAATGTCTTACTGGGAATGGTGCCGAGATTCGCGCACACCCCACCGACAACTTCCTGTTTCTCCACAATAACCACGCGCTTGCCGAGCTTCACGCCCTGAATCGCCGCGCGCTGTCCCGCCGGCCCCGATCCAATGACAAGCAGATCGAACTTCTGCATTCAGCCTACCCCTTTTTCCCCAGTCTCGCCCTGCACGAATTGCTCGTACGCTCGCCCGTAATTTTAATCGTAATCGTACTCGTAATCGATCTTATCTTCCCAACTCGTTCCCAAGCTCCGGCTTGGGAACGCGCTTCACCGTCTGCAACATTTCCGTATGGACTCCACCAAATAATCCACGGCCTCGTTCGTCAACCGCGGATGAAGCGGCAGCGTCACCTGGCACTCAAATATCGCTTCCGCATTCGGAAATTGCCCGCGCTTAAACCCGCGCCGCTGAAACGCCGTTGACCAATGGAGTGGAATATAGTGTGTGCCAATTTTGATCCCGTGCTCATTAATCATCGTCGCAATGAACTGGTCCTTGTTCATTCCAAATTCAGCCGCATCGATGCGCAAGGGGAACAAATGAAATACGTGCTTGTTGCCCGGCTGCACGGTCGGCAATGTTAATCCAGGAACATCTTCGAGCCCATCACAAATAAGATCCGCGATATCAATTCGACGCTGGTTCATCACATCCAGCTTGCGCAATTGAATGCTGCCCACCGCAGCCTGAATATCCGTCATACGGAAGTTGTACCCGCAATCGTCGAAGTCCTGCCACCACGGCCGGTCGCCAACGGGAAACTTCTCCGGGTCAAGCGAGCAATACTTCGTGCTCGCGCCGTGCACCCGCGTGCAATGCGATCGATACAGCGCAATCCGCTCGAACAGCGCGGGATCATTGGTCGTGATCATCCCGCCTTCACCGAGCGTGGACATATTCTTCTGCTCGTGAAAACTGAAACAACCCGTCGCGCCCATGCTACCCGCCTTGCGCCCACGATACTCCGCGCCAATCGCGTGGCATGCATCTTCAACAACACCGAAGCCGTACTTCTTTGACAGCGCGAGAATTGCGTCCATATCACAACATTGACCGTACAAATGTACGGGTAAAACGGCCTTGGTGTTTGCAGTCAGACTGGCCTCAATTTGCGACGCGTCGATATTGCAGGTCGCCAGGTCAACATCCACAAAATCGACCTCTGCGCCCAGCGTCGCGCCCGCGGCTGCTGTCGCGATCCAGGTCAGCGGCGTAGTCAATACGCGATCGCCCTTACTAACGCCTAGCCCCAGCAACGACAAAAACAGCGCCGCCGTTCCGTTAGAGCAGGCACGCGCATATTCAGTCCCGCAATACGCGGCAAATTCCTTCTCAAAAGCGATGCACGCGTTTCCGCTCGTCGGTGCCTGTTTATTGAGAACGTCGATCAGCGCGCGCGCTTCGTCCTCGCCATATGTCGAGCCAAACTTGCTCTCCAACTCGAATCGAATCGCAGCCATCACACACGCCCTTTCGCCGCGGCAAGAACTAGTTCGAGTCCGTCTTCTAACCCCGCCATCGGCGTCTTAAGAATTTCTTTGGCCTTGGAATTATCCAGGGACACGTCGCGCGGACGCGGCGCGCGCCCCGGAATGCCCGAAGGGTCCTGCGCAATAATCAGTTCCTGCGGCAATTCCAAACGCTTCGCGATGCGCCTCATCATCTCGTAGCGATTGAGTCTGTCGTTCCCGCTCAGATGCACGATGCCGCGATACTCGTGCCCGGCCAGTTCCGTCAATGCGCGCCCTAGCGTGATGACATCGACCGGCGTGCGGACTTCATTCTCCGGCGTGGTCACTTGCTTGCCTTCGCGTAGCGCACTGGCCATGCGCGACACAAACGAATTGCCCTCGCCGAGTACGGGCAACCCCATCACCAGCGCCACGCGCGCGATGACATGGTTCCCGCCAAACTCCTGAATCGCTTTCTCAGCCCGCACTTTCGTGTCGGCATAGAAATTAATCGGACGCGGTTTGTCTTTCTCGGTATACATGCCGCGCTCGCCGTCGAAGACCGTATCCGTGGACAGAAAAATGAACCGCGTATCGTGGTCCCAGCACAGCTCCGCAAGATCGTGCGCATAGGTATAGTTCACGCGGGTAGCCAGTTCGCGGTTCGCTTCGCACAGATCGATGTCCGCGATCGCCGCCGTATGGATCACCGCTGCTGGTTCAATGTCGTGAAATACACCGTGAAAGGCGTCCATATCCATCGGATCGAAGGAATGCCAGACCAGCCCTTCACGCTCGACAGGCGCTACCCCGCGCGACGCCGCATGCACTTCCCAGGGCCCTGCCGCCGCATGAATGATGCTTCCCGCAACAAACCCGTTCGCCCCCGTCAACAACAGGCGCTTCGCCATAACTTACCCCGCTTTTCTACTGCCAAACAAAAGAGCAGTATACGGGCAAATCTCCGCTGCGTAAAACCGCGCCGCCGGCACGCTACCGTTTCTTTAACAGGTAGATCGCGCCACGCTTACCTCGCAGCCACGAATCGTAATTGACCGCCTCAAGCGACTCGTACCCATCTCGTTCGAGAAACGAGACCGCGTACACGTCTTCCAATACCCACCATGGACGCTCGCCCGAATAGTCAATCGCCTTCTCCGGATGCGCCTCCCGATACTCTGCGCTGGTGTACACGCCGTTGAATTCATACCCGCCATCGATCTGTTCGTTGTGC
Organism: Candidatus Hydrogenedentota bacterium; assembly: GCA_020848835.1. GTDB lineage: Bacteria > Hydrogenedentota > Hydrogenedentia > Hydrogenedentales > SLHB01 > JABWCD01. The sequence continues at coordinate 84,004 of JADLHJ010000084.1, forward strand.
GCGCCGTACTTCGTGCGCAGAAGATCGATGGCAGTCCAACGAGCGCGATTCCACGCGAGATAATCCTGAACTGAAGCTGCGGAGAAGCCATAGAAAACAATCACTAATCCTGCCGCAACAATCCTCACAGACCGAGGAATACACCGCAGTCCCGCCGCACTCAGTATGAACAGCGGTACCATGCCCGGAAGCAAGTACCGGTCGAAGTAGATCGTCAACGCAGGATTTAGCGGGCTTACCAGCAGCAATGCAGCCCAGGAATACAAAAACCAATACTGCGCGCGGCGCGGTGCGTATCCTGCGCGTAGTTGCTTCTTCCAAAACAAGGGGCCCCGCAGTCCGCGCCAGCTCGCAAACAGTACCCCTGCGCTCAACGCCGCGACGAACGAAATCGCGTACCACGCGCCAAATCCCAAACTGACTGGCGCCCACAATCGATTCGCAAAGTACGTGTCATACAGCGTAAGCGGGCCAACATAGAGATCCCGAAGCATGTTGGGCAGCAAATAAGGCAACGGAAGCGCGCCCAGCGCCATCGCCAACGAATAGAATCCCATACAAACTAAAATTCGCGCCCATTGTCCAATTCTTATTCGTCGCGGATGACGCACCATGCGCGAGGCCTGCACTGTGGTCAGAGGAAGCAGGAACAATCCAATGTAAAGTGGAATTGAATACAGCGCATTGATCGCAAGTCCGATTTGCTGCGCACGCGAAATGTTGCCTGCGATCCCGATTCGTTGCAGCGGATTGTCCGGCATAGTGCGTAACACCGCATAGGTCAGTACCACTACAATCCAGGGAGCTACAAACGCCGCAACGCGATATGCACCCGGACGAATCAGCGCACGTCGATTCGCGACGAGCAACGACAAAACAAATGCGATACTCGCCAGCACACCGTACTGCCGGTTGCTAAAAGCCAACACCCCAAACGCGCTGCCCAGAAACACATCCAACACATGCCCACGCCGCAGTGCGCGAAGATAGAAATATCCCGAGGCGGCCATCAGCGCGATATAAGGCACCTCCGTCATGAACGTATAGGAAAGGTTCATGAACAGCGGGTTTGCGAACAGCATCGCACCGCAAAACAACGCCACGTTCCGCGACGCCCCGAGTTCCCGCGCGCATTTCGCTGTGAGGCATACGGCGACTACCGCCAGCACCAGCGTCGAAACACGAAGCACGGTATACGAATAACCAAAAATTAAGCAGAACGCCGCCCCCCAATACGTCTGGAAAATCCCATACGCCGCACGATACGGATGCGCCACGTATCCGTGGCCGTCAAGAAGCGTCTTCACGGGGATCGCGTAGACCCAATCGTCGTTCAATGGAAAATCACCGGTGGGAGGGACCAGCAAAACGGTGAGAAAAACTAACGCGAGCAAAGGAAACAGAAGGGAGCGACGCAATACGCGCATCATAAAATGGCCACTAATACTTCTTTTTCGCTTTCGTCGAAGTCTCGGGAGCAGATGAAGCAGCAGGAGCTGGCGCAGATTCCGCAGCCGTTTCCGCCGTCGTTGACTTCTTCTTCGTCTCCGGCTTCCATTCCTGCAAATGAAGCCCCACCGCCTTTATCCCCTCAACTTCGCCCGATTCAATTCGCCGGTCGATTTCGTCAAACGGAATCGGCTGATTGTCTTCGGTGTAAAAATATGCGCCGCCCTCTTTGCGCATCGCCCGCAACGTCTCCACATCCGCCGCCCGCGTCGCTTTCTCCTCCGGCGTTTCAGGCCGAGGCGCAGCAGGTTTCGCGGCAGGCGCAGTCGCCTTCTTAGCGGTCGGCTTCGCTTCTGCACTCCCGCTGCCGGAAGCTGTGTCTCCCGCGTCTTCAATCTTCGCGCGCGGCGCCGACGGCATCAACTCTTTCTGCATCTCCAACTGCTTCGAATCAACCGTCTCAACCGCACCTTTGGAATCCTTCACCGTGAACTGACCATTTCGCCCTACGAGGTCTGTCGCGTAGGCGAAAACGAAACTATTCATGCTCACAGCAATCCATGCGAAACTTACAATCGAATTGACTCGAAACCGGCTCATCGTGGGCTGCCTCTTATGCTACCATCGAAAAAAGTATAACACGTCTTTTCAAGCGGCCGGACGGGAATTCCAGCACACATCGCGTCCATTGCCGAGGGGGAACTCTTATATGCTGCGAACACTAATCGCCTGTATTGCATGCATTGCGATGGATTGCCCGGCTCACGCATTACTTTCGCTGCCAGAGCTGCCTGCGGCCAGTCTCGCGCCTGCGCCGTATAATGGCGATTGGCTGGTTTCGACGCCGACAACAAAAGCAGGCATATTTCGCGGGGATGACGCGCGCGAAATCGTGATGACCAACGGCCTCGTGCGCCGCGTCTGGCGCATCACGCCCAACTGTGCCACCATCGCATTCGACAATCTGATGACTGGTGACCCCATGGTACGCGGTGTAAAACCCGAGGCCGTCGTCGAATTAGATGGACGGCGCTACAACATCGGTGGCCTCAATGGCCAGCCGGACTACGCGTACCTAAAACGCGAATGGGTCGATTCACTCACGGGTGACGCCGACGCCTTTCAACTCGTCGGTATTGAAACGGGCCAAACCATTGAGCGATTTCCGTGGAATCGTGTGCGGAGGCATGACGCCGCGCTCGCATGGCCACCAAGGGGCGTCTCGCTCACGTTTCGATATGCGCCGCCGAAAGACGTACTCCCTGGCCTGACGGTATCCGTCCATTACGAAATGTACGATGGAATTCCGCTCGTCGCGAAGTGGATATCCATCGCGAACAACGGCAAGAAACCGATCCAGCTCGACACGTTTACCAGCGAGATTCTTGCAGCAGTCGAAGTGGACTCAAGCGTCGACGTTCGCGATCAATGGAATTATCCCAACATCCACATCGAGACGGATTTCGGCTACGGCGGGGCAGAGCCATCGGGTGCGCGACAGACCGTGTATTGGGTGCCTGACCCGCAGTACACGACACAGGTGAACTACAATTTGCAGAGCCCAGTCCTGCTGGAATGCCGTCTACCGATCGGCCCGGATACAAGTATCGCGCCCGGCAACACCTTCACATCTTTCCGCACTTTTGAATTATTGCTAGACACCACCGAGCGCGAGCGCAGGGGCCTTGCCGTCCGCCGGATGTACCGCGTCATCGCGCCATGGGTGACCGAAAACCCCATCATGCTACACGTGCGCCATTCCGATCCCGAGTCGGTGCGCCTCGCCATTGATCAATGCGCGGACGTTGGCGCAGAGATGGCCATCCTGAGTTTTGGCAGCGGGCTAAACATGGAAAGCGACAACCCCGACTATATCGCCAAAATTAAATCACTCGTCGATTACGCCCACAGCAAAGGCGTGCAACTTGGCGGATACTCGCTGCTCGCCAGTCGCAAAATTAGTCCTGACGACGACGTGATAAATCCCGCAACCGGCAAGACCGGCGGCGCAATATTCGGTGAATCGCCCTGTCTCTGCAGCAAATGGGGTCAGGAGTACTTCCGAAAACTGAAGAATTTCATCGAACAAACCGGCATGGACTTGCTCGAACACGACGGCTCCTACCCCGGCGATCGGTGCGCGTCCACATCGCACCCCGGACACAAAGGACTCAACGATTCGCTTTGGAACCAATTTCAAGCCATCTCAGACTTATATGCGTGGTGCCGTGAACGCGGCGTCTTTCTGAATGTGCCCGACTGGTACATGCTCAGTGGATCGAATAAAACTGGCATGGGCTACCGCGAAGTCAACTGGTCGCTCCCGCGCGAACGCCAACTGATCCTAGGTCGCCAAAACATCTTCGACGGTACCTGGGGAAAAACACCAACCATGGGGTGGATGTTTGTGCCGCTCGTTGAATATCAAGGCGGGGGAGAGGCCGCCACGCTGGAGCCGCTGTCACAACACCTCGACGCGTACGGCGCGCACCTCGCTCAAAACTTCGGCGCCGGTGTACAGGCCTGCTACCGCGGGACCCGATGGTATGACACCGATGAGACAAAAGCAGTAGTTCTCAATTGGATAAACTTCTTCAAGCGATATCGCGACATCCTCGAATCCGACATCATTCACGTCCGCCGCCCGGATGGCCGCGATTTGGACTGCATACTGCACGTAAACCCCAACACAACGCCACGCGCCTTGGCGATGGTCTTCAATCCGCTGGGCGACATTGCAAAGAAAGCGATCACGCTGCCGATTTATTACTCGGGACTTTCAACGAGCGCAACGGTCCGCGTTTCAGATGGGCCACCTATGCAGTTGCCAATTGATCGCGAATACCGGATTCACGTACCGCTCGAAATCCCTGCAAATAACAATGCATGGATTACGATTGAATAGTGCCAGTTGCCCAACACTTCGAAAAGTTTATAATCCACCGCGGGGGACACCAATCATGCGCACAACACTTTTATTCGTCGCGCTTCTCATTTCTATAAACCACACAAACGCTGAATCGCCGGCAACGTCTCAAACGCTCTGGTACGACGCCCCCGCCGAAACCTGGTCGTCAGCACTACCCATCGGCAACGGCCGTCTCGGAGGAATGATATTCGGCGGCGTCGAACGGGAACGCATCCAACTCAACGAAGACAGCCTCTGGGCGGGCCGCCCGCAGGACGCCGACAACCCCGAAGCGCGCGAACACCTCGACGAAATCCGCGCGCTACTCTTCGCGGGCAACTACAAAGAGGCCGAAGAACTCGCAAAGAAATACATGGTCTGCAAAGGCCCCGGCTCAAACCTCGGCGTCGGTGCCTACGCCGACTTCGGCTCCTATCAAACGCTCGGCGATCTCACCTTCACCTTTCCGAAAGGCGAAGTCACCGAGTATCGCCGCGCCCTCGATCTATCGACTGCAATCGCCTCCGTGACCTACGTGCAAAACGGCGTCCGCTACACCCGCGAAATGTTCAGCAGCGCCCCCGATCAACTCATGGTTATTCGTATCACAGCCGACAAACCGGGAAGCGTTACATTCGAAGTCACCCTCGACCGCGACCCGCGCCGTTGTTCGCGCTACAACAAAAATGATTCGCGTATCGAACCCTTCGACGCGCCGGACAAAGATGAAAGAGAACCCGCGGTCTATGCTTCCGCCCCGAACGCAAACACGCTTGCCTTGTCCGGTCGCGTCGCCCTCGGCCAAGGCATGGCCTATGAAGCCCGCCTCGCCACAGTAAACGACGGGGGAGAAGTCTCGGCCGGCGCTTCCACGCTATCAGTAAAAAATGCCAACAGCGTCACGCTACTCTTTTCCGCAAATACAGACTTCGTCGCGTGGGACTACGCAAAAAAGAAAAATCCCGCCAGCCTCTGCGAAACCCAACTTACAAACGCGTCATCAAAAAAATATGACGACCTCAAAACAGCGCACATCGCCGACTACCAGTCCCTCTTCAATCGTGTATCACTCGATCTCGGCGGCGATCCATCTCCGTTAGCAACGGACAAGCGCCTGCTTGCAATCAAAGACGGTGCAGATGATCCACAATTGGTCACACTCTTTTTCGACTACGGACGCTACCTGCTCATATCCAGTTCGCGCCCCGGCGACCTCCCCGCAAACCTGCAAGGCATCTGGTGCGATCACTATCGCGCGCCGTGGAACGCGGACTACCACCACAACATCAACGATCAAATGAACTATTGGCCCGTGGAAGTTTGTAACCTCGCGGAACTGCACGATCCGTTCATCGACTACATCGACGCGCAGCGCGCGCCCGGACGCCGCACCGCCGAAATCCAATACGGCGCACACGGCTGGGTTACGCACACCGTATCGAACATCTGGGGCTTCACTTCTCCCGGTGAAAGCCCCTCCTGGGGACAATTCACCTGCGCAGGCGCATGGCTCACACAGCACGTCTGGGAACACTACGCATTCAACCCCGATCCCGAATATCTCAAGCGCGCATATCCAATCATGAAAGAGTCCGCCGAATTCTACGTCGACTTTCTCGTTCCAGAACCCAAACATGGCTGGCTCGTCACGAGTCCATCAAACTCCCCCGAAAACCATTTCAAAACCGCCGACGGCACCGTCGCTTCTATCTGCTATGGCCCTTCAATGGACATGCAAATCCTCAACAACCTGTTTACAAATTGCATCGAAGCTTCCACCATTCTCAACGCCGACGAAGCCTTCCGGACAAGACTAATCGACGCCCGTGCCAAACTTGCGCCGCCGCAAGTCGGCAAGCACGGCCAGCTTCAAGAATGGATCGAAGACTTTGACGAACCCGAACCCGGCCACCGTCACATGTCACATCTCTTCGGCCTGCACCCCGGCAACCAATTCACGTTACGCGGCACACCCGATCTCGCTAGAGCTGCACGCGTATCCCTCGAACGGCGTTTGGCAAGTGGGGGAGGCCACACCGGCTGGAGCCGCGCATGGATCATCAACTTCTGGGCACGCCTCGAAGAAGGCGACAAGGCCCACGAAAACGTCCAGGCGCTGCTCGCCAAATCCACCCTGCCGAACCTCTTCGACAACCACCCGCCTTTCCAGATCGACGGCAACTTCGGCGCCACCGCCGGCATCGCCGAAATGCTCCTCCAATCGCACACTGGCGAAATTCACTTGCTTCCCGCGCTTCCGACAGCGTGGCCTAGTGGCAGCGTAAAAGGCCTGCGCGCCCGCGGCGGCTATGAAATATCGATCAAGTGGAAAGACGGAAAACTTGGTGAAGCAGTCATTCTCGCTAATCGCGAGGGTATGTGCACCATACATGCGAACGGATCTATTCGTATCGAAGGGGCCAAGGACGAAAATCCTACAGATGACGTCGTTCAATTCCGCGCAGAGAAAGGAAAGTCGTACATCTTGAAACCATGAGACGATGCGCCTATCGTGACGATATGATTCTCAATTTGCTTCCTATAATTCGTAACCTATTCACGCCAGCGCGTGACAACATAACAACCGAGGCATCGATGAACTCGCTCAAAAATCTTGCAGACTTGGACGCCTGTCTGAATGAATCCACCACACGTCCCGTTTTCATTTTTAAACACAGCACCGCCTGCCCGATATCGTCAGAGGCGTACCGCCAGGTCGCAAAATACACGCAAGCAGCTAACGAAAATGATCCCAAGGTCTACATGGTTAGAGTAATTGAAGAGCGCCCCGTCTCAAACCAAATCGCCGAAGAACTCGCGCTCCAACACAAATCCCCGCAACTCATCCTCGTAAAAGACCGCAGTGTCCTTTGGTCTGCTTCGCACTACGGCATCAACGAACAAGCCATCCGCGACGCCGTCTCTGGTCACATCACTGCACGAAATTAGTAAGCCTATTTGGACTGCGGCGGCGGGTAGACGCCGCTTTGGCTCGCATTTTCTCTCACTATCTGCACATTGCGTTTCAATCCCACCAACTTCCCTCGCATAATCGGCGTTCCCGCAAACCACGAAAAGAACTCTGCCTCATCCATTCTTGATACTTCCTCCAGCGACAAATTCGCGTGTCCGTCTCGCGCCAGAAAATCCGTCTCACTCGTCTCGCGCAACTTCCGGTTCCAGGGGCACACGTCCTGGCACACGTCGCACCCGAACACCCAGTCCCCAAACTTCCCCGCCAACTCCTCCGGCACCTCGCCACGGTTCTCGATCGTGTGATACGAAATGCAAAGCTGCGCATCGACAACCTTCGGCTGCACGATTGCCTGCGTCGGGCAGGCATCGATGCACAATGTGCACCCGCCGCATTGATCCGGAATGGGGGAGTCCGCCTCAATCCGCGCCGTCGTAATAATCGCCCCAAGAAAAAAATACGAACCAAGATCGCGCCGCAACACGAGGCTATTCTTTCCAACCCAACCCACACCCGCGCGCTCGGCCCAGGCCTTCTCCATCACTGGCCCGCTGTCGATACAGCAATACGATTCGCTCCCAGGAACAAGCTCATCCACAGATCGTGCGAGCTTGCGCAACGGCTTCAGCAGTACGCGATGGTAATCGCGTCCCCACGCATACCGCGACACCCGCCCTTCGTGCTCGCTTTTTGCGGGGCGCGTCGAATAGTAGTTGCGCGCAACGATGATGACCGACTGCGCGCCCGGCAATTTTTTCGCCACGTCCTGCCGCACTTCGCGGGTCCGCGCCATCCACGCCATCGTCGCGTGATAACCCGCATCCAGCCACGCACCAAGCCGATTGTCCGGATCAATAGCATCATCGGCACGCGCAATGCCACACGCATCAAATCCCAGCGAGGCAGCAAAGTCTTTAATCGATTTTGACTCAAGCAAAGCAGGCATGACTCACCTTGTCATGCGCTTGATGGAAGTGTCAATACCGGCAGGAAAACAAAGAGCCGAGTTGGAGCTCGGCTCAAAAAATTAGACAACGTGATGGGCGCGAAAATTACGCGGCGCTCGTCCGCTCGCCTTCTGTATCTGTAGCGGCAGGAGTTTGCGGCATTTGCACCACTTCAGAGCTGCCTTGGCGCCGCGGCTTGTACCAAATCGTATGCGCCGCCTTCTTGCTCGCAAACATCGCCGAAATCGCCAGCACAGGACGCGTAAACACGCCCCAATCGCCAAACTCGTTGAACTTGCGCGATGACTTTACCAGGTGTGCCGTGCGCAGGTTCTTGTATTTCAATCCGCGCTTCTTGCCCAAAGCCTGCAAGCGGCGTGCAAAATCGTAATCTTCGGTGCAGAGCAAGTCGGCGTCGAACGCACCCGAAGTCCAGAATGCCTCCGGTGTCGTATAAAACAGGAACATCGAGATACCCGTGAACGACAATCCCGTCTGCACCAATCCGTGCGTAAATTCGATCCCCCAAGAACGGCGATCGTAACGCGTCCTAGCCACACCCCCGCCGATATGTTTGCCGGCCTCCATGACGCGATGAATCTCAACCAGCATATTGCGCGACATGTGATCGTCCGCATCCACAAACACCAAGTACTTCCCAGTCGCTTGCTCGGCCGCTCGGTTACGGACCACGGAGATGCACCGAATATCGACCGGCACAACCTTGGCCCCAAGCGATTTGGCTACCGATGCAGTAGCATCAGTACTCACATTGTCGCCAACGATGATTTCTACCGGTTCCCCCAAGGCTTGCTCGGCCTGCCGAATTGCGGCAATGGTTGCGGGAAGGTACTGCGCTTCGTTGTAGGCAGGGATGATGATGGAAAACGTGTACAGGACTTGGCCCCCTGAGTTGAAACTCCGCGACTGCGGACTTTTCGGTCACGGTTTACGGCTATTATTACAACCTATTTCGCAATACCTTACGTGAAAGTGCGAGATTGTACGGAATATTTATCAGAGAAACAACGGATAAATGGTAGGAAAATACCCACAGTTCCAAAATGGAGCACACTGTGGAAGCAATCACTTTGAGTGCCACTTTGTATATGACAGTTTAAGAGTCGCTCGGGTTTTGGACTTACCCTATAAAGACAGGAACTAATCACCACTATGCAGTTTGAAGATGCACAGTTGGTGTACCTCTGTCTGGAGGGGGACACCCAAGCCTACGGCCGCTTGGTAGAGCACTACCAGGGCGCGGTGTACGCTACCGCGTATTACTACGTCGGCCGGCACGGCGCCGCCGAAGATGTCATGCAGGACTCATTTTTCGAGGCCTACCGCCACCTTCGCCGGTTGAACGACCCCAGCAAGTTCGGCCCTTGGCTAAAAGAAATCACGTGCCGGACTGCGGCCAACTGGTTGCGCAAACACGCAAAACGGATCGCCGCCGAAACGCCGCTCCCATACAAGCGGCCCGTAGCAATTGAAGACCACCGGCCCGGACCGGAAAACGTCGCCGAGCGTAGCGAGTTGTACGAAGGAGTACACCGCGCGATCGAGGCGCTTCCGGAGCGATACCGGCTACCGATCGTGCTCCGCTACTTGCAGGAGCTCAGTTACGAGGAAATTAGCGAGTTTACGGGCGAGTCGAAAGACGAAGTCCGCGGCATTCTGCAGTACGCCGTACGCAAGTTGAGAGACAGCTTGATCGCCCAGAGCGACGCAAACGAAGGCGGAAAAAATTGGTTTCGTGCACTCGAATAGAATCGACCCTCCAAGCCTATATCGACGGCGAATTGGGCGATTCCGACCGCGTAATCTTTGAGCAACACCTCGAAGATTGCGGTGTGTGCCGTGATTCTCTAAAAAAGCAGCAGCGCACCAACGCCATCCTCTTCACCGTGTTTTCCGAAGACCGCCTCAGTCACTCGTTGCGTAGCCGGATACTCACGCACCTTCCCTTGATGGAAGTCACGCCGCGCGATTCGGACAGCGTTGTTGACCTCATTAATCAACGCGCCAAGAATCCACGCACTTTATGGGGTATCGTCGGCAGACTGATGCCTGTCGCCGCCGCCGCAATTCTCGTATTCGTCGCGCTCATCCTCAATTACAGCTACAACTCCACAGACGCGAACGAACTCGCCACCGCAACCAGCGTCGGAATGGTTACGCAGGCACGTGGGTCTACAGACCACGCGCCCGGCAATGGGCCTGAAGTACAACCGGCGGAATTGCAGAACTACGTATTGCGCGGCGATCGCTTTGACACGCGTAGCGGCAGCAGCATCATGATCGCGTTAACCGGGCCAACCGCCCTTAAGATCGGCGATTCGTCGCGGGTTCTTATAAAGGACGCTCGAGAAATTACGCTCGAATTCGGCCAGATATGGCTGGACGTCAGCCGTGACGGTAGTAAGCTTTTCAAGGTTCACACGCCGCGCGGCGACGTTACCGTATTTGGCACTTGTTTCGCCGTTTCTCATCTGAACGACGAAACCACCGTTACCGTAGAGCGCGGCGAAGTGCAGGTTGAAAAGGGCAATGACTTCCGCGCGTTGGAAAGGGGCGAACAGGTCCGCGTGCTGGCAAGCGGTTCGCTTACCGAGCCCTCCTTGGTTGATGCAAAATCCGTCAATGCCTGGGCTCGACGCATCATGCCCGATCCGTTGTCCGAAAACGCGTTCGCCAAACGTCTCCAAGTGAAGGCACCCTCTGGCGAACTGCCCGCGCGCTTGGTCTACATGGTCAACACCTACGGTAAAGAAGTGACCGCGCTGCGCCTATATTGGCAACCGCAACCCGGACTAAATGTAACAAGCTATTGTGCCTACGACCTGTATGTGTCGTCCGAAGCCAGCGGTGCTCCAATCATGCACAAGAAGATTGAAGGAAATCAGTTTAAGGACGCCGAGGGTTTTTCACTCGATGTCCCTATGGATTCACCGGTGACCGACGCGACTTCGCTGGAAATTCGACTCGTCCCCAACTACTCATCGGGCGGCAGTGAACTTTCGGACGTGGATATCAAATGCGTCGTGCCAGACAAAAAAACAGTTGAACCGTCTTAGTCCATGTCGTTCGGGACGATGTGGATGCTGCTCAGGTCGGAGAGGCGAGTGATAGAGGCCTTACGTTACAAGTCTACCTCAAGTCACTCCTTCCCCAAGAGTAACTGCAGCCAGGAAGCTTCGGTCGCTCGCCTCTCCGCTGACTTAAGTAGAAGACTTTCGATTCGGGGATCGGAAAAGAGAGAACGCTTCGGGGCGTTCAAAACGTGAAGAAGGAAAAGAACTGTCTATCTGCGAGACAAAACGAACGCCACACAAAAATAAGAGACAGTAGCCGTCGGGGTCGACTACTGTCTACCTGCACAGGCTCAGCCACACAATACGAATTGACTGCTCGGTAAGTCGATCCGTACGCTTTACCTGCGCCCAGATTGTAACATGCAAATGTATGTTCTGCAAATGCTGAAAACCATTCAGCGTGTCAATTGTCTTTTTCCCCGAATTCCACTCTGAAATCTTCCCTTTTCAGAAAAACCGCCTCGTCTACTGTCGGCTCCAATACTGTACCCACGGAAAGACTCGATGAATCCCTTTCTCAATTATCACAACTTAGAATGCACTTAAGTCCTTTATTTAATGTTATTTACAAACTCGCGTCGCGTTTGTGGAGGGCAGGTGTCGCTGCAATTGACGATAGAAAAGTGCGTAACGTGAAGAGCGAAAATTTGAAACCCATTCGCATTAGCCGCTTGACACAAAGTTAGATTATCCGTACAATCTTAGTAATGTCTGCTGAGGTAAACGACCATGACTGCAACCATGCTCGAAGGACCTGTAAGCGCCAGTGCGCAGGACTATTTAGAAGCAATCTTCCGAATCACCACACGTAACCGCGTGGCCCGCTCCCGCGATATTGCTCAAGCCCTCGGCGTGACAAAATCCTCCGTTACTACAGCCCTCAAACAACTCAGTGCATCCGGTCTTGTGAACTACGATCCGTATTCCTATGTGACATTGACCCGCGAAGGCGAGCAGATCGGCCGTTCTGTCGAAGCACGTCATCGTTTTTTAGCAGAGTTTCTTGAATCCATTCTCGGTGTAGCCGCTGATCGCGCCGACCAAAATGCGTGCCGCATGGAACACGTTCTGGACGATGAAGTCTACAAACGTCTTACTGAATTCGCTGCCTACCTGAAACAAAACAGTATCAACGCATCCACCTGGAAACAGGAAGAGGAAAACAAATGAAGACTCTTTCCTTTAGGCTATTGATGGCAACTGTCGTTGCTACTGCGTTGATTGCGATTGGCTGCGACAACGCCCCCGCAAGCGACGGCGCGAAAGCCAACACATCCAAAGTCCGCACAGGCCCGCTCAAGATCACGTGCACGATTGGAATGATCACGGATGTTGCCAAAACTATCGCCGGTCCTCACGCGGAAGTCATCGGTCTCATGGGCCCCGGCGTTGACCCGCACCTCTACAAAGCTACGCAAGGCGACCTCGAACGCCTCTCCAGCGCCGATCTCATCCTCTACAACGGCCTTCACCTCGAAGGGAAAATGGCAGACGTGCTCGTAAAAATGGCGCGTTCAGTGCATACCGTACAAGTCACAGAATCGATTCCGGAAGATCAACTTCGCGAACCCTCTGAGTTCCAGGGCCAACACGACCCGCACGTGTGGTTCGACGTCATGCTCTGGTCGCACGCCGCCGAACGCATTCGCGACGCGCTCATCGAAGCTGACCCGGCGCACAAAGCCGACTTCGAAAAGAACGCAACAGACTATCTCGCGAAGCTCAAGGATACCGACGCCTACGTGCGTGAACGCATCGCCGAGATCCCAAAAGAGCAGCGCGTCCTCGTCACCGCCCACGACGCCTTCGGCTACTTCGGCCGCGCCTACGACATCGAGGTCATGGGCCTGCAAGGAATCAGCACCGCCGCCGAATACGGCGCGCAAGACCTCACGCGCCTCGTCGATGTCATTGTCCAACGCAAGATCAAAGCGGTCTTCGTCGAGTCATCCATCTCGCCGAAATCGATCGAGGCCCTCGTCCGTGGCGTCGAAGGCAAAGGCGGCAACGTGAAGATCGGCGGCCAACTCTACAGCGATGCCATGGGTGCGGACGGCACGCCCGAGGGCACCTACATCGGCATGGTCCGCAAGAACGCCGACACCATTGCGGACGCGTTGAAATAACCATGACCGACACAACAAAACCCGTCCCGATTGAAGTACACGATCTCACGGTCGCCTACCGGCACCGCCCCGTGCTCTGGGACGTCGACGTAAAATTCCCCGAAGGCAACCTCATCGCGATCTGCGGCCCCAACGGCGCCGGCAAGAGCACGCTTATCAAAGCGATCCTCGGCCTCGTTCCGCTGGCATCGGGCAACGTCACCATCTTCGGTAAACCCGCTAACGGCGTGCGCAAACTAGTGGCCTACGTCCCGCAACGCGAATCCGTCGATTGGGATTTCCCGACCACCGCGCTTGACGTCGTACTCATGGGACGCTATGGCCACCTGCCGCTCTTCGGGCGTCCCCGCAAACGCGACAAGGAAATCGCACGGCACTGTCTCGACAAAGTTGGCATGCTCGAATTTGCCAACCGCCAGATCAGCCAGCTCTCCGGCGGCCAGCAACAACGTGTCTTCCTGGCGCGCGCACTCGCGCAACAGACCCGTGTGTACCTCATGGACGAACCCTTCGCTGGTGTCGATGCTGCAACGGAAAAAGCGATCGTCACGTTGCTTCGCGAACTCCGCGAACAAGGTTGCACAGTCGCGGTTGTGCACCATGATCTTCAATCGGTTCCCGAGTATTTCGATTCCGTCATGCTCCTCAACCTGCGCATGATCGCGTTTGGTCCCGTCGAAACGACATTCACAACCGAGAACCTCAACAAGACCTACGGAGGCCGCCTAAACCTACTGACCGAAGTGGGGGAGAAGCTCCGCAAGCAACAGTGGAACGCGCGAGGATGAACACCGCCGGCGCAATACTCGCATCCGCACCCGCCGCGCTCCCGCCGTGGCTGGACTTCTTCACCTTTCGCGATACAAACATCCGGCTCATTTTCGCGGGCTGCGTCTTGCTTGGCTTGACGTCCGGCGTAATTGGTTGCTTCGCGCTCCTGCGCAAACGCGCGCTACTGGGCGATGCGCTAGCGCACTCCGCGCTGCCGGGCGTGTGCGTCGCGTTTATCCTTACCGGCACAAAGAACCCCGTTGTTATCCTCGCAGGCGCAACCATCTCCTGCTGGATCGGCGCAATTACCATCGATTTGATATCGCGCTACACGCGCGTCAAATCCGAAAGCGCTCTAGGCATGGTGCTCTCAGTATTCTTTGGACTCGGTATCCTCCTACTCACCTACATCCAAAAAAGCGGCAACGCCGCACAAGCAGGCCTCGACAAATTTTTATTCGGTCAGGCATCCTCCATGCTTGATCGCGATGTGTGGACACTCGCCATAGCGGGCCTACTTATGCTCGCTGCGGTGGCGCTGGCCTACAAAGAATTCAAACTCGTATCCTTCGATCCCGGTTTCGCATTCTCCATAGGCCTGTCCACGCGCGTCATCGAAACCGCGCTCGCCACACTCACTGTTCTCGCCGTTGCAATTGGGCTACAAGCAGTCGGTGTAGTACTGATGGCGGCAATGCTCGTCACGCCCGCGGCGTCCGCACGGTATTGGACAGACAATCTCGGCAAGATGATTATACTCTCCGGTGCATTCGGCGCGATCGCAGGCGCCATCGGCACCTACATCAGCTACCTCGGCCCGCGCATGCCCACGGGCCCGTGGATGGTCGTAGCCGCAACTGTCGTCTTCACAGTTTCGCTGCTCTTTGCGCCGCGCCGCGGAATGCTCGCGCACATGCTTCAACTCCGCCGCATCCGCCGGAAGACCACCGAAGAAAACATCATTCGCACGCTCTACGTCTTGGGCGAACGCCACAACGACATGACGAAGACCAGCTCCATTGCGACGCTGCTCGAATTTCGTTCGATGAACACGATGACTGCGGAACGCACGCTAGATCGCCTCATCGCGCGTGGCCTCGTTCAGGAGCCCGCGGAAGGAATGTTCGCGCTAACGCCGGAAGGCGTAGCCCGTGGCGCGCGCCTCACGCGCCTGCACCGCTTGTGGGAGGTCTATCTCACGCGAAAACTCGAACTCGCGCCCGATCACGTCCACGACGACGCCGAGGAAATCGAGCACATCATTACGCCCGAGCTCGAAGCGCGCCTCGTCGCTTCACTCAACGATCCCGGTGAAGACCCCCATGCGCAACGCATCCCGCCCGCGCTCGAACCAGGCAGAGCAATATGAGCAACGATCTCTGGATTATACTCATCGGTTCGCTTGCGTCCGCGGCCTGCGCGCTCGTCGGATGTTTCCTCGTACTGCGCAAACAAGCGATGATGGGCGATGCAATTAGCCATTCCGTACTCCCCGGAATCGTCATCGCATTCTTGATCACGCAAAGCCGCGCGCCAATTCCCATGCTCATCGGCGCAGGTACGCTCGGCATTCTCACCGCGTTCGCCACCAACGCACTCGAACGCCACGGCAGACTCCAGCCCGATGCCTCCATCGGCGTCACCTTCACCTGGCTATTCGCCGTCGGCGTGATACTCATCTCCGCATTTGCCGGTCACGTTGACCTCGACGCCGAATGTGTCCTCTACGGCGAAATCGCGTCTTCGCCTTGGGACGTTTGGCTTATCGGCGACACCGACATGGGCCCGCGCGCCGTCTGGATCCTGGGCGCAATCACCATCGCAAATCTTATCTTCGTGACCCTCGGATACAAACAACTCAAGCTCACTTCATTCGATCCCGAAATGGCCGCCGCCCTCGGCATCAACGTCACCCTGTGGCACTACCTTCTCATGGGCTTCGTGTCATTCACCACCGTCGGCGCATTCGAAAGCGTCGGCGCGATTCTCGTCGTCGCCATGCTCATCGTCCCGCCCAACACCGCTTATCTTCTCACTGACCGCCTCTCCCGCATGCTGATCTACTCCGTCATCATCGGCATCCTCAGCGCCATCGGCGGCTACTGGCTCGCATGGCTCATCGACGGTTCTATCGCAGGCGCCATCGCAACGGTAAGCGGCGCACTCTTCCTCTTCGCCGCACTCTTTTCACCCACACACGGCGTCATCGCAGGTTATATAGCCCGCCGCCACGCGCTAATCACCCCTGATTAAGGGAAACCCCGAAAACTGACTGCCGTGAATGGTCGATGCTATTCGAGGGAAAACCGCACATTGACAGACAACAACTCTTTCCACTTCTCATAGGCTGCGCGGTCAAACGTGTTTTGAAGATTGAAATCGACGAACTCCAGATACTCGTCCATCGTCAATACTTTGGGCGGTATTTGCGGCTCCGTGATTATTGGAAGCTTGAAGTCATTCATTAAATCGCGTCCACGATTTTCTGGCCTAAACCTTGCCCGTAGCCATTTCTCCTAACGGTGATCCCACCAAAAAATCATATAAAAAAGCGATTAGTAGGCTTGCCGAGGCGGCAATTCGCCGCCGCCGCTTGAATCCGCCCCCGCCGCGCCCCATAATCTTGCCTAGGTGCAATAGCCGATTATGGACCCCCCGGCGCTGCCCACCCGCTCCGAGCAAAAACGCAAGTGAGGTAATCGTATATGCTGTCCCGTTCTGTTTCTGCTCTATTCGCATTCCTACTTATCGCTACTTTGTCATCCGCGCAAGATATCCCCGATTCCGTCCGCTCCGCAGTCGATGTGTCGATCGCAAAAGTGAAGCCCGCGCTCGTTCGCATCGGCGTCGTGTGGACAGACTACAACGAAGGCCGTGAAGAAAAATACGAAGCCAGCGGTAGCGGCACGATCATCACCGGTGAAGGCCACGTCGTTACCAACCATCATGTCGCGGGCCATGCCACGCGCATGTTCTGCACTCTCGCTACGAAAGAAGTGATCGAAGCCGACCTTATCGGCAAAGACCCGCAAACCGACATAGCCATCATCAAACTTCGCGGCGAACCCGGCCGCATCTTTCCGACTGCGGAGTTCGGTGACTCCGCCGAACTCAACGTCGGCGACATTGTCCTTGCAATGGGCAGTCCGCTGTCGCTCTCGCAAAGTGTGACGCAAGGCATTGTCAGCAACACCGAACTCGTCTTTCCTTCGCGACGCTTCGGCTCGCTCACCCTCGACGGTGAGGACGTAGGATCTCTCGTACGCTGGATCGGTCACGACGCGCCAATCTATCCCGGCAACTCCGGCGGCCCGCTCGTGAATCTGCGCGGCCAAATCATCGGCGTCAACGAAATCAGCATCGGCCTCGGCGGCGCAATCCCCGGCAACACCGCGAAAGACGTCGCGCGCAAGCTCATTGCAAGCGCTACCGTCGATCGCGCATGGCTCGGCCTTTCGCTCCAGCCCCAACTTAAATCGCACCTGCATTCGCGTGGCGTGCTCGTGCGCAACGCAATCGCGGGTTCACCCGCGGACGCCGCCGGATTCAAAGCAGGTGATCTGCTGCTAAACATCGGCGGCCAGGACATCAACGTGCGCTTCGAGGAGCAGATGCCCTTGCTCAACGGCACCATCGCCGCATTGCCTATCGACAAGCCAGTCGATGCAATCGTTCTACGCGACGGCAAAGAGCAAACCATCACCGTCACACCGAAACGCTACGAAGAAGTCGAGCCCCAACAAGACGAAATAAAAGAGTGGGGGATGACCGTCCGTAACGTCTCCTTCGTCAATTCCCGCGAAATGAAACGCGACACCACAGACGGCGTACTCGTCACTTCAGTTCGCCCCGGCGGCCCCACTGGCACGGCAAAGCCGGAGATTAACCGCCAGGACGTCATCGTCGCCGTGAACGGACAGCCCGTTAAAAACATGGACGAACTGATTGCCTTCACGACAACGCTCCTGAAAGATCAGAAAGACCCAGTACCCGTGCTCGTTGAGTTCGAGCGCAAGGTCGCACGACTGCAGACGGTCGTAAAAGTCGGCATCGCTGAACCGCCCGCGCCCGGCAAAGATGTAGAAAAAGCCTGGCTCGCAGTCGATACCCAAGTCATCACGCGTGACGTTGCGAATCAAATCGGCAATCCCGATCTCAAAGGTTTCCGCATCACGCAGGTTTATCCCGGCACAACCGCCGAAACAGCGGGCCTGAAAGTGGGCGACTTAATCTATGCAGTCGATGGAGAACCGCTTGAAGCGGCCGCTCCAGAAGACTACGAAGAGCTCGCCGCACTCGTGCGTCAATACAAGATCGGCACTAAAGCCGAGTTCAGCGTACTGCGCGGTACGGAGAAGACGACGATTCCCGTCGAACTCACCGCGTCGCCACGGGCCACGCGCGAAATGAAGGAGTACGAAGACATCGACTTCGAGTTCAAAGTCCGCGATATCACCTTCATAGATAAAGTGAAGGAGAAATGGCCGGCGGACAAGGCCGGCGCGCTCGTCTCCAAAATCGAACCCGGCGGTTGGGCCGCAGTCGCCAACATGGACACCGGCGATCTCATCGTTAAGATCGATTCGACGCCAATAATGAATGTGGATGGCGTCGAGAACAAGATGAAAGAACTCAAAGACGCAAAGGCCAAGAACGCGGTGTTCCAGGTCGAACGCGGCATCTACACCATGTTCCTCGAATTTGAACCCAAGTGGGACGCAACGCCCGCTGCTGGAAAGGAATAATCATGCTCCATCGTATTACCCGTGTTGCTGCTTTGACCGTCGCCTGCGCGATAGCGTTCCTCGCGTCCGCAGACGACTTGGCGGACAAAGGCCGGGCCGTGCTCGAAAAAAGCAAGGCCAGCGTGGTTACGGTCCGCATCGTCATCAAGATGCAGATGTCAATGCCAAACTTTCCTTCACGCGAAGAGGAGATAAAGACTGAAGCCACCGGGACAATTATCGATCCTTCGGGCCTCACGGTAATGTCGCTAAACGAAACCGATCCCTCCGGCATGTTCGAAGACATGATGGGATCTCGCGAAGATTTTGAAGTAAAGAGTTCCATCGGCGATCTTAAAATTCTGCAAGACGACGGCACCGAAATTTCGGCCCAGGTCGTATTGCGCGATCGCGATCTCGATCTTGCCTTCATCCGTCCGACTGAGACCCCGAAGAATCCTTTGCCGGCAATCGACCTCACGAAAGGCGCAACGCCCGGCCTCCTGGATCCAATCATCACCATCACACGCCTCGGTCGCGTCGCCAGCCGCAAACACGCCGTCTCCATCGAGCGCGTCTCTGCAATCGTTGAACGCCCGCGCACCTTCTACGTCATGGGCAAAGACCCCACGCAAACCTCCCTCGGCAGCCCTGCGCTTTCGGTCGATGGCGATGCCATCGGACTCTGCGTCATGCGCCGAATCAAGAGCGGTGGAGACGGTGGAATGAGTATGTTCGGCGGTGGCGATGAAAACATGATCGCCATAGTCGTTCCCGCCTCCGACGTCCTCGAAGTCGCCAAGCAAGCCCCCGCCGCTGGTGAGGAAGCAAAAGAGATCGGAGCGGAAGAACCCACCAAAGAAGAAAAGTCCGAAGAAGCACCCAAGGAAGGTGAAGCACCGAAGGAAGACGCCCCCAGCGAGAAGCCCGAAGGCGAAGCGAAACCCGACGCCCCAGCAGCATAACCGCGAAAAGACGCCTCGCGAAATCGTCTTAGGTTTGGAGTTCCACGTTTACGCGGTCTTCGCCAACCGAAGGGCGGCAGCAAGGGGGCACGGGCGTCCCGCCCGTGGTGTAGTACAACTCATTAAAACGAAACCGCCGGTCAACCAAGAGCTGACCGGCGGTTTTTATTAATCTCAAACTTGAGTTCGATTTACTTGTGTACTTTGCGTTCGTTCGCGGTAAATCTTTCTTACGCGCTCTTACGCTTCAAACCCTTCGTGGCCTTCACAAACTTGCCGGCCTTGATATACCGCGCGCACACGCGAATCGTCTTCACCGTGCCGTTCTCATCAATTACGCGGATCTTCTGGAGGTTCGGCTTCCAACGGCGCGTCGAAATGCCCGTCACGTTCTGACCGATACCGCCCTCGCGCTTCGCCTTACCGCGGCGAATGACCCGCTTACCAATCTGCGGGCGCTTCCCGCTGTACTCACAAACACGCGACATGACCTGACTCCTGACCGTAACCCGCCCGGCTCACAAAACCGCCAGCGGCAACTGGGAATTATTGTTCCAAAAGGCTCGCAAGTCTAACATACAAACTAGCTTGGTTCAAGTGAATTACCAAAAAGTCTTTGGCTCACGGCACCAAAATCCGAATGCTGGATTCGGTCCGGTATTGCGCGTTTGCGCGGTCTAGGCCGGCGACGGCATGAAAGACATCGACATTCCCCAACTAAATACGCTAAAATAACTTATGCGCAATTTGTCAATAATTTACCCCTTGATTCCCATTCACGTGCAACGGCCACAGCCCTGGTTTCCAAATACTTGCGCGCCCCGCAAAAGTGCAACGCGCTGGGCAATAGGGTAGAGCTCAATGAGCATCCCGTTACCCGCCTCAAAATATTGTGCGCGCTGGGCGGCCGGCATGCTCTGCCTGCTGCTTTCGGCCTGCAAGACATCCGGCAGGACGCAGGAGGTAGTCTTGACTGAGCCTGCAAGTGAGTCGCCCGTTATTGCTGAGATCATCGCCGACCTCCGCGCGAACGACGATGCTCTGAAGGACTTCCGTGCCGCCACGACCTTTACATTGACGTCACCCAAGTTGAAATCCGTGCAGCGCTTCACCAACGGTTCTGTTGTCTATCGCAAACCCGCCGACCTCCGCGTCGTCGGACGCAATGCCGCCAACATGACCCTCTTCGAACTTAAGAGCCGGGGACCCGAGTTCCTCATCGAGTTTCCGCCGGAGAACGACGTCGATGACCGCTACTTCTGCAGTTCCGAAGCAAGCGATATCGCCAACGCGCCTTTTCCGGTTGCTCCCGCAGACATCGCCCACGAAATGTTCAGCCCAATCGACTGGACAGTCGTAACGCCAGAGAACTTTGCTCTTGAATCCGCTGACGCCCAAACCGGCGAAGCCACGCTCTCAGTCAAAATGCAGAATGGTTTGCGCCGGCAAATTGTTGTACAGGGTAAACCGTGGCGCATCGTCCACAACGTGCTTAACGATGCGACGGGCGTCCCGTTGAGTGATACTACAATGCGCGACTACCAGGACCTGAACGGCGTGCGCATACCCACGCAAGTTGTGGCAGACTTCCCCGGCGAATCGACCCATGTGGAGTTCGCGCTTCGTAATCTACGTGTGAACATTGGAATTCCCGATAACGAGTTTTACTTCGAGTGCCCACCCGGACAATGAAAATCTTGCTCACAGATCTGAATCCAACGGAAATCGCCGAACGGCTCAACATCAAGCCCTTCCAAGGCAAACAGATATTCCGCTGGATTCACCAGAAAAAAATCTTTGACTTCGACCGCATGACGGATTTATCGAAGGACCTGCGCACGCGCCTGCACGAATCTTGCGCCGCCGGCCAACTGCAGCTGGCCAGCATGTCCACCTCGCCTCGTGCTACGGGAACTAAGAAAGCGCTCTTCAAACTCTCGGACGGCGAGACCGTAGAGTCCGTGCTGATTCGCGAAAAAGACCGCGTCACACTATGCCTCTCCACGCAAGTCGGCTGCGCCGTGAAATGTTCCTTCTGCGCCACGGGCCACTCCGGCTATACACGCAATCTCACCCCCGGCGAAATTGTCGAGCAAGCCCTCTACCTGCTCACGGACGAAAACATGGGGGAGAGGACACCCAACATCGTCTACATGGGAATGGGCGAACCCTTCCGCAACTACGATGCAACCGTAAGAAGCATTCGCCTGCTGATGTCGCCAGACGGCCTGGGTATCGGCGCGCGACGCATTACCGTTTCCACGGTCGGCGAAGTAAGAGGCATCGAGCAATTCGCGAATGAAGACTGGCAAGTACGCCTCAGCGTATCGCTGCATGCCGCCAATGATGAGAAACGTTCGGAACTAATTCCGTTAAACCGCAAGTATCCGATCGCGAAACTGAAGGACGCGATCAGAACTTACCTCGATAAGACCAATCGTCAAATCACCTTTGAATGGACTTTGTTAGACGGCGTGAATGACTCGATGCAGGACGCGAAAGAACTCATCGCGCTAGCGGGGAGCTTGAAGGCCCACGTAAACCTGATCCCCTACAACCCCGTCCACGGTCTCGGCTACACGCCACCGCCCCGCGATCGCTGCGAGGCCTTCCGCGACGCCCTTGAACAAGCGAATATCTCCGCAACGCTCCGGAAAGAAAAAGGCCAGGACATCGACGCCGCCTGCGGCCAACTCCGCCGCCGTCACGCGGAACTTGCAAACACTAATTAGCGGTGCCACCAGACACTTCGCGATCAAGCCGCTCTTGCAGGGCTACCATCGCTTGCTCGAGTTCGGCGCGCTTTGCCTCGATTGCCGCTTCATCGTCACATTCAAAC
This sequence comes from Candidatus Hydrogenedentota bacterium, assembly GCA_020848835.1. Classification (GTDB taxonomy): domain Bacteria; phylum Hydrogenedentota; class Hydrogenedentia; order Hydrogenedentales; family SLHB01; genus JABWCD01. The sequence goes on from JADLHJ010000084.1 coordinate 106,802, forward strand.
GCAGCCACCGGATCGCCGTATTCACAAACAATCGTGGAGAAGGGCTTTGGAATCACCATCTTGTCCCACGATCTCATCCGCCAGCACCGTGTCACGGCAAAAGCGTTCGGAATCACCGGCATCTTCGTGCGCATGCTCAACACCGCCGCACCTGCCTTCATTTCTCGGCGCGGACCACGAGGCCCATCAGGAGTAAATATCACGGAAACACCTTGCGACAGCGCCGTTGACATCCGGTGCATCGCGTCACTGCCGCCGCGGCTCGATGAACCCCGCAACGCGCCAATACCCAGATGGCCCACAACCCGCGCCACCAGTTCACCGTCGTAGCTATAGCTGGTCAACGTATGGATGCCCGTCCCGCGGTAGCGCCACGCAGCAAGCGGAATTACTTCGTGCCAAAACAACAGCAACGCTGCGCCGTTGCGTTCCTGTGCTTGCGTGAAATGCTGCGGATTGCGAATCTCCACACGACACGTACCGCAGATCACGCGCATCAAAAGTGCAACAAGGTGGGACGCTATAGTGAGGGAGATTCGCTGGCGGAGCGTAAAGGGAACAGGGTTCGAGTAATCGAGTTCGGGACGTTTCACCGCCGCTCGATACCCTTGATCAATTGCCACACGACGCGCGTGCGCGGCGTGGGCAATGCGGACAACTGCGCGCGCCGCACGATCTCGCCGCTCAACGCGTCGATTTCCGTGGTGCGGCCGGAGCGCACGTCTTGCAACATGGAGGAGATGTTCTCTGCGGTATCGGTACACGTCTTTTCAGCGACTTCCACGACGCTGTTCTCGAAACGATAGCCTTCGGTCGCGGCAACCTTCACCGCTTCGACAACGAGATCGCGCATGAGCTGCCGCAATTCGGGTACTTCCACGAGCAAACCATTCTTGACGCCCGACAACGCCGTCACGGGATTAATCCCCGCGTTCACCGCCGCCTTTTCCCAAATCACCTGGCCCGGCGATTCGGTCAGTTCAACCGAGAAACCCGCACCCGTCAACGCCTTCATCGCAGGCCCCGTCGGGCACGTCGTCCACGCGCCAAATCGCGTGGCACCCGACGCAACATGCTTCACCTTGCCTTCATCGAGCTGCGTAACTGCTTCCGAAGTCACGCCGGCCAGCAAGTTTGCACTACCGATCAGCGAGCACAGGGTCTCAACGTTGCCCAGACCATTTTGAAGCGATAACACGGGCGTGCGGCTGTTCAGATTCAAATGGATCGTTGAGTGCGCCTTTACCAGCACAATCGCTAGCTCACAATTGTTCGGCACATTCGTTACGACTTTCAGTTTCGTCTCAATCGTGCCGTCCGCGCCTTCAACAAGAATGCCACTCGCGTTCAAACGCGCCGCACGTTCCTGCTTGTGGTCCACCAGCGTCACGTCGCACCCCGAGCGCGCAAGCCGCGCCGCAAAGAGGCAACCCATCGCCCCCGGACCAATCACCGCAATTTTCATGCGACACTTTCCCTTCCGCGTATCACAGTTCGCTCAACGCCTTCACAAAACAGCCCTTGAAATCTTTGACGCGATCGAGTTCCACACGTTCTTTCGCCGCAGCTTCTTTCGTGTCGTACTTACCGACGCACGCCTTCACAACCTTGCCATCTTTCGCGGGATGCAACACGACCTCGTAGTCGCTCTTTCGTTCGACGTTGCTCTTAAACTTCTCGGCGTTTGCCATCGTGTCGAACGATCCGACTTGTATTGTGAACGCTCCCGCGGGTGCTGCGGTGTCAGGAGGCGCGGACGCTGGAGCGGCGGGAGCGGCGGGTTCTGGCGCAGCCGGCGCGTTAATATCCTCCAGCGGCGAGTCGGCCACTTTCGGCGCAGTAGTCACGGGAGCGGTCGTCGTCTGCATGGCCGTTTGCGCTGGCTTTTGCTCAGCGGGTGCTGGCGACGTGACCGCAGGTTCCACCATGGCCTTCGTCGTTTCCGATTCCTTCGCGGTGGCCTGATTCTCCTTAATCGGAGGCGGCGCAGGCACGGACTGCGACGTTACGTCGCGTGCCGTGACCTGCCGCGTCGTCGTTACGGTATCGCCCTTACTATCCGGAAGCTTCACAGGAGCGGGGGAGACCTGTTCGCCTTCAGCGGTTTTCGCCTCATTGCGCTTCGGCGGCGCCGCAACGGTCTTCGTGTTGGACGATTCCTTACCCGTAGGCAGCGGCTCTACCTGACCTTTTTCAACCGATGCCATCGATTCCGGCTTCGACTGAATCTTGTTCACGAGAATGCCCGCGGCGAAACTGACTACTGCGATGCACAGCAACGCCAGTATCACCCACAGCCGCTGCTCCTGACTGAACCCGGAACTCTGTACTCCTTTTGGCGCCATCTAACTACCCTGCGCCTCCTTTATCGGTTGTTGATCCTGCGCTTCGTCCGCTGCCGGCTCGCTTGCGGCTTCGAGTGCGGTAAGCTCTTCCATCAATTGCACGCGCCCCGCCTCCATTTCCGCATAGGTAAGCTGCGGGTCGCGCGCCTCGGCAAGCCGGTTACCGATGCGATCCATAAACAGGGCCACGCGCATCTCGCCATCGGTATCGTCCGACTCTTTTACAAGACGAAACACCTTCTGCCGCCGCAACAACTGCGCTGCGAGATACGCCTTCGCGATCTGAACCCGGTCTTCCGACTCGGCAGTTTCATAGAATATCTTTCGCAACGGCGAGAACTTTTCCGCGGGTTCTTGCTGGGCCACCGCAGGATCGCTGTATTGCGTTTCCCAAACCGCGATCGCTCCTGTTGCTCGATCGTCGACCCACACCGGTTTGGAAAAGTCATGCCGCACAAGTTGCTGGTTCTCTACCTTCATCACCGACACGACCGTCTCGCCGTGTTGGAATTCCTTTTCCGTAAGGGCACAACTTCGCCCAGGTTTCCCGATACGAATTTCCATTATTCCTCAGTTCTTGTTCCCGTTTTGCGGTTGTTTCTTGGCTCCCACGATCCCGCCACCAATTTTAAGCAAATCAAACAGGATTTTTCTAGGAGCATCTATAACTTGAAAAGCTTCACGCGCGGTCTCCAATGCGCCACTCACGAGCGTCACGCGCACCGGAGGCGTTTCGGAAACCGTGCTCACGGGTTTCAAGGTTGGCCCCGTCAGATTGAACGCAAGGTCGATGTCCTCCTGCGCAAGCCTGTGGCCAGCCACATTGAAGTTGTCGCGCAACAGCGGTATACGCTCCGCGGCGTCCGGCGACACAGCTACTTTAATCGTGTAATCCATATCTCCATCAAGAACAAATTCTCCGTTCGCGTTCAATTCCATTGCGTCGGACTCTAGATGAATGTCCGGTGTGCGGACCACGTCCCGCTCAAACTCCACCGACGATTGCAGTTTGGAAAACTTCAGCGAGGGCGGCAGCGCCGACACGTCCCCGGCGAGTTGCCGTTCGAACAAGCTGATCAAGTAGTCCGCGCTGAATTGTCCTTCGCCCATGTCGAAGTGGCCCTTGCCGGCGATGCTGCCTTGATCGTCTCGATCCATCGTATAGCTCACTTCGCCGTTCATGTTGCCGCTGAACATCTGCGGCTGACGCAGGTGCTCCATGAAGTACTTGGCGGGCACATTCGTCCATTTCGCACTGGTCGTGTACGAATTGTCCGCGCGATTACTGACGTAACTGCCTTCGATCGTCCCATCGCCAACCTTGGCGCTGTAGCTGTCCAGCCCATTCTCGGTCAACGATTGATACGCGTGGCCCTTGAATTCCGTGCCCGACCAGGGCGGCACTTCGAGCGAATCCGCCGCAAGCTCGTAGGAGTAGTAGCGGTCCGTTACAGGATATTTTTTCCAGTCGCGTTCAAGCGGCACAAACCATTTGTCGCCGCGCAACGATGGCGTGGTTGCGCGTTTGGCGTGCAACTTCAAGTTTGTGACTGGCTTCGAGCCTTCCAACATGTCGCCAGTTAATAAAACATCATGGCAAACGATCGCCGCCGCAGCGCCCTCGGCGCGCACAGATATCTCATCGACTGCAAGCGACAGAGTCGCCGACCATTCTTGGTCCGCCTTTCCATCAATGCGCGTCCAGTCATATCGCCCACCGGATCCCTTGCCGCCGGTGATGGTGTAGGGGAGAGGCAGGCATTTGCCAACCGAAACTACATCCAACGTTGGCACTTCAGCATGTGCGGCCCTCAGTTGCCATTTCTTCCCGGAATACGCGAGATTCGTTGTCGCCTTCAGTTGAGATCCCGCAACCATGCCGTCAACCTCAAACTTTGCGGCCTTCTTGGGCGTGAACGATCCTGTGATGTGTGCGCTGGCGCCAATTCCGGGCGCCTTGAGAAAATACCAGCGATAGCCAATCTGCGTTTGCGACGCGTCCACGTCGCCGTCGAAAGCCACAACGCCATTCGTATACTTCGCGTGCGCTTTCACAGTAGCGGAACCAGAGATCTCTGCGTTACGGATCGACTGCGCAAGTTTGGTGTCGCCGATGCCGGCAAGCACACCCGCCGCATTCGCTTCACCCGACTTCGTTTCGATATCGTACCACCCGCTCGCAACGATGGGTTGGTCTTTTGCCGTGGCATTGAGCGAAGCGACCTCGATGCGTTTTCCGGCAAGTGATATGTTGGAGGTAATGTTGGTCGCTTCGAGGCCCATGTCCGGTTTCTTCACCGTGCCGCCCGCGACGATTACACTGCCTGTCGCTTGCTTTGTCGCAGAGTCCCACGCCGCATCAACCCGGCCGAGTGTCACGCTGCCTTCGGGAAAACGCTTGTCCTTTGGCTTGAAGCTCGCATCCGCGCCGGACATGCTCGCGCTGACGCGAAATGCAGGAGATTCCGCAGAGCCAGTCAAATGGATGGAGACCTCAGCATCAGGACTTACCGTGTATTCTAGTTCGCCGTACTGATCGACACGGTCCTGCAACGCAAAATTAAGGATGTCCATGAGTGGCAACTGAGATGAAGATAATTTGAGATCGAAGGCCGGTGAGGCATCCGTAAACTGTATGGTCCCGTTCACCGCGCCGCTGAGCGTTTCCGTGCGAGCCTGCGTCATTCCGACGGTGAGAAGGCGCTGGCGTGGATCGTATTGCCCGCGCGCGTCAATGCTACCGGTCATGGGCTTCAGAAATTCCGGCTGATTGCGCACGAGCAATCCCGTCACCGGCGTTTCCAGCGAAAGCGCAACCGTTCCGTCGGCCTTGCCTTCGATACGTATGCTGGGAGCGACAGACCCTTCGAGTACAAACTGTTTTGAGGCAGGCAGAAAGACATTTACATCCGATGCCGCAATATTGCTGAGGTCCGCGCGGGCATCGAAATCGTCGAGCGACACGTACCGCGTCGTAGCCTTAATGCGCTTTGCCGAATCCTCGCCGTAGATACCTTCGATGGAGCCCGAGAGTGCATCGGAGTCGGGCAATTTTGCTACGTCGAATTCGATATCCGAAAACGAGAGAGACGATCCGCCGACCACATTCTCAACGAGCACGCTGCAGCCCGATCCCTTAACGCGAAACGAAATGGGAGGGAGGGTAAGCGGCATTCGATCCAAAGTCGAGACGGCATCAGGCGATGCACTGGTCGCCGCGCGTACGATATGGATACTCGCACGCTCGACCTGCACCCGATCGATCGCGACGTCGCCGTACAGCAACTCCGTCAAATCGACATATACATAAAGAAGCGGAACTTTGAGATCGACCTGGGAGCCGTCGTTCAGTTGCCGCGACAGCTCGACGCCTTCCGCGCGGAGTCCTCGCAATCCAAAAGCGGCGATCGAGGAGACTTTGATGTCTGTACCGGTCCGCGCCTCGGCCGTCTCGAGTATCCGGCCGCGCAAGCCTTCAAGCTTGTACTTGGCAAACAAAGTCCCACCGGCGATGGCGCCCGATAAAAACAGGAGCACCACCAGCCAGAACTGGGCCGACCGGCTAGATCGCACCCAGGTATCGTGGAGATCGTCGTGGTTACTTATCGTTGTTGCCTGTGGCCGCGTCTGTCTCCGCCGGTTCATCCAGCGGTGCTTTGCCGAGCCAGTCGAGACCCTTCTTCTTAAGGATACTCGCCCGGAGTTTTTCTTTCACCTCAGGATTGTCTTTCAGATACTGGCGTGTGTTCTCGCGGCCCTGACCGAGGTTCTCTCCGTTCAGCGAAAACCATGCGCCACTCTTTTGGAGCAGCTTCTCCTCAACTGCCAAGTCGAGAATATCGCCTTCGCTCGAAATACCCTCGCTAAAAAGAATGTCGAACTCGGCCTGACGGAAGGGAGGCGCCAGCTTGTTCTTCACAACCTTCACACGGACCCGGTTGCCAACGTCCTGCTCGCGTTCCTTGATTGTCGCAATACGGCGCACGTCGATTCGCATACTCGCGTAAAACTTCAGGGCGCGGCCACCGGTCGTTGTTTCGGGGCTGCCGAACATCACGCCAATCTTGTCACGGATCTGGTTAATGAAGATTACGAGCGTGCGCGAACGGCTAATCGCCGCGGTCAGTTTCCGGAGAGCCTGCGACATGAGCCGCGCTTGAAGCCCCATGTGCGAGTCACCCATGTCGCCTTCGACTTCCGCCTTGGGAACCATCGCCGCAACGGAGTCGATGACGATTACATCAACGGCATTGCTACGGACCAGCGTCTCGCAAATTTCCAACGCCTGCTCGGCGGTGTCCGGCTGAGAGACAAGAAGATTATCGATGTCCACGCCGATCTTCTTCGCAAAATTAGGATCCAGCGCGTGTTCCGCATCTATGAAGCAGGCGATGCCACCCTGCTTCTGGGCGCTCGCTACGACGTGCAACGCCAGGGTAGTTTTACCCGAGGACTCCGGTCCAAATATCTCGACCACGCGGCCGGTTGGAAGACCGCCGACGCCTGTTGCTATGTCAATCGATAGACTACCCGTCGTGATCGCGCGCACCCGCTGCTCGAAGTGGTCGTCCCCGAGCCGTAACAGCGTTCCCCGTCCAAACTGCTTCTCAAGCTGCGATACTGCGATGTCCAGCGCCTTTACTTTAACGTCATCCTTTGCCGCGGCCATGATGAATCCCCTCCCGTGAAAGTGAAATAATTTTCAGTATAATGCCAGAAGTGAGGCATCCTGTCAAGAGGTCTGTGAAAGTTCCCAACACCGAAGTCATTCTAATAATTTGGATCCAATTTGTCTATGGAAAACATCCGGGGCCAAAAGAGAATAGATGTTATATAATTTTTACTTACGACTTAAGCGAGCAACGTCCCTAGAGTTAAAATAGCGCGCATCCGAAGCAATCCAATCAAGAACACATGCGACAAGTTTGTTCCAATCGCGTTCTCAATATTAAAGCTCTCGCTCAAAAGCACTTAACATACCAACAACCCGACACTGGTGGAATTTATCGAACGTATCTGAAACACAAGAGTTACTAATTAGATTCTCTAGACGGTTTGGAAGAAAAAAGTGGTGCAAGCCGAGTGGCCTGCCATCCACGGAAGATCAGGATTTATCTGGAAAGACAGGCTAGATTGGGTCTAAGCGTCATTATGAATGCCGAATTAGAAACTCACACTGCCAACAACAATACAGGTTTTGTCCATAATTAACTGATACCGACTCCGAGTTGTACTTGGCCTCTAGTCAAATCCTGATTCTGGCGTGCCACACGGAACAGACCACGATTCCCGACGCGGTGAAAGAAGCCGACGCAGCAGAGCATGGGAGAGAGTCAACCGGAGCACTTCTTGGGCGAACAGCTCCCATAATGCCATGTCTCAAAATTAAACACACTCCACGCGCACGCCGGAAACTTGTGAGTGATTGACAGCCGACAAGGTTGATGCTAGGATCGGAGCTCGCTCCGTGAGCGGGATTAACTCAGTTGGTAGAGTGCCAGCTTCCCAAGCTGGATGTCGCGGGTTCGAACCCCGTATCCCGCTCCATTTTTTATTCCTCTTTGGCGTTAGTGAACGCCGCCAAGTTGCCTTGCCGTGCAAAACCTCCGCCGAAATCGACGCAGCAAACCACTGAAAATCCACAAAGACCAGAGGAACTCTTCAAGCGAATACATACGGCAAATTCTTTAATATAAACAGTATACATCAAGAAATAGACGCATTGCGTTAGGTGTGTATATGACAAGCAGCAGAGGGCAATCGAGAAAGGTTATTAAGAAAATTGTTAGGTAGAAAGGACGCGAAAATTATAGTCGCTAGGTGTAGGTGTCGAGCAAATTACATAATATATATTATCAGACGTTATATATAATGCCTTATAAAGCTGGGCTTCACCTCTCCTCATGCCTTTGCCGGTCCAAAATCACTTTAGGCTTTAGCGGTGTTGGAACCTTCCTCTATCTGCTTCCGTAGTACCTTCACGCGTTCGTGAAGTGCTTCGATCGACTCCACGAGCCGCGATTCGGTCGCGGCGTACGCATCTTTCAACTCGGCGACTTCCAGGGCAAATTCATAGGCCGCCTGTAGCGCAAACGCCTGTGTGTTGACCTTCGTACTGCGGGACTCCAGTTCTTTCAGCTTGGCATGCACCTTATTGACTAAGGCCGTCGGCGTATCTGCGGTCTCACCCTTCGGGACCCGCAGGTTCATGCCCGCGATTTGGACTTCCACCTGCGGCGCACTCATGCCCGTAGTCCCGCGCGAATGGTCTTGGTTTTTGCCAGGATACCCCGGAGCTGCGACCGGGTCTCATCCCGCTCCGCGGTCAGGTCGGAAACGATTAACTGGAGGGACTCGACTTCGTCTTTGGCGTGCTGGAGTGTCGCCGATTCTTTACGCAGTTTCCACTGTTCCTGGCGCAACGATTCCCGCTGTTCTTCCAATTCTTCTTGCTGGCGGTTTAAGGCGTCCCGGTTCTCGCTAATCTTCCCGCGCCGACCCTCGGCGGTGTTCCACGCCAAGTGCAGGTCCTTCAGCGCGTCTTCCAGCTTTCGGAGTGCAGCGTCGGCCGCAGGCATCAACGAAGCGTCGCGTCGAATTTCTGCGCGAGGACTTTCAGAATGTTGTCCCATGCTTTCTGCGTGTCCTTGTCGGTCAAGGTCTTTTCATTGGACTGGAACACGAGACTCAAAGCGATACTTTTCTTACCGGCCGGAACTTGCTTGCCGGTATAGATGTCGAATAATTCAACACCCCGGAGCAACTTTCCACCGGCCTCTCTTGCGGCCTCAGCGACGGCCAGGCCGGGTACCGCCGCGTCCAGCACAACCGCAATATCGCGCAAGGACGGCGGGAATGTGGAAGGCGCTTCGAACAGACGCGGCTCGGCGGTTTGCTTCAGCACGGCATCCAAATCAATTTCCGCGAGGTACACTTCCTGGATCAGGTCGTATGCCTTTGCCACGCTCGACGAAACCCGTCCGAAACGGGCAACTTCTTGAGGATCGTAGGTCGCCGTTCCCGAGTATCCTGCGTCGAACGCTGCGGAATCGCTCCGGCCCCAAGTGACAGTTACGCCAATATCGTCGAATATACTCTCCAATACGCCTTTGAGATCGTAAATGTCCAGGGCCTGTCTTTCCCGACCCCAATGCTGGACCTCTCGCAGACCCGATAGCACGATCCCCAGGCGCGCATGCTCGTTGGGCTGAGCTTGCCCGTTGACGCCGTGATACACATGGCCCAGTTCAAATACCTTTATCTGCGTGACCCCGCGGCGAAGATTCAGCGAAGCGAGTTCCAAAAGGTTCGGAATTAGACTCACCCGCATGATGCTTGAAGTTTCGGCTAATGGGTTTTGTAGTCGTACAACGTTGAATTTTTCAACACTAACCCCGGACTTCCGGACTTCGTCCAGCGAGCTGAATGTCAGACCCATATGTTCGGTCAGACCAATGGACGCTAGGTATCGGCGAAGCCTGCGGGTTGCCACTTCTTGCGGCGCAAACACAGTGTCCGCTTTTCGTACACGCGGCACTGTTGAAGGTATATTTTCGTATCCGTAAAGTCTTGCGATTTCTTCAATTAAATCCGCCTCGCGTGTGACATCGTGCCGCCAGGACGGCACGCGAAATTCAGCGGTGCCTTCATTTGCTTTATCTGTGTCAAAATCAAGGCGATTCAATATAGAGCACTGCTCATCGCCAGAAATATCGGTACCAAGCAACGCATTCGTCCGCGCGAAACGCAGGTTGACTGTGCGGTCAATCCGTGTTCGGGGATACTCGTCAATCGCGCCCGGCGCGATTGCAGCCCCTGTGATTTCATGAATAAGACGCGCTGCACGGTTGGCGGCGAACTCCGCCATTTCGATATCGGCGCCGCGCTGGAATCGTTGGGACGCCTCGGAATTCATTGCGAGCGTGCGGGCAGTCTTTCGCACACTCGACGGCTCGAACCATGCGCTCTCCAAGATAATCCGGGTGGTGTTCTCCCCCACTTCGCTATCCAATCCGCCCATAACCCCAGCGATGGCAATGGGATTTGAAGCGTCTGCAATCACGAGCATTTCGTCGCGAAGGGTGCGTACTTCGCCATCTATCGTCTTTATTGTCTCCCCTGCGCATGCACGGCGCACGACGATTCGATGCTCCGCAAGCTTATCGTAGTCGAAGGCGTGGAGGGGATGTCCCGTTTCGAGCAGGACGTAGTTGGTGATATCCACGACGGGGTTCACCAGGCGCTGACCTGCGTGGATTAGGCGCTGCGCCATCCATAGTGGAGTGCGCGCGGGTTTTATACCCGTGGCCACGCGACCGATGTATCGCGCACAAAGATCCGAGGCATCTATCGTAACGGAGGTCAATGACTTGGCCTCGGCACCCGACTCGTTTACCGTAGCGTCTGGCAAGCGCAGAGGCCGATTGAAGTAGGCAGCCAACTCGCGGGCAACGCCGATCATGCCGGCCCAGTCGCCGCGGTTAGGGGTTACTTCGATTTCATAGATAACATCGTCGAGTCCCAACAGCGGTATCGCATCCGCCCCAATCGGAAGATCCTGCGGAAGAATCAACAAGCCCTCATGATCTTTGCCGAGCCCCAGCTCGCGTGCCGAACACATCATGCCCTGCGATTCGATGCCCCGCATCTTGCGTTTGCCTATGGCAAATCCGCCGGGCAAGGTTGCGCCAAGCACGGCCGTGGGAACCAAGTCTCCCGCTTTCATATTCTTCGCACCGCAGACGATTTGGAGCGGGTTGGCCTCGCCGGTATCGGTCTGGCACACCACGAGCTTGTCCGCGTCGGGGTGCGGTTTGATGTCGAGGATCTTGCCGATGACGACCTTGGTGATTTCAGCGCCGGGGCGCTCAACCGACTCGATTTCTAGTCCCAGCATCGTCAGGCGGTGCGCAAGCTCATCGACGCCGAGGTCGATATCGACGAATTCCTTCAGCCAGTTAAGAGAGACCTTCATGACCTAGAACTGCTCCAGAAAGCGGAGGTCGCCTTCGTAAAAGTGATGAATGCTATTAATCTGATGCCGCGCCATCGCGATGCGCTCGACGCCCATACCGAAGGCGAATCCGGTGTATCGCTCGTAGTCGTAGCCGGCATATTCGAACACGCGGGGATGAACCATCCCGCAGCCGCCAATCTCAAGTAGGCGTTCCTGGGTCTGCCCACCACGCTCGGATGTCCAGAGGACATGTATCTCCGCGGATGGCTCGGTGAAGGGAAAGAAATGCGGGTTGAAGCGCACCTTCACGTTACCGCCCAGCAGGCGTTTCAGGAAGTGCATCAGGGTGCCTTTGAGGTCGGCGAAGCTGACCCCTTCGTCCACCAGCAAACCTTCCACTTGGTAGAACATCGGGCTGTGGGTGGAGTCTGCGTCCACCCGGTAGACCCGGCCAGGAGCCACCACGGCAACCGGCGGCTTGCAACGCTCCATGACGCGCATCTGTACCGGCGAGGTGTGGGTGCGAAGAACAGTCCCCGGGGCCACGAAGAATGTGTCGTGGGAGTCACGCGCCGGGTGATCGTCGGGGGTGTTCAAGGCATCAAAATTATAGTACTCCGTCTCAACCTCCGGCCCCGTAGCCACTTGGAAACCAAGTTCACCCAGGATTTCGATGATTTCATCAGTAACTTGGGAAACGAGGTGCAGGTGGCCCTTCGGCGGGCGGCGTCCCGGCAATGATAGGTCGGGCAAGTCTTCTGCTGGTTTTGCAGCGCTCTCGGCTGAACCCAGCACTGAGGTCCGTTCTTCAAGCGCGGTGGTCAGCGCGATCTTCAGTTCGTTGGCAGCCTTACCCAACGCCGGGCGCTGGTCCTGCGGGGCCTCGCTAACCCCACGCAACAGGCCGGTCAGCTCGCCTTTGCGGCCTAAGTACTTGACGCGAAGGTCTTCTGCGTCGCGCAGTGACGCCGCGCCCGCGATTTCCGCGAGGGCCTGTGTGCGTAGTTTCTCTATTGTCTCCAGCATGATTCCCTAACTGTATTCCTTGGCACTTTGCTAAGCCAAAGCGATGTCTACCGCCACCGCACTCCATATAGGCTTCTTAAACTTGTAAAGTCATTCTCATTCCAACAGCGCAGACCCGATGCGCACTTCGGTAGAACCTTCTTCGATAGCGACTTCAAAATCGTTGGACATCCCCATTGAGACACGCTTCAAACCGAATCGATCGGCGAGCGTTCGTAACTCCGCAAAGATTGGCCGTGCTTGCTCGGCATTGTCAAAAAATGGGGCCATTGTCATCAAACCTTCCACCTGAAGTGCAGCAATTGCCCGCATTTGCTCCAAGGCTTGAGGCAAGACCTCGACGGCGAATCCGTGCTTCGACTCTTCCCCGGACACATTCACTTCGATGAGCACGGGTAGCGGCGATGGCCTATCCCCCGCTCTTAGTCCAAGTTCCTCTGCCAGTTCGATGCGATCCACGGCGTCCACGCAGTCGAAAAGGCGCACAACGTCTTTACACTTGCGACGCTGAATATTACCGATCATGTGCCACGTTACGCCACTGTCCAGCACACCTTTTTTGGGTTCCACGGCTTGAACCCGGCTTTCTCCAAAGTTCGTAATCCCTAGACGGTAAAGCTCCTGAACCTCGCGAATGCCGACGGTTTTCGTCACCGCGACGAGCGTGACTGAATTCGCCGTTCGTCCCGAACGTGCAAGCGCACTCAGAATTCGATCTTGGATTCGGTGAAGATTGTCGGAAATTGCCACGGTGATTTTCTTTGGTGATCGGTTCGTACGAAAACAGTGATATGGTATTTGTCGCCGCGCAATGCGTCAAGGTGATGCAAATAGTTCCACGCGGAACGTCAAAGAAATTCACCATTTACAGCGAAAGGCGATTTCGATTTCACTATTGACGACTTGTTGCTGATGATGCGCTGTAGCAGATTGCAACACAATTTATTGCGATACGTCTATTAATTTCCTATGCGAAAGGTAACACATACCATGCAATTTTTAAGATTCATAGGGATGATCTGGATCGTCCAGTCAATATTATGCATCGCTGCGGCAAAATCCTCGGATCTAGAGACATTACTCCGTCACGCCGATGACTACGTCTACGGATATTACCCTGATGGCTACCGAATAAAAACGGAATCTGGGGTTGCGCCGTCACCACAGAATAGGTTTGTCATTCAAACTCCTATATATGCACTGGAGCACGCTGGCCAGGTGGGGGTGAGCGCTTTAGGAAAACTATATCGCGGCGTTAGCCCGGAAAATGCAGCGAGGCAGATTTATACGGACATCTCGAGTCAATTGAATAGTGACGCGCCCAGTTTTGGAGTACGGATTGGTGCGACCGAGTATACGGCACTTCGCATTGCTGCCAAGCCAGAGGACCTGGTCATACAGCGCCTCGGAAAGTATCTGGCCCATATTGAACTCCGCGGATTTTCCTTTTTGGGTGAAGACAACAAAGTGGCACCCTTTACAGTCGATGCGCGCCTTCATATTTACGCCTGGCCTGACCATGCTCGACTCATCTTTGAAATTCGACCCGAGTCAGAGCTGGCACAAATCAGTGTGTTCTCGCGCGAACTCCTCACCAACCGGCGTAATTCGATGCGGATCGTGGATCTCGATGTTCGCGGGCATGTGCGAAAAGAGCGGCCCGGCGAAGTGTTAATCGAGCGGAGCGCAGACACGTTGACGGCAGGCGCATCATTGTATGTCGCGGTGGGACTCTATCCGAGTAATGCGCTGGTAAATCTCTCCCCTGTGTGTCAGGTCCGCGCGGAAGGAATCGCGCCATACACAGGCCCGCTGGACGTGCAATATGACGTGCGCGCGGGTTGGCAACAAATTCTGCTGGGGCCGAACGCTGACATCTGGACCATGGAACGCGTGAAAGTGGAAGTCGAAAATCCCAGCGATAAATCGCAGACCCTGCACCTTGCGTTTTCCAAACGCGGCGGTGGATTCGGAATCACGGGTATGTCGCCGGTGCTGTGCGATGCGGATGGCGCACCGCTGGGACTGCCCATCCAGATATCGAAGAACTGGCATTGTTCGCCGCCGTGGTTCGACGGCATCACGATTTTAGAACTCCCTCCGAATTACAAACATACTTTTGAGTTTCGTCTTGCTTATGCCGAGTGGGGCGGCGTGCCTGCGGTGTCACACGCGCAACTCGCGCTCGAAGGCTGGGGCACGCATCAGTTGTGGGATGAGTGCGCGATTGGGTCGTTCGGCGAGAGCATTACTTACGACCCGGATGTGAATCTCAACCGATCGATGATCGATGACGTGCGGCCGCTGATGGTTTGGGGTATGGGGCAGTCGCCACAACAGAAATGGTCGTGGACGCATAATGTCGGCGGTGGCGATTTTCTGGTGCTCGAGCAAGAAGGCAAACGCCAATACCTCGCGCGACAGAAAACAGACTACGACATGCAGGGCCCCGTCCTGACCTGTGTACGGTATTCAGGTGAAACGCCAGACGGCGCGATTCAATCGCACATCACCACGCAAAGTTGGCGCAGCAACGATTTCGTGCGCGGACTCTATACGCTGCGATACGACGTGGTGAAAGATGTCGCGTTTTCGCGCCTCGCATTTTTTCAACTTGGCGCAGACCACTACAACACGAACATCTTCACGCAACTCTCGCGCGGCGATCTAGATGGGGAAAAAGAAACGTGGCCACCCCTGATGGGCGGGAAAAAATTTAGTCGCGAAGGAATACCTATCGAAGGGGAAAAGCCTTGGTTTGCGATTACGGGCAATACGAAAAATCCGCCCCCATTTATAAAAGAAGGAGATCAAGGCGCGTGGGGCGACCGCGGGATGATCGTACATTCGTGGAAAGCACGGCTGAATGGCGAAGATGTGCCACTCCCCCACTATTCGATCTACGGTACCGAAGACGGAAACGTTCCTAGCGCCATAGTCGAGCTGGCGCCTCCGGCGGGCCTTACGCATTTGAAAAAAGGCGACTACGTTGAGGCAATGGTAGAAATGGTAATCCTTCCCCAATCGGCAGACGATTATTACGGCCCGAACGAAGCGCTACGTGCAGCGTTGAAGGAACACGGCGGCACGTGGCGCATGGTGCATCGCGAAGCCCAAGGCACCGCGCTGCGCATCCGCGCTAAAGAAGGTGACGTTGTCACGCAATGGCCCGTCGTAATCCGCGCACATCGTGGCAAACGTGCCGCGTTCACCATTGAAGGCGGAAACGGCTGGCTTCCTGTCACCATCTCAGGCGCGAATTCACCCGGAAGACCAACGCTCATCGTAACTGTCAACGGCACACCCCAGCCGGCAAGTGACGGGAATGATTGGTGGCAAACACGTTGGAGAGCAACGCAGCATTCTTGTGACTACGTCTACACGCTCGATTTGAGCCAGCAGGCAAATGAACGCGTGGTGAACTGGAATGCCGACTATTAATGATTTGTATTTTCCAGGCGTTGGGAGCATGATCGTTCCGGGGAAATGAAACCGCGCGACGTGAACATATTGCCGGGGGGTAATATTCACGAGGTTTCAAGGGGGAATTCATGCTTGCCAAATCTGTGTGCCTTGCCGTGGGGGTGGCGCTATCCATGTCATTTGTAGCATTTTCCGAGTCATCCAGATCAATCCTTGAAGGCTTCAAATCTCCTTCACGCACCTACAGTTCCGCACCACTATGGGTATGGAACGATTTACTTACCGAGGAACAAGTGCTCGCAACTTTGCGGGATCTCGCCGCCCAGGATGTAAAGCAGGTGTTTGTACACCCGCGCCCGGGCCTGATGACGCCATATCTATCCAAAGACTGGTTTGCCCTTTGGAAGGCCGTGCTGCGCGAGGCCGAAGTGCTTGATATGAATGTGTGGATATATGACGAAAACTCATATCCTTCCGGATTCGCGGGGGGCTTTGTCCCCGAAGCCATGCCGGAATCGCACGGATTGGGTTTCACACTCGAAACTGCAACAAAGCCGGCGGCGTGGGCGCAAGACACGCTGGCCGTCTATCGCATTTCGAACGGCAAAGCGCAGAACATCAGTGACACAGTGCGCTCGGGAGAGGCCCTGCCCGACGGCGAGTATGTGACGGCAGCCATCAATGAGTCGAAGTCTTCCCCATGGTTTGGCGGGAAGTACTACGTCGATTTGCTGCGTCCCGGCGTGACGCAGAAATTCCTGGAAATTACGATGGACGCGTACAAACGCGAAATTGGCGATCAATTCGGCAAGCGCGTGCCGGGATCGTTTACGGACGAGCCCCATCTTGCGCCGGCCGGCGGATTTCACTGGACGCCGGACCTGCCGGAAGTTATGCAGCAGCGTTACGGCTATTCCATTTTGGACACATTGCCTAGTCTGTCACAGCCGGTAGGCGATTGGCGCGCTGTTCGCCACGACTACTATCAAACATTGTTGCATCTGTTCATAGAGCGTTGGGCCAAGCCTTACCACGATTATTGCGCCGCAAACAATTTGGAATTTACTGGTCATTATTGGGAACACGAATGGCCCAATTGCAGGCAGGCACCAGACAACATGGCGATGTACGCGTGGCACCAGCGCCCTGCAATCGACACGCTATTCAATGAGTACGACGAGGGAACGCATGCACAGTTTGGCAACGTGCGCGCAGTGCTGGAACTCGCCAGCGCGGCAAATCAGTCGGGCGCGAAACGCACGCTATGCGAGGCCTACGGCGGCGGCGGTTGGGACATGCGCTTCGAAGATATGAAACGCATCGGCGATTGGCTATACGCACTTGGAGTGAACACGCTCGATCAACACCTCTCGTACATCACAATGCGCGGTGCGCGAAAGTACGATTATCCGCCTTCGTTTTCGTATCACGAACCGTGGTGGGACAGTTATCACGTGCTGGGGCAGTATTTCACGCGCTTGTCGGCCGTGTTGTCGAGTGGGGAGCCGGTCGCGGATATTCTCGTTATCGAACCGACTACCACGGCGTGGATGTATCAGACCGATGCGGACAAGGCCAAGCGAGAGGAATTAGGAAACTCATTTCAACAGTTGGTCACCTACCTGGCGCAGGCGCAAGTCGAATTCGATCTCGGTTCGGAAGACATCATCATCCGGCAAGGCGCAATCGATAAAGCCGGTCTCCGCGTCGGCAAGCGTGTCTATAAAACGATCATCCTGCCTGCGCATATGGAAACACTCGATAGCAAAACAGTCGATCTGTTAAATGCATTTGCAGATGCCAAGTTTTCGCTCTATACAATGGGTGAACCCGCGCTGCAATATATCGATGCACGCCCTTCAGAAAAGGCTGCCGCACTTCTTGCAAAAGCAAAATTGGTGTCTCTGGGCGATCTCGTTGCGAACTGGGTTTCAGTCAAAAGCGAAACGCGCGTGCAGGTCGCTGCGCAGAAAGACAGCATCGTGTATCACCTTCGCCGCAAGCTCGAAGACGGCGAACTCTTATTTATCGCGAACACCAGAAACGACGAACCAGCCACGATCCAAATCCGATCGCACGCCAAATCAATACAGGAATGGAATCTAGAGGCGGGCGCTGTAGAGCCACTGTCGTGCGCGAACCCCGGCGAAATTACCCAAGAACTGCCGCCAGCGGGAAGCCTGCTTGTTTTCTTGAATGCGGCCGAAACAGCTCCGACAGCGATCGCAGAGGAAGCGGAGCAGGTTGTGACACTGAGCGATTCTTCGCAAATCGTGCGGATCGCGCCAAATGTGCTCACGCTCGACTACTTGGACTTGAAAATCGGCGACAAGGAGTATCCGAAACAATACATGTACGCGGCGGCGCGCCTCGCGTTTCAAAGCGTGGGATTGCCGGAAGATCCGTGGGATCACGCAGTGCAATTCAACGATGAACTCATTCGTATGACCTTTCCTGAGAATAGCGGATTCGAGGCGACCTATCATTTCAATATGCGCGGCGCGATACCTGGCGTGTTGCATGCTGTCGTCGAAAGGCCTGAACTCTATTCGATATCGTGCAACGGAGTGCCGGTCGCAGCTACTCCCGGCGAATGGTGGCTTGATCGCGCATTCGGCAAGATCGATATCACAAAGGCGGCACACGAAGGCGATAACACGCTGACGTTAAAAGCGTCACCGATGACGATGCACCACGAAATCACAGCGGTCTATATACTTGGAAACTTCGCGTTGGAACCAGCCGATGCAGGGCACGTCATTGTTGCGCCCGCTGAACTGAAACTCGGCGCATGGAATACGCAGGGTTGCCCGTTCTACGCGCAGGGCGTCGGTTATACGCAACACTTTAATGTGTCCAAGCCCGCGTCAAAATATATCGTAGCGCTTCCTGCGTGGTACGGCAGTGTGGCGAAGGTGATGGTGAACGGCGAATTGGCTGGGCACATCGGCTGGCAACCGGCCAAGTGCGACGTAACGAAACTTATCAAACCCGGCGAGAATGCTATAGAGGTGATTGTCGTTGGAACCTTGAAGAATACGCTCGGTCCCTATTTCGGAAAAGAGCGGCTCGGCTTCGCGTCGCCACATTCATTTCGCGATGCCCCCGAGTCGGGTCCGCCCGCAGCCACGGCGTACAACTCAATTGGGTACGGACTGATGAAACCATTCACACTGCTGGCATCGGCGCAGTAGTCAGAATTTCTTCACGTTATGCAGCGGACACGGCGCCGAGCATGGCATCTATGCGCTCGCTCGCCTGCTGCAATTCCTGAATAATGTCTTGAAATTTGCCCTGATCCAATTTCAGGGTCATTGCCGACGACATGGGGTACGCGTGTTCGCCGACGTTACTTGACTCGCCATAGCCCGCAACATAGGCGAGATAATTGGCAAGCGCGGTGACGTGCGCGAGCTGCGGAGAGAGCATGGCCTGATCGGGCGAATGGTGACGGCGCAACGCTTCGGTCAAAAGCGGCGGAAGGTTCCAATGCTCGCCCAATACCCCACCCACTTCCGCATGGTCCATGCCGAAGATTTCCGGTTCCACTTCATAGAGCGGGCGCTGCGATTCGACGGCCCGTTTGACCGCTTCCTGAAAGTTGTCGGGATACACACTGTCGAGCGCGACTTTGCCTATGTCGTGCAATAGACCCGCGCTGAAATGGCTGCCGTCTGCCTCGAGCGAAAGGCGTTTCGCGATGCGTTCCGCGGCCATGGCGGTAGCGAGACTGTGCCGCCAAAGCTGATTGCGATCGTAAGGCGAAGTGCTCTTCGCAAAGGAACGAAACGCGGACGCCGCAAGCACGAGGTTCTGCACCTCACGAAATCCGAGAATCACGATGGCGTCCTTCACCGTCGTGATTTTGCGGTAAAAGCCATAGAAAGCGGAGTTCACCTGGCGCAGCAACGTAGCGGAAAGGCTCTGATCCGCGGCGATATGTTTGCCGAGATCGAGTGCGGATGCGTCAGGGTCTGCAATCGCTTCCATAATTTGGCCCAGTACCGTGGGAAGCGTGGGCAAACGGCTGATGCGGGATACTGCGTCGCGTACGTCTGGGGCGTCCAACTCGATGGATCTCCAAAAAAAGATTCTCGCGCGCCAAAGTGCCGGAGCGCGCCGCTCGCACGATAGACTAGAGCGGCACGTAGACGCAAGGACACCAAGAAAATAAATCGGGCGGCGTAGCGGCTCTCTCGCCGAGCGTGGCGCGATTTTGCGCACAAGAATGCGTGCGGCAACAGCGCGGCGATGGGCTTTGAGACGCGCCGCGTTCAGCGAACGAGGCGCTACCTGGCGCGCTTCTTTTTTGAAGCCACTTTCTTTTTCGCGTTCCTCGTCCCAGGCCACGGGCGCGGCGGCTCTTCCGGAAGATTGTCAGTGATTGGCGAAGGGAATTGCGCCGGCACGAAACCGCCAACGCGCTGGGCAAGGCCAATAGCGTCGTATGGCGCGCGGACTTTCACGTCGTTGTCGAAATACACATAGACGTCGCGCGCGCGCTCTTTGTGCGCTTTGGCAATTGATGCACGATGCGCATCCTCTGGCTCGCGTCCCTTGCTCCATGCGAGCACGCGGGCGGCCCAACGGTCGAGCGCCTTCGGGGTGTAACCGCTTACGTACAATTTCTCATCGCCGTGGAGCCGCGCATAGACAAAATCAGCCGTGACGTCTTCGAGATAAGGCCATTTGCCTGCCGTGTCGGCAACCACAAGCGCGACGTTGTATTTGCGTAACAGCGCGATGAAGTCCGGTGAGCGGAATGATTTGTGGCGGATTTCCATCGCGTGCCGCATCGGACGATTTTCTTTCACGCGGTAGAAGCTTCGCCCTTTAAGCCGGGCGTCATGTTTTCGCGCGAGCGTGGCCGCGGCTTTTGTGTCACGGGGCAATATCTTGAAGAAAGCTTCGATGCGTTCCGGATCGAAGGAAAAATTTGGCGGAAACTGCCATAGGATTGGGCCGAGTTTCTTCTCGAGCGCTAGAATGCCCTGCGCAAAAAAGTTTGGGAGCGCGGCGTCGATACCGCGCAGGCGTTTTAGGTGCGTGATGAATCGCGAAGCCTTTACCGAAAACACAAAATTATCCGGCGTTTCGGCATACCAGCGTTGCCAACTCGCCACGCTCTGCAGAGAATAAAACGAGCCGTTGATTTCAATGGTGTTGAGTTGGCGCGAAGCGTATTCCAGCTCGCGCTTTTGCGGTAGACCGTTCGGATAAAACGTTTTCCGCCAAGGTTCGTAAACCCAGCCGGATATGCCAATACGAAGTTCGGTCATTTGTGCGCCTCGATTCGCTCCGCAACAAAATTATGGTACCGTTATGGGAACGTGTGTGTGGGTCGATTTCGTCCCGGAAGGAGAATTGAATGCCTGCGGAAGTGGACCAGTTGCCAAAAGTTGGAACCAAGGCACCTGCAATTTCGGTAAAAGACGGGGCGGGCAAGACCGTCAAGCTATCGGATTTCAACGGGAAACCGGTGGTGCTGTATTTCTACCCGAAAGACGACACACCGGGGTGTACAGTTGAAGCCAAAGAATTTCAGGCCAGCATGAAGACCTTTGAAAAAGCTGGCGCGGTAGTAATAGGAGTAAGCCCCGACTCCCAAAAGTCGCACTGCAAATTCGCGGAGAAATTCGGACTGACATTCACGCTCCTCTGCGATGAAGACCACGCTGTCGCCGAGAAGTACGGCCTATGGGTCGAGAAGAGCATGTACGGCAAAAAGTACATGGGCGTCCAACGTGCCACATTTCTGATCGACGGCGACGGAAAGATCGCGAAGGTATGGCCAAAAGTGAAGCCGGAAGGGCACGCAGCAGAAGTATTGGCGGCAATAAAAGAAGTCCTGTAAGCAAAGGTAGGATTGCACAGCTATGCGTATCGTCTTAACAATGGTTGGCATCGCGCTCGGGCTCGGCATTGCAGTGGTAGCCGGTGTGTATGGCTGGCAGGAGTACGAGTCCACGCGGCCAGCGGTGACGCCTGTCTCGACCACTTCAACGATCGTTGAAGAGAAAAAGACCGAAACGAGCACGCCGAAGCCTGTCGAGGTCTCGGCTCCGAAAACGGATCCAACGATGCAACCCGCGCCGGTTGTAGTGCCATCGACGCCAAAACCTGCGCCAACGCCGTCTGTGCCATCCGCGCCTTCTGCTACTAAGCCGGCAACTCCCGCAACGTCCACACCGCAAGCGCCAAAACCCGCTCAAACCGCTCCGGCACAGATGCAGACTCCAGGAACGCCGCCGGCGCAACAACCAGTGCCCGGCGAGGACAAGCCGATAGCGGAACCGGAGACACCGATAGTTGCGACGGCAGAGAAACTGGCGCAATTGATGGTTGGCATGACGGAGGACAATGTCGTGCAAGCCATGGGCGTGGAAGGTGTAATGACGCCTGATGAATCTTTACCAAATTACACGCCAGATGGCTGGTATGAAGTGCGATGGCCAAACCCTGACGGTTCTTACATCGCAGGATTGTTCAGCGATCGCGGCACGCTCGCCAATATCACGCCGTTCAATATGCCGGGCGCGGAAACCTGGACGGCAACGCCGTGGTATGCAGTGCCGCGCTGGTTGAACGACAAGCTAGAAGGCAACAGCATCCCGGTGCGCGTGGCTGCGGTGGATGTTGTCGAGGCGCAGGCGGGCGTTTATCAATTCCGCGGGCCGTTGGCGAATGCCGAGGGTCAAGTACTGGGCTCGATTTCGGGGTCCTATTATTTACAAGATCCATCAGGGCGCTTCACGCGCGCGGTGGAAGGATCGTATGAGTACGCGCTGGCAAATGGCGCGGTGGATTCAAATACGTTTCAGTTTACGGAGTAAAGGCTGCCTGACAGGGTATACTAAACCGTTACTGTCCGCCTGATCTTTGCCGAACCCCTACTCGCTGGATTTTGAAATTTCCCCTGCTACCAATCATTGGCTACGCCCACGGAGTATTATATGCGACGTTTTCAGATCGTTCCGGTCGCCTTGATTGCAGGTGTTTTGCTGGCGGCCCATCATACCTCTGCTGCGGAAATCGGGGGTCCCATCGCGCTGCACCCGGAGAATCCCCATTACTTTATCTACCGGGGCAAACCCACCATTCTAATTACCTCCGCCGAACACTACGGAGCCGTGCTGAACCTGGATTTCGATTACAGGCGTTACCTCGAAGAATTGCAGAGCCATAATCTTAACCTCACCCGCACGTTCTCCGGCACCTACCGCGAGTTTCCCGGCGATTTTGGCATCACCGACAACACCCTTGCCCCTAAACCCATGCGTTATCTGGCGCCATGGGCGCGAAGCGATACACCCGGCGCGTCCGACGGTGGCAACAAGTACGATTTGAACGAGTGGGATTCAGCGTACTTCGCGCGCTTGAAGGATTTTGTGGCTGAGGCGGAACGTCGGGGCGTCGTAGTAGAACTGACGATGTTCTGCACGCTCTATGAGGATGCGCAGTGGGAAGCATTGCCCATGAACGCGGCGAACAATGTCAACGGCATCGGCACCTGTTCACGGCACGAGGTCTTTAAACTGATACATGACGATTTGACGAACGTTCAAACGGCTTTCGTCAGCAAAGTGGTGGGGGAACTTAAAGACTGCAACAACCTCATCTTCGAGGTATGCAACGAGCCCTACCTGGAAGATTGTGTGTCACACGAGTGGCAGCAACGCGTTGTCGAAACCATCGTCGACGAGGAATCAAAACTGGGCGTCCGGCATCTGATATCCATGAACATTGCCAATGGCCGCGCCAAAGTCACTGACCCCGTACCCGGTGTGTCCGTGCTTAATTTTCATTATGCGTATCCCCCCGATGCCGTCTCCATGAACTACCACCACAACCTCGTCATCGGCGAAAACGAGACAGGCTTTCGTGGCAAGGAAGATATCCTCTACAGAACCGAGGCTTGGGATTTTCTGCTGGCCGGCGGCGGCTTGTTCAACAGTCTGGACTGGTCGTTCATGACGAGCCACCCCACGGGCGACACAGTGAAGTACGATTCGCCGGGTGGCGGCAGCCGGACCCTGCGCAATCAGATGAACATACTTCGATCGTTTATCGAAGGGTTTGATTTTCTGCGCATGGCACCGGGCGCAGCGTTCGTACAAGACGCCTCGCCGGACGTTTCTGTGCAAGTATTCGCGAATCCAGGATCCGCCTATGCCATATACCTTCGCATTGCGGATCCGAAGTCCGAAAACAAATCCGTGGCCAAGGGCTGGCTCACTATCACCATGCCGGAAGGACCTTACAGACTCCAATGGCTGAATCCAAAAACCGGCGAGGCCGTTGGCGATGATACAATCGATCACAAAGGAGGCGGCCGTCGTATCCAGATCCCGCCATTTGAGGAAGACGTCGCACTGTCCATTCGAAAATCGTAGAAACGGCGGGCGCAATTTGCAGTAACAAAGCGAGTATGCTTAACGGTCAATGAAGTTCAGGTTGCGCGTGAGCGACTACGCCCATTTCCAATTCACATTGAATCGTGTGGTAAAGGAAGATTGCAATAAACTCCAAAGTGCAGGAGTTTATATGGCGAAGTCTTAGGCGATTCACTTTGTGCTATTGCAACTCGCCGAATTCTCGAATTAGTAACCTCTTCAAAGAAAGTCCTGCCCTGTGTATCGATGGAAATGAATTAACGATCATACGCCATATTGTGCGCGGCCCAATCAATCATCGTGGTGTCGAAGACAGGACCGTCGAGACACACACGGACCATCTTCTCCCCTTCCTTCTCGCTCTTCGATTCTACCACGCAGCCAAGACAGGCGCCGTCGCCGCAGGCCATCTGGGCTTCGAGCGAAACGACACAGTCCGCGCCCGCCGCCATCGCGACGTCGGATGTCGTCTTCATCATGATCATCGGCCCGCAGACGTATACGCGGCAGCTCGGGTTCGGCCGGAGCTTTTCCAGCATCTGTGACGCAAATAGTTTCTCGCCTGCGGAGCCATCGTCGGTGGCGATGTACACCTTGCAGCCGAGTTCGCGGAATTCGTCCGCACACAGGATCAAATGTTTCGAGCGCGCGGCGAGAATCACTTCGGGCGCGACATCGCACTTACGGACGATTGCCTCCGCCAATGCCGGAAATGTGGCAACGCCAATGCCACCAGACACAATGATGTGACGCTCGAATGAGTCGTCGATGGGAAATCCGTTCCCAAGCGGGCCCTGCACATTGAGCGTGGTGCCAGGACGCATCTTGGAAAGCAGGCGGGTGCCCTCCCCTTCTGCTTTATACAGAATGGATACGTGATCGCGCTGGATGCGTTCAAAACACATGGGCCGGCGCAGGAACGGCGAGAGACCTTCCGCGACTTGCAGCATACAGAACTGTCCCGCAATCGCGGTGCGCGACAATTCCGGCGCATTGATGCGCATGCGGAATTGCTCCGGCGCCACTTCGTCGTTTTCGACGACTTCACATTCGAGGAGATAGCGCATTAATTTCCTTAAATCATCTACGCAGGCGCTTTTGCCCCTGCAGCATTTTTAGTTTTTCTGGGTTCTCAGCGTAAAGCTCGATAAAGCCGCAATCGGTACACACATCCGCCACTATCTGAACGTCGCGCGCTCCCTTGAAAATCATCGCGCTCGGATTTTCGTACGCCCGAACGCTCGCTGGCTTTGGAGCCACATATTCGACATAGTCGTTCAGTTGGGCGCCAATATGCACATCTTTCGATCCGCATTTCGGGCACGCTCTTTTTCCACGCATGCTTGCGGGTTTCCCCATGTCTAGCGCCGCACGCGGTCCATCGCCAACTGGTTGCGCAGGCTGTTCAAGCTAAGGCGTATTCTTTCGGCAAGCACCTCGCCGATGCCATCGACGGTGCAAAGCTCTTCCTTCGGCGCGCGCATAATTTGTTGCAACGATCCAAATTTCTGCACGAGGTTTTCGATGATCTGTGGCGTAAGCCGGCGCGTCTGTGTAAGTATGCGGTAGCCGCGCGGCGAAAGATACGTGTCGATACTTTTCAGGTTTGCGCTATAGCCGAGGGCATTGCTGATGTTCGACAGTTCGAGCAGTTCTTCTGCCGAGACTTCCGCCATGCGTTCGAGGGCCTGATCGTATTTGATACCGCCTTTTTCGCGGTAGTAATCCTTCACCACAAGCTGCGCTTCTTCGAACGGAATCAATAATTCCTGAAGTTGCATATCGACCAGGCGGCCTTCGCTGCCAAGTTCCAGAATAAATGGTTCAATCTCTCGGGCAATGCGCGTGCCCATTTCGCTGCGTTGGACCGCTTTGCACACGTCGAAAATCGTGACCACGTCTTCAAACTCGCGCGTGCTGAGCTCGGTCGTCGCCTGGTCCAGCGCACGCACATATTTCTCCAGCGTGTTCAGCGCCTGCATCGATTTGTTCAGGAGCGTCGAGATGCTGTCGAGGATATGCTTCGCGTCATGCACGTATAGCGTTACCGTCGAACGCCGTTCCGACACGGCGACCACAATGCAACCGGTCTGTTTCGCAAGGCGCTCCGCGGCGCGGTGGCGCGTGCCTGTTTCATCCGTAGGTATCGATGAATCGGTCTTGATGAAACGGTTCGCGTACATGATCCGCGTGCCGTCTTCATTGAGAATGATTGCGCCGTCCATCTTCGCCACTTCGTAGAGCAGTTGCGGCGTGACCTCGGTATCGATCTCTACGCCGCCTTCCGACGTATCGGCAAGGCGTTTCGTATCACCGATGCAAATGAGCGCTCCGTTGCGGCTCTGAATAATCGCCGCGATCGCCTCGCGCAATTCCGTGCCGGGCGACACCATCAATAGCGCATCGCGCAATGCAGCCTTGTTCTTTTGCCGGGACTTTCTCGCCATCGGATGACCTTTTCTAGTCGTTGGACAGTATCGGTCGATAGTCTACAGAAGCGCGCCACACAATTGCGATTAAACAATAGGCGGCCGGGATTTCGAGGGCAAAAACTGTCTATCTGTCAGAATTGGCTCGGCCCTCAAAGTCTGCTCGAAACCCGTCGCGCCGAACGTCAGGGTTCCCTCGTGCGTCATGCTGCTGAGTTTAAATGTCCACGCGTAATAGGGCTGATCGAAAAACGCCTTCTTCTCGGTAACAAGTTCTCTCTTCGTCTCAATGATCGACGGCTGATTTGATATCACTTGATAACCGCTGCTCCGCCCAGGAAGGCTCAAAGCAAAATCGGTCACGTCGTGAAACGTCAATGTCGCCGGGGCCACACGAAATGCTGACGGGCCGCATTGCACCCATTCGACTATAACGTCGATGTCCAATACCAAATCGCTCGTCCAGTCATCGGCATCGGTGTCACCCAATACAAATTGGAATCCATGAATCTTGGAGTCGTGCCAGGTCCATGGATCGAACTCCGAATCTCGGTTGGTGAAGAACATGGCGGTTAACGGTCCAATGCAACATCAATGGCTTGTGACACGGTGTTGACCGGCACGATCTCGATGTCCCCCTCGCGGACATCTGCGGCGCAGGACTTGGGTAGGATACACCGTGAGAAGCCAAACTTCGAGGCTTCGGCCACACGCGCGCGGGCCATGTCCACGGCCCGTATTTCCCCAGCGAGTCCTACCTCGCCAAATATCGCGATATCTGAGGCGACGGGAAGTTCTAGCAGACTCGACATTAACGCGACGGCCACCGCGAGATCGGCGGCGGGTTCATCAAGCTTCACGCCGCCGGCAACGTTCACAAACACGTCCTTATCGGCGATATGCGCACCCGCGCGTTTCTCGAGCACAGCGAGAATCAACGCGACGCGGTTCGGATTGATTCCCGCCACCGTGCGGCGCGGCGACGCCAGCGGCGTGTCGCCCACGAGGGCTTGCACCTCTACGAGCAAAGGCCGCGTGCCTTCCACGCTGGGAATGACGACGGAACCGCTGACACCTTTCGGGCGCTCGCTGAGGAACAACGCGCTCGGGTTGGGCACTTCGCGCAGGCCCGCCTCGGTCATCTCAAACACGCCGATTTCGTTGGTCGATCCGAAGCGGTTCTTCACCGCACGCAGGATTCGCAGCGCCTGCTTGCCTTCGCCCTCGAAGTAAAGGACTGTATCGACCAGATGTTCAAGCAGCCGGGGGCCCGCGATGGAGCCATCTTTGGTTACATGACCGACGAGAAACACTGGGACCGAAGAGCCTTTAGCAAGGCGCAGAAACTCGTTGGCGCAATCGCGCACTTGGCTTACGCTACCGGGCACCGCAGCAAGGTCGGGCGTGTACATCGATTGGATTGAATCCACGACGACTAGCGCGTAGTCGTCCTTCTTGATTTGATTGCGCACCGAGTCGAGCGACGTCTCCGTGTAGATCAAGAGGCGATCGCTCAATGTACCGAGCCGCGACGCGCGCATACGCGTCTGATCGAAGGACTCTTCACCCGACACGTACAACACGGGTCCCGCCGCTTCCGCCACGCAATGCGAGATTTGCAGCATCAGCGTGGACTTGCCAATCCCCGGGTCGCCGCCAATGAGAATCAGCGACCCCGGCACAATCCCGCCACCCAGCACCCGATCCAGTTCAGTCAGCGCGGTACCCTGGCGATTAGGGGCGGGTTGCGACCGATCGGTAATCGGAGTCGGCGCCGCGCCGTCTTTCATGGCAGGGCGCACGTGTGTGCCAGATTCGATGACCTGCTCTTCGACGACTGAGTTCCACTCGTTGCACTCGGGACAACGCCCCACCCAGCGCACGAGCACAGCGCCGCAGGATTGACAGACGAAAGTTGATTTGGTCTTGGCCATGAGGATTTCCGAGTAACGGAGGATTCTAGCCTCTTCTACGCGTATGGTTCTACCGTGATTGAAAGCCGAATTGGAAATAGGCTTTACGAATTCGCCTCGGCGCACATGAATTTGCTATAAAACGCTCCATTTTCTTTTGTTTTACGCACTTGGGAATATCATGGAAAAACTACGGTTCTTGAATGAGGCGCACGTGCGCGGCATTCGCGGGGAGTACGGTACACCTGCGTATGTCTATGACGAAGAGACCTTGCGCGCCTACGCGAAAGCGTTGCTTGCGACGCCGAATGCATACGGCCTCACCGCGCGCTTCGCGATGAAGGCACTGCCTTGTACGGCGGTGGTGCAGATTTTCTCGGGCATGGGGCTGCAAGTGGATTGCAGCAGTGGCTACGAGGCGGAGCGCGCGCTGCGTGCGGGCGTGCCGCCGTCCCACATCCAAATCACCGCGCAGCAATTGCCGCACAATTTGCAGGAGTTGATCGAGCAGGGCGTGCTGTTTACGGCCTGTTCGCTGTATCAGCTCGATGCCTACGGAAATCTGTTCCCCGGCACGGAAGTCTGCGTACGCATCAACCCCGGTCTCGGGTCCGGTCACAGCAACCGCACGAACGTCGGCGGGCCTGCGGCGAGCTTTGGTATCTGGCACGAGCACCTCGACGAGGTGGAGCGCATCCGTGCGGAGCACAGCCTCACCATCTCGCGCATGCACACCCACATTGGCTCCGGCGCGGATCCGGACGCCTGGCACACCTGCGCGCAGATGTCGCTCAGCATCGCCGCAAAACTGCCGCAGGTGCGCACGCTTAGCCTGGGTGGCGGATTCAAAGTGGGGCGCATGGCGCTGGAACCTTCAGCAGACTTGCAGGTGATTGGAAATCGAATCACCACCGACTTCGAAGAGTTCTATGCAAAACACGGGCGCAAGCTGCATCTCGAACTCGAGCCTGGCACGTTTCTCGTGGCAAATGCGGGCGCCATCGTATGCACAATCATCGACGTCGTTGATACGGGTGCGAACGGTTACAACTTCATTAAGACCGACACCGGCATGACGGAGGTTTTGCGGCCGAGTCTGTACGGCGCGCAGCATCCGCTCATCGTCGTGCCCGCAACGCCGGAAAAACGCGGGACGATGGATTGCATCGTCGTGGGGCATTGCTGCGAGAGTGGGGACATCCTTACACCGGAGCCGGGCAATCCGGAAGGGCTGCAACCGCGCACGTTGCTTGAACCGAAAATTGGCGATCTGCTGGTAATCGGCGGCGCGGGCGCGTACTGCGCGGGAATGTCGTCCAAAAACTACAACTCGTTTCCGGAAGCGCCGGAGGTGCTGCTCACGTCGAAGGGGGATTTTCGGTTATTGCGCAAACGTCAGACGCTTGACCAAGTGATTGCAAACGAGATTCCGCTGTAATCGCGAGGTTTGCCCTTCCCTTCCGAATTGATCCAGAATGTCGTGTTTGGGCGGTTACAGTATCTTACCGAATTAGGGAGAATTACCTATGCCACTATCACGCAGAAGTTTTATGGGCCGGTCCGGCGCGGCAATGATCGCGGGGAGCATGGCATCGTCATCCGTTTGGGGTGCAAACGAACGCATTAGCGTCGGCGTTATTGGGTGCGGCGGACGCGGCACCGGTTCGCATGTCAATCAATTTTGCGACCGCGACTACGTTGACTTGGTCGCGTTGTGCGATGCGAAGCAGGACGCCGCAACCGGCAGCGCCAACATGATGGAAACGAAAAAGAAAAAGCGTCCGAAGACCTACACGGATATGCGCGAGCTGCTCGACGACAAGTCCATCGACGCGGTGAGCATCGCCACCCCCAACCATTGGCACACGCTGGCGGCGATCTGGTCGATGCAGGCAGGGAAAGATGTCTATCTCGAAAAGCCCTGCTCGCACAACGTCTGGGAAGGCCGGCAACTTGCCAATGCGGCGAAGAAATATGAACGAATCATCCAGCACGGCACACAGATTCGCAGCAGCAAGGCCGTCCAGGAAGGCATACAAAAGCTGAAGGACGGCGTCATCGGCGAGGTGTACATGGCCCGCGGGCTTTGCTACAAGACGCGTCGCGCCGTCGATAAAGTGCCGAACGAAGCGCCGCCTGCGGACCTGGATTGGAATTTGTGGCAGGGGCCGGCACAAGAACGCGAGTACAACAAAACTATCGTTCCTTACAACTGGCACTGGTATTGGGCCTACGGCAACAGCGACATGGGCAACCAAGGCGTCCACCAGATGGACATCGCGCGCTGGGGTCTCGGCGTTGACCACCCTTCAAAGATCAGCGCAATGGGCGGCAGGTTTCTGTTCGACGACGCCAAAGAAACGCCAAACGTGATCACGACTGCCTTTCACTATCCCGACGCGGGCACAATGGGCCGCATGCTGGTGTTTGAGACACGGCCGTTCCGCTCACCGGAAATCAACCACGAAGCCGGTGTGAATGTCGGCGTGATTTTTTACGGGGCCAACGGCTACATGGTAATCCCGAGCTATTCCAAGTATCAGACATTTCTCGGCGAGAAAGGCGAACCTGGACCGACCAATGAAGACTCAGATCCGGAGACGGCCCATTTCGACAACTTCCTCGAATGCGTGAAGACGCGAAAAGCCGAGGCGATTGCAGCGCCTATCGTGGAAGGTCACATTTCGTCGTCACTCTGCCATCTGGGATTGATCTCGACGAAACTTGGCCGCAGCTTGGATTTCGATCCTGTGAAGGAACAGGTCATCGGCGACGAGGAAGCAAACGCGATGTTGACGCGCAACTATCGCGCGCCGTTTACGGTACCAGCGATCGAAGCGTAACGGGAAGGATTTAGCTTACTACGAGGGCGGATCGGTGAGGTCCGCCCTCCTTCTTTTTGCAGACAGTTCGAGCGCAGCGACACCCATCACACAAAACACCGCGGTAACACC
The DNA here is from genome assembly GCA_020848835.1 of Candidatus Hydrogenedentota bacterium. Taxonomy (GTDB): domain Bacteria; phylum Hydrogenedentota; class Hydrogenedentia; order Hydrogenedentales; family SLHB01; genus JABWCD01. The sequence goes on from JADLHJ010000084.1 coordinate 138,241, forward strand.
CAAGAGCCATAGGGGAAAGCCTGCGCGGTGTTCGGAGCCGAGGGCAGTGTTCGCGATTTCCTGCGCCGCAGGCGGCAGGCTCTGCGATTGGATTAGCACTGCGACACCATTCACGAGCACGTGACCAATCATTCCGGTGAAGAGCGATCCCGATCGCCATACCATGTAGGTCAGAACAATACCGCTGACCGCGGTAATGGTCATGCGTTGCAGAACTAGGTGAGACACGCCAAAGGCTATTGAAACGCAAAGAAAGAGCGCCCACGCCGGCATGGATTTACGCAGGCCGGACATCAGCGCGCCGCGAAAGAGCACCTCCTCGCAAATTGCAGGCGATACGGCAAGCACCAACAGCAAGATTGGCAATGGCGCGTCTTCAAATTGCAGCAGCTTTGCCATTTCGTTTGCCAGAGCTTCGGGAAAGGGCCAGACCCAGTCTTGCCACACGCTAAGCTGCTGGCTCCATACGACCCATCCCGCGCCAAGCAGAAGCGCGCCGATAAATCCTCCAAGCGAAGGGATGCGAAGCGATAACGCATTGCGCAGGTTCACGCGCGCATACCAGAGCACGAACAGCGTAGGCGTCAAGAAAAGGAGCCACTGCGTCGCCGCAACACCTTTTAATCCGAATTGCGCTTGAATATAGGAACCCGCGTAGAACAAAAGCAGCAAACATAGCGAGAGTATGAACAGCGACATACCGGGCGTGGGCACATCGCGCGGCGGAATCATCGAACGGCGCAGGGTGATCGGCAGCCCGGCGTCAACCGATAATACGACGTCCTCGCGCTGAAACATGCGTGCGGCGATGATCAACGCAATCGCCGCATATACGGTCGTGCTGATAAGCACAACAAGCACAGCTTCGATTGACGCTTGCGAAACCATCAACTCCTTGAACAACAGCGAAAAGTTTGCTATCGGCATAAGCTGCGTCGCGGCCGTAAGCCGCGTGCCCGGCACCGTAGCGAGCGCCGCGGGAAACACAATCAAAATGAGCACTGGCGTCAGCAGGCTCTGCCCCTCGCGGAAGCTGCGCGCAAGCACGGCGACCGACATCATGACCGCGGAAATCAGAAAGGCCAGCGGAATCATGGACACAAATATCAGCACCACGCGCCCAACGGGAATGCTGATCGCCAGTTCTGAATCGGTGCCCTGAAGTTGCGCGAATTGAAATGCGAGCGTGGTGACCATGCTGCCGAGGTTCGTGATGCCCGTAATCACTGCGATTGAAAAAACGGTCAAAAACTTTCCTGCGAGAATTTCGAGGCTCTGCGTCGGCGTGGAGAGTAACGTCTCGAAAGTGCCGCGCTCCTTCTCGCCCGCTGTTAAATCGATCGCGGGATAGAACGCGCCGACCCCCACCATGACGATCATGATGAGCGGCATGAGCAAACCGAGCATCGCGCCGGTCGTTTTTTCCGCCGATGCGACATTGACCTTCTCGACTTCGAGAGGGCGCGCAAACGATTCTGGCAGGCCCGCATTGGTCAAGCGCTGCTTTAATAACTCGTCGTATTGATCGTTCAAAGTTTCCACGACACGCCGAGAAGCTTCTTGCGACGTCGTATCGGACGCATCGTAGCGAACATTGATCTTCGCGGTTTGTCCCAGATTGACAAGCTTCAGGAAGCCATCCGGCAGTTCGACAATCGCGTCCACCTTTCCGTTACGTAACGCCGCCTCAGGATCCGAGAAGTCAAGCAGCAGGTATTTTTCCTTGTCGTTCAGCCAACTGGATACAAGTTCCGCGCCTTCGCCGCGAACGGCAACCCGCGACTTGGCAGCGTCCAGCTTGTCCTGCTGCATGATCGCCGCCTGCGATCCAAACACAAACAAGGCTGGATACAAGACGAGTGGAATGCCAATCATGGCGACCAGCGTGCGCCGATCGCGCAGCATGTCGAGTACTTCCTTGCGGAAAATTACAAGGACCGTGCGAAGGCGCATCAAGCGGCCGCTTTCCTGTTAATGACGGCCAGGAAGGCGTCGTGCAAATTCGTAGTCTGCGTTTGGCGCATCAGTTCGTCGAGCGGACTCGCACAGAGGATCTCACCATTAAAGATGATGCCGATGCGATCACACAGTAATTCCGCCTCCCCCATGTCATGCGTCGAGAAAATGATGCTATGGTTGCGGCGCTTGGCCTGCTGCACGAATTCCAGAATCGTGGTGCGCGCCATAATATCGAGACCCAGCGTAGGCTCGTCGAGAATGAGCACATCCGGGTCGTGCAGCAGCACGCGTGCGATGGAGACTTTTTGCGTTTGCCCCGTGGACAAAGTGTCGCAACGGCGATCCAGAAACGAATTCATATCGAGTGACGAAGACAGTTCTTCCGTGCGCTGCGCAATCGCCGGCAGCGCCATTTCGTAGAGTTGACCAAAATAACGCAACACTTCGCGCGGGGTAAGCCTGCCGTAAACACGCGTGTTACCCGACAAAAAACCAACATGCCTGCGCGCGACATTAGGCGAAGTGTCGGCGGGGTGCCCTGCAATGACGCGGTGCCCGGAAGTCGGCGTGATAATGGTCGCCAGCATCCGCAGCAGCGTCGTCTTGCCCGCGCCGTTCGGCCCAAGCAGACCGAAAATCTCCCCCGCCTCGACATAAAACGTCGCATCGGCGACCGCGACGATCGGTTTTCCGCCAGGCCCGTGAAACTCCTTGCGAAGGTGTTCCGCCTGGATTAAGGCCCCGCTACGATTTGTTACGAAACTGTCCATTGAACGCTCGTGTACTCGACTCCGGCGCAAGCGTGGCATCCGGCTTAAACCCGTGTCAAGCCTGTTTGTGCGCAACAACCGAACGCGCTAGAGTGAACGAGCAGGAAAGGTGCGTCACATGCCTTGTTTACTGATACTCATCGTTCTTATCACGCCACGCATTGCGCTGGTGCTCATGTGGCTGTTTTCGTATACGGCCACTGCATTTCAAACGAACATCTGGCCCTTGTTGGGTTTTTTCTTCATGCCCTACACCACCTGCGCGTACGCGATCGGCATGAATGCAAACGGCGGATTCCACGGGTGGAGTCTCGTGTTGTTAATTATCGGGGTAATGTTCGATTTGGGCAGCCATGGCGGCTCTGCGCGTTCGCGGCGAAAAGTGGTTGTATATAGAAACTCGTAGACATTCTATTTGGGGGAAACTTGGGTAAAGCAGTCGCATTAATTACCGGTGCCAGCCGGGGCATTGGAAAGGGCATTGCGCTCGAACTGGCTTCACACGGTTACGACATCGCCGGCATGGCGACGAGCCTGACCAGCGGGATCGAAGACACCAAGCGGGAGGTCGAGGCACGCGGTCAGCAGTTCTTGACTGTGGTGGCGGATGTCGGCGCGTTGGACCAGCACGAACGCGTCGCGGACGAGGTAATGGCCACGTTCGGGCGAATCGATGTCTTGGTCAACAATGCAGGCGTCGCGCCGAAGGTGCGGCTCGATATTCTTGAGACAAACGACGAAAGTTTTGACCGCCTTGTTGACATCAACCTGCGCGGCCCGTTCTTCCTCACCCAGCGCGTCGCCAACCAAATGATTAAGCAAACGGCAGCGGGCGCGCCCTATGCCCCAAAAATCGTTTTCATTACCAGCATCTCGTCAAATGTCGCCAGTACAAACCGCGCCGAATATTGCATCAGCAAAGCCGGACTCAGCATGGCCGCGCAAACCTACGCCGTCCGCCTCGCCGAGTATGGCATCAACGTCTACGAAATCCGACCCGGCATGACCGACACCGACATGGTCGCGCCGGCAAAGAAAAAGTACGACGACCTTATCGCCAAAGGCCTGCTACTCACTTCGCGCTGGGGAACACCCCAGGACATCGGTAAAGCAGTCGTAGCCTTTTGCGAGGGATACTTCGACTACGCCACCGGGGCAGTTATCGAAATCGGCGGCGGCTACGGTGTGGAGCGACTTTAGAAGACGATACCCGTCTTAGCGTTGGGAATAATCGAGTACCCGCGACCGTTTGCGGTATACTCATTCCGCTGCGGTATTGACGCCCCGGATTGGCCACGTTGGCCATGCGCGGGGCGTTTGGAGTTTGTGCGAATTCATGCCACCCAAGAAACCTGTCATACACGATCACATTGTCATTCGCGGGGCGCGCGAGCATAACCTGCAAAACATCAACATTAGCATTCCCCGCGACAAACTGGTGGTCATCACCGGGCTGAGCGGCTCCGGCAAGTCGAGTCTCGCCTTCGACACTATCTACGCGGAAGGCCAGCGGCGTTACGTCGAAAGCCTTTCCGCCTACGCGCGGCAGTTCCTCGAGCAAATGGAAAAGCCGGATGTGGATTACATCGAAGGGTTGAGCCCGGCGATCTCCATCGAACAAAAAACCACGCACCGTAACCCGCGCTCAACCGTGGGCACCGTCACCGAAATCTACGACTACCTGCGTCTGCTCTTCGCGCGCGTTGGCAAGCCGCACTGCTACAAATGCGGCAAGCCGATTCAGGCGCAGTCGGCCCAGCAGATTGTTGACTCGATCCAGAACCTACCGGAAGGGACCAAAATCCAGTTGCTGGCCCCGGTTATCCGGCAACGTAAAGGCACCTACCAAAAAGTTTTTGAAGACATTAAGCGCCAAGGCTTCACGCGGATCCGCGTCAATGGCGAGTTCAAGACCGTCGACGAAAAAATCGAGCTGGCGCGCTACGAGAAGCACGACATCGATGTAGTCGTTGATCGGCTAGTCGTGAAAGCCGGTATCGCGCGCCGTCTATCGGACAGCGTAGAAACCTGTCTGAAGCTTGCCGAAGGCATCATTCGCATACACCAGGAAGCGCCCGACAAGAAAGTTACCGAAACGCTACAGAGCGAACATTTCGCATGCGTGGATTGCGGCATAAGTTTCGAAGAACTCGCGCCGAGGATGTTCTCCTTCAACAATCCGCACGGCGCTTGCCCGGAGTGCACTGGACTAGGCACAACGATTGAAGTCGATCCGGAACTCGTTGTGCCCGATCCCACGCTCTCGATTGAAGACGGAGCCGTCGCCGCGTGGAGTCCACGGCGCATGGCCGATGCGTGGTACCTGCGCGCGTTGAAGTGCGTGTTGAAACATTACAAGCAGGACACCTTGACGCCTTGGAAACGCCTGCCCGAGAGCATTCAAAAGAAAATACTCTACGGTTCCGACGGCGAATTGATCGATTTCTCGTACTCAAACGAGCGCAAGACCGTGGAAATAAAACGGCCCTTCGAAGGCGTCATTCCCAATCTTGAGCGCCGCTTCAAAGAAACCGAGAGCGCACGGGCACGCGAAATCATCAGCGAATTCATGTCTTCAAAACCCTGCCCTGCGTGCAACGGTGCACGGCTGCGGCCAGAATCGATAGCGGTCAAGATCGGTGATCGTTCCATCCTCGATGTAACCGGCCTGTCGATTGGTGAGGCGCTGGCTTACTTCAAAGGCCTCGAACTATCCAAAACCGAAAAAATGATCGCCGAACGCGTGCTGAAAGAAATCCGCGAACGGCTCGGCTTCCTCGTCAACGTTGGCCTCGACTACCTTTCGATGGAGCGCAACGCGGGCACGTTATCCGGCGGTGAATCACAACGCATTCGCCTCGCAACGCAAATCGGCGCAGGTCTAATGGGCGTGTTGTATATCCTCGACGAACCCAGCATCGGCCTTCACCAGCGCGACAATATGAAGTTAATCGCCACTCTCACGCGCCTGCGCGATTTGGGCAATACCGTCATCGTCGTCGAGCACGATGAGGACACCATCCGCACTGCGGATCACGTAATCGACCTCGGTCCCGGGGCGGGCGTGCATGGCGGGCGCATCATCGCGCAAGGCTCGCCGCAGCAGGTGATGAAGGTCAAAGACTCATGGACCGGCAAATATCTTTCTGGCACATTCAAGATCCGCGCGCCAAAGCAACGCCGTAAAGCGAACGGAAAATCGTTGGTCATTCGTGGCGCCGAGCATAACAACCTCAAGAAAGTCGATGTCGAATTTCCGCTGGGATTGTTCACGTGCATTACCGGCGTGTCAGGCTCCGGCAAATCGAGCCTGATCAACGAAACGCTCTATCCCGCCGCACATCGCGCGGTGTACGACACGACGCCTATGAAACCGGGTAAGCACACGAAGATCGACGGCCTGCAGCATATCGACAAAGTCATCGACATCGACCAGTCCCCCATCGGCCGCACACCGCGCTCGAACCCGGCGACCTATACGGGGCTTTTCGGTCCCATTCGCGAGATATTCAGCAAAGTACCGGAGGCGCGCGCACGCGGCTACCAGCCCGGCCGCTTCAGCTTCAATGTCAAAGGCGGCCGCTGCGAAACCTGCGAAGGTGACGGCGTGCTGCGCATCGAGATGCACTTCTTGCCGGATGTCTACGTCCCTTGCGAAGAGTGCAAAGGCATGCGTTACAACCGAGACACACTCGAGGTGCGTTACAAAGGCAAGAACATTTTTGAAGTGCTCGACATGACCGTCGAAGAAGGTTGTGAGTTCTTCAAGAACATTCCCTCTGCGAATACGAAACTGGAAACGCTCAACGACGTCGGCCTGGGTTACATCAAGCTTGGCCAAGCGGCGACGACGTTGTCCGGTGGCGAGGCACAACGCGTGAAACTCGCAACCGAGCTATCGAAACGTCAAACAGGCCGCACGCTGTACATTCTCGATGAACCGACGACCGGTCTGCACGCGGTGGATGTGGACAAGTTGTTGCAGGTACTACATCGGTTGGTGGAGTCTGGCAATACGGTGCTCGTAATCGAACACAATCTTGACGTGATCAAGACCGCGGATTGGATCATCGATCTCGGACCCGAAGGTGGTGATCGTGGCGGTCAGATTATTGCGGTAGGTACACCAGAAGACATCGCGAAGGTAAAAGAATCATACACGGGTCAACACTTAAAACCGATGCTGAAGTGATGTGTAGAGCCGAATTGGAATTCGGCTCAACTCAATTAGCGGGTTGATTCTTTCTTGGACGGTACACGTGCGTACCCGTACCGAAGATTAGCTCCGCGGATTCCATCAAGGTTTCGCTCAGTGTTGGGTGCGGGTGGATCGACATGCCGAGATCGGTTGCCGTCGCGCCCATTTCGATTGCGAGCACGCCTTCGGCAATCAGTTCGCCCGCGCCGGGACCAACGATGCCAATGCCGAGTACAAGTCCCGACTCCGGATCGGTGAGGAACTTGGTGAGGCCGTCTTGCCGGTTCAGCGTAGTCGCGCGGCCCGATGCGGCCCACGGGAAGCGCGCAACATGAACGGTGCGACCTTCCTTCTGCGCCTGGCGTTCGGTGAGTCCCGCCCACGCTACCTCTGGATCGGTGAACACCACCGCAGGAATCGCTGCAGGCTCGAACGCCGTGTTATGTCCAGCAATCGCTTCCGCGGCGATGCGCCCTTCGTGCGACGCCTTGTGCGCGAGCATGGGCTCTCCTGCGATGTCGCCGATCGCGTAAATAGCCGGGTCGTTCGTGCAGCGTTGCGCATTCACTTCGACAAAACCGCGCGCGTTCACGACAACTTTGGTGTTGTTCAATCCGAGGCCGCTCGAGTTTGGCTTGCGGCCAATACTAATCAGGACCCGGTCATAGGTCTCTTTCAATTGATTACCGTCTTTTGACTGGAGCGAAACGGTGATACTGTCCTTCGCTTCTTTCAATCCCAGCACCTTCGTACCGAGATATATCTTATTGAAGACCTTCTCCATGCGCTGCGTCAGCACCGTCACGAGATCCTCATCAGCTCCCGGCAAAAGTCCATCGGTCATTTCGACGACGTTGACCTTTGAACCCAGTGCCGCGTACACCGTGCCGAGTTCAAGGCCAATATATCCGCCACCAATCACAAGCATGGTCTTTGGGATATCGGGCAACTGCAAGGCGGTCGTCGAGTTCAGCACGCGATCGGATTCTAGAAACAAATCAGGCAGCGTCGCAGGGCGCGATCCCGCCGCGAGAATCGTGTAATCCGTTTTTACAATTTCTTCCTTACCGTCTTCGTGAACAACCTTGATGGTCGTCGAGTCTTCAAAATTCGCGCGGCCCTGAATGAACTTGATCTTGCGGGCTTTGCACAACTGGCCAAGTCCGCCGGTCATTTTGGAAATGACCGCATCCTTGCTGCCGCGCAGTTTGGCAAGTTCAATCGAAGGCTGCTCGAAATGAATGCCCCAGTGCTCGGCTTCCTTCGCTTCGTTCAACACTTTGGCGACGTGCAACATCGCCTTGGACGGAATGCAGCCGCGGTATAGACACACGCCCCCGGGGTTCGCTTCCACGTCGATGATAGTTACATCCAGGCCAAGATCGTTCGCGGCAAACGCGGCCGCGTATCCACCCGGCCCGCCACCGATGATGGCGACCTTTTTTCCGTTCTTTGTGCTCATTCACGTCCCTTGGAGAAAGCGACGGCAATCTGCCGGCGCGATTAGTTATCGAGGAGAAGCGACAGCGGCTGTTCCAGCGTGTCGCACAGCCAGCGCACGAAACGTGCGGCATCCGCACCATCGATCACGCGATGATCGTAAGACAATGACAGCGGCAACATCGTCCGCGGTTGGAACGCGCCGTCGATGTAAACCGGCTCGACGCGCCCGCGCGACACGCCCAGGATCGCGACCTCGGGCGGGTTGATAATCGGCGTAAACGATGTGCCACCCACGCCTCCGAGATTGCTGATGGTGAAGGTCGCGCCCTGCATTTCTTCCAGGCGGTTCTTTTTTTCGCGCGCCCGCGCAGCCATTTCCTGCAACTCGATCGCGATTTCCGTCACGCTCTTCGTATCGACATTGCGCACGACGGGCACGATAAGCCCGCGATCCGTATCCACCGCGACGCCGATGTTGTAATACTTCTTGTAGGTAATCTCTTGCGCGAGCACGTCCACACTGGAATTAAACTGTGGGAATTTTTTGAGTGCGCCTGCCAGCAATTTCACAAGAAGGGCAGTGACCGTCAGCTTCCCTCCCGCCGCTTCCACGCGCTTGCCATATTGCTGGCGGAATTTCTCGACGTCGGTGATGTCCGCCTTGTCGAACTGCGTGACGTGCGGAATCGTGGTCCACGCGTGCGTCAAATTTTCGGAGGTGCGGCGCCGTACGCTGTTCATCGGCACACGCTCAATTTCGCCAAACGAGGTCGCCTCAGGCGCAGCGGGTGCGCTCGGTGCGGCCGGCGCGGATTGACGCGCAGCAGGACGTGCATCGCCGCGCGCCTGACGCGAATAGGACTTCACATCTTCAATGGTGACGCGTCCACCGGGCCCTGAACCCGCGACCTGGCTCACATCAATACCAATTTCACGCGCGAGCCGGCGCACGGACGGCGATGCAGGCACGGGCGTTGTTCCGGACTGCATAACCGGCGCAGGCTGCGGCGCTGCGGCGCGCAGCGCGGGAGCTGGGGCCGAAGGGGCAGGCGCTGCTTGTGCTTTAGGCGCCTCCGCTTGCGCTGGTGCAGGGGCGGCCGCAGGCACAGGCGCTTCCGCCTGCTGCGTGCCATTCCCAGAAAGTACCATGACAACTTCACCGACGCGCATGGGTTGGCCTTCGCGCGCACGAATTTCGGTCACGGTTCCCGCGACGGCGGACGGCACTTCGGTCGAAGCCTTGTCCGTTTCGATTTCCATCACCGGCTGGTCTTTGCGCACGGCGTCGCCGATGCCCACCAGCAATTTCGTAACGGTGACTTTGTCTACATTTTCCGCAAGCGCGGGCAATTTGAATTCGACTGTCATTATCGCTGTCCTGGTCCTTAACTGTTCGCGGGATTCAATTTGTTCGGATCGATCTCAAGCGTTTGCATCGCCTGCTTCACAACATCTTCCTTGATCTTGCCGTCGAGGTAGAGGCCATGCAGCGTGGCATAGGCAATCCAGCGCGCATCGACTTCAAAGAAGTCACGCAACGCCTTGCGCGATTCGCTGCGTCCATAGCCATTGGTTCCCAACGACACGAGCCGCTGCGGTATCGCTTGGCTCAAAGAATCTGGCAGAATCTTCAGATAGTCTGACGCTGCGACGATTGGGCCAGCCTCGTTCTTCAAGCACTGTTCCACATACGACTCGCGCGGCTTTTCACCTGGATTCAGCATGTTCCAGCGGGCCGTATCGACGATGTCTTTGCGCAACTCTTTGTAGCTCGTCACGCTCCACACGTCCGCCGCCACGCCAAACTTCTCTGCAAGCAGTTCCTGCGCCTTCAGCGCTTCATTGAGAATCGACCCACTGCCAAGCAAGGTCGCTTTAAGTTTCAGTTTTTTCTGCGTCGAAGCGCGCAGCTTGTACATGCCGCGCAGGATGCCCTGCTCACTGCCCTCAGGCATCCCAAGCATCGGGTAATTCTCGTTGCCGACCGTGATGTAGTAGAAGACGCTTTCCTGCTCTTCGTACATGCGGCGAATACCGTCGCGAATGATTACCGCAAGCTCGTACGCAAAGGTCGGGTCATACGCGATGAGATTCGGAATCGGCAGCGCCAGCACGTGGCTGTGACCGTCCTGGTGCTGCAAGCCTTCGCCCGCGAGGGTCGTGCGCCCAGCCGTCGCGCCAAGCAGGAATCCGCGGCAACGGATATCGCCCGCCAACCAGATCAGATCGCCGATGCGCTGCAAGCCGAACATCGAGTAGTAAATGAAGAACGGAATCGTCGGAATGCCGTGTGTCGAGTAGGCAGTGCCCGCTGCAATAAACGACGACATCGATCCCGCTTCGGTGATTCCTTCTTCGAGAATCTGGCCGTCCTTCGCTTCTTTGTAGTAAATCAGCGTGTCGGAATCGACGGGCTCGTAGAGTTGTCCAACGTGCGAGTAAATACCAATCTGGCGGAACAGCGCTTCCATACCGAAGGTGCGTGCTTCGTCCGGCACGATTGGCACGACGTACTTGCCAATTTCTTTATGGCGCAATAGCTTCGACAAGATGCGCACAAACGCCATCGTCGTCGAAAACGCGCGGTCTTCGCTACCCTTATAAAACTCTTCGAACCACGCGTTGTCTGGCGTCTTCAACGGCGCGCATTTCGTCGCGCGCGTAGGCATGAACCCACCCAGCGACTCCCGGCGTTCCTTAAGGTATTTAATCTCGGGGCTATCGTCCGCCGGTCTGTAGAACGGCGCGTGCGCAACGTCTTCATCGGAGATCGGAATTCCGAAGCGCGTGCGGAATTCGCGCAATTCGTCTTCGTTCAGTTTCTTCTGCTGGTGCGTGATGTTCTTGCCTTCACCACTTTCACCCAGGCCATAGCCCTTAATTGTCTTCGCGAGAATGACGGTAGGCTGGCCCTTGTGCGTAATCGCCGCCTGATACGCGGCGAACACCTTCTCCGGATCGTGACCGCCGCGCTTCAGTTTACGCAATTGCTCATCAGACATCGTGCGCGCGAGCGCCATCAGTTTCGGGTCGTTCTTGAAGAAATGTTCGCGAATGTATTTGCCAGACTCGACGGTGTACTTCTGGTATTGCCCGTCCACGATCTCGCCCATGCGCGTAGCAAGCCAACCGTCCTTGTCGCGTTCGAGCAAGGGATCCCAATCGCCGCCCCAAATGACTTTGATGACGTTCCAGCCCGCGCCGCGAAACAGTGTCTCGAGTTCCTGAATGATCTTGCCATTACCGCGTACCGGCCCATCGAGCCGCTGCAAATTGCAGTTGATGACAAAAATCAGGTTGTCGAGTTTCTCGCGCGCAGCGAGCGTAATCGCGCCAAGTGATTCCGGCTCGTCCGTTTCGCCATCACCAAGGAAAGCCCATACCTTGTTGCCCGTGTCCTTTTTCATGCCGCGATCTTCGAGGTAGCGGTTGAAGCGCGCCTGATAAATCGCCATCAGCGGACCTAGGCCCATCGAAACGGTCGGAAACTGCCAGAACTCCGGCATCAACCACGGGTGCGGGTACGACGACAGCCCGCCATTGGGGTGCAACTCCGCGCGAAAATTCTCCAACTGTTCGTTCGACAGACGCCCTTCGAGAAACGCCCGCGAATAAATCCCCGGCGCCGCGTGGCCCTGAAAATAAATCTGATCGCCGCTGTGGTCTTTGCCCGTGCCCCGGAAGAAGTGGTTAAAACCAACCTCGTACAACGTCGCCGCGGAAGCAAACGTCGAGATATGCCCGCCGATGCCCACTTCTTCGCGGTTCGCGCGCACAACCATCGCCATCGCGTTCCAGCGAATGATGCTCTTGATGCGCCGCTCAATCTCGCGATTGCCGGGATATTGTGGCTGGTCTTCCGGCGCAATCGTGTTGACGTAAGGCGTGTTGCCGGTGAAGGGAAACTTCACACCCCGCGCTTCTGCGTGGGTCTTCAAGCGTTCAAACAACGCAATTGCGTGATCGTCACCCTGATGTTCGAGAATGTAATTAAAGGATTGGATCCACTCGCGTACTTCGTCTTCCAATACGCCGTCGGGATCGTCGATAAGACGTGCTTCGCTACTCACGGTAAAAGCCTTTCCTCGCCGTCGGAGGCGTTCCTACAAAGGATAACGCCACGGAACGGCAGGTTGTTTCGCGACCATCACGCCAGACCATCCACACGGAGTTCACCCGTGAAATAGGCCCGTCGTGGCCAAAACAACGCCGCGCGTCCCCCCGGAGAGCGGCAATTTGTCCAGGACATTTGCGAGGCTAAACCATTGCCCACGCATACATATACAATTGTATGCGAATTGGGGCAAGGGTATCAAGGAAGCGGTCCTGCGCCGCACACAATACCAAGCGCTACGCCATCCGCAATGGCGCTATATGGAGTGCGCCGGCGGGCAGACGGCGCTTTGGCTTGTAATGCGCTATAGCCGTCGTCTCTCCGCCAAACAGCCAAAGCGGTGTCTAACCGCCACCGCACTCCATATAGTCTGGATGCTCAATGTGCAGGCTAGCGTGATTGCGGGTAACTCTTGTCCAGCACCTTGTTTGTACTTGTTACCAAATTTCCATTTGATAACGCGCTCTTGAAAAGCTCCGCTTTGATCTTTATATCAGCGCGATCGTGGATAACTCTTATCCAACACCTTATTCCACTCGTCGACCTGCGCCTTATTCTTCTCAATCAATCCCTCAACATCCCCCGAAATATCGACCGACTCGATCTTGTCGCCCTGCGCGATCGAATCCACTACCTTCTGATCGTCTTTGCTCAGCACCGCGCCGAACACCGTGTGCTTGCCGTCCAGCCAATCCGTCGGCACGTGCGTGATGAAGAATTGACTGCCATTGGTCCGCGGACCGGCGTTCGCCATCGACAGAATCCCCGGCTTATCGTGCTTCAACGCTGGCGTGCACTCATCCTGAAACTTGTACCCAGGCCCGCCGGTACCGGTCCCCAACGGACACCCGCCCTGCACCATGAAATTCGCGATCACGCGATGAAACTTTAGCCCGTCGTAATACCCGCGCTGCGCCAGATTCACGAAATTCGCCACCGTAACCGGCGCCTGGTCCGCGAAAAGATTGAGATTGATGTGGCCCTTGCTCGTACGAATCGTTGCTTGCATGTTATGGCTGCCTCCTCCGCCTAGTGTAACAAATGAAGACAACTGAAGGCAGGTAACGTTCGCTATTATTTTGCGAGTGCTTTCTCAATCTCCGATTTGATATTTTCCCCACGCAAATTCTTGGCAACAATCTTTCCATCGGGATCGATTAGAAATATTGACGGAATGCCGCGCACGCCGTACGCATCCGGAACTGGCGTCTTAGACCACTCGCCCAAATGACCTTGGGTCCAGCCAATCTGCTTCTCTTTCACGAACTCCTGGACGGTTGCGACTTCGTTATCCAAGCTCAAACCAACCATCGCGAATCTCGGATCTTTCCCAAACGAATCGTATACCGCTTTCAAGTGGGGCATTTCAGCAACGCATGGTCCGCACCACGTCGCCCAAAAATCGAGCAGGACATATTTCCCTTTAAAGTTCGCGAGTGACATTTCTTTTCCATCAAGGTATTTCGCCGAAAAAGCCGGGGCTGCCGACCCAGTATCCAGCCGTGTGTAAACCTTCACCGGCACTTCGCCCAAGTCGTGCACCGTTCCAAAAGCGATTTCAGGAATGGTCACCTTTTTTCCCGCGAAACCGGCGGATTCCCCTGGCCCGCGATCGTCATCTCCAACCTCGATTTGAATCACGTATTCGCCGGGTGGGACATCTTCCACGGTAAACGCGCCGGATTTGTCGATGTCTATAACAAACATCGTTGACTTGAGCCTCTGGTTGATAAACTCCTCGCTCTTGCTGTAATTCTCGTACCATTTTTGAATTTCGTCTTTGGTGAGATCATTCGGTGGATTCGGCGGCATTTGGAATGTGTACATGCGCCGCGTGTCACCTCCTTGCCATGCAATTGTAATCGGGCATGGCTCAGGCGCTTTGAGTTTTCCTGAAACTCTTCCGCCTGTTCCACCCAAGGCGACGTTTGCCGTTTCCCCAGCTTTTAGATTCACAAACTTGATATGGCTGCTCGTTGAGGTTGGCGTGTAAGCCTTCGATGTTCGGAGCTCATACGTGTAGTACAAACCAACGGTATACATCCCGGGAGCTACGTCCTTAAACTCGAACGCACCGTCTCCGTTGGTCGAGGCGAGATTGTCTTTTAAAGGAGGCGTTTCAAATTGCGGCGTCAATATGACTTGCTTATTTGCGCCAACCTCAGATCCAAAGCGTAAGGTTCCTTTGATGACGCCGGTTTGCTGATCCTCGGCCGCGTACGCAAGATAAACCGCTACGACACAAGACAGGTAAATGAAAGCTGCACGGCGTTCCATTGCTTGCACCTCCGGTTGACACGAACCATCTTTAAGTCGGGAGTGATTCTTCCATTACCATAACAGTCTAAAAGATCAAGTGAGGAGGAGCATGGTGGATTGCAGGCGAAAGGGAACTTGATTTGCCGTGCAAAAGAAACTTACGCCGGTAACCTATAGCGCAGGCAGGGTAGTATCGGCCAAGTCAGGCCGCCACGGCACCACCTGCGCCTTACCTCGTCGTTTGGCGGTGTACATCGCCTGATCCGCCTTTTCCACAAGTCCTGCAAAATCGACGCCGTCGCGCGGCGCTTCGGCGAGTCCTGCGCTGAACGTCAGCGGACCGTTTAGTTCATCCTTCGACAGATTGCGAAACATCGCCATCATACGTTCGACGATTCGAATACCCACCGGCTCAGGCGTCTCGGGGAAATAGAGCACAAACTCTTCCCCGCCATACCGCCCCACGATGTCCACGCTGCGAATGTCTTTCGTCAGCGCGGACGCCAACTGCAACAGTGCGCGATCGCCTGCGGCGTGGCCGAACGTGTCATTCACTTGCTTGAACCCGTCAATATCGAGAAACACCAGCGAGCCATCCGCTGGATAGCGTTTGATTCGCGCGAGTTCGCGCTGCACTTCGCGCTCGAGCGTCGTGCGATTGAGCAACCCGGTGAGCGTATCCAGCCGCGCCACGCGCGAAAAATTCTCGCGCCGGCGCAACACCGCATGAATGCGCGCGATCAACACCTGCGGATCAAAAGGTTTCGTGACGTATTCATCCGCGCCCGACGAGAGCCCGCGAATCTGATCTTCTGAAGTGCCCTTTGCGGTAAGGAAAACAAAGGGAATGTCGCGCAGCACCGTGTCCTGCACAATCTTCTCGCGCATCTTGAAGCCGTCCATCTCCGGCATCATTACGTCCGAAACAATGAGATCGACCATCACGATCTCGAGTTTCTTCAGCGCATCAGGTCCGCTGGCCGCGGTGAACACCTGAAAACCTGCCGAAGACAACGTGTAGGCCAGCAATTCAGCCGTATGGGGGTCGTCCTCGACCACAAGCACCGTGTAGTTCTGCGGCTCGTCCGGCAAGTCGCTCATCCAACGTCCCCTGTCACCCCAGTTCCGCCGCGCTCCGGCCCGTCGATGGGCAAGCGCACAGTAAATGTCGTGCCCTTCCCCACTTCGCTCTCGACTCTGACCGTGCCGCCGTGCAGTGTAACCATTTCACGGACAAGGAACAATCCAAGACCAGCGCCCGGCAGTTTCACGCTGCCGCCGCGCACCTGGAAAAAGCGCTCAAAGATTCGTTCGCGCGCGTCCACCGGAATACCCGGCCCGGTGTCAGAAACCGTAATCACGATCTCGCCAGCATCCTGCACGGCGCTCAACGTAATACGGCCTTGCTCCGGTGTAAATTTCGTGGCGTTTTCCAACAGGTTGGCGACAATCGTGTAGACGCGCTTGGAATCCGCCGTAATTTGCGGTAAATCCATTGGAACGTTCGCATCAAACATGATGCGCTTTGTCGTCATCGCAGGACGCAGGGAAACAATTATTGTATCGACCAGCTTTGGTAACTCGACCGGCGCAAGATCAAGGACAGCGCGGCCCGATTCGATACTCCCCATCTCAAGCAGCGATTCGATGAGATGCGTCAGCCGTTCCGTCTCTTCGTCAATGATATTGAGGAAATGCTCCCGCACGTTATGCGGCATCTTCGGATCCTGCATAATCGTGCGAACAAAGCCTTTGATCGACGTCATCGGCGTGCGCAGCTCGTGCGACACCGCCGCCACAAAATCGCTCTTCATCTGATTGATTTCGCGCTCTTTCGTAACGTCGTGAAGAATCGTGACGAAGCAGTCCTCGCCCTGCACCAGCTCCGGGATGCGCGTGCGCGATACAGACAGCGTGCGCCTGAAGGGCGTGCCCACGTGTAAGTCGAGCTTCGCGAAGTCTTCCCCCGTCTCGACTTTCTTTTGCCACGCGGAGCAGAAGACTTCATCGGTGAGCAGCGACAAAAAATCAGTCGCAATCGGCTCGCGATTCGGCAATCCGAGCAGGACCATCGCCGCGGCATTCATCATCAGCACGATGTTGCTCGTATCCGTGACCACCACGCCCTCGCCCATGCCGCGCAAAATAGTTTCGAGTCGGTTGCGTTCCTGCGCCAGAATAATCGCCTTTCGGCGGTTATCCTGTTCAAACTCGCGCCGCTCGAGCGCCTCGCCCAGCGTGCGCGCTAGCGCATCCAGCAGCTTGCGCTCCGCCGCAAGAAATGGCCCGTGCTCACGCGAACCCGGCACCTCACGCACATAGAAAACCTGCACCATACCCCGCGCCCGATTATTCACCACCACCGCCGCCGACTGCCCCCAACGCGTCTCATCGAAGGCCTGGCTCGCGTACTCGCGCCCATCAAGCAAGATCCGCGCGCGCGCCCAGTCCGGGTGCCGCCACGCGGGGGGTATCAGGCTGACCAGTTGCGTGCAGACTTCTTCAATGCTGTCTTGCGTGCGGAGTAATTCCGCCAATCCATAGAAGCAGGAGAGCTCTTTTAGCTGCTGCTGATAAGACTGGAGCAGGTGTTGTGTATCGCCAGCCGCATCTTCAGAATCGGCCTTCTCGCTCGTGACCGGCGAAGCGGACGTTGGAGCGCAGTAAACCTGGGCAAGTTTATGGTGGTGAATGCCAAGGACGGTTACGCGCAGCGGTTTGTCGTCCACAATTGCGTCGAAGCCGGTCTCACCTTCTTCCGCGATCAGCCTTTCGACTCCGACGGACTTCAACTCGGGAATGAGCGACACGGCGCGGCGCCTGCGATTCGCCGTAAGACCGAAGACCTCCGCCGCCGCGGGATTAAACGCGCAGACAATACCCTCTTCGTCAACCCGAATAATGGGTATGGGACAGTGCTCGTCCAGCGGCGGCAAGGATCGCTTCGTCATGATGCCCCTGATTTGGCCCCGTTGCCACTCCACTTTACCCTACCGCAAGCAAAGCGACAAACTGAAATAATTATAGCATAATTATTATTTTATCGCCAGTTTCGTCAGCCAAACAGAGGTCGTTTCGCAGATCCGTGCAACCTTTTGCAAGTAGTCTGTCAACAGTATCACCCTTGTCTCCCAAAAATCGGATCCGCGTCTTCCCGGTTCTCTACCTCCCGCGGACTGCAACACGATGGGCCAAGGTTTGAGAACAATTAGAACCTCAGACGATGCCGGATCGCATGACTCGACAGCCACGCGTGCGATAGCCATACCGTGTGCATATACTGCCCTCAGGTCGGGAGGGGTCATGCATGTTGGCATGGAGTAGATATTCCGCACTGGTGTTCGCGATTGGTCTGGCGATTGGAGAAGCGGTCATCAATTGGGGGCATTGGCAATGGTGGCCTTTGTGGGTCGTGGACTACGGCATCGTGGTGTGGCTGCTCGCCGCGTTCCTCGCGTCACGCAACCCTGCTCGTGCGCACGCGCTCACATCGGCTTGGGCTTTCGCCTTTGGCGTGTTTTACATCGCGCTATTCGCAACGCTGGAACAGATACGCCAAGGCAGGCTGGAGTCGGCGGGACGAACGGTTGTCATTGTCCTCATGGCAATCATGATGATGCTCGCAGCAGTAGGCGTCGCGACAGCCGCCTATGCAAACCGGTTTCCGAAGAAGAACGAGCAGCAGCTATCATGAAAATGCATTGTCTTTTTGCGATGGCACTAACGATTACGAGCGTTGCTGCTTTTGGTGCCGCGCCCGAACCTCTACAGACACCGGTATACATCGCCGGCAAGGACGGTTACGACACCTACCGCATTCCCGCCGTCGTCACGACCGCAAAAGGAACCGTGCTCGCCTTCTGCGAAGGACGTCGCAATAGTTCGAGCGATTTCGGCGATATCGACATCGTCGTGAAACGCAGCGCCGACAAAGGCGCAACGTGGTCCACGCAGCAGGTCATCGTCGACGACGGCACAATGTCCTGCAATAATCCCACGCCAATCGTCGATCTCGCTTCGAACATGCTCGTGATGGTCTTCACCAAACATCCCGGTGAAGATCGCGAAGACGAAATCCTCAGCGGCAAAGCTGCGCCCTGCACCGTTTGGGTGACGAAAAGCGCGGATGACGGTGCAACCTGGAGCGCGCCGCGCGAGATCACGGCGCAAGTCAGCAAACCGGAATGGCGCTGGTACGCGACAGGCCCCTGCCACGGCATCCGCACATCAAAGGGCCGCATCGTCGTCCCCTGCAACCATTCGCTGGAGACCAAAACAGATACTTGGAATTCGCACGCCATAGCGAGTGACGACCTCGGCGAAACGTGGACCCTGCTCGGCGTCGCCGGCCCGAAGTGCAATGAATCCACAATTGTGGAACTGCCAAACGGGGACCTCTATCTCAACATGCGCAGCTACCACGGCCAAAACCTGCGGCACGTGTCGCGCAGCAGCGACGGCGGCGCGACGTGGAGCGAACCGAAGCCCGCGAAGGAATTGATCGAACCCGTCTGTCAGGCGAGCACCCTTCGCATCGATCTCGAAGGAGGCGCGCCGCGCTATTTGTTTAGCAACCCCGCAAGCAAGAAACGCGAACGCATGACTGTTCGCGTCAGCAAGGATGCCTGTGAATCCTGGTCAAAAGGCAAAGTCCTCTACGAAGGTCCCGCAGCCTACTCCGATCTTACCGAACTCAGCGATGGCACGCTCGGTTGCCTCTATGAACGCGGTGAAAAATCGCCCTACGAAACCATCTACTTCGCACACTTCAAACTCGGCTGGCTGGACCGTTGATCCGCGCGCGGCCCAGCGGGTAGTGTGGGCGCATCTGTGTTCGGTGTAACTTCGGGGAGCAGTCGGGTGCGGAACGTAATATCTTTGATCGCGGTTATGCTATGTCTCGCCGCGCATGCGCAAGACCTGAAATGGACGTATCCAATTGAAGCGCCGGGATCATCTGCGACGTTTTATCCGTCTGAAACCAATCCGACCGGCATTGTCGTCAACGCGGGAAAACAAATCGTCCGGCTTGACGGTAAGGGCGCGGCGGTCTGGAAAGTTGATCTGAAAGAACACGCCGCGGGCGCGGCAACCGTCGCAAACCTCGACGGCGAAGGCGAACCTGAGGTTCTCCTGATCACGCTCGATGCCAACCTCATCTGCCTCAATGCAGATGGAACATCGCGTTGGGAATTGCCTTTTCATACGCCGTCAGGAGGCTTCAAGCACATCGTTGCTGCGGATCTCGTCGCCTCTCCCGGATTGGAAATCGTGATCGGGTACGACGACGGCTGGCTAAACTGCATCAGCGCCGACGGCAAATTGCTCTGGCGTTTCTTCGGTGACAAAGGCCGCGTGGGCGGTGTCGCAGTGGGCGATGTCGATGCGGACGGCGCGCCGGAGATTGTGTACAGCACCGACAATGGCCATGTGTATTGCCTAACCGCGGATGGCCGCGTAGAGTGGCGTTACGACGAACTCGCTCCCTACGGCCGCTCTGGCGCAAACATCGCGGACGTGAATAACGACGGCAAGCCCGAGGTCTACATCACGCGCAGCAACGTCGGCAACGCCACTTGCATCATCGCGCTCGATGCGGCAAGCGGCACCTTCCTCTGGCGCTCGAAAGATATTCAACAGGGCTATGTCTCCAACGGCTTCGCCGATCTCGATGGCGATGGCAAACAGGAAATCCTCCACGGCGACAAAGGTAACTTCCTCTATTGCGAGAATTCCGACGGCACGCGCCGTTGGCAAGCCGAACTCGGTGGACGCGGCCTCTTCTGGGCGCCGGCTGTCGCTGACGTCGATGGCGACGGCGCGCTGGAAATTGTCGCGGGCATGCGAGGAATGGACAACGACGGAAACAGCGTGTTCGTTGTGGACGTAAACGGCAAGATTAAAGCAACGATCAAAGCAGGCAATTCCGCGAACGCGTCGCCGGGCATTGGCGATGTAGATGGCGATGGCAGCCTCGAAGTCTTCGTGATGGCCGAAGGCCAAAAGAACGAAGTGCAGTGTTACTCCTGGGGCAAAGTCGGCAAAGTCGCGTGGCCCTCTATTCGCGGCAATTCCGCCATGACTGCAAACGCGACCGTCTCACTCGGCGCTCCGAAAGATGTTCCGCTTCGCACACCGCAGGATCGCCGCGCACGCGAGGAGCGCAGCGTGCAGTGGGGCGACAACGCATGGAAGATCGATCTCCCCTCCCCCGCGTCCGCCTCAACCTTTGCGGAGATCGCCGTGCAGGCCGAAGGCCAACCGGGTGAAACGCGTATCGTCGACATAAAACCCGGAACCACCGCCGCGGAATTACACTGGAATTACGCGCACGGCGAACGCGCTCTGGTTGATGTGCGCCACTTCGAGAATGGGAAATCCCGGTTCGCAATCGCCGCCAACGTCATCCCCGGCCCTGCGGAGAATTGCGGCCTGCCCGAACTTGAGAAAGAAATCGCCGCAACTGTCCAAGCGCGTCAGAAGGCCGGACTCGACAGTTCGTTGCTGTCCACTCGGTTAGGCGCCTTGCGCGTTGAGGCTGATGCCGTAAAGGAACGCGTGCAATCGCGCGCATCGTACGCGGAAATTGCAGATGCAGCCACGGCCCTGCGACGCGACGCGGCAACCTTAGTTTCTACGGTGAAGACGTTTGAAGCAGCGGGTACACAATCGCCCGCGACTTTTACCTATTGGGTCGATTCGAATCCGTGGGATGCTTTCGACGCTACACAGCCTGAAGCATCCGGCAGCGCCTCGACTACGCTTCGCGTGACCGCATATCAGGATGAGTTCGAGGATGCGGCCATTTCGCTCTTCAATCTTACCGCCGAATCGCTCGACGTGCGTTGCCAGTTTTTTGAGCCGATGGTCGCGCAGAATCGTCCGTTCAGCGATCCGAAAGAAACACGCGGCATCACCTTGCGCCGCGCCGTACCCATTCAGACGGCATCGAACACGCGCGTGTGGGATTCATTGCCCGAGCTCGATCTATCGCGCTCTTTGACGATTCCCAGCGGCGAAGTGCGTCAGTTGTGGCTCACGATCGACACGCACGGCATGGAAGCCGGCACGCACAATTTCACGCTATATCTCACGACGCTTGGCACAAGACCATTTATGCAAAAGGTGCCGATCGAGATTACCGTGTGGCCGATGGCGTTGCCGGGTGACGTGTATCGCAAGATGAATTGGAGCAACTTCAATCCAACTGAGACGCATGACCAAGTTGTCCGCGACATGCTCGATCACGGTATCGACACCATCTACGGCCCCGCACTGCCACAGATACCAGTCGATGCGGCAGGCAATCTCGCGGGAGATATCGATTGGACAGCGTTCGACGCGATCCTCGCGCGTATACCGAAACACTTCTTCCTGATGTGGGGCGGGCCTGCACCTTTGAAGTGGCCGGGTGATGCACCAGCAGAAGGCAGCGACACACACATCGCAGGCATGCGCACGGCAATTCACGAGACCAACAAACACCTCGAACCGCTCGGATTCCCATACGATCAATGGGCCTTCTATCCCATGGACGAACCGTGGAACACCGGCTTCACAGGCATCCCGCAACTCAAGGCATTCTGCGAACGCGTGAAGAAGGCGGAGCCGCAGGCACAGGTTTACGCGGATCCCGCGGGTAGCACGCGCATCGAGTATGTACAAGAATTCAAAGACCTCATTGACGTGTGGCAACCGGAGATGAACATTCTCAAGCGGGACCCTGCGCTGGTGAAATGGTTCCAGGAAAACTCACGGCACTTCTGGGCCTACGAAGCATCCGGTCCGGGTAAGGAAATGCTGCCGCTCGGCTATTACCGCATGTACGCGTGGCTCGCCTGGAACTTTGGACTCGAAGGCGCGGGCTATTGGGTCTACCGCGGCGAAGACACGTGGTGGCCGGTCGGCGCCGACTGGTCCGCGGTGTATCAAACAAACGAATTCGTGGTGCCGTCTCGCCGCTACCAGGCAGATCGCGACGGTGTCGAGGACTATCGCGCGTTTTACGTGCTGCGCGACGAGGCAAAGAAGGCACGCGTAGCCGGACACACTGCGGAAGCCGATAAAGCGGATGCATTGATAAAGGAAGCAGTGGACAAAGTCGTCGGCTGGCAGATTGGTACTATTGACGAAATCACGCGATTCACGCGCGATTACGAAATCGATTTTGAATTGCTCAAGCAATATCGCGAAAAGATCGCGAAGGCGATCATGGAACTAAGAGGCGTGAAGGCGAACTAATGAAAATAGGTATTCGGCTTGGCTCGCTCGGTACGGGCAGCCTCAAGAAAGACATGCAACGCACGCTGGCCATCGGCGTGCACGGGATTCAATTACGCGTCATGGACACCGAGATTGATCCGCGCAACCTTTCGGCAAGCGGTCGTGAAGAGTTAGCGGATTACATCGATTCGTTCGGGTTTGAAGTGTCCGCGCTGTCCGGTGAACTTGGTGGTTATGGAGATTCGGCAACTGTTGACGAACGCATGGCCCGGACACGTGACATGCTCGATTTGTGCATCAAATTGCGCGCATCGAACCTTACGGTAGATGCCGGCGCAGTTGCCGAACCTGGAACGCGCAACTACGAACTTCACGCGGGCGCTGTCCGAGAACTTGGGCAATACGCGCTTGAGCGCAACATTCGCCTTGCCGTAACAACGGGCACAGAACCCATCGCGCAACTGTCCACATTCATTTCACAAATCAAGAGTGAAGGCCTGCGCATCAACTATGATCCTGCGGAACTGTGCCGCCGCGGGTTCGATCCTATCGCAGACATAAAGCCGATGGCTCATCTCGTCTCCCACGTGCAGGCGCGCGACGCCGTGCGGGGCGATGTTCTTTCGATCGGAGATGAGCGACCGCTGACACATGGCGAAGCGCAAATTGAAGAAGCGATTGCGGTAGTCCGCGAGGGTGGCTACGACGGGTTTCTCAGCGTTGCATGGGACCGCGACGACGACCTCGCCAAGAACGCCGTCGAAGCCGTTACCTGGCTCCAGCGTCAGGACGGCGTCGATCCGTAATATTCGCCGCGTGCAATCCGAATCGGAATTCGGCCTTACGGAGCGATTTCGCCGGCGGTTTCCGTTTTTAGTCGGCTAATCTCGGCGTCGTACTGTGACTTCAACAACGCGCGTAAGGCTTCTGCGTCAAGTGCGTTCGCGGCATCAGCGGCCTGCTTACGAGTGCTGAAGCCGGCGCCCAATCCACTTAGCGTGGGCGCATTGCTCACAAGATCGCGGCGTAACTGATTCAGGCGCGATTCCGCGGTGAGGATGCCATTCTGTGCAAGCCGGTATTCGGAAGCGAACTCATCAGTAACCGTGCCGTAGCTCGATTGCGCTTCGTATAACAGTGCAATGGCACCGCCGTAATCGCGGCGAAACGCGAGTTGTTCCGCCTGACTTAATTTCTCATCCGCCGATGTAATTGTTTCGCGAGTCGTGTTCAATCGCGCGTCGCGCTCCTGAATCATCTTCTCTGCGTCAATCAACTTTCGTTGCGCGTTGGGCTGGAGCTTGTCCGCATTCAAGGCGTTTTGATACGCATCCCGTGCCGCTTCCAACTCCTTTTCGGCAAGCGCGTCGTCGCCAAGCTTTACATAGTACGCAGCGATGCGCTCGGTTACGTCACGACGTGTCGGCTCAATCGCGAGAACCGCGTTGTACTCCTGCATCGCACGTTCGTATTTGCCGGCGTCGTAGAACATATCGCCTATCTGCTTCTGAAGATCGACCGTGGTAACACTCAAAGCGGAGAGGCGTTTATAGGCCGCTTCGGTCTCCGCATCGTTGCCTCGCTTGATGTAGAACTGTATCGCACGAACAACGTAATCGCGGATTTGCGATGGGGAGATATTGGCGGAAGCCACGCGACCCGTGAGCACCGTGTGGAATACGTCCGCGACCGCATTGACCGATCGACTCGCGTCATCGCTGATGGCTGTACCTGCCGTGCCGCCAAAGCCTACACCCTGCCGGTAGTCGGTCACGATCAGTTCGCGGCGCTGTCGGGCCTGATCCCGGACTTCCGAAAAATATGTTGCCGGTTCTACTTTAGTGCGAGGTGACTGGCGCATCTGCACACGTTCGATAACGCCTTCGACGTCGGTGTTGTATAGGTCGCGTACTGACGGTTCCGAATCTGCCAGCGGAGAGGTCGCGTCCGCCACGAGTGCGCCCAGCACGCCCAGCCGGTAAGCGAAGTACGGATCCACACGGCCAGCACTCACGGATTGCAGCAGGTACATTTCCGATTCAATTGCGCCCACCGCATCGGATGCCGCAATCGGTATCATATTGTTTAATTCACTTTGCGGAATTGCGGCGCCCGCGCGAATGTCACGTTCCAACTTCACCAGTTGTGCGCCTGTATCGCGAGAGATGATGCGCGAAGCCATTGAGACCACCGCGACGCGCGTGCGCGGTCCCCAGGCCCATGCGGGCATGGACAGCGCCGAAAGCGTCAATACTGCCGTAAGAACGATGCCGGCCCTCTTCATGAGATGCCCCTTTCGCTTGAAGTCGTGATTTGCGCTGCCGCGGTGCTTGTCTCTGTTGCCGCTCGGCTTGCATCTGCTGATCGCTGCAACTGCTCGACTAACGCTCGCACTTGCGACACGCCCGCATCAGGATCGTTTTGGTCAACCAAATCCAAGTATCGCTCCAATTCGCGAATGCCCTCAGAGATGTCTTGACGCTGGATGAGCAAGAGACCAATTTCCAAGTGGGCTGGCGCGTATGTCGCATCCGCTGCAACGGCCTTGCGGAATGCCGCGTGCGCACTCTCGATATCGTTCAACATCATGTTCGCACGGCCGCGAACCGTCTCGAGTTCCGCGGATTCGCTGCCCGCCGAAGGCGGTGGAACGCGACCAAGAATTTGAAGTGCGCGATCGGCATTTTGCTGCGCGAGATACAGGCGAGCTGCCGCAACTGCCGCGCGCGATTGGTAGGCGCCCGGCTTTTGAGACATCGCGTCGTACTCGGATAACGCTTGTGCGGTGAGCTTTTGCCGATCCAGGCAAAGTGCCCTGAAATAACGCGCGGTATCGTTGTTCGGGTCTTTTGTGGATGCGTCATTTAGGCGCGTCAACGCCTCGCCATAGTTGCCTTGCTCGATAAGCAGAAGGCCTAGCCGCGTCAGCGCCTCATTCTGAATCGACGTATTCGCGGCGATAGCGCTCTGCAACTTCTTTGTGGCATCGTCGGGATCGTCCTTCATCGACGCGATAATGCCTGCTACAGCCTGGCTGTCGGGGGAGCTTGGGTCAGCCATATTGAGTTGCTCTTCAGCGATCGCAACATCGTTTTGCAGCGCATGCGAAATTGCGGAGGCCCGCTGCACCTGCACGTTTGCCGGATCCATTTTCCGCGCGGCCTCAAGCGCCTCGGTCTGGCCTTCCACGTCGTTCTTTTGTGCGCGCGATAGACCAAGCAAATATTGAAGTTCTGCGTCTGAAGTGTTTTCCTGCACGGCGCTGGATAGAAGTGTCACTTGCGCATCGAGGCTCGTCGGCGAACTCGTTTGTGCGTGACTCAACACGGCCAGCCGTGTTGCTTCTCCATTTGAGGGGTCGAGCCGCGCTGCTTTTTCGAAGCTTTGCGCTGCCTGCTGCATATTGTTGGAAAGCCAGTGGAGCTTGCCCAACTCAAAAAACGCCTTGGCGTCGTCTGTGTTCTTTGCGGTGTGAGTTTCCAGCGTCTTTACGGCGTCCAGCATGCGACCGCTATTGGCCAGTCTCTTAGCTTTGGCAATCGGGTCGCTGGTCATCACCATCGCAAGCACAATAGCACCGATCAGGATTGCTGCGGCCAAAATTCCGCCAATAATGTAATAGAGCCGATTGCTGTCTTGGGCCGGCACTTTGGCAACCTGCTGCTGTTTGCGTTCATCGGCAATCTTCTGACCAGTCAGTAGATTCGTGCCGCAGGCCACGCAGATGATGTCGCCCTCTTGAATAAGCGCGCCACAATTGGTGCAGGTCTGGCTTGCGCCACCTGTGCGCCTGGCAGTGCGTTGTCCGGTCTGCTTCTTCAGGAAGCCGCCGCAGTGGACGCAACTGTCGAGTTGGGGGTCGGTGAGTTTGCCACAGTAGGGGCAATTGATCATGGTCGGCACTGCAAGCACCTCATTCGGTTGCCGGGCTCTCGCCCGCCGATTCGACGCGTACGCCATACATGGATGGCGCAACAAGTATTACCGCTATGGAACTGTTGCGTGAACGCGCGAACGATATTGGCGGCTCCGCTACTCATCATCCGGGAAACGCGCCTTGCATCGCGCACATTCCTTTGCGTCCAGTGCATTTCGGGTTCCGCACGCAGAACACTTCTTCCTAAACAGCGATGGAATTGTCGCAGCGCACATCATCAAAATAATGCCGACCATGACAACGAGATAGACCGTCTTGTCCATCGGCTATCTACTCACCCTGTTCGACCTTACCGTACGCAGTACGTTGCTGACTGATTATACCGCAATTCTAATTGCGCGGCCAGTGACTGTCAATAAATATCCTTACGCCCTTCATTCTATATTATATTGGGCCAAGGATTTAGCACAATGGAACCGGAGTGCTGAAAATGATTCCAAGACGAAGGCCGACAATACCGGCCCGCCCTTGAACGACTCTGCCGTTCCGATACATGATTCGGGTCCGAAAAGACCAAGTCAGAATCGCAATGCCAAAAAACGCTGCATCGACAAGTCGCCTAAACCCAGAGCAATCTCGCGCCCGGAAACACCTGCTGGTGGCGGCAATGCTCTTTGCCATGACAGCACTGGTCTTTTCCCGCGCACTGTTCAACGATTTTATCTACAGCTACGATGATGATGAGTACGTCGCGAGAAACCCGAACCTTGCGGAGGGGATTTCGCTTTCGTGCATAAAGTACATCCTCACTGCGCAGGTTGCAGCAAATTGGCATCCCGTTACGATGTTGTCTCACGCGCTGGACGTCCAATTGTTCGGTCTTAATCCGTTTGGGCATCATCTCGTAAGCGTGCTGCTCCATAGCGCCAACACAGCCCTGTTGTTCCTTTTATTGCGTGGGGCGACGGGAGCAACCTGGCGTAGCGCGATCGTGGCGGCGCTTTTCGCACTTCATCCGTTGCATGTGCAGTCCGTTGCCATGGTTGCGCAGCGAAAAGACTTGTTGAGTACGCTGTTCTGGTTTCTCGCCTTTTATGCGTATGCGGTGCGGAAACCGGGCGATCGATTTATGCTATGGCCAGTGTCCTGCCTGGTGCTCAGTCTACTGTCCAAGCCAATGGCTGTGACTTTTCCGTTCTTGCTGCTACTTATGGACTATTGGCCACTGAAACGTTTCGCGAACGCTGACGGTTTGCCTTCGATAACTCGAGTCGCGTTGCGAAAGGCAGTTATCGAAAAGTGGCCAATCTTCTTAATAATCGTAATCATGTCGGCACTCGCATTTTTGGTCCAGCGTGACGCTGGAGCCACTGCCCCGATCGACCAACTTAAACTTCATTACCGCGTGCACAACGCAACTGTCGCGTATGCGGAGTATCTCAGGCTGACCCTTTGGCCCTTCAGGTTGTCCGCATACTACCCCTATCCCCAAACATTTCCTATCTGGAAAACCCTGGCGGCCCTTGTGCTCCTGATCGGAATAACGGTCATGGCACTTTGGAATGTGACGCGGCGTCCGTACTTCATTACGGGATGGCTGTGGTACCTGATTAGCCTTGTTCCTGTAATCGGAATTGTCCAGGTTGGTACCCAAGCCATGGCAGATCGATATAGTTATATCCCGCTCATTGGGATATTCGTCGCGGCCGTTTGGGGAGTGCATGAATCGGTTGCGAAAAAGCCCGCCCTGCGGCAAACCGGAGTTGCGTTTGTCAGTTTAGTGCTGTTGATATTGGCGGTTCGCACCTGGGTCGAGATTGGATATTGGCAAAATGCGGAAACGCTATGGAAACGCGCGCTCGCAGTCACGACGAACAATTCAACAGCCCATCGGAATCTTCTTAGCACGTATTCTGGCAAAGAGCAATGGGACGCTGCGATCGAACACGGATACGCTGCCATTCGTATTTCGCCGACACCTGGGCACAAGCAGAGTGTGGATCCATACCTGGGATTGGCCCGCGCACTCCAGCAAGTAGGCCGCGAGCCAGAGGCAATTAAAGTATTAGAGGAAGCAAAGTCGTTTTATCCCGATAATTTGGCAGTCTACTTCGAAATCGGCAGTTGCCTTATGGCGCTCGGGAATACGCAAGAGGCCGAGAATGCCATCCGGCAAATGCCGGCATCACCATCGGCAATTGAAGAGACGATTGGAAACGTGAGTCTGAATGCCCGGCGGTTCGATCTAGCCGAGAAACATTACAAGGAATCAATTCGTATTGAGCCGGAGAGATATTCGGCGTACTTGAATTACGCGCAGTGCCTCGAAGTCATGGGGAGATCCGCGGAAGCTCGGGCCATGTACTCAAAGGCGGCGGAGCTTAATCCAAAAGTCGCGGCACGCATGCAAAATCGAATTACACAGCCTTAGTCCGGAGGTTCGTGCAGATAGCTCTCAATGCCCAAACGGCCCCGCTTATCAGGAACATTAGCGCGGTGACGAGTCCAGCGCGGATACCCCATGTCGAAGCCGGAGGCACGTATTCGATCCGGAATTGATGCTTTCCCGCGGCAAGTGGAATTGCACGCAAACAATGGTTTGCTGGTAGGATTGTGTAGACGCTTTGCTGGCCAGGTGCGATTGGCGATACACGCCAGTCGGCGGCGTAGGAATCGGTCAATAGCAGGATTGCCGAGTCAGGAGTCTCGACGTCAATTACGAAAGCGTCGGTCGTCTCATCTTCGATACTAACTGTCCCTGAGGCGCCACCGCGCGCCGGTTTTGGCAAAGGTTCGCTTTCGAGTAACACGCGCTCGCGTGGATTGAACGCAGGATCCGCGAGTAGGCGGTAGCGAGCTTCCTGATCGGTGATGACGGCGTAGTCGTCAATGAGCATGGCGCGAGGTGCGGGATTGCTGAAGCGGTGCACAATCGCCCCGGCGCCCCGGGAATCAACGATATATTCACAGCGTAACATCGCGTAACCCGGGTGGAACCACTGAAACGCAAACTCAGTCATCGTATATTCGACGCGGGTGTCCTGGGTGTAGGCAATAAGCTGTGCATAACGCAGCAGCGCCGTCGAGTCGTAACCCCACATGTCGTTTAGCCCGGTCAGCAGCGGATAGTTGGACATTGCCATGTCGAAAATGCGGGCATCTTTCTGGATCGGTTGAAGCGCGGCGAGTAGTTCTGGCTTGTTGCGTTTGGAAAGATCGGCCTCCATTCGGTATGTGAATGCAAACGTCATTACTTCGATCGCCCCGATTGTCGCGATGCCATACGCGAATGCTGCGCGCCTACGCGCAATTGCGTACAGCACAGCCAGAATTCCCGTAGTCAGTCCCGCAACAGCAAACGAATTCGCCGCATGCGTAGTGATTTTCTTAATCTTCAGCGCCTCGACGTTACCCTTCATTTCTCCTGGGATCTCGATCCGCTCCAGCACACCACTCCAGACCGCTGTCGCGGAGTCACCACCGTAATGCAGAAATACGGCGAGACCGGCGAGGACAACGCACATGCTTCCGCAACCCATTGCCCACCAGAGTGCAAGTCTCGGTTTTTGAATCAGCGTGTCTAGTCCCAGGCCCGCAAGCAGCGCTAGAAAAACTGCCGCGTGAAAGAACTGCCTCGCGGGACAGCGGAACGAATCGACCATCGGCAGGTGATACCAGATGGAGTAGAACGGCGTATAACGCCCCAGCGCAATGATTGTGGCGAACAGTATGAGGGCTAGCCACACGAAGCGGTCACGGTGCTTGCTCAATACCAGCGCATACAAAACAAGCGAACATGCAGCAAAGCCAACGAACACGCAAACTTCCCAAAAAAACCAGCGGCCTGTGTATCGTCCAGTCACCCCATCCCCTAGAAATGATGGAATAACAAGGGTGAGCAAATTCTCCGGGGGCAATGACACACTGGACGCAAGCGGCGGCAACAGTCCCGCAGCGCGAATCGTCTCAGGCGTAATCGATATAGCAGGCCAAAGCTGCGGAGCACTCAGGAATAGAGGCGTCCCAAACATCAGCGCAAGCATCACGAGGGATCGAAAACGATGCGGCGCACGAACCGTAGCGAGCAATGCGTATGGCGCGAGTATGACAATCGTGCAAAAAACAGCCTGCGGATGGCCTGCGAGAATCGCCATGCTCAACGCCAACGCGCCGACCGCGGTCCATACAATACGGCCTTTCGAAATCGCCTTGTCTACCGCGAGGAAGGCGAGAGGCGTCCATGCAAGCGCGCACAAATACGCGAGATGACCGGCCAGTACGTTGAGATAGTAGGGTCCGGAGAATTGAACGGTAAGCGACGTGTATAGAGCGGCAACCAGCGAAAGCCCGCTCCCCCGCGCCCATGCGAACATGAACGCGCCAAGAAGGTAAACGTGCAGCGCCATTTCGAGATTGAGCGAACGCGTGAGCGGAAGGACCAGATAGTGGAGGTTAAGCGGGTAATAAAGCGCAGGTTGGAATGCAGCGACGAACGGTGTTCCGCCGAATGTATGCGGGTTCCAGAGCGGAACATGACCGCTCGCGATTTCACCAAAACCGAAACTGCGCACTGCCGCGTAATAGCTTGGGATGTCGTAGCGCGGATGCGTGGCCACCTTCTCGCCAGGGCCAAATAAATCGCCGCCAAACACGAGCAAGACGGGAACGGCGATTACGGCATAGGGGATGAGACGCCGGGTTTGCCTCGCACCCAGGTGGAAAGGTTCGTCCATGCCCACAAGCCCCCGCATGCTACGGATTACCCCCAAATGCCTTCCTCATAGAAATCGGTCCCGTCTCCAAGGTGCAACGCCCCGGACAAGTTGTTCAGAGAAACCACAGCACTCCAAGGCGTGCACAGCACACCCTGGCAATTATCCCGCGAAATCGCGATGCTCGCGGCGGGGAGATTCATACGCGCGTGACGTGCAGTAGACCTTTACTTCTTTGGGTTGAAGGCGAACGATCACTTCTCCCCCGCTGACGCGCTGTGATTCGCCGGTGTAAAGCGCGTGCAGCTCGTGTCCTTCGAGTGCATCAAGACCGGTAATTTCTACGTCCATGCGTGGCACTTCGTCTTCGTTGACAAGCGCGATGAGGAAGTCATCGCCGGCTCGGCGCGCGAACATGTGGACGCCGTACCCGGGGAGTTCTTCGGTGAGGCCGATGACTTGCATCTTTATGCCGGTGTCATTCGGCGCGATCAGAAATGAATTCAGGGCCGCTAACTCCGACGCAAGCGAATAGATCGACTGCCGGCATGCATCTGATTTCAGTTCGGTGGAGCCCCAGTAGAGAATGCCTTTTGCGCCGTGCGCAATCACGTCGTAGGCCATGAAGCGGGATTCGGCGAAGGTTGGATAAGCGTTGCCGCGATCGACGTACTCCGCGCCTATTTCGTCCCAGGAGAATGCTTGCAGCACCATCCATACCGGTTTGCCTTTGGCGATCTGCATCCAGCGGTCCGTGGCGCCGGCCATCTTTTCGACCTTGCGGTCGTCTTTTTTCACGGGATAAATGTCACAGCCAACGACATCGATAAACTGCATATACTGCCGCACAAACTTCGCGTCGCTCCTTAGCGCTTCATTCATCCATAGCGGGCGTTTTGGATCGACCGAGCGAATGTACTCAGCAGTCGCGCGCATGTTAGGGATGATCTTCGCCGCTTCCGATTCGGAATATTCAATAGCCTTCGGCGTCTGCTGCCACCATTCGTCCTTGTGCGCATATACCCCCATCGACTTGTGCAGCCCGCTGAAGGCCGTGAAGTTCCACACCACTTCGTCCGGACCTTCCCACACCGCCAGCGCGGGATGATCAACGACGTCTTGAATTTGTTTCTTTAATCCTTCGGTCACGCCGCCATGCAGCGGAATCGGCATCCACCCTAGCGCCCCGACCGCCTGTACCCGGTCCAAGTCAGCGCGATTGCTCACGCGGATAATATTCGTGCCCGCTTCCGCCATCGCGCGCAATCCTGCATCGTCTTTCGGCAGTTCGTAAAACCCGAGCGGAAACAGTGTCTTCCCATCTTTTTCGAGGTACCCGGAGAATTCACCCATGGCCGACAGTGCAACGGCCTGGACAAGTATCAGAGACAGGATTGCACAGCGCATGACATCTCCCCGGGTTTTTGCGGTGTTGTTGAAAAACTTACCGTAACGCCCGAAAGCCTCACAAGTAAATGTAGCGTTCCGGGCTTCGAATAATGTCAGGCTCGAAGTTCCGGGGTTCCGCGTTTATGCGGTCTTCGAAACTACGAGGACACAGCGAGGAAAACTATTGACAAATACGCATTATGTATGTAATCTATTGACAGAATCCGGCGGTTTTATGCTGCCACAAGGAGGTTGATCCAGATATGAAGCACATCAAACGCGTAAGCAAATCAAAACCGGGTAGTGCGGACGTGTGGCAAGACGTGCTCTGCACAGTTGCCGCGACCGTTGTTAGCCTGCTCGGCGCAAAAGGCGGTAATGTCCCCCTCGTTACGTGGGTCGACGAGAAGTGCCAGCCGAGCACCTTGCTCGAATCTTAATTCGATAAGTACAGCAATCAGTTCGACGCACTACGGGCTATGCTTGTGGTGCGCTTTTTGGTGTTTGTTCAACGCGGCGCTCTAACCGCCCTCATATTCAATCAGATTACTTATTGCATTTCTGTCAATAATTTACTATAATCCTCGCGTCGTGGCTTTACGACGGAGTTGAACGTGATCCACCAAATCCGCGCCAAACAGGAACGTATCATCGAGGCAGTCCGCCGAGGCCTCGAGGGCTTGGCCGCTGTCGAATTCATCCAGCAGAGCGGTTATGCGATGACCTCCGCAGGGATTGTGAAGCATCTGCGAAGCATGGGCGGGCGCGGGCATATCATGGATCTCATTGAAGCCGGTAGAACCAACTTCGAGATACTGCAAGGTAGCTTCCCGGAAGACGATTTAAGCCACATGAAGCCCGTGCCGCCGTCGCAAGAAGAACTGTTCGGGGAGCAAGGAGGCGGTCAACCGATACACCGCCTCGTGCCTCACCCCGAAAACCTATACGAGATGAGGAAAATGGCCATCAAAGTCCCCGCTGATCTCTACGAGGCAATTCGGCTGGCCTCCAAAGCCGAAGGCAAGAGCCAGAACGATCTGATCATTGACGTGCTCACGTCCGCACTCTCGCGTGTTCCACTACACGCGGACGAGAATCGTCCTGTAGATCAATACGAGTAATTGTCACGCAATTAGTTGGTTAAACGCTTCTTTGAGGTACGTCGCAAGTATCTCAATGTCCGGCACTGTTGTTCGGTCGCCCGAGAATGAAACACATAAGTGATTGTTATTCGAGAAAGCGCCGCAGCACAACCCGATCGACGCGAGCAACGGCACCAAAACATACGTATCGTTTAACTCCCTTCCGGCAATGTAATTCGTCCCTGGCGCTCCGGGCACATTCGTCACAACAATGTTATATTTCGGTACTTTTCCAGATGCCGCCTCTTTCTGTTGTTCGGCAATGGATGAATAGCGGCCATGCGCCCACTTCGAAATCGGCGCGGGCAGCAACCGTTGGACAAGTGCGATCTCGTGACTCACGGATTGAGCGAGGCCGAATTCCTTCATTCGTCTCGTATACGCGATGACATGTTTCAAACGCTCGGCGGTGGTCATTGCATCGAG
The DNA here is from genome assembly GCA_020848835.1 of Candidatus Hydrogenedentota bacterium. Classification (GTDB taxonomy): domain Bacteria; phylum Hydrogenedentota; class Hydrogenedentia; order Hydrogenedentales; family SLHB01; genus JABWCD01. The sequence goes on from JADLHJ010000084.1 coordinate 172,753, forward strand.
TGGCACAAGCACGGGCGCTACCGATACGAAGTTTCCTTGCGCGTTCAGCGTGTCAGTGCTGCGCACGTTGCTCGGAACAAGCACACGAAGAAACGTTCCTTCCACATCCATTCCATGCTTCTCCGCGTGGCGCTGTAAGGATGTTCCCACCGCAGCCAACAGCACATCGTTGATCGTGCCCTCGTGAGACTTGCGGATGCGCGCCAGGTCATTGAAGCTGATTCTCGCGAAAGAAAAAGAGGCCTCGCCTGTCAACGGTGCATTGAAAGGAAAACGAACTCCGGGGGCGCGATGAAACGCTCGCAGCATGGTGCGCGCCTCCCGGCCTCTTCTGTTTAGATATCGACCCCCAAGCGCCAGCGTTGCGTGAAATGTTCGCGCCAATTCGTTAGGCGCAAACAGCGCAGTTTCGGCCGCGCCGTGTAGCAATCGCACCACAGGCGACGGCAGGCTTCGTTCCCGTGCCGGTTGCCATGGCTCAAGCTTTATTGCGCGATCGAAGTCGTAGAAAGCAGTCGCCAGTTTTGCAAACCCGATTCCGTCCGTCACGCAATGGTGCAGCACAATCACGAACGCGTCTTTTCCGCGCGGAGCGCCGTAGATGACATACACTGCCCACAGCGGGTGTCGCCGATCGAGCTTCGTACGGAAAATGCGCGATAAGGCCTCGCCCGTGCGGGCCTCGCTACCGGCGGGTTCAATGATGATTTGTTTCACGTGGTTGCGAATGTCAAACGCAGGATCAAAACGCCAGGTTGGACGGAACAGATTAAACGGCGCAAACACGGCGCATTGGCGCAAGCGATCAAAGTAGCGGACTTTGCACTGCATCTCATCAACCACGCGCTCGAAGTCAATAGTTCCACGCGCGAGGCTAAACCCCACTGCCTGATTGCAGGTGACTTCGCCATCAAGATAGAGAAAGGAAGCGTCAAGTGGAGATAGTCGGTCCCGAGGCATGGGGAAAAGAATACATTAGTCAGTAGTCAGTAGTCAGAAAATAGGACTCAAGTTCTCTCGCATTTATTCTGAATTATGTCTACTGTCTACTGACTCTTGACTTCTCACTGCAGCACATCCAGCACATTTGTCATATACCGCTCAAAATAGGTCGGACTTTGGTTGCGTATTTCAACGGGGTATCGCTGCAACAGCGCGTTTAAGTGCGTGATGCGATCGGCGGTGGCTGGATGCGATGCAAAAAACTGTAAGGCGCGGGGTTGTGGACGTCCCCCCTGCTCTTGCTCGTAAGATGCGAGCTTCTGCATGAAATCGACCATGGACTCAGGTTTGTAGCCTGCACGGAATAAAATGTCCATCCCGATTGCATCGGCTTCGTTTTCTTGCGCGCGGCTAAATCGCAATTGAAAGAGCTGTCCCAAAATCTGGGAACCGCCGGATGCCATCGCAGAGTTTCGTGGGCCAAGCAAGACCGCGCGCACCGCATCGATCATCTGTTGCCGCGTATAGGCTTCGCCGTGGTGCTTGGCCGCGACGTGACCAATTTCATGCGCCATGACGGACGCAAGTTGTGCTTCGTTGTCGCACATGAGCATCAAGCCTGTGTACACATACATGTGCCCGCCGGGCAGCGCGAAGGCATTCACAACTTCCGGATTGTCGATGACAGTGAACGAATACGGCACGTCCTGCCGCGGCGATTGGTCGGCAAGCCGCTCACCAATCTTTCTCACGTATACCTGTATGGCATTGTTCTCGAGCGGCTTTTCTTCCTTGTCGATCTCCGCGGACATCGTCGCGCCGAGCTTGATTTCGTCTTCCGTGGAAAGGACGTTGGGTTGCTCCCCGCCCGTGGGCGTGACGCAGCCCGTGCTAAATAGGAGCGGAAGTGCGGCGAGCGAGAGAATTTTTAGAAAACGAAGTTTCATCGGCCTTACACGAGTACCGCAGTGGCCGCTGCGTCGTCGGGAGGCGGCATTGGTTCGCCGGATAGAATCGCGCGCAGCGCGTCAATCAGCGCCTCGATCTCTCTTTCATTACCAACGGTAATTCGCATCGCGTTTTCCAGGCGCCGCGCGTTGAAATAGCGCACGATGATGGCCCGCGCGCGCAACGCCTCAAAAATCTCCTTTGCAGACGGCGCGCCCTTCCAATGCGCCAGCACAAAATTAGTCTGTGAGTCGAGTACGCGGAAGCCCATATCGCGTAACGCCTGCGTCAACCACGCACGGTTGTTTCGAATCTTGCTCACGGTGTTTTTGAAATGTTCTCTATCTTCCAGTGCCGCAACGCCCCCGAGCTGGGCGACGATGTTGACGTTGTACGAGTCCTTAACCTTCATCAACTCATTAATGATCTCAGGACGCGCAATCGCAAAACCCAGCCGCAGCCCGCACAATGCATACGACTTCGAGAATGTGCGGCCAATGATCGCGTTCTCAAACACACGCGGAAAGCCAAGGCAATTGTCATCTGCGAAATCGGCATAGGCCTCATCAATAAATACCAGCCCATTGAATTCCCGGCACAACCGCTCCATTGCTTTCTGACCCGAGGCGACCCCGCTCGGCGCATTCGGCCGCGGGATAAAGCACATGCGCGCCTTGGTCTCGTAGAATTGCTCGGGCAATTGGTATTCGCCATCGAGGTCCACGTAACGCATCTTTGACCCGTGCAGGTTCGCCAGCGTTTCATACAGCGTATAGGAAGGGTACGGCGACAATATTTCATCACCGGGATCGGCGAACGCGCGGATTGCCATCGCCAGAATATCGTCCATCCCATTGCCCGCGATTACACACTCGGGCCCAGCAACACCGTAGTGTTCGGCAATTGCTTCGCGCAGGCGCAACGAAACGGGATCGGGATACTTGCGTAACCACTCCGTGGAGATTTCCTGCACGGCCTGCAAGACGCGCGGCGATGGCGGGTACGGGTTTTCGTTGGTGTTCAGCTTGATGATGTTCTTCATCTTCGGCTGTTCACCAGGCACGTAACCCTCTACACCCTTCAATATTTCGCGGCCATACTTCATCGCCGTATCTCCACCGCGCGCGCGTGCGCCTGCAGTTGTTCTGCATTCGCCAGCGCCATTATGTCGTGGGCGACGTTCGTCATACGCTCGCGCGAGAATGAAATGATGCTTGTGACCTTACGAAAATCTTCCGCCGTCAGTGGAGACGAGAAACGCGCCTTGCGTCCCGTCGGCAGGATGTGGTTTGGTCCCGCGTAATAATCGCCAACCGCCACAGAAGTTCCACCGCCCAATACCGCGCAACCCACATTGTCGATTTGATCAAAAACCACACGCGGGTCTTCCGTCTGGATACTCAGGTGTTCGGGGGCAATCAGATTCGTCAGGCGCGCTGCTTCGTTGAGGTCGCGCACGATATACACCTCACCGTTCTTATCCAGCGACTTTCGAATGATCGCGGCGCGCGGCAGCGTTTTCACTTCTTCGTCGATGGTCTTCGCAACCTTGTCATAGAATTGCTCCGACAGCACCACCAGCATCGCTCGCGCGTCTTCGTCATGTTCAGCCTGCGCCAAAAGCTCCAACGCTACTTCGCGCGGGTTTGCCTTATCATCGGCGATTACCACTACTTCCGAAGGCCCTGCTTCCTTGTCAATGTCACATACACTCGAAACCAAACGCTTCGCGAGTGTCACGTAGATATTTCCCGGCCCGGCAATTTTCAGCACCGCACGAATCGTCTTCGTGCCGTACGCCAGCGCCGCGATTGCCTGCGCGCCGCCCACACGAAATACGCGTGAAGCACCTGCGATCTTCGCCGCGGCAAGGACCAGCGGGTGTATGCCGCCTTCAAACGACGGCGGGGATACCATCACAATCTCGCGCACACCCGCCACGCGCGCGGGCACGATGTTCATTAATACAGATGACGGATAAAAGGCTGTCCCGCCCGGCACATATAGCCCCACGCTTTCGATCGCGGTCATGCGTTGACCGAGAATTGATCCGTCCGGGGTGCGTTCTTCCCAGGACTGGCGCAGATTTATTTCGTGAAATGCCGATATGTTCGCGTGCGCGCGTTCCAGCGCGCGCAATACGGCAGGCTCCACTTTCGACACCGCGGCATCGATATCCTTCGCCGTCACCTCAAACTGCTCTGGCTTCAAGACGACTCGATCGAATCGCTCCGTGAACGACGCGACAGCGTCATCGCCCTGTACGCGCACTGCGTCCACCACCGCGCGCGTCGCTGACAATTTGTCAGCAAGCTCCAACTCCGATGCTGCATCGGTGCCCGCTTCCACAATGCGCAGTGCTACGGCTTCATAGTCGCTATCGGATTGAATGAGATACTTCTTCATATGAAACTAGATTCGACTTTCTCTGAAATATGTCTCTAACAAAAACTGCCGGAACCCTTTCAGGGTTCACACCGAGATGCTATCAGCTCACCCAGGGTAGGCCCGCCTGCGTCGAAGCGACTCCGGCGGGCCAACCCTGGGCTACATGCTGAAATCCCTTCGGGATATTCAATCTTGTTAGAGGCTCTTGGTTAATATTGGTTCAATTGTTAAAACCGAATCCGAACCATCCACCGCCTGTCTTTTTTGGCTTGGTAGAGCCCCCGAAAGACATAGGCTCCTCATATTTTTTGAAATCTTCGCGCACGAAATTCACGAGCTTTCCATCCCGGAATGCGAGGTTAAGATAAGCGCCGGTGCCGATTGGGTATTGCAGAATCTCATCATCGTCCTGCACGCCGTCTGGATAACCCGCCGGATTTTTTGCGGCAAACTTTCGCATTGCGTCTATCGTTTTTGTCTTCCTTTCCGGGGTCGCGATTCGACCAGGCCCTAACAACGTTTCAACGTGTGCCTTCGAGTCGCCGTTGGATACCTCATTATAAAGCACACCATATAACGCTTTGCCGTCGTGAAACCGTTTGTAGTTGTCCGAGTTTGAGCACGCTGTAACGTAAGCGGCCAAGAACCCCGCACCGATGACTCGCGCCAGACGTTTCATGGTTCAATTATCGCCTATTCCTGAACGCGCTCGATGTCCGCGCCAAGGCTTGCCAATCGCTCCTCAATTCGTTCATACCCGCGATCGATGTGGTACACGCGGGCGATAGACGTCTCCCCCTTACTCGCCGCCAACCCCGCCACGACGAGCGCCGCGCTCGCCCGCAGGTCCGACGCCATCACCGGCGCACCTGCGATCTGTGGCACGCCTTTCACAATCGCGGAGTTGCCGTCCAACGCTATACTCGCGCCCATGCGCACCAGCTCGGCCACTTGCATGAAACGGTTTTCGAATACGGACTCGCGAATTACGCTCGTGCCTTCCGCGACGCACAACATCGACATCATCTGCGCCTGAAGATCTGTCGGGAAACCCGGAAACGGCTGCGTGGTGAAGTCCACTGCCTTGACGCCGTTTTTCGCCTTCACGCGAATGCCCGAACTCAGGATCTCCACCTCTGCGCCCGCATCGCGCAGCTTGTCGAGGAAATTCGGCAGATGGTCCGGGTTAGCATCCAGGGCGGTAATGTCGCCATGCGTTGCGAGCGCCGCTACAAGGAACGTACCAGCTTCGATACGATCCGGCATAACCGTGTGTTCGGTGCCTGATAATGCATCAACGCCAACCACGGTAATCATGTCCGTGCCCGCGCCGGAAATCTGCGCGCCCATCGCGTTCAGGAAATGCGCGAGGTCTACGATCTCCGGTTCCCGCGCCGCGTTGCTGATCCGCGTCAGACCCTTCGCGCGCGTTGCCGCCATCATGATGTTTTCGGTAGCGCCCACGCTCGGAAAATCCAGCGAATAATTCGCGCCGGTGAGCTGCCCCGTCGCGATTACATAGCCATCTTCGATCGCGATCTTTGCCCCGAGTGCTTCGAGGCCCTTCAAGTGAATATCAACCGGACGCGTCCCAATCGCGCAACCTCCGGGCAGCGAGACCTTCGCCGTGCCAAATCTCCCCAGCATAGGCCCTAGCACGAAGAACGACGCACGCATCTTCCGCACGAGATCGTACGAAGCGACCTGTGTATCGATTGACGAAGGATCGATCGTCATGTAGCGCCCGGTGAATTCCACCTTTGCGCCGAAGGACGTCAACAACTTGTCCATTGTGAAGACGTCGTGCAGGCAGGGAATGTTGTGCAGGGTACACGCCTGCTCCGCCAGAATTGTCGCGGCCATTAACGGCAGCGCCGCATTCTTCGCTCCACGCACCTGCACGGACCCCTTCAAGGGCTTCCCGCCACGAATCAGAATCTTGTCCACATCAGCTCCCTGCGCGTACCCGCCACAACGCTATGAATTTCCCGAACGACCCGCCGGTTCCATTTCAGACTCAAAACCGAGCTTTGCAATACCTTCCACAATAAGAAAAGGCCCAAAGCCTATCAAAGCTCTGGGCCGATCATTTTAATCCATCCGATCGAAGCGGAGCGCGTTACTGTCCCGCCGGTGCCGGTTCGCTGGACGCGGGTGCTTCCGCGGGAGCGGGCGTCTCGGCTGGCGCAGGGGCAGTAGCTTCTGCAGGCGCGGATGCTTCGGGCGAATTTGGCATTGCATCGGTTGCGGGCGCGGCTTCTGGCGTCGCGGCAGGCGAGTTTGCACCTTCAGTTACTGGAGGAGTTGTCGTCGCTGAAGTAGCGCCTGCGGCCGGAGTGTCTTTATATAAGTCATCCAGCGCCGCCTGTGCCGCGCTATTTTCGTCCACCATCTCCGGCGCTGCACCGCGGCTAATCCGGCCAACGACGATAGAAAGCGTGAGCGACAGCACCATAAATACCGCTGCCGCGTAATAGGTTAGCTGCACGATAGCCGTCTTGCGCCCGCGTGGGCCAAATACTGCGTCAGAGCCGCCTCCGACGCCAAACGCACCGGCGAACCCTGCGCCTTTGCCCTTTTGCATCAGCACGACGCCCACGAGTAACACGCACGCTAAAAACCAGATGATGGAACAAATCCACCATAGCGTACTCATCGAAAATATTGCTTCAAGCATGGTTCCAACTCACTTTACAAGTAGACCGCCCATCGATAACCGGCTCAATAGTATACAGAATAAATCGCTGAAATTGAAATTACTGTTCTGTTGGCCAAAATGGGAAAGGCCCTCATTTTTGCGCCTGGCGTTGACCCGCCCAAGGGACGGGGCATACACTCGCAACCATAGCATCGGGATCGAGAAAAAGGGGGAACTCACCTATGCACAATGTTGGAATTTCGCGCCGCCACTTCTTGATGGGGTCCACTGCGGCCATGGGGGCGCTGGCGGCCGGCACCGCTTCTGCGGCCGAACCACGCCGCATCGCCCCCAACGAGAGGCTCAATATTGCCGGCATCGGTGTCGGCGGTCAGGGCGGGCGCGACATCGACCACTTCTCGGCCCTGGGAGAGAACATTGTAGCTTTGTGCGATGTCGATGACGCCCACGCCGCCAAGACCTTTGAGCACTACCCCAACGCCAAGAAATACCGCGATTTCCGCGTCATGCTGGAACAGCAAAAAGATATCGACGCCGTTGTTATAGGTACGCCCGACCACCTGCACGCGGTCGTCGCCATGACCGCCATCCAAATGGGCAAGCATGTCTATTGTGAGAAACCACTCACTCACTCCATATATGAAGCGCGTGTGCTTGCGAAAGCCGCCCGCGACGCCAAGGTCGCCACTCAAATGGGCAATCAGGGCCAAGCGTCGGATGAGTCCCGCGTATTGGCCGAACTCATCTGGGATGGCGCAATTGGAAATGTTCGCGAGATTCATGGATGGTGCAACCGCAATCCGTCGATTTCCCCGCGGGGCATGGCGAGACCGCAGGGTGAGTCTCCCGCGCCTTCGACTTTAGATTGGGACCTTTGGCTGGGCCCGGCGCCGCACAGGCCCTATGTCGAAGGTGCCTATCTCCCATTCATCTGGCGCGGCTGGTGGGACTTCGGCACCGGCGTTCTTGGAGACATTGGCTGCCACAACTTCTCGGCCATCTTTAAGGCGCTCAAGCTCGGGCATCCTACAAGCGTCGAGGCAACCTCGACCGCCGCGCAGTCGCCCCCGGAGGTAAACGCCGAAAGCGCGCCGATTGCATCGATCGTTCGTTACGAATTCCCCGTCGAAGGCGATCGCCCAGCCGTCAGCCTTACTTGGTGGGACGGCGGACTCATGCCGCCGCGGCCGGAGGAACTCGAGCCGGACAAGAAATTCGGCGGCGGCGACGGTATGCTCTACATCGGCGACAAGGGAAAGATTCTCAACCACGAACTGATTCCCGAGACGCGAAAAAAAGAATATGGCGCGCCTCCGAAGAAGCTTCCCCGCTCTCCCGGTCACGGCATCGAATGGGTCAACGCCTGTAAAGGCGGCGAACCCGCCGGCGCAAACTTCGACTTCGCCGGGCCACTCACTGAAGTCGTACTCCTCGGCAACATCGCCATTCGTACACAGAAGAAACTGCTTTGGGACGGACCGAACATGACCATCACAAACGTCCCGGAAGCGAACCAGTACATCAACTCGCCCTATCGCGAAGGTTGGACACTCGGCGTATGAAGCAATCTGTAAACCACTTTAGATTTGCCGTTAGCTCTTTCGGTTTGATTCTGCTACTTGCGTTGCCTGCAAGTGCGCAGGTGCGCCTCGTTCAAAACGGGCAAGCGCAAGCAGTGATTGTGACCGCCGACGCCACTACAAAGACTGGCAGTTATGCTGCGGAAGAGTTGGCGGCGCATGTCGAGAAGGCAACCGGTGTCAAACTCAAGCGCGTAACCGAATCCGAAACCCCGGCGGACGTGCCGACGCGCGTATTCATTGGCGAAACAAAGGCCGCCCTTTTGAATGGCATCGATTCGGCACACCTGCCACGCGAAGCCTACGTGATACGTTCTGTTGGAAACGACCTCTTCATCATCGGACGCGAAGACAACGTCGAACCGCTCGATGAAGACAATCCAAACGCCGGTACGCTGTTCGGTGTTTACGAATTCCTCGAACGCACAACCCACGTGCGCTGGCTGTGGCCCGGTGACTTGGGAACCTTTGTGCCGAAGACCGGCACGATTGAGATATCCTCCATCAACGAGATGGCCGCGCCGGCGCTCGCTTACCGTTCGCTCGTGTGGTCGCGGATGCGCGCGATTGCACGCGATCGGCAAACCATTAGCGAAGAAGACGCCCGCCTCGGCTTCAGCCAACAGACCGCGCACGACTACGCCGTCGCGTTGCAGGCGTTGCTGCGCCGGCACCGCATGGGTGGACTCGACGCAATGCCCCCGAGCGGGCATTCCTTCACGGGCTGGTGGAAGAAGTATGGCAAAGAGCATCCCGATTGGTTTGCGCTGCGAAAGGATGGGACGCGCGGACATCCGGACCCGGATTACGATGCGGTGTCGTTGTGCGTAACCAACGAAGAGTTGCAGGACTTCATCGTCGAACAATGGGACGGCGAAAGCCCGATTGTGTTGGGTCCGGTCGATCGTCCTGGACGGTGTAACTGCCAGAAGTGCCGCGCGTGGGACGGTCCGCAGCCCGATCCGGCGCCGTGGTTCGCGAAGTACGTTTACGAAACCGAACCGCGCGCGCAGGACTATTTTGCGGGCGCAACGTCTGACCGCGCCGCGCGATTCTGGAAGGTCATTCAGGAGAAGGCGGCGAAGCGCAATCCGAATGTACTCGTGTCCGGATCGTTCATCTATGAGAACGAGTTTCCTGCGCCGGTTACGGGAATCAAACTGAACAACCGAGTCTATGCGGAATTTGTGCAATGGCAAGACCCGCACCTGCGCTGGTTCCCAATGCCGGATGAGGCCTTCGATTGGATCAAGGCGCAATGGCTTGGATGGAAAGCAACCGGCATGCGAATGTCCTATCGTCCCAACTATCTGCACGATGGTTATGTGATGCCGCATTTCGAGACGCGGCAGTCGGGTGAGTTCTTCAAATTTGCATATGAGCACGGAATGGAAGGCGCACGGTTCGACTCGCTCACCGGACAATGGGCCGTTCAGGGGCCGCGCTTGTACATGCATCTGCGGCTGCTTGCCAAACCTGAATTGAGTATCGACGAAATACAGTACGAATACTGCTTCGCGTTTGGACCGGCGGCAGGGACAATGAAGCAGTACTTCGCGTATTGGGAAGACTACGCGTTTCGCAATACGATGCCGTTCCTTGATCTATACAAGGACTACGTGCGCCGCTACGCCAATTATATTCGCAAGGCGCACCTCGCGTTTCCGCCGGAAAGTTTTCGGCCTGCCGAAGCGCTGCTGCAACAAGCGTACGACGAGGCCAAGACCGATCCTTTGCCGGAGTTCGCGGAACGCGTGCGCTTCATCCAGGTCGGACTGGAACACGCCCAACTCGCCTGCAAACTCGCAGCGGTGTTCGATGGCGACAAGACCCTCCCCGAAAGCAAAATAGAAGAAGGCAAACAAGCCCTGCGCGAATTGATCGCCTTCCGAAAAAAGTACGAGGGCATGTTCTTCTCCGATCTCCTCCACGTCACCAGCTACTGGGAACGCCCGGGCATCGACGTTGACGAGCTGGTTGCATCGATCGCGACCGAATAATCAACACGCACTTGTAGCGTCCGGCTTCCATGCCGGACGGAATTCGTCCGATGATCTCGTCTCCTACTACTTGTCCACGGCGTTGCACTCGACTGTTTAATCCCCACGCGAAACGACCCCTGTTTGGATGACGGATAATGCGGATAGTAGCGATACTGCTTGCTAGATTGCGATAAAACGCAAAAAATAGCTTCCTGCAAGATTATTGTGTTTACTGAAAAACTACCTTACTATCGACAGGCTGCTGTTTCATTCGTTTTCTTGATTGTCTCTCGCAATACACCGAACTCGTTGAACCGCTTAGTGGGTCGGGCCTTGAAGTTGTCCCCTGCAAGGATGTCCCGCCTCTGCACGGTTGTCGTGTGGCTGGCCGTTGATAAACGCCGTTTGCTCCACAAAGAAAGGTCCTCCCCCTCTCATGAACCAATCGCGCACAACCCAACTGTTTATTCTGGCTCTGATCGTTGCAGTGGGCACGATATTCGCCCTTGAGCGGCCCATGTTTGGCGCAACGGAAAGCAACAGCAGCAGACTTTCCAAGGCAGACGAAGACGCGGTCCGCGCCGTTGTCATGGGAATCGAGCAGACATGGAATTCGCACGACATGGACGCAATGGGAAAATTGTTTCGGGACGATGCCGAGTTCATTAACGTCGTTGGGATGGATTGGCACGGCCGCAACGCGATCATGGTCGCGCACAGCGCGTATCACAACACCATGTTCAAGAATCACAACATCAAGACAGACACTATAGAAACACGTTCCATTGCCGACGGCTGCGCTATCGCGGTCGTTACTACGACGAACGACAGCTTCAAGACCCCGGACGGCAACGTCGTTCCCAAGCGGCAGAATCGACAAACCTACGTACTAACCAAACGCGCGGACGGCTGGAAGATCGTGCATGCGCACAATGTGCCAGTCGATGCGATGGCTGCCCAACACGACCCGGCGAAGGCCCCGAAATGAACCTGATCCAAGAATAAAGCAGAGCTTTTCAAAACAACATTCCCGAGAGGGAATCGCCCCGGCGAATGGGAACGAGCAAAAGGAGCACGGGCATCCTGCCCGTGATTAACTTAAGATCGGGCGGGCGAGACGCGCGCGCTCCTTTTCTCGTTCGGCGCAGCATTGGATGTTTCCAATGCATCCGCGTATGAATTTGGAGAATCGAATACGAAGTGTCGGCGACCATGCAGGGAGGGAAAGATGTGCAAATCAGAACTTACGCTCCGGACCTTGGCGTTGGTATTCACATGTGCGAACGCGCTGGCGCCGCTGGCGTGGTGCTCTTCGACGTTGGTCCCTAGGTCGGCTGTGTTCAGCGAACCGGACGTCACCGTTGTACGGCTCTCGCCCGACGCTGCTTCCGTGGCGTATATCGCCATGAACGATACCCATCCGGAGCAGCGCGTCAGATCGCTTGCGGACGCGTCTGATGATCGCCGCGTCGACGAAGGCGAAGCTGGCAACGTGCAGAACCTTTGGTGGACGGAGGAAGACAAAGCACAGTTAATCGATCAGCGGACTTCCGCCGATGGCACGCATTTGTTCCTCCATCGGCAAGACGGTTCCAATCCCGTCGATCTGACGCCCATCGCAGGCGCATCCGCGACGCTCGCAAAAAACAGTCGCGCTGTTCCAGGTCGCATCGTCGCCGAAATCAGCGACAAGAAGTCGAACATGCGCGAACTCTATACGATCGATCTCGCGTCCAACGAACGTACGCTGCTCGCCGAAATGAAGGACTTGTCGCGCATTCATCTCGACGATCAACTTCAGCCGCGCGTGGCGGAGCGACCCCGATTGGATGGGAGCGTGGAACTGCTGCGGCGCACCGAATCAGGCTCATGGGACCGCTTCCGCACCTTGGGGCCGGACCTCACCGGGGTCTTGGGAGTAGTTGGGCTACGCGGAGATGGAAAGTCGTTATACGTCGTGGACAACGCCGGTCGCGATCGCGCGGCCTTGTTCGAAGTGAATGTGAGCACGGGCGAAGAGCAATTACTCGCTGAAGACCCCGACGCGGACATTCGACCAGTTGCAATGCTCGATCCGCAGACGGGCGAAGCCATTTCCGCATCCGCCAACTTCGGCGCGCTGCGCCGATACCACTTGCGCAAGGACGTTGCCGATGGTTTTTCTTTCCTGCAACGCGCATTAAAAGGCGACGTTGCTGTTAGCGACGTGAGCGCGGACGGGCGCACCTGGCTTGTTGTGCCGATGGACGGCGGACCGACGCGATACTTCACGTACCAGCGCGACAGCGAGCGCGTTGTTCCGTTGATGCCCATGTACAAATCTCTCGCCGACCATGCATTCGGGCGACGCTTGGGTCGTGTCGTCGAAGTCCGGGATGGATTAAAATTTCCGGTTCATATTTACCTGCCGCCTTCGGAAAAAGGCGACGTTCCCGCGAAGCCCCTGCCCACGATGATCTTCGTGCATGGCGGGCCGGGTATCGCGTACCCCTGGGATTCGTGGACCACCAATCGTGTCCTTCAATTGCTTGCCAATCGCGGGTACGCGGTCGTTCGCGTGGAATTCCGCGGTGCGGGCGGCATGGGCAAGAAGGTGTGGGAAGCGGGCGCCTTCGAATGGGGCGGCGCGGCCTACCATGATGTGCTCGACATTACCTCTTGGGCGGTCCGCGAAAAGATCGCCGACAAAAATCGTATCGGCATCTTCGGCTGGTCCTACGGCGGTTACATGGCGATGCACGCGCTCACCCAGCCCGATAATCCTTACGCCTGCGGCATTTCGATGTACGGGGTCTCCGACCTCGGCGTGCTGCTTGCGCAAAACAAACTATTTTTCCGCAAGCGTATCGCCGATGAACGCACGCCCGAGGGAACGCGCATCCTTCAAGATCAATCCCCCATCAATCATGTCGAGAACCTGACCGCGCCACTGCTCATGACCAATGGCGGCGAAGACCAAATCATTCCGCACAAGACTCAAGCCGATCCCTTTGTCGAAAAGGCGAAGGCCCGAAACGCGCCACTGACTTACCTCTTCTACCCGGACGAACCGCACGACTATCGCCGCGCTGAGAATTGGGTTTCGTTCTGGGCAGTTGCCGAACGCTTCCTGGCGGAACACATCGGCGGCCAATGCGAACCCTATGGTGACGATTTGCGCGGCGCAACGTCGATGCAAGTGATCGCGGGCGAGCAATTCGTGCCGGGGTTGCCGGAAGCGGTATAGCGGCGCTAGGTTCGTCCTTGCTCCGCACGTGCTCGTGCTCCTGCTCGTCCTCGTAATCGATTCTTTACGTCGCCGTTTGCCGAGCTAGGCATGGCCTTGGCGAATGCAAAGCGCCGCTGTCTCGGCGCACTCCAAGGCGCTTCGCGCGGGTTTTCTTATGTTTTTGGTGTGAGTACGGTTTGTTGTGGGTTTTTGAATCAAGGGTCTGGAACCCCTTCAGGGTTTCATGTGGGGTGTAGGTTTTACCCAGGGTAGCGTCGCTGAGGGCGCCGCAATCCGCCGCGGCGGACTCCGCGCTGTATCCCCTTTGGGGAAGGTTTCGATAGCAGTTGGCGGGGCGGAAGGTGCTTTGCTTTTTCTTTGTTTGGGGCGTTACGGTTTTGCGGTTGGCCAAACGTGAAGGGAGACTGTGAGCGATGAATTTTGATTTTCCTGATTTGCCATTTGAGTTGCCTGACCCGATACAAAACCTGGTGGCGGCGGTCCTTGACGGGCGGTTCGCCGACGCGCTCACCTTCATTGGTGGCGGCCCAATTCTCAGCCAATTAATCGACGTGA
>JADLHJ010000085.1 GCA_020848835.1 Candidatus Hydrogenedentota bacterium
CGGAACTCTTTCGCGGAAATTTCCGCTGGGACTTGATGCATCCCTACCCGCTGCAGGATGCGGCGGACAAGAAGATCGGCGATGACTATATAGAGAAAGTGCGCGAGGTGCTCGAGAAGCACATCGATCCGATCAAGATCGATCGCGATGGTAAATATCCTGCAGAAGCGTTGAAGGCGCTCGCGGAGATCGGCGCGTTCGGAATGAAGATCGACAAGAAGTACGGCGGGCTTGGTCTCTCGCAGACGAATTACAGCCGCGTGCTCTCCGTAATTGGTTCGTATTGTCAAAGCACAACCACGTGGGTCTCCGCACACCAGAGCATCGGTGTGCCGCAGCCATTGAAGATGTACGGCACGGAAGAACAGAAACAGAAATTCCTGCCCCGTCTCGCTGCGGGCGAGGTCTCCGCATTCGCGCTCACGGAACCGGACGTTGGTTCCGACCCGGGCAAGATGGAAACAACTGCAACGCCGTCCGAAGATGGTTCGTACTATCTCCTGAATGGGCAAAAGCTTTGGTGCACGAACGGTCCCGATGCGGACATCCTCGTCGTGATGGCGAAGACGCCGCCGAAGATTGTCAACGGCAAAGAGCGTACGCAGATCAGCGCGTTTATCGTCGAGAAGACGATGCCGGGATATACCATCGAGCACGTCTGCTCGTTTATGGGCCTGCGCGGTTTGTCGAACGGTCTGCTGGGCTTCCACAACGTGAAAGTGCCGAAGGAAAACATGATCGGCAAGCCCGGCGACGGTCTGCGCATCGCGCTTGGCACCTTGAACACCGGCCGCCTCGGCATTCCCGCGGCGTCGTCCGGCGTGTTGAAGCGCTGCATTACCATCGGCCAGGAATGGTGCAACGAACGCGTGCAATGGGGCGTACCCATCGGCAAGCACCAGAGCATAGCGCGCAAGATCGCGAACCTTGCGTCGGACACATTTGCGATGGAAAGTGTCGTGTGGTTGGCGTGTTCCTACGCCGATCGCGCGAATGCGGACATTCGCCTCGAAGCGGCCATTGCAAAATACTTCTGCACGGAAGTTGCATGGAAAGACCTCGACGAATTCCTGCAGGTGCGCGGCGGGCGCGGGTATGAATCTGCATACTCGCTGTATCACCGCGGCGATCCGCCGGCGGCCGTCGAACAATGGCTGCGCGATGCGCGCGTGTCGCGTATCTTCGAGGGCTCCACGGAAATCATGCACCTGATCATGGCGCGCGAAGCGCTCGACACGCACTTCGCGCTGGCCATGCCGATCATGAAGCCGAAGCCCGGTCAGAAGGAATCAAAGTTCTCGCTGATCATGAAGGCCGCGAAGTTCTACGCCGCGTGGTATCCGAAGCAGTGGATGCCGTCGGGCATCGACTTCAAGACGAAGCATCTCAACGGCGCGAATCAGGACCACCTCGCATTCGTCGCACGCACGGCGAAGAAACTCGCGCGTGGAATCTTCCACACGATGGCGAAGTTTGGGCCGAAGTTGGAGTTCGAGCAGTTGATCCTCGCGAACTTCGTGGACATCGGCGTGGACCTCTTCACGATGGCGTCGTCGCTCGCGTATGCGGAGGCTTACCTCGCGCAGAACCCGAGCGACCAAAGCCCGCAGGAACTCGCGGACCTCTATTGCAGGAATGCGCGTAAACGCATCGCGGAAAACTTCCGCAACGTGAAGAGCAATCACAACCGGATGTTCAATAAGGTCGGCGATGGCTTGATGGAAGGCCGGTACCGTTGGCTTATCAACGACATTATGGACGACTATCCTCCCGCGTATCGCGATTACGCGAAGAAGGGATCGAACATTCTCGACGAGATCGACCTACCCGTCGCGGCCAAGTAAACCCCAGCAATTCCCGAAGATTTGCTGTGCAGTAAAAGAGCGGCCCCGGAAAACCGGGGCCGCTCTTTTTTATACTTTTAATAAGAGAGCACGGACGTCCCGCCCGTGATTAAAGCGTTCTAAATTCAAAATCACGGGCGGGACGCCCGTGCTCCTTTTCGCGCTACGCTCGTTCTACGATTGCTCGATATATTTCTTCCATCGTCACGCGGATATCGCGGGCGACGTGCCATTCGGGGTAATGCGTGCGGAACTTGTCGAGGCCGCTGACCCACCAGATGTGATCGCCGGTGCGCGGTTGTTCGCGGTAGGTGCGCTGCATTCGTTTGCCGGTGATTTCTTCGGCGAGCGCGATGGCTTCGAGGATCGACACATTGCTGTAGACGCCGCCGCCGATGTTGTAGACCTCACCCGCGCGCGGGGCCTGGTAGAACTGCCAGAACGCTTCAATCAGATCGGCGCTGTGAATGTTGTCGCGCACCTGTTTCCCTTTGTAGCCAAATATCTGATATTCGCGCCCGATGACGCAGCACTTCATGAGATAGGCGAGGAAACCGTGCAGTTCCGCGCCGGAGTGTCCCGGCCCCGTCAAGCAGCCGCCGCGAAAGCACGCGGTCTTCATACCGAAGTAGCGTCCATACTCCTGCACCATCAAGTCCGCAGCGGTCTTTGACACGCCCATGATTGAATGCGTGCTTGCATCAATCGGCATCGTTTCGGTGATGCCGTTCGCGTATTCGTGCGCGAAGTCGATCGTCCAACGGTTCACGCTTTCCAGCAGCGGCAACTGATTTGGCCGGTCGCCGTAGACTTTGTTGGTTGAAGTGAAAATGAATACCGCGCCCGGACAATGGAAACGCGCGGCTTCGAGGAGGTTCAGCGTTCCGTTCGCATTAATGGTGAAATCCGTCTGCGGTTCGCGCGCGGCCCAATCGTGGGACGGCTGGCCGGCGGTATGGGTGATCAGCGTAATGTCGCCAGCGTATTCGGCGAAGAGGCGTTCGAGTGCGAGTGTGTCGCGTATATCGACTGCATGGTGAATATAATTTGTGATTTCAGATTTGAGATTTGAAATTGACCATGCGGTCGATGCTTCGTCTCCGAAGAAATACTTCCGCATGTCGTTGTCGATGCCAACAACCGTGAATCCTTTCGCGGCTAGAAAGCGCACGGCTTCGGAACCTACGAGTCCTCCAGAACCTGTGACGATCGCGGTGGGCATCAGTGCAAAGAACAGACGCAGTTGTTGGCGCTAAAAGGAGCACGGGCGTCCCGCCCGTGATTCTTGATTGCAGAAAATCCAATCACGGGCGGGACGCCCGTGCTCCTTTTAGCGCGCATACTTTCCGTCGCGGTGTATGAAACAGGCGCGACGCGGAAGGCGAATTCTCGAATTGTTTTAATGGACGGGAACATTTTTGCGCGGGCAGGCTTCATCGTGATCGTCGCAGTCGCCGTCTTTATGTTTGTCCTTGTTGGGACAGGTTGCGCAGGTAAGCGGCTCGCCGTCGGGGCCGAATACGGGCGTGCCCCCGCAGGAGCCGCGCAGGCAACGGCCGCTAAACACTACGCCGACGGCCATCATCGCCATAGCGAGGCAGAAAGCGATAAAGACGACTATGAGAACCGTGATCATACTGATATTGTACCAAGAAGTTGGGCGACCGATCAGGTGAATTAATTGGAAAAGACTTTATCCGCGTTAACAACTGGAACTATCGTTTTGTTTCTCGCTCCGAGAATTTGGCGGATCGAAGTTCGTCGAACCCGCCGGAATCGTTGCGCACGAGCAAGTACACGGCAAGCTCTTTTTCGTTCGCAAGGGCCAACGCTTTCTCGGGGCCAAGTACCATCAGCGCCGTCGCGTAGGCGTCGGCGAGGGTGCAGCGATCGGCGATTATTGTTGCGGATGCGAGCTTGTGTTGGACTGGGTGGCCGGTTGCGGGATCGATCTCGTGCGAAAGACGCACGCCGTTTACTTCGCGGTAGTTCCGGTAGTCGCCGGAAGTCGCGAGCGACTTGTTTGACAGCGGCACGACGAGTTGCGCTGTACGTTCCGCGGCATCGGGCCGCTCGATGCCGATTTGCCACGGCTGACCATGTTCGTTTACGCCGTGCGTTCGGAATTCACCGCTGATATCGATCATGTAATTGGTGATGCCGAGTTCGTCGAGCAGCTTCGCGACTTCGTCTGCGGCATACCCTTGTGCGATTCCCGACAGATCGCAGTATATATCCGCGCGTTCTTTCTGAATTGTCGATGCTGCTGCGTCCACAGAAACGATTCTGTAATCGACGCGCGGCAACAACTCCGCGATCTCCGCGTCGGTAGGCGGCGCTGTCTTTTTCTCAGGGCCAAATCCCCATGCATTCACAATCGGCCCGATGGTAATGTCGAAGGCGCCACTAGTCGCTTCGCTTACTTCCCGCGCAGCCTGAAATATTTCGATCATCTCGCGAGAGACTTTGAAGGGTTCGGTGCTTTGGTGTTGATTGAATCGCGACAATTCGGAGTCGGGTTTGTAGGTGGACATCATGGAATCGATTTTGCCGAGGACCCCCGAAACGCTTTCGCGAGCAGTCTTGAGAACGGACTCGTCCGTGTGAGAAATCTTGACGGTGTAGTGAGTCCCCATCGTTGAACCGTTTAGAGTGGATCGGTGCTCGCCGTATGTGAGTTTAACCTGTAGTAATTTGCCGTTGGATGGTCCTTTTACGGACACATCAGTTGGGATTTTAGCGGGCAAGGGGCTCTGCTGTGAACATCCGAGAAGCACCATTAGCAGGTAGACGGCGAACGTTCGTCGGAGTTGGAGCGCCGTGGTGGAACGACTGCCAACAGATATAGGCTTGCCGCGAACTGGTAAATAGCAGAACATCATCCGCAAGCTTAAGCGAACGAAGTTTGCGCTTGCGCGCATCACCCGCCGAAGTCGTCGAACAGAATGTTTTCGTCCTCGACGCCGAGATCGTGGAGCATTTTGATTACCGCGCTGTTCATCATGGGCGGGCCGCAGATGTAGTATTCGATATCTTCTGGCGCGGGATGGTTCTTGAGGTAATTCTCGTAGAGCACCTGGTGAATGAAGCCGACGTAGCCGGTCCAGTTGTCTTCCGGCAGCGGCTCGGATAGCGCGAGGTGCCACTTAAAGTTTTCGTTCTCGCGCTGGATCATGTCGAAGTCTTCGACGTAGAACGCTTCGCGCAGGCTGCGCGCGCCATACCAGAAGCTCACTTTGCGTTTCGTGTGCAGGCGTTTGAACTGATCGAAGATGTGCGAACGCATGGGCGCCATGCCCGCGCCGCCGCCGATGAAGATCATTTCGTTGTTGGTGTCCTTGGCAAAGAACTCGCCAAAGGGACCGGAGATTACGACTTCATCGCCCGGCTTGCGGCTGAAGATGTACGACGACATGATGCCCGGGGGCGTGCCTTCCGGCGCGCGCGGCGGTGGCGTGGCGATGCGCACGTTGAGCATGATAATGCCCTTCTCCTCCGGATAATTCGCCATCGAGTACGCGCGCTCGACCTTTTCGGTCACGACGGATTTAATTTTCCAGAGGTTGAACTTGTCCCAATCGCCGCGGTATTCGTCTTCCACAGCGATGTCTTTGTAATCGACGTTATGAGGCGGGCATTCGATCTGAATATAGCCGCCCGCGCGGAACGGCACTTCTTCGCCCGGCGGCAACCCCAGCTTAAATTCCTTGATGAAGGTTGCGACGTTCTCGTTCGAGATGACCTTGCAGGTCCAGCGCTTGACGTGGAAAACCTCGGCGGGGATCTCGATCTTCATGTCCTGCTTCACTTTTACCTGGCAGGACAGACGGCAGCCTTCCTTCGCTTCGCCGCGTGAGATGTGGTTCAGTTCCGTCGGCAGCATTTCGCCGCCGCCCTCCTTCACGATCACGCGGCAGACGCCGCAGCTACCTTTACCCCCACACGCGGAGGGAATGAAGATTTTTTGATTGGCTAAAGTGCCGAGGAGTGTGCTGCCCGCGGGCACCGATATTTTCGCGGCTGCGTCGTCGTTGATAATGATGTTGACGTTGCCTGCGGCGACAAGCTTCGCCTTCGCGAAGAGCAGGACCGCGACCAGCAACAAGATGATCACGGTGAACATCAGCACACCGGACAAAATTATCACAACTTGCATGTGCGTGCCCTTCTACCTGCGCGCCGGCCTTACAACTGAATACCGGAAAACGCCATGAACGCAATTGCCATCAGGCCGACGGTGATAAACGTAATCCCCAATCCGCGTAACCCGTGCGGCACATTGCTGTAACGCATCTTCTCGCGAATGCCCGCGAGCGCCACGATCGCGAGCATCCAGCCGAATCCCGAACCGATTCCGTACACGACACTTTCGGGAAACGAATAGTCGCGTTCTTGCATAAACAATGATCCGCCGAGGATCGCGCAGTTCACCGCTATCAGCGGGAGGAATACGCCCAGCGTGGCATACAGTTTTGGGGCAAAGCGATCGCAAGCCATTTCCACAATCTGCGTCATCGCGGCGATCGTGCTGATGAACAGGATGAAGGAAAGGAAATCGAGATTAACGTGGGCCAGACTCGGGTGAATCCATCCGAGCGCGCCCTCCGCGAGCAGGTAGTGCATGATAAGATTGTTCATCGGTACCGTCATCACCTGCACGAAGATGACCGCCACCCCTAGTCCTATTGCCGTGTCCACCTTGCGTGAGCACGCGAGAAATGAGCACATGCCCAGGAAGAATGCCAGGGCCATGTTCTCGACGAATACGGACTTAACCGCGAGGTTGAGGTAGTGCTCCATGACTACTCGGCCTCCTGCTGTTCCGGCTTCCAGGTACGCACGGCCCAAATAAAACACGCGATGATGAAGAACGCAGCGGGGGCCAACAACATGAGTCCATTGGGCACGTACCAACCACCGTCGGTGGTGAGATTCAAGATTGTGAACCCGAGCAATTTTCCGGAGCCGGTCAATTCGCGAACAATTCCAACGACAATCAGCACGACGCTATACCCCAGCCCGTTTCCGATTCCGTCAAGAAAACTGATCCACGGGCCGTTCTGCATGGCGAAACCTTCGGCGCGCCCCATTACGATGCAGTTAGTAATGATGAGACCCGTAAACACGGATAGCTGCAGACTTACCTCGAAGAGGTATGCCTTTAGTACCTGGTCCACCATGATCACCAGCGAGGCGATGACCGCAAGCTGCACGATGATGCGGATGCTCGACGGCGTGTAATTGCGCACGCAACTGATCGCGAGATTCGAGAATGCCGTCACGGTCGTAAGACTAATGGCCATTACAATTGCTTTGTCGAGCTTCGTCGTGACCGCAAGCGCCGAACAAATGCCGAGCACCTGCAGGCCGATCGGATTGTTGTCAAAGACCGGGCCAAAGAGCGCGCCCTTTTCCCCTTTACCAAACAACGCCATACCTATGCACTCCCTTGTTGCCCGAACTTCTTCAGGAAAGGGCCATATCCATTTTCGCCGAGCCAGAACTCCATCATATGCGTCACGCCATTGCTCGTGATGGTGGAGCCGGACAATCCGTCAATGTTGTGCGGCGCTTCTTCCACGCCGCCCGCCTTGCCTTTGATCACTTTGATCGCCGGCTTGCCTTCGGCATCGTAGCCCTTGCGGCCCGGCCAGAGCGCCTTCCACTTCGGATTGTCCACTTCGCCGCCGAGGCCCGGCGTCTCTTTGTGATCGTAGTACGTGATCCCGCGCACGGTATCGCCGTCGTGTTCGAACGCAAGATAGCCGTAGAGCGTTCCCCAGAGTCCATACCCTTCGACAGGGATTACTACCGCATCCACGTGACCGTCTTTCAACACGTGATACACAAGGCCGAGCTTCGGCACGCGCTTGATGCTCGAATTGTTGGCCGGTGCTTCTTCGCTCATCGCGGGATCTTCGCGCGCAGCAAGTTGGTCATAAGTGGCCGCGTCAGATTCAGTCGAATATTCGCCGGTTTCCAGATCGACGAGCTTTGGTTCAATGCTCTCGTTAAACAGTTTGATTACTTCCTCGTTGGAAACTTTCTGTCCGTCTTTGATGATGCCCGCCGCCTGCAACACATTGCGTTGGCGATACACCTTGCGGTTCGTTTCTTGACGTTCGGCGAGCGCTACCGCGGACGCTGCCACCATGATCGAACAGACGACACAGACAATCGTTGCGAAGATGATCGTGTACTTGACGGAATTCAGATTAAGCTGCATTGCGCGCCAACCTCTTTTTGATATTCGCCTTGACCACGTAGTGGTCAACCAGCGGCGCAAGCATGTTCATGAACAGTATCGAAAGCATCATTGCCTCGGGATACGCGGGATTAACCACGCGCACCAGCACGACAAACGATCCAATCATAAAGCCGTAAATGAGTTTGCCTAAATTGGTAAACGCGGAAGATACCGGGTCCGTCGCCATGAAAACGGTGCCGAAGGCCCAGCCGCCCATGACCATGTGCCACCAGAAGGGGATGACAAAGGAACCGTTTGTCGTGGAATGCACGAGATTCATCAGCAGCGACATGATAATCGTGCCGACCGCAACGCCGAGCATCGTGCGCCAAGAACCTACGCCTGTGACGATTAGAATCACTGCGCCGATCAGACACATCAGCGCGGACGTTTCTCCCATTGAGCCGAGTTCGACGCCGGTAAAAGCTTTCCACCAGGTGTAGGCGTGCTCGGTGGTCGCATGCGTGAAACCTTCTATACGGGTCAAGCCAAGAATTGTCGCACCACTGTAACCGTCAACGCGTGCTGCCTGATCGGCGGCAACCCAAACCTGATCGCCGGTAATTTGCCCGGGATAGGCGAAGAACATGAACGCGCGCGCGACCAGCGCAGGGTTCAAGAAATTCATGCCCGTGCCGCCGAAGACTTCTTTGCCGAACACCACGCCGAAGCTGGTGCCTAGCGCGACTTGCCACAGCGGAATGGTCGGTGGCAGGGTCAACGGGATCAGCAGACTCGTGACGAGAAATCCTTCGTTGACTTCATGCTTTCGCACCACGGCAAACACGACTTCCCAGAAACCGCCCGCAACGATTGTGATGATGTACACGGGGAGAAAGAACAACGCGCCTTGCAGGAAACAGGCAATCGGATTGCCTGCGTTATAGCCGATGCCCAGCGCTTGAATCACCGCGTGCTGCCATCCGGTCAACTGATCCACTTTCGCTGCGTCGATTGCGAGGTTGGCTTGGTAGCCGACGTTCCACATGCCGAACACGGTACACGGAATCAACGCAATCACGACCATCGTCATCATGCGCTTCAGATCAAGCCCATCGCGCACATGCGACGCCGTCTTTGTCACCGAATCCGGTGTGAAAAGGAAGGTGTCATTTGCTTCGAAAAGCGGATACAGCTTCTCGAAGCGTCCGCCTTTTTCGAAGTCTTTCTTGAGCCGATGATTCAGATCGAGCAGGAATTTCATTAGCCTTCCTTATCAATCTTGTTCAACATGTCGCGCAAATGGACGCCGAAGTCATGCTTGCCCGGACATACAAAGGTGCACAGCGCGAGATCTTCTTCGTCGAGTTCCAGCACACCCAGCTTTTCGGCTTCCTCCAAATCTCCTACCAACAGCGAACGCAGGAGAAACGTGGGCACGATGTCCATGGGCACTACTTTTTCATACATGCCGATCGGCACCATCGCGCGCGGCGATCCGTTTGTATTTGTCGTGAATTCGAACTTGCCGCCGAGCAATTTGGATAAATACACAGGAATGATGGAGAACTTTTTCATGCCCGGCGCGGCCCAACCTAGAAACTCGCGATCGCGCCCCTCGCGCAGCACGGAAATCTGTTGATGATACCGCCCGAGATAGCCGAAGATATCGCCTTGCGCGGTGCGGCCCGACAACACAGACCCGCTCACCACACGCTGCTCACCGTCTTTCAATTCTCCCGAAACGAGGTCGTCTGTGGACGCACCAAGGCGCGTACGCAGCAGGCGCGGGCTCTTTACGGAAGGCCCAGCGAGCGAAACGACGCGGTCAACATACAGCTTCCCGGAGCCGAACAGTTTTCCGACCGCAATGACATCCTGATAGTTCAGGTGCCACACGGTTTTCTTGTGGCTCACCGGCGACAACTTATTAATGTGCACGCCAACGGTGCCGGCGGGATGAATCCCCTCAAACTCTTCAATTTGAATACCCGTATTGGGGTTCGCGGGAATTTTGGCGCCACGCGCTTTGCAAAGATAGGTGCGGCCTTCGGTTAACTTCGCGACACAAACCAGCCCGCGCTCAAAGTCTATTTCGTGTCCCTGTATTACAAGTTCGGGATTTGGCGCGTGAGGATTGGTATCAATCGCCGTTACGAATATCGCGTGTGGCGTAGCATCCGGCGCAGGCACTTTACTGAAGGGACGCGTGCGCAAGGCAGTCCATAACCCGGACTCAATAAGCAAAGCTCTAATCTGATCGCGGCTGAGCCCGGCTGGTTCGCTACCGGTGTACGAAGCAAATGCAACCTGATCCGCTCCACCCTTAAACTCGGCCGCGCTCAGCTCGACAACGACAGACTGAAACGCCCTTTTTTCGCCGCGATTTACCGCGGCCACGGTACCCGCGCCGGGAGATGTGAAAATAACGCCGGGGTTCTTCTTGTCCTCGAAAAGCGCCTGACCCCGTTTGACCAGATCCCCAGCCTGGACGAACATGGTGGGCCGCATACCGATATAATCATCGGCGAGCACGGCTACACGTTTGGCCGCCACGCCCGAGTCGATACGTTGATCCGGATCTCCAGCGATAGGAAGGGAAAGCCCCTTCTTAATGGTATGCACTGCCATCGGCAATCACCCGTAAGTCATTGATAATCAAGGCTTAGGCTTGAGTCGCCCCAGAAAAGCCGCTGATGACTGTCGTCGGAGGCCATCTGACTCCACCCGTCTGGCTCTTCAACAGTCGCGGCAACGGCAAACGTGTGACATTTTGCCACATTTCGTTTTACAAGACAAACAGCGCGCGAAGGGTCTGAAGTCTTCGAATAGACCCGATTTTTGGCCATTTTTAGCGCCGCTGCACTACTTATATAATTTAGAGTTCGTCCTTGCGCGAACGCTTAATCGCACTTTTTTTCACGATTGCGGCGAAGCACGTCTGAATATGCGAATTCCGGGAATTAAATGTTTAACTCATCTGCGCTTATCACTACGTTTACTATTTGCAGATCCGTAGGACGGTTGCGCCCCCTTCCATTTTTGTGCTAAACTCGACCCTGTAATTGCGCGTCCTTGACACAAGAGTGGGTCGATCCCACTCTTTTTACTTGGTGCCCATGTGGGCCGGGAAGGGCTTACGTGGAATCACGGGAGTTGGTTCGGCGCGCCTGGGCGGAGTTGGAGCCCCACCTGGTCGAACAAGGGTTCGAGCTGGTGGAGCTCGAATTCGCGCAACAGGGCGGTCGCGGCGTGTTGCGTCTCTTCGTGGACCGGAGCGGCGGCGTAACGATTGACGACTGCGTAGCGGTTTCGCAGTTGTTGGGTCCAGTGTTGGATGCGGCGGATTTTATCTCGGACAGCTTTGTGCTGGAGGTGTCTTCGCCAGGCGTCGACAGGCCCGTGCGCAAGCCGGAAGACTTTCAGCGGTTTGCCGGTGAGAAGGTCATTATGAAGAGCCAACTTCCGGTGAACGGGCGCAAGAAGTTCAAGGGCGTGCTTCAAGGTGTTAGTGACGGCGCAGTACGCGTCGTGTGTGATGGTCAGGAGTACGCCATCGCAATAGAGAATGTGCAACGAGCGAACCTGGACCGGTAACGGACGGGAGCGAGGTAACTGCCGTGGATCCAAAAGAACTGAACCTGGAGGC
>JADLHJ010000086.1 GCA_020848835.1 Candidatus Hydrogenedentota bacterium
ACTCCGCAGCCTCAGAGTAGCTCCTGGCCGCGAGTCGTTTTAGAGACCACGGAACTTTCGTACCGTGGCCTCCGCGGAAGGAGAAACGCCACATGTGGCGCTGACCGTCATGATTGTAGCATGACTCCCCCCAGAACGCAACGGTAAAAATCGACACAAACCGCCCCCTTATGAGACCGTTGTGAGGGCTTTATTTACGGCGGATCTCCATGCCGCGCGCTCCAAGTCTCGTCGCTCTTTGCTCCATTGTGGAACGAATTCCCGCTCCAGTTTCCACCGACTTTTCAACTCATCGCGGCTTTTCCAAAGGCCCACAGCGAGGCCCGCAAGATATGCCGCGCCAAGTGCCGTTGTTTCAACGACTTGCCCACGCAAGACCGGTATCCCTAAGACATCCGCCTGGTGTTGCATCAGCAAGTTATTGTTTGATGCGCCACCATCCACTTTAAGTGCTGGCACAGAACGCTTTACGTCGTGTTGCATGCTGTCGAGCACATCTGCGGACTGGAAAGAGATGGACTCGAGCGCGGCCCGCACTATATGCCCACGGCCGGCACCGCGCGTCAGTCCAGTGATAATCCCCCGCGCCTGCATGTCCCAGTGCGGCGCGCCAAGTCCCACAAACGCCGGGACCATGTATACCCCGCCGTTGTCGGCCACCTGCGCGGCCACCGTTTCGCTTTCCGCCGCGCTCGATATTAGTCTCAACTCGTCGCGCAACCATTGCACCACCGCGCCACCGATAAACACGCTCCCCTCAAGGGCGTATTCGACTTTTCCCTCGAATCCCCACGCTACGGTCGTGAGCAGACCGTGATTCGATGCGACGGCTTCTTCACCGGTATTCGTCAAAGCGAAACAGCCAGTGCCATAGGTGTTTTTGCTCTCGCCCGCGTTGAAGGCAGCCTGTCCGAACAGGGCACTCTGCTGGTCTCCACAAAGCGCGGCTACGGGTATCTCGGGCCCGAAAACAGATGTCGTACCAAATACACCGGAAGTCGGTAATACAACCGGCAGAATCTCGGGGGCGACATCCAAACACCCGAGCAGCGTGTCGTCCCATTGCAGATGGTGGATATCAAAGATAAGTGTCCGAGACGCATTGGAAAAGTCAGTTGCATGCTCCCCCGTCAGCCGGAAAAGCAGCCAACTATCGATAGTCCCGAAGCAAATCTCCCCGTGTGCCGCGCGCAACTTCGCTCCACTGACGTTGTCCAGCAGCCACTTGATCTTCGTACCCGAAAAATAGGCGTCAACCACCAGACCCGTCTTCCGGCGAAACTCAGACTCCAATCCGCGCGCCTTCAGGTCTTCGCAGACATCCGCCGTTCGGCGGCATTGCCACACGATCGCATTATGGATGGGACGGCCTGTCGCACGCTCCCAGAGGACTGTGGTCTCGCGCTGGTTGGTGATTCCAATGGCGGCGATTTCGTCGGCCGTGATCTTTGCCTGGACAATAGCGGCCCGGGCAGTCTCAATTTGGGTGCGCCAAATGGCCTCGGGGTCGTGTTCCACCCAGCCGGGACGGGGATAGATTTGCTCGAATTCCTGGGCTGCAGATGCTCGAATGCTGCCTTCCCCGTCAAAGATTATCGAGCGGGAACTGGTCGTCCCCTGGTCCATCGCAAGGATGAAATTTTTGCCCATGACGTTGTGCCCTTCCCGACAGAATATGGCCTGAATCATACAACATGATGGGGGCGACAAGCCGAATGTAGCGGTAATGGATTATCTTGACAAAGGTAAGATGCTTTGGGTAGCATACGCCCGCGTAAACACGGGGGAATAATCCACCGTTCAGAAGGAGGAAAACGTCATGAGTCTGGATTCTATTTTTTCGTTCCTGTCCACCTTTGCCGGCGTCGATGTCGTCGGTCAGATCAACACCTTCCAAGACAGCTTCGGTTACACGATCTTGGTGTGGTTGCTGCTCCTCGCCGGCGTTATCTAAGTTCCGGCTTTTTCGAGAACTGATTCGAACTCAACACGCCCGCTTGCGTGTGCGCGAGCGGGCGTGTTCTTTTTTCAAGAAGCCTAGCCTCGCGTGAACCGGCCACTCGCGTGGGTCGCAGCGGCGATGCTCACAGGCACACTCTGCGCCGCGTGGGGACTCCTCCCCGGTCTCGCAATTCCGCTCCTGCTTGTAGCGGCCGCTTGTCTCGCCGGGGCCTTCCGTTTACGTAACGCACGAATTAGACCATTCGTCGTGCTTGTAGGTTTTATCGGCGCAGGTGCCGCGCATTGGGAACTGAACCAGACCCCCAATTCCGACCCATTCGCCGATCTCGTCGCAAATAACCCGGTCAGCGTGACTAAGGTGGAAGGCACGGTACGTTCGGTCACTCTGTCGATTCCCGGCGAAGACCGCCTACGCCTAATCCTCGATATAGACACACGGATCGATAACAAGACATCCTCACCTATCGCAGGCCGCGCAGTAATTCATTGGACTCGTTCAACAGGTCTCATTTTTCCTGGCGATCGCATCCTAGTCGAAGGGGAGGCCAGCGTCGCGATCGCCGAAGTAAACCCCGGTGTAAACGGATACGAAGATTACCTGCGCAACCGCGGAGTAAACACTGCAATCGATGCAGCCGGCCCCAAGGCGGTCACGCGGTTAGGAGAAGCGCCGTGGTATTTGCCTTGGAACTGGGCCGCGCGATTTCGCCAAGCCCAGGCAGACAATCTGGCCCGCGCAATGCCGGAACGCGTGCTCCCCTTCGTCTACGCAGTCTGGCTTGGCCATCAAAGTGCGTTGTCTCAAGAAGAATATCTCGACTACGTCTGGTCGGGCACGGCGCACATATTATCGGTCTCCGGCGTGCACGCCGCGATCATTGCGTTCACGCTGAACTTCGCGCTCCGCGCGTTGCTGATGGCGCGGCGTCCTCGATCGGTAATGGTAATGAGCGCAGTCTTTGCATATGCGTTGGTTTCTGGAGCAAGCGTGCCCGCCATGCGGGCGGCGATCATGGTTTGCCTCTACATGTCCGCGGACCTGCTCGAACGCGAGCCCGACACCACCACTGCGCTCAGCCTTGCGGGAATTATCTTTATGCTGTGGGACCCGCGCAGCGTATTCGATATCGGATTCCAACTGTCCTTCGCAAGCGTTGCATCGATCCTGATATTCATATCGCTATTCCAAAATCGCATGGAGAAGGTGCACTGGTTTTTACGCGGACCAATCGCGACGTCACTGGCGGTGCAGATCATTCCACTGCCAATTGCCGCCGCGAGTTTTCATGCCTTGCCGCTTGCCGCACCTGTTGCGAACCTCGTCGCGATACCCGTGCTCGCTGCCGTGTTGTGGCTATGCTTCGTGACGGCGCTGCTGTCTTTTATCTGGATGCCCGCCGCGCAGATTGCTGGGTACGCGACCCTCCTGCCGATTGAGCTCATTCGATGGATCGCCGAAGCCGGCTCGTCGTTGCGGCCTCTGTCGAAAATCATGACGACACCGACAACGCACGCCTGGGCGATGTATTGGATCGCCGCGTCGTTACTCGCGGCGACACTTGTTGTGCGCAAAGACCTCCGCAAATCGATGCTCATTCTGTCAACCACCGCGTTCGCATTCAGCTTCATCTTCTGGCGTCCGCTGGACTATGAGCCGGAGGTTGTGATGCTCGATGTGGGCCATGGCGACGCCACGTTTATTCGGTCCACTACCGGCGAAACGCTATTAATCGATGGAGGCGACGCCAGTGAATTTTCCGATCGCGGACGCCAGATCGTTGCACCCTTCCTGTGGGCGCGCGGTGTCACACGGCTGGACGCGGTAATGGCTTCGCACACCGACCGCGATCACCTCGGCGGGTTGCTCTACATCATTGATAACTTCGATGTCGGCGCGGCGATGCTCGGCGCGCTGGAAAGCGATCGGCCGCTGGAACGGGAATTTGTCGCGCGTTGTGCGGAACGCGGAGTTCCGATACTGCGTGTGAAACGCGGCGATGCGCTTCAAGTGGGGAATACTGGACTACCGATATTTCATCCATTGCCAGATTGGTCCGAAACGACATTGCCGAACGACTTGAGCATTGTGACGAAACTGGATTTCGCGTCTACCTCCTTTCTGTTCACCGGCGATATCGAACGCGCTGCAGAAGCATCGCTCGACCTGTGGTCAATAGATACCGACATTCTCAAAGTGCCGCACCACGGGGCAGACACTTCGAGCACGATTCCGTTTATCAATGCAGTGACACCGAAGTACGCGACAATCTCGACAGGCTCGCATGGGCGAAAAGTTATGGACCAACCAATTGTCGATCGCTATAAAGCGCTCGGCGTCTCCGTCCTTCGCACGGACCGCCTCGGCGCAATTCGATTTGCGCTTGTCGAAGGCCAATTGCACGTCGAATCCGAGCGCGCAAAACGAGGATATCCAATCGCGAAAGATTGAACCACGAAGGCACAAAGAACACGAAGTTCAAATTCAGGTTTGTATTCTTCGCGCCTTCGTGGCGATCAGAAACTGCAACTGCTTTTCAGCATGTCCACCGCGACGGAATCAATCGCGTCTCGTTAGTTACCACGCACATGCACAGTGACAATGGCTGCCGGTTGCCAAACTTCCGAATATTGGCCGTTCGCCTCCAGCATGCGCGTACGAACCACGCCGTGCTCTTCAGCCTGCCGATACTGTTCGGGAGTCCAATCGAAGCCAATGTCGTTGCCATCGGACCACACCGCGCGTTGATCGGGATACGCCTCCCAGTTTGTGATCGACATCACTTGTGCCGGGTTGTATTCGCCTCGGAACGCAACGATTATGTGATAAGTGCCCGGTTGATTCGGTGCTGCCTTATCGACATTCACAACGTATTGGTTCTTGCCGGTCTTGATCCAGCCTTCAGCCAACCAGGGCTGCTCGGACCGTTCTCCCCAATCGACCGTACCGCACAGGGGCGCTACTGCGCCCGCGTGCATCGCATTAAACGTCTCCACGATGAGATGCCCGCGAATAGGCGTTCCGACTGTTACCGTGATTTCGTGTTGCTCGGCATTCATCGCGATGCCGTTCAGTTCGCCGCCGTCCAATAGCTTGACGGTATTGAGCGAAGCCCCGGCAGTGTCAGGGGAGGTTGGATCGCTTGCCTTGCTCTCTTTCAGGACCCTCGTGCTCAAAGTCTTCGCTGCGACAACCAACGAGACAAACTCGCTACGATCCGCGTTTCCACTCGTGGCGGACTCGGCGATCTGTTGCACCATATCGAGTGTCGCGCTTCCTGCGTATTGCGAATTGCGCAGCAGCATCGCGAATGCGGCGGCGGATGTCGCGAATTTGAAGTCGCTTGGCGCATTGTCGAATTGAAGACCCGTGTCCGTGAGCGGCAATTCGATACGTTCGCTCTCGCTTGCATCGGGTTTCTTGTAGCGCAGCTTTACCGTCATTGTTTCTGGATTCTCACTGGTGGCCTGCGGCGTGCTCGGTGTCTTTTGGTACTTCAGTTCGTCAACACCCGGTGCGCCGATGGATACGCCAACGGGCACGAGTTCATACAGCGCAGTCACGGTGTGGCCCGCGCCGAGATCGCCGGCGTCTTTGCGGTCGTCGTTGAAATCCTGCGCGGCGAGTGCGCGGTTTTCGTAGCCAAGCAAACGGTACGCGCCAATCTTCGCGGGATTGAACTCGACCTGGATCTTCACGTCTTTCGCGGCGACGGCGATCGTTCCCGCCATGCGATCGACGAGCACCTTGTTCGCCTCCGCGAAGGAGTCGATGTAAAAGTAATTGCCGTTGCCTTTGTCGGCGAGACCTTCGAGACGGTCATCTTGCAGATTGTCGATTCCGAAACCGAGAACTGTGAGATACACGCCGCTCTTCGCATGTTCCGTAATGCGTTGAACAAGCGCAGCGTTTTCGGTTTCGCCGACGTTGAAGTCACCGTCGGTCGCGAGGATAACGCGATTCAATCCACCGCCAAGGAATTGTTCTTTTGCAGCCGCATAGGCGAGCTCGATTCCGCCGGCGCCATTTGTCGAACCTTCCGCGTGTAACGCATCAATCGCCGCGCAGATGCTGTCCGCGCTTGCTCCCGGCGTCGGAGACAATACGCGCTGCGCGGTATCGCGGTACGTGACAATTGCCACTTGATCCGTGGGACGCAACCGCGCCACAAGCGCCTTCATCGATTCGCGCAGCAACGGCAACTTGTTGTTGTCTTCCATCGACCCCGACACATCGATCAAGAAGGTCAATCGCAGCGGCGGCTGCGATTCAAACGGAATGTCCTTCGCCTTCACCGCGATGCGCGCTAGACGATGCTCCGGATTCCACGGACACCCCGCGATCTCACCGCGCAGTGCAACGGGGCGATCATCCGACGGCCCTGCGTATTCGTATTTGAACGCATTCACAAATTCTTCAATGCGCACGGCGTTCGGCGGAGGAAGTTGTCCGCTATTCAAGAAGCGTCGCGTGTTTGCATAGGAAGCAGTATCGACATCGAGTCCGAATGTGGAGAGCGGCTCTTGTGAAACTTGCGTGAACGGGTTCTCGACGATCGGTGCGTAGCTCTCCGATATCGATTCTGGAATGTTCCGCTGGAAATCGAGCATAAACGACCGTTGGCGATTGGTATCCTCGCCACGCGCAATGCTGTTGTTACCGACATTGGTGCCGTCCGGCTTTGTGTAGATAGGAATGTTTTCCACAATCCCGTCGCCATTCACATCAACTTGTGTGACAACTCGGCCAAGCACACTTCGGCTATCGGATGCGTCGGAATCGGTGTCTTGCCAATTGAAATAGCTCGTTGCACCGTGGTCATAAATCGCGCCGTTTTCTGACGAGTTCGGCCGCAGTGTAGGGTCAAACTCGCCTTTGGCGGCGCTCATTTTGCTACCTCGTTGAAGGGTAGCATTGTTACCCTGCGTATCTACTTGGTACTCATCCAGATCGGCGAGTCCACCGGGTGAGACGCTCTTCGCAATTTGTTCGCGTGTCTCTTCCGCGTATCCGAGACTATTCAAATCCTCAATCTTGTCATGCTCAATCTTTGGAATGTTGCCGTCGCCAGCGGCGACGGGCCGAGGTGGCTCTTTGATGCCTATGTCATCAGATCCTTCGGGCAGTTTCTTATCGATACCACCCTGGACTCTTGCACGCTCACCTGCGCGCTTCTTCCACGCTGCATCAATTTCGTCGTTGTATGCCCCAACGGTAGCTTCGCTGAGCATTCGCTTTGCTTCGTTGTTTCCCGGGTCGATCTGCAACGATTGATCAAATGCGTCTTTTGCCTGGTCGAATTTTTTGTTCTCAATATAGAACTGGCCTTTTGCAACCAGTTCCCGCGCGCGATTGGTTTTCGCATCGGCGACGCTATGCAGATCAAAATTTGTCGGTGGCGAATCCGAAGAATGCGCGCTACCATCTCGTCCGCTTGCACTGCTGCCATTTGGTGCTACATTAAACTCTGCCAGATCACCAAGCTGAGACAATTGCGGCGCAATCTTTTGCTGATCTGCTTCTTCACCCGCAAGAATAGTCTTGGTCTCTACTTTCGCGACAGGTTCGGGGTTTAGTTGTTGCACACCGTTTTTCGCGATGGTTTTCGGCTGGCCTTTATGAACCATTTCTTCCGGCGTGGGAAACCACGCCGCGATGTTGCGTTCCAGTTCTCCCTTTAGTGAAAGCGTGCCGGCCAAAACCAGGAGCGCGGCGGCGACTCCTGCGTAGGCAAGACGACGCCGCAAAACCATTCGTCGCGGATGTTTAATCTCCGCCGCGCGGGCCTCGATTTGCGAACGTTGAGCGTTGTGAAGTTCTTCGCTTTGCAGTCCTTCCGCCTTGACCGCGTCCACAAGCGCACGCGACGCGTTGGACAATTCATCAACAATCGATTTCAATGCAGGATCAGAGGCAACTGCCTCCTCTAATGCCGCGCGTTCGTCCGCGTCGGCTTCATCGAGCACGTACGCGGTGAGGCGCGGATCGGTTTCGTCGTAACTCATAAGTCTATCCTCGTGGACGGCGCGGTAGCGCTTTGCGGCCGCAGCCGTTCGGCAATGCGCGATAAGAGCGCGTGCATTCTGTAGTTAATGGTGGCGACGGGTGTGCCGGTAATTTGACTGATCTCACGATAGGTCAAACCGTCGTGAAACTTGAGAAGGACGATTTCGCGCTCGCTTTCGGCGAGACGGTCAATCTCGGCGAAGACGAGCGCGCGGGTTTCATCGGCTTCGAGCGCGGCGCCGGGTGGCGGCATGGGACATGCAATCTGCTGCTCAACGCCGGGTTCGAGTGGGACGCTACGGCGTTGTTTGCGGCGCATATCCAGGGCGCGGTTGCGGCAGACGGTGAACAGCCAGCCGGCCAGCTTGCCGTTCAACGCCGCCGGATCCGCCAGGCACAGCTTCAGAAACGTGTCCTGCACAGCGTCCC
>JADLHJ010000087.1 GCA_020848835.1 Candidatus Hydrogenedentota bacterium
CGGGTGAGAAGCCAGGCAGGGGTTGTGTGGGGTTGCACTTGGAGAGGGAACTGGTGGGTATGAGCTTGGGGAGGACTCGATACCCGGAGTGCAAACGTGGGTTTCTGGCTCCTCGTGGTCACCGTTCCCGGGGGTCTTCGTTGGTACGTGGTTTCACGACCGCACCGAAATCTGTATTCACAAG
This sequence comes from Candidatus Hydrogenedentota bacterium, assembly GCA_020848835.1. Lineage (GTDB taxonomy): Bacteria > Hydrogenedentota > Hydrogenedentia > Hydrogenedentales > SLHB01 > JABWCD01. Next base: position 185 of record JADLHJ010000087.1, read on the forward strand.
GGAGAAGTCGATTCAATTTAGGTCTGTGAGCCTCACTCACGGGAACGTATAAAGCAGGCGCCGTGCCCAAATTGCTATCGACATAACTCCAACGTTTTCAGCGATCCAGCGGTGCCTCTGCGCTCGCGCTGGACCCTAATTAGGGTTTATCCCAAAACAGCAACCGATTTGGGGTGAAGGCGCCAACCCCCGCAGAATTCACACGCAACTCTCCAAGCTGTGGCCATAGCCACGTGCAATATCGACGATGTCCGCCATGTCCACGTTGTCCATCAATAAAACCGCCCTCATCGATTCCCGCGTGCGACCCGCAGCCTCGTTCTGCTATGATAAATATGCGCTTTGGGTGCAACATGTAACTTTTACACGCATACACATCACACACCTCGGCTCAAAGCACATCCGGGGGACGAAAGGAATTGCAAACATGAAACGCTTCACCAGTTTCGCACTCGCGAGTACGCTTATTTTTGCTGGATTATTGGCCGGCTGCGGCAAGACCGAAGCGCCGGCTGCACCCACTCCCACGACTCCGCCACCGGCCCCCACGGTAGAACCCGCAACGACGGCGCCCGCGGCCCCGGCAACAACGCCAACCGGCGAAATGAAAACCGTGGAACCTGCGGCAACCGCAGCCACCGGCACCGCGCCAGCCGCAGGCAAAGCAGTCTACGAATTGTCTCCTGATACGACGATTACCTGGGCCGCTACAGTACCCATCGGTACCCGCACCGGCGGATGGACAGATTTCAAAGGCACTGTCGAAATTGAAAATGGCACCTTTGAAACGGCAAAGATCGCCGCGGAAGTTCAAATGAAATCCGTGTTCGCCGACGCAAACGAAATCAAAGAAAAAATGCTCGGAAAAGAACATTTCTTCAATCCCATCGATTTCCCGACGTCCTCCTTCAAATCGACCGGCGTCAAAAAAACGGACAAGGGCTATGACGTAACCGGCGATCTCACCGTCCGCGACAAAACCAAATCCATCACACTGCCAGTTACGGACGTGAAGATCGAAGGCAAGACACTCACCTGCAAAGCCACGGTGAAACTTAACCGCCACGATTTCGGCATCGAGTACAACAGCGCGATCGGCGACTACGCGATCAATGATATGTGCGACCTCGTGCTCGACGTAATCGCAGAAACGAAGTAGTCGCGCTTCGCGCGAAGGAGCGTCCCCCATGCTTCTTACTCTGAGCGCGCTCGCAATTGCAGTCGCGGCAGCAGCGCCGAGTACCACCTCGGCGCTGCTCGTCGCCACAAAAGATGTCGATTCATTAAAGGACGCATTGTTACTGGATGTGCGCCCGGCCGATGCCTACACCGCTGCACACGTCCCCGGTGCGTTGAATCTCGATGTCAGTGCCTTATCCGAGACTCGCGACAACGTCGCAGGCCTTCTGAAACCCCTTGATCAAGTTCGCAAAGCACTCGGCGACGCAGGCGTCGATGTCAACAAACGCATCGTCGTCTACTCGGCAATGGATAAAGCCAGCGACATCAGTTCCGCAGCGCGTATGTTCTGGATCCTCGAATATATCGGCTACGAAAAAGTCGCCGTGCTCGACGGCGGCTTCACCAAATGGCAAGCCGAAAGCCGCAAGACCGAAGCGGGCGCGTCCACAGCGAAACCCGTCGTCGTACCCGCACTAAAGATACGCGAAGATAGGCTGGCCACCATGGACAACATTGGCCTCGCGATCAAAGGCAAAAGCGCAACCATAGTCGATGCTCGCGGCGCTGAGTACTTCAAAGGCGAAAAGAACGCAGACGTCGTTAAAAAAGCGGGCCATCTCCCTGGCGCGGTAAACATGCCTGTCGAAACCTGCGTTAGCGACACCAGCGCATTAAAATCCTGGGACGAACTAAAACAAATCGCCGCATCAAGCAAAGTTGGCGGCGACGCACCGGTCATCACCTACTGCAACACCGGCCGCTCCGCCAGCGCCGCATATCTCGTCCTCCGCCTCCTCGGCTACGAAAACGTCGCCATGTACGACGGCTCCATGGCCGAATGGACCAACGACGATTCGCGTCCCGTCGAAACAAACAAATAAAAAAGCTCCATCTCCAATCTCTATTCCGACGGGGCTACCGCCCATAGCCGCGATTCACATTCAATCCAATATTTATCCCGAAGATACTGCCCCCCCTAATAGCTCCACTGCGATTTCAATTGAACCCGATTTTTATCCCGGAGGGATTCCTAGCGTGCAGCCCAGGGTTGGGCCGCCGGAGTCGCTTCGACGCAGGCGGACCTACCCTGGGTAGACGACTACACCCACACCGATTTACCCTGAAAGGGTTACGGAAGATTCGGCACGCATCTAAAATTGGATTCATGAACCGCGCATGATAAGAATACCCCCTTACGCATAATCTTCGATCCGCGTGATCCGCGGTTAATCTCTTTATTGAGGTCAATATGAAATATCGCCGTTTTGGAAAAACAGAACTTCAGCTCCCCGTCATCAGTTGCGGTGGCATGCGCTACCAACAATCGTGGAACAGCAACGACGACTACACCCCCGAAAACCAGGCCAACCTCGAAGCCACCATCCGCCGCGCCGTCGATCTCGGCATCAACCACATCGAAACCGCGCGCGGCTACGGCACCAGCGAAAAACAACTCGGCCAAATTCTTCCGAAACTGCCGCGCGAAAAAATAATCGTCCAAACCAAAGTCGGCCCCACGGAAGACCCAAAACAGTTCGAAGAAGTTTTCAACTACTCCATGAGCCTGCTGAACCTCGACTACATCGATCTCTTCGCATTCCACGGCATCAACAACGACACGATCCTCGAACACACCAAGCGCTGCCTCGACACCGCGTACCGCTGGAAAAAAGAAGGCCGCGTCCGCCACATCGGATTCTCCACGCACGCGTCCACCGAATGCATCATCAAAACAATCGAACTCGACGCCTTCGAATACGTCAACCTGCACTGGTACTACGTCTTCCAGGACAACTGGCCCGCGGTCTTGGAAGCCAACAAACGCGACATGGGCGTATTCATCATCAGCCCGAATGACAAAGGCGGCCTGCTCTACAAGGAAACCAAGCGCATGGCCGATCTCACCGCGCCCTATCATCCCATGGTGTTCAACGGGCTCTTCTGCCTCGCGCAACCCGAAGTGCACACACTCAGTTGCGGCGCATCGAAACCCTCCGATTTCGACATCCACCTGCAAACCGCCGAACTCGCCGATCGTGCCGCGGAAATCTCCGCGCCAATCGCAGAACTCCTCGACAAAGAACTTGAACGCGTATTAGGAAAAGAGTGGCTGGAAACCTGGCACGTCGGCCTACCCGCGTGGGACAAAACCCCCGGCGAAGTAAACATCCCCTGGATCCTCCGCCTCCGAAACCTCGCACTCGCCTTCGACATGCTCGAATACGGAAAGATGCGCTACAACCTGCTCGGCCACGGCGACCATTGGTTCCCCGGCAACAAGGCCGACAAACTGGCCGAGATCGATCTCCGCGACTGCCTCCAGCGTTCCCCCCACCGCACACGTATCCCAGCACTACTAGCCGAAACCCACGAACTCCTGGTAGGCGCCGAGCGCAAACGCCTGCAAAAAGACTAAAGGATGCGCGTTCGAGGTTCCGCGATTACGCGATCTTCAATTCAGTTCGGAGTTCCGCGTTCACGCGGTCTTTATTTAGTTTGGAGTTCCGCGTTCACGCGGTCTGGGGATTTACTCCACTGCGAGCATATACTTCTAATACTTAAAGCCAAACCATCTAGCGCAATTTGAGAAGGTGTCGCCGAAGGCGCAACGCAACCCTAGCCAGGGGCGACGCCCCTGGATCCAATCATCTATCTAAAAGACGCTCCCTGAAGGGGCACCGCAAAACGCATTCTACTCCCCCAAATGCTCCGAATACTTCCGGTACAACCCGCGAAACTGGTGATACGTCAACCCCAACAAATCCGCCGCTTTTCGCTGATTAAACCGTGCCCGATCCATCGCCGCACGCAACATGCATAGCTCCACGCAATGGATCGCCTCATCGTACGTCTTTCCATCCAGATGCGTCTCCAACGACGAATCCGATTTACCGATCGCTGTCACATGCTGCGTCACTGCCGCATGCTGAATCCGCGCAACGGTCCCATGCGACTTGATTGTATACGGCGAATTAAACGGATCGAACACCACCTCCACATCCGTAATAATCGCATCGTCCGATCGATACACTGCGCGCTCGATCACATTCTTCAACTCACGCACATTCCCCGGCCAATCGTGGGTTTCTAATTTCGATGTCGCGCGCTCCGTAAACTGCGGCACATCGCTCCAGTTCAACTCAAACGCCATCCGCGCGGCAAAATGGTTCGCAAGCAACATGATGTCCTCGCGACGTTCGCGCATCGGCGGAATGAACAAGACCTCAAACGACAAGCGGTCCAACAAGTCGCGCATGAAATGCCCGTGCTCGGCCATCTCCGCAAGATTCAAATTCGTCGCGCCAATAATCCGCGCGTCCACCTGAATCGAACGCGAACTCCCCACGCGTTCGAAACTCCCGTACTCAACCACACGCAAAATTTTTTCCTGCGTCTCGATCGGAATGTTTCCGATCTCATCAAGAAACAGAGTCCCCTGGTTCGCCGCTTCAAAGCGACCCGAACGCCGCTTCCCCGCGCCCGTGAACGCACCTTCCTCGTGACCAAACAATTCCGATTCGATCAGCGTCGAAGAAAGCGCCGCGCAGTTCAGCGCAACAAAAGGCTCCTGCCACCGCGCGGATAAGAAGTGCAATCGACACGCCGCGAGTTCCTTTCCGGTCCCGCGCTCGCCAATCAGCAACACCGGCCGATCCACCCGCGCCACACGCGACAACTGCTCCTGAAAAGCCAGAAAACATTCCGCCTGCCCAAGCGCTTCTTTCGGAGCTTGCGCATTTCGGGAGCTCGGCGGGGGTGTTTCACGCGTGCCAGCCATTAGGATTCTCCGCCATTCGGTTAGGTCAGAAGCCAGAGTTTAGCGGTTTTAGCCATCACCCGTCAACGTGAATTCGCACAACCATCATCCCAAACCATTGTCCCAAAATAACTTATAGCCACAATTCCAACATGGCACGCAGGTTGTGTATTAGCTCCTGTTACCAATTACCTCGGGAGCTCGGAAAACATGAACCAGACACTAGCAACTCGGGAACGTCGCAGTGCGAAGCGGGTCGCCTTTTCGACGCCGGTCCGCTACCAACTCAGCCGCGAATTCGGAGGCCACGCCTCATTGGTCGACATCGACCAGGGTGGCATCTGCATCGCGCTCTCGCACGCGGTTTCCGTTGGCCAGCGCCTCATGCTCGATGTAATTGTGCCGAAAGCGGGTGACCGCGCCATCGAACTCAAGGGCCGCGTAGCCTGGTGCGAACAAACTGCCGATGGCTACCGCGCAGGCATTCGCGTCTATCACGACGAGGAGACGGTCCGCGTAGCGCTCTGCACGCTGATGTGCGCCGCGCTGAAAAAGCAGGCCGCGGTAGCGGACATCCGCAACCGTCACTTCATATATGTCGAATGGAAACTCGCCGCGCTCGACGCCAACGAAGAGCCGGGCAAAATTCTGAGGAAACGCGATCGCGTCAAGCACGCGGTGCGAAACGTACTGGCACTGGGTTACTAACACCGGCGCAAGCCGCGAACAGACGACGAAGGAGGCACAATGGGTATCTTTACACGGGCACGCGACATCATCAGCGCAAACATCAACGCGATGTTGGATCAGGCCGAGGATCCGGAAAAGATCGTGAACCTGATGGTCCGCGAAATGGAAGACACGCTGATCGAATTGAAGGCGTCCTGCGCCGGCGCAAAGGCCGCGAAGCGTCGCATCGAACAGGATCGCGAAAATGCGCAGAAGCAAATCGCCGACTGGAGCGCGCGCGCGCAACGCGCCGTGGATAGAGGCCGCGATGATCTCGCGCGTGAAGCCCTCTTTGAAAAACGCCGTCACACGGAACACGTAGAAGCACTCGATCGCGAAGTCGCACAGTGCAGCGGCGTGATCGATCAATACGGCGAAGACCTTAAGCACCTTGAGGAAAAGCTCAACGTCGCGCGCGAAAAACAGCGCGTGCTCGTGCAACGCCACGTTCACGCGATCAACAAGCGCCGCGCACAGTCGGACATCCGGCGTATGGATACCTCGGACGTATTCGCGCGCTTCGACGACGTCGAATATCGCATTGATCGCCTGGAAGCCGAAAACGATCTCACCGGTCCGCCGCCAATCCCCTCGCTCCGCGAAGCGATTGACGCCCTCGGTGGCGACGACGAAATCGAACAGGAACTGCGCAAACTAAAAAGCACCACCGCCGCGCACTAAATAGAGCGAAGCGGTAGGAAAAAAGGTAGGGAAAAAAGGTAGGGCGCTTTCGCCGAAAGCGCCGGGACAGATTTAGGTTTAACGGAACATACCCGCGGTCAACCCCGCGTGTGGGTTAAAAGGAAGGGACAACGATGGGATATTCATACGGATACGGCCGCACAGGCCTCTACCGCTCGCGCGACGGAATCCTCTTCGGCATCTGCCGCGGTATCGCGGAGTACTTCGACATCTCCGTCTTCTGGACGCGCGTGATCGTATTGGTAAGTTTCATCCTCACGGGTTTCTTCCCAGTAGGCGCGGCGTACCTCCTTGCAGTACTGCTTATGAAACCAGAACCACGTTACAGGTATTAGTAAGGAAGAGCCGCAAGCAAGAACGGACAATTCTCAAGTGCGAAAGCGCTGCCTGCGCGGCTCAACTAACAAGCTCCTCAAAGGGAAGTTGTCACACCCTACTTCCCCTTCCCCTCGCGGTGCGGCTACCCCTCCGTACCGCGAGCACCTTTTTTCAAGCAGCGCCACATAGTCGTTCGCGCATATTTTTCGTGCTCGTGATCGTGCGCGTATTCGTAATTGGGAACCGTAACCTATAAAGTTGCTTTCGTAGGATCACACCATCCACTTCGTCAGAAAGCCCACGGAATGAAATTCCACTAGAACTAGACAAGATGGAGAACACCGCAAGTACGCGCCAAAGGCGCGCCGCAACCATAGCCAGGGGCAACGACCCTGGAACACACCAACCAGCCATACGTCCCGCGCTGAAAGCGCACTGCAAATTCTTAATTCGCCGGTGGCCGAAGTATCCACGACTGACCATAGATCAGCCGCCCCATCCGGTAATGTTTCGGAAAACGCATCAGCTTCTCGACCTCATACCCCTTTACAGTCGTCAGCCACCACATCTGCGCCCAAGATGAGGTCTTCACAAAACCGGGAGCGAGTATCGCGCTCGTGTCCAGAAAACTAGCCACAGAACCCTGCCTTTTCCCCGAACCAAACACTGTGCTAATTATACCCCAGCCAATTCAAAAGGGTGAGATCAGGCAGGAAAATCAGGATTTGAAACAGGAATAGTTAAATTAAAATTACACTAGACCGTGAATTTCCCGAGAATCGCGGGGTGCTGGGCCCCCGTCGCTCCAGGAACATTGGAAGGCCTCAAGCAAAGCGACTCATTCCCCAGTACGGCAAACGCAATAGCTTCCCGCGCATCCCCCGGCAGACCGAGCTCATCGCTCGTCCGCACGGAAATCGGCTTCAACTCCTTCTTCAACGCTTTCATCAAAAACTTGTTCCGCGCACCGCCCCCGCTTACCACCACCTGCGACAACGGGTGCAACGGCGCAATAAATTTCTGATGCGCTTGCGCTATCGTCTTCGCCACCGCCACTGTCACCGTCGCCATCACGTCCTCAGGCTTGAAGTGCGAACGATTCATGATCTCCTGCGGCAGGTAGGCGCCCTCGCCAAACTCTTCGCGCCCGGTTGACTTCGGCGGCAACTGGTCAAAGTAATCGTGATCCAACAACTTCTCTAACAACGCGGGTATCACTTCGCCATGCGCCGCATGCGAACCATCTGGATCCATGTGGTGTTGCCCATGCGACATCAGCCGCATCGCGCCATCAATCGGCATGTTCCCCGGCCCAGTATCGAATGCAAACACATCCTTCAATTTCGGCGTGACCACGGTGATATTCGCGATGCCACCGATATTTAAGCAGCCAACAAACTCCTCAGGGCGATGAAACAACACCCAATCCGCAAACGGAACAAGCGGCGCACCCTGTCCCCCAGCGGCGACATCCCGCGTCCGAAAATCCGACACCACCGGCACGCCCGTCCGATCCGCGATGACCGCCGACTCCGTGATCTGAAAAGTCCCGCACCCGGCGTGATCTCGTCGGGGTGGATAATGCGCAATCGTATGCCCATGCGAAGCGATGAGGTCGACCTTGCAGCCGTTCTCCACCGCCGCTTCCTGCATCGCCACAGCCGCCTGAGCAAAGATATCGCCCAATTCAAAGGAAAGGGATGAAACCTCGCGCGCATCCATTTTCTCGGCAAGCAATCGCGCGCGCAACGGCGGGGCATAGGCTAAAGTCTTGAAAGCAATCAGCTTGACGCGCGTCTTCGACCCATGACGCTTCACGCGCACCAGCGCCGCGTCCACCCCGTCACACGATGTCCCCGACATCATGCCAACAATGAAACGCTCCGGCCGTTCGCGAAGGTCGTCCAGCAACTCTAAGGACAACGCGGGTCTCCTCTTCCATACCGCGCAAGTGCTGGCACCCCATTGAATAACCACCCACGGCCAGCCGTCAAGAGTGTAACGGAACTTCGCCGCATCTGCCAAGTATTTATCAGAAGATACGATTTCTCCGTGACACTACGCTTCCAAAGTTTTATGATGAGTGGGAACGGTGGAAGATCTTTCGCGCATCCTTAAACCCGGTGCGCAGTTACATGGTCTAAAGGTGGTGACAACCATCGGGGTGGTATGACAAGCCCGCAGAGCGCAACGGCTCCCGTGAGCCACGACGAAAAAATCCTGCAAGGCCGGTATCGCATTAAGCAATGCCTCGGCTCCGGCGGCATGGGCGACGTGTATCTCGCCGAAGATATGCGCCTCCAGCGCTACGTCGCCGTAAAATCCCTCAAACACGAATATTGCAAGATGACCGAGGTGCGCAAACGCATCGAACGCGAATGCGTCCTCCACGCGCAACTCGGCGCGCATCCGAATATCATCACGCTTTACGATCGTACAGACGAAGACGACACGATCCATCTCATCATTGAGTACGTCGATGGTGTCACGCTTAAAGATATTATTGAGAAAGCGCGGCTCGGATCGATCTACCTCACTTGGCGCGAATCTGTTTCGATTGCGTGCCAGATGCTCGAGGCCCTCGCGCGTATCCATTCGCTCGGCATTGTGCACCGCGACGTCAAACCCGCGAACGTGATGATCACGCAATCCGAAACCGGCGCGTACACGGCAAAGATGATGGACTTCGGCATCGCGCGCCTGATGAACCCCGTCGATGGCGCGACCATGCTCACGCGCGAAGGCGGCTCCGGCCCCGGCACGCCGATCTACATGTCCCCCGAACAAATAGCCGGTACACAATTTGGACCGCTCTCTCCCGCGTCCGATGTTTATGCAATGGGCGTCGTGCTCTATCAGATGCTCACGAAACGCCCGCCTTTCCAAGGCACCATCACGGATATTTTCCACGGCCACTTGAATGCCGCGCCGCCCCCTATCGATACCGGCCTCGACGCAACATATCCGCCGCAGCTCACCGAGGTGGTGCAAAAGGCGCTCGCGAAGCAGCCTTCCAATCGTTATGCGAGTGCAACAGAATTTCGCCACGCGTTGAAGCGCCTCTCCAAGCAGCACGGCGCGGTCACGACGTTAACCGTCGCGGAAACGGTCGCATCTGGAAACAAGGTGCAGCAGTCCGCTACGGCTCCGGCACAAAGCGTCCAGCTTCAGCCGATGCCCGCGCACGATCCAATTACAACGAGCGGACTCTTCCGTCTCCGCGATCAAGGACAACGCAGCGCCAGCCGCAGCGTCATCGCGATCGCCTGCGTACTCGCCGCGGTCTCCGCAGTCGTATTGGGCAATTTCTTTTTCTTCCAGTCGTTCAAGAATGAACCCGCACCCGCTGCGGCAATTCAACAAACAACCGGTACAATCACAACGACACCGGCGTCACAGCCGCAGGCAACATCCGCAACACAATCGCCAACACCACAGCAACAAAACAGCGCAATACCAGCCACGCAACAACCAACAAACGCGACACAACCACAATCAACATCCACTTCGGCAGCAGCCCCAACTCCCGCGCCAGCATTAACGCCAGAACAGCCTGCGCCGGTTTCGATGGACACGCCACCGCCCGCAGTGCTCGCGGAAAAGCCTGAAGATCCAGCGCCTGTACCGGCAAAGAAAACGGTCGCGAAAGATCCCGTAAAAGAATCGCCGATGGATGAAGTCCAGGAAACGACGCCGGTGAAAACTCCCGTGACGCCCTACGTATCACCGCAAGAAGAACCGCGCCGCACACCCATCCCCGTACAAACACCAGTCCCAACAAACATCACAACGCCACCCAATCCAAACGAATCATTCTCGGACCGCGCGCGCCGTCCCGCACAGGAAATGTCGCCAACACCAGTACCGCGCACACCCGTCCCGCAAGGCTATCAAAACGATTCTATCTTCCAAGACGTGCGCGTGAATAAACAGCCCGCAATTAAGATCAACTAATCCGTTTCGCGAAGGAGTCACTTCGATGGTTTCTAGATTTTTCCGCTCACGCAAAGCCCTGGCAACATTGCTCTGCATTTCGCTGATCACACTCGGCTGTCAAACCGCAGGCCAATCCGCCGGACTCGGCGCAGTGCTCGGCGCAGGTGCGGGCGCGGTAATCGGGCATCAATCAGGCCACGCGGGTGAAGGCGCTTTAATCGGCGCCGCCGTAGGCGGACTCGCCGGCTGGGGAATTCACAAAGTGCGCGCACGCCAAATGGCCAACGCCCAACAAACCGCACAACAACAAAACTATGACCCCGCGAGCGGCCTCAAACTCTCTCTGACCAACGGCACAAAAGTTACGCCTGTAAACGTGAAGCCGGGCGCCAACACCACCGCTGTGCTTGAGTATGCTGCACTCGGCACCGGCCCCAACGGCATCCCCGTGCGCGAATCATTCCAACTTAAAAAAGACGGCAAAGTCGTCAAAGAACTCTACGACGCTACATCAACCCGCACCGACGGCACCTGGCAAAGCCCCATCGAATTCACGCTGCCGTCACAAGCACCAACAGGTCAATACATGGTTGCCCAATCCGTCAGCGCCAACGGCCAATCCGCCCAACGCGACGTAACCTTCACCGTAACGAACGCCACCGCCCGCAACGAAAACGGCGACTACATCTTCACGCTGGCGTCTGCTAACTAAAAAGGGAGCAGCGCAGAATGTAGTGCCTCGCTCGCCTGAGCGCGGCACGCATCTGTAGTGGTGCCACGTGCGAACGCAATGTCTCGCCGTGCCTCACAGCAATTCGCGTTTTTTATTAACAGGGAGCGTTACCAATTAGTACCGCGAACAAACGCAAATCGCTCGTCTCGACGGCTACGACTTTTCTCAAACTGCAATAACGCCTTTCAACCCGTCCGTTCGCTATACTATTTTGTCAACGCTACGCGCAGGAATTGCCTACTATGCACAAGAAACCCGAATTGACCTTGCAAACCACCACCCTCTGGGAATACCCCTCCCAGCACTACGGCGACGCCGAGCAAGGCAGCAAGGAATACATCGGCGCCACGCCCTCCTACATCATCTGGAACCTGCTCGAACGCTACACCCGCAAGAATGACCTTATCGTAGACCCCATGTGTGGCAGCGGTACCACCATCGATGTAGCACGCGACCTGGGACGCCGCGCCCTCGGCTACGATGTCTCCCCCTTCCGCAAAGACATTTTCCGCGCCGACGCCCGCAAGCTCCCATTGGAAAATGAAAAAGCCGACTTCGTCTTCGTCGATCCCCCCTACTCCACGCACATCGACTACTCCAACGAACCCGGCTGCATCGGTAAACTCGACGCCCTCACCCCCGACTACTACATCGCCATGGAAAAAGCGATTCAGGAAATGCACCGTATCCTGCGCCCCAAACGCTACATGGCTCTCTACGTCTCCGACTCCTGGCAAAAGAAGAAGCCCTTTGCCCCAATCGGCTTCCGCCTCTTCGACATCCTCGAAAAATACTTCGAGCCCATCGACATCGTCTCCGTAGTCCGCCACAACAAAACCTTAAAACGCCGCCACTGGCACACCGAAGCCATCGCCGGTAACTACTTCCTCCGCGGCTTCAATTACTTGTTCATCATGCGCAAGCCCGAACCTGCTGAATCACAGGAACATCATGAATCAACCCACAGCGAGCATAAGACGCAAAACACGCGACGCCAAAAACCACGAAGAGACGAAAGGCGCAAGCGTTAGACGCTAGCTCCTCACACCATAAATCAACTATCATTCCGCCCAATTTTTCGCCACACCAATAAAGGAATCACACCGTGTCGTTAGGCAAACAAATCCGTCTCAATCGAATCTTCGGCCACGAAACCGGCCGCTTGTGTTCATTAGCTGTAGATCACCTCGTCGCATACCAAGCGGGCCTCCCCGAAGGTCTGCGCAACGTTCCCGAGACGATCAACCTTCTTGTCAAAGGCAAGCCCGACGCGGTCACCATGTACAAAGGCATGGCGCAAAACGCATGGGGCCCACACGCCGGAAGCATCCCGCTGATCATCACGTCGATTGCGTTCACACTCGACGACACGATCATGCACCAGATGGTCCGCCCCCATGAATGCATCCGCCTCGGCGCAGACGCCATCTCCGCGGCAATCGCGTTGCGCAGCAAACGCGAAGGCGATTACATGAAAATGCTCGCGACCATCGTCGAAGAAGCCGCACAATACGATCTCCCCGTCATCGCGCACATCTACCCGCGCGACTTCAGCGGCGAACCGAAAGTCGTGCACGATCCCGAAAACATCCTCTGGGCAGTGCGCTGCGGCATCGAGCTCGGCGCGGACGTAATCAAAGTCCCCTACACCGGAGACGTGCAATCCTTCCGCGCGATCGTCGCGACTTCCCCAGTACCTGTAGTCGCAGCAGGCGGCCCGAAAACCAACACGCTCCTCGAATCGCTGCAATTCATGCACGGCGCAATCGAAGCCGGCGCGCACGGCGCAACCATCGGCCGCAACATCTGGGGCGCGAAGGATCCACTGAAAGCGCTCGACGCATTCAAACGCGTGATCCACGATCGCGTCGCGCCGGAGCAAGCAATTTAGCTATTGTAAGGTCGTACAGGTGAGGACTATTAAAGGAGCGCGGGCGTCTCGCCCGCTTAAAAACGAAATCACGGGCGGGACGCCCGTGCTCCTTTGTGCGAATTCATTGAGGCGTGTCCCATGCCCCATTCCGCTCATACTTCGCATCGTTGCCATGCTCATCGCTTCGGTAACACATGGCTAATTCACACAAAATCGCCGTAATCGTAAACCCGATGTCCGCCAATGGCCGCACCGGTAAACACTGGCGCGAAATTGAAACGCGCCTGCGCAAAGTCCTTGGCGATTTCACAACATTCACAACCAAACGCCCCGGCCACGCCGTCGATCTCACGCGGAGAACAATACAAGATGGATACGATCTCATCGTCAGCGCCGGCGGCGACGGCACCCACTGCGAAGTGGTGAATGGTTTTTACGAAGGTAACCTACCCGTGAATCCTGCCGCCGCGATGGCGATCTTCCCGCACGGCACCGGCTCCGACCTCGCACGCGGCATGGGCGTCCGCAAAATCGACGATGCCCTCGCCATGCTCCGCGCACGCACCATTACGAAGGTAGACATCGGTCGCGTAACGCTCACGCTCCCCCACGGCGGCACGCAAGTCCGTTACTTTCTGAACATCGCCGACTTCGGCATCGGAGGCGCAGTCGCCGAACGCGTCAACGGCCAGACCAAACGCTTCGGCCCCTTCCTAACCTTCCTCTACGCCGTCCTGCGCACGCTGCTAACCTTCAGGAACCCGCTAGTCTCGATCCAAATCGACGGAGAGCTTTTCGAGACGCGCACCATCAACGTCATCGTCGCCAACGGCCAATACTACGGCGGCGGCATCCACGTCGCCCGCGACGCACGCATGGACGACGGCCAATTCGAAGTCTATGTCCTCGGCGACATCCGCCTGCTCACGGCGCTCCGCTACCTCCACACCTTCTACCTGGGTACCTATCTCAAATACCCGCACCTAGTCCGCCGCTACACCGGCACCCGAATCACCGCCCAATCCGACGAACGCGTCCTCCTAAACCTCGACGGTGAACAACCCGGCCAACTCCCCGCCGCCATCGAACTCCTCCCCGCGGCGTTGCCATTCGTCGTACCAAACGCCCTGAGTTGATCAAAGAAGTACATCGAAGGAATTGTCCCGAGTACCAGTTTTTGATTGTAAAGTAGTTTGCTCGGAATATTACCATCCTTTCGAATGCTCAGACTGCTGGTACATGATTACGAGATTTAGCGCAACCGCAAGAATAGCCGCTAAAATCGCTGCGCCACTAAGTAGTATAATTCCGAAGAAGAATTCCCCAACATCAATGTTTGTCTTGTACATCCAAGATTCGCAGTGCCAAACAAGTGCCCAATCAGAGCCGGGAAAATTAAATTTGAAAGGACGATACGACGCGTATCTGGCCTCAACAAATGTAATGAATTGCCTTGGCGCCGTGATGTATAGAATCCCTGTAAGCGAAGTGAAGCCTAGCCACGCACATGCGGCAGCTACCACCCGCCGCTTGGTCGGCGGCACACGCGTACACCACCAAACCCAAATAAAAGCGGATACGAATACTTTTGCAACCGCAAGCCACAAACTGGCGAGTTTCATCGCCTTGAACTGAGCCGCCTCAGCCGGTGTGTCATTGCGCCAGCCTGAAAGCTCCTGTGGGCTGAGTTGTGCGATCAGAAACGCCACCAAAACTAAAACGCCGAAAGCGATTGGACGCATGTGTAGCAACGGTAGTGGTTTGCCGACGACGAGTCCCCGCTGTATCCACCACAAACTGAGAATGGTGTAAAAGAAAGTTGTCAACGCGGACAAGTATAGGATTACGGTATGCGCCGTAAACTCATGTCCGGGAATCAGTTCGTAAGCCCTAACGATTCCTGAAACCAGGCTAAGCATGTCATTCATCGCGCTGCACAGTACAAGTGCGATGATAGCAATGCCACAACGTCTGGCGAAAGTGATGGCATTATCTTGCTTTTCATTCATGATAGTGATAACTAATCTATCACTCGTTCGCCGCTCATGAAAATCAACACAATATAATTCGGAATTTCGCCTTCTCAACGACCGAGTCACGAATCATGAGAGCCCGAAACTTCGATACCCGTTTTGATTGCCGTTGACTTTACGCGCGCCGCGCCCAACGTACTGCAACACTGTGGGCTATTTCATGAGACACAACGTCGTTGTTTCCCAAATGGAGATACTTATCGAACGCCACGAAATTGACACACACCGGAAGTGCAAGTGATAGTTTCCCCGGAGAACGTCGCCAAGGAGTATCACTATGCGAATGAATCGGCGCGAAATGTTGGGCACTTGTATCGCCGCGGGAGCAGCCGCGGCTGCGCAGCAAAGCTTTGCGGTAACTCCCGCGAGCAAACCCAATATCGTCGTCATTCTGGGCGATGACATCGGCCACGAATGCTACGGCGCATACGGCAGCACGCTCTATCAAACGCCAAACTTCGACGCCCTCGCACGCGAAGGCGCGATCTTTACGCACGCCTATTCGCAACCGCTATGCACACCGTCGCGCGTCCAGCTCATGACCGGCAAATACAACTTTCGCAACTACACAAAATTCGGCGAACTTAATTTGGCCGAACCAACCTTCGCGAAAATGTTAAAAGCCGCCGGCTACAAAACCTGCATCGCCGGCAAATGGCAACTTACCCCGGGTAATCTGGAAGGCCCACACACCGCAGGATTCGACGATTACCTCCTCTGGCATTTCCTCGAAGAGAAGTCCGAGAAGGAAAGCGAATTCTCCGATCGCGGGTCCCGCTACAAATCGCCCAAGCTATACAAAAACGGCGAGAAGCTAGAAGACACTGAAGGCAAGTACGGCCCGGATCTCTGCGATGAATTCATCGCAAACTTCATCGATCAACATCACGACAAACCGTTCCTCGTCTATTATCCGATGATGCTCGTCCACGCACCCTACGATCCCGTGCCCGGTTCGCCTGACTGGGAAAAAGGCGGCGCCAACAAAAAGAATTTCCCCGACATGGTCCACTACATGGACAAGTCCATCGGCCGCTTGGTCGCCACACTAGAAAAACACAATCTGCGCGAAAACACCTTAATCATCGTTACCGGCGACAACGGCACGGGCCGCGAGATCGAATCGCCATTGCCCGGACGCGGCACCATCAAAGGCGGCAAAGGAAACATGACTGACGCAGGAACCCACGTCGCCTTCGCCATGAATTGGCAAGGGCACATCAAACCCGGCACCGTTGTAAATGCGCCGATTGACTTTTCCTATGTGCTCCCCACAATTGCAGAGGCAACAGGACATCCCATCCCCGAATACGCCGACGGCCAAAGTCTGCTCCCTCTTGCCACCGGCCACGAAGAAAGAGCCCGTGGCTGGATTTTCATGTCCTACGCGCGGGACCCAGCATCACCGGCCGATTACCGCCATTTCGCACGCGATGAACGCTGGAAACTCTACGCGGACGGATCGCTCTATGACCTTTCGAAAGATGCGGACGAACTGTCCCCGGTGACGGGTCCGGACAGCGACGCTTCACGCAAAAAGCTGCAAGTAATCCTAGACAAAATACTGAAACCGTCACAGCCTCCATCGCCAATGTAATGTTTTAACTCGATAATCGTATTGACAAAGCGCGAATACGCTACGATACTGGCATGTGCAAGGCTGCTAGTATTTTCACGAAAATGGAGTTGTGCCATGACTGCAGGATTGCGCCGTAGGTCTTTCGTCATTTCCGCGGCAGCGACATTGTTGGTCGCTATTGGATTGTACAACGGGCAAATCAATGCCGGCCCAGCTACCGGTTCGCTCACGATCAAAATCAAACCTAAAGAAGCAAAGCAAGACGGCGCGCGTTGGCGCGTAGATGGCGGCGCGTGGCAAAAAGGCGGCAAGACCGTGAACAACCTTGCGCCAGGTAATCACGAAGTTTCATTCAAAAACGCAACGGGTTGGAAGACCCCAAAAGACAAGACCGTCGCCATCACCTCAAATCACACCAAAACAATCTCCGGAAAATACAAACCCGATACCTCTCATTTGACCATCACCCTTCCGGGAAATGTCCCTATGGAATTCGTCTGGATACCGGCGGGGTCGTTTCAGATGGGCCGTTATCTCAACGAACAAGACAGCTTTGCAAACGAAATCCCGCAGCACAACGTCACCTTTGCTGAAGGATTCTGGATGGGGAAATATGAAGTGACGAAGGGCCAGTGGCAGGCGTTGATGAATACGACGCCATGGCCAGACATGAGTCCCGTAATCACGGATTCCGACAGTGCAGCCGTGTACATCACATGGGACATGACCCAATTGTTCGTCGCCGCGTTGAATGAACATATCGACGACACCGATCAAGGTGCGGCGACGTTTCACCTGCCGTCGGAAGCACAATGGGAATACGCCTGCCGCGCCGGCACTACGACGCGTTTCTATTGGGGAGACGATGCGAGCTACACCTCCATTAACAATTACGCATGGTGGTTCGGAAACGCATACAACGCAGGAGAGGAGTACGCCCACATCGTCGGCTTGAAATTGCCGAATGCGTGGGGACTTTACGACATGAGCGGAAACGGTTGGGAGTTTTGTGAAGACCGGTACAGTGTCGATTACATCGGTGCGCCCACCGACGGAAGTGCCTGGTTCCCAGCGGGGTCTAATGACAGAGTGAAACGAGGGGGCGGCTGGGGCAACGGCGGCGACTACTGCCGTTCCGCAGTCCGCGGCCACCAACTTGCAGCGGACAACAATTACGATTTCGGATTCAGGTTGGTACGGTAATTTTCGACAGGTAACACCAAGCGGCCTTCGATTTTTTTATCGCGCTTACTTCGTTTGCAATACTTGGCTATGCAAACAAAACTGCTCCAACGAATCGCCATCATCTTTTTTCTGCTTGGATTCGCAAACCAATCTGCATCAGCACAGGGCGATTCAAAGACTATCTCGACCGGGGCAATATACGTATCCCCTTCGGGCAACGACGCAAACGCGGGTACTTTTGAGGATCCATTTGCAACGCCAGATCGTGCGCGACACGAAGTACGTGGCAGCAATGCCGACAAGCGTATCAAAACTGTCGTACTTCGCGGCGGCACTTACTATTTGGAAGGCCCACTCGTGCTTGATGAGCGCGATTCGGGGGAAGAAGGGAGCCCTATCACATGGCGCGCGCAGGACGGTGAGGAAGCAATTCTCGCCGGTGGCATCCGCATTGCGCAGTGGGAACAGCACAGCGGGCGTATTCTGAAAACTGCCCTGCCACAAGTTTCGCAGACCAAAGCGGATACCTTTCAAGTCATCGAAGACGGAACACCCGGCACGGTTGCCCGTTCGCCGAACGAGGGCTGGATTCGTCTGCGCGATCCGCAGATTGAACCATATTGGTCCTTCTCGTACGACGACCGCGATTTCGATGCGGTTGGTATCGACGCCTCGCAGCTATACATTCATTTAATTCAAATGGGGACGTATTTCTCGGAGCACATTCCCGTCGAACGATTCGATGCCAACCAGCGGCGCTTCTACACCAAATTCAAAATGAAAGACCCAGCCTACGATCCGGCAGACGGGAAAACCTTTGTCGTTGAAAATGCGCTAGCCTTGGTGGACGCGCCCGGCGAATATTTCGCCGATAGGGCGGCGGGTGTCCTCTATTACATGCCAATCGCCGATGACCCTTCCAAAGCGACCATCGTCGCGGACACGGCGGCGCAACTCCTCACGGTTCGTGGAAAGGATCGCACGGCGCGAGTACACGACCTTGTGATTGAAGGCATTCGTTTCGACGGCGGAAATGACCAGGTCGTCATTACGAACGCATCACGCGTTGCCTTTCGCGACTGCCGTTTGTTGCGTGCTGGCAATACCGCCATCTCTGTTGACGGCGCTTCTTCTTACGACACAGTCACCGGCTGTGAGATCGCTTATTGCGGCAATTACGGCATCCACGTTCGAGGCGAGTACGAAAAGAACGATACCGGCTCCGCGACCGTGCTCAATCACCATCACACATTTCACAATAACTACATTCATCATGTGGGCAGGCGCACCATTACCGGTTGCGGCATCTCGTTCTATTGGTCCGCAAATGACAACATACTATCGAACAATCTGATCACTGACTCGCCGAAGTCAGGCATCATCATGTTCTCGATGTGGGACATACCGCGCGAACTCGGCATCATGAACAACAACCTCATTCGCAACAACGAACTCGCGCGTTGCGTGTCGAGCTCATGGGACGGCGGCGCCTTCTACATCGGCGCAACGACCGAGAACAATACCTTTGAGAACAACCGCATTACCGATGTGTGGTCATGGTTCAACGCGACCTGGCCCCAACCGGAAGACCGCCCGGAAGATGCCTGCGCAATAGACTTCGACCCGGGCATGACCTACAACACCACAATTCGCAACAATGTGGCCTACGGGCCTAACGCAACGGTCCTAGAATTTGGGCGTTATGGCGACGAAACGGTTTTGGAAAACAACTTCTTCGAGTCACCCGGACATTCAGGTGAGATGCTCGTCAACGGCAAGTGGGAAAAGAACGCCGATTTCGATCGAACAAAAGTTGATACGTCAATCGGTTTAACGTCCGAATTCAAATTCGCGTATCCCAAAGAAATCGCGCGCCCAATATCTTTTCCACTGCACTGCGGCTTCGAAGGCACGCTCAGCCCCTTTCATTTGTATCGCTACAACGACGGACTTCGCCAAGAATTCTTGGCTACCAACACGGTGCACGATGGCAGCGGAGCGGTTCGTATCGACAAAGATGTGATGGTGCTGCGCTACCGCCACCCGGAGGCTATCGCGAAGAAAGTCAGCCTCTGGTTTTATGACGATGCGAGCAAGTCCAACGCAACCGCGCTCGCGACGCTACGTGGACATGGGGCCGTTGACGAAGCAGTCATAGCCCTCGGAGTGGATGCGCGAATTTCGGCCAGTCACTACATCGCGCGGGAGTGGCAGGACCGTGCAACGGCAACAAGCGTTCCGCGCAGCACAGGCTGGCACCAGTTAGTGCTCGACGTGATATCGGAAAAGAACAAAGTTACCGAGCTGTCCATCGACAACCAGGTCATCGCGCGCGTGCCTGTGTTTCACTACTTCACTACGGTCGAACTGGGCGATGCTGATTTTGGCACAGACAGCGTCGGCCTTGGCTTCGATTCCGTCGTGCTCGAATAAATCTCTACTTCCGAAATTCCTACACACCGTCCGCCACTTCCCCGATATTCCATTCCACAAAAAGTGGGTATGCTCCGTTTGCAGAAATAGTGCTGACCCGTATCGGGTTAAGCACGCGGCAGGCTAAAGGAGGTTCAAGGCGCAAACAGTATCGAGGGGCAAACGACAAGCATTGAAACGTGGGAGCATTGGGCTATGCGCAAAACGTGGGAATTGTGGTCAAAACTTGCTTGTGTGTTTCTATTTTCCGCGGGGTGTTTCGCTCTCGCGGACGTGACCTTGCAGACAACTGTCACCGGCATACCGGCGACATCTCCCGATGATAACGGGAACCCGGTCGTACTCGACGCGGAAATAATCATCCCGGATCTGGAAAACCCGGTACCCGGTGTGATCTGGAACCATGGTTTCGGCGGCCACAAGGGTAATGACCGCGGCGCGCGAGAGCTTCTGGCGCGTAACGGATACGTCGTCCTCTCCTATACCTCCCGCGGTTTTGGTGATACGCCCGGCCAGGTCGATCTCATGGGCGTAAAAGAGCGCCAAGATTTGATTGATGCCGTGGATTGGCTGATTGATCCTGCAAACGCGATTGTTAATGGCGCCGTGATCCCGGATTCTATCGGTCAAGTGGGCGCAAGCTATGGCGGCCTGCATGCATGGGCGCTCGCGCGCGCCAATCATCCCGCGGTGAAGACCGTCGTGCCCATCGCCACTGCGACAAACCTGTATGACGCAATGGTCCCCTATAACGTCGCCATGATGGTATGGCCTGTCGGATTCTACGCTACGGGGTTCGTTCCCGAAGAGGACAACTATTCCGACGCCTTTCATCAGATCGTTCTGGAAATGCTCAGCGGCGTGAACTATGCAAATGTGCAATCTGAATTGACTGCGCGCAGCATGACGGGCCATTGGGGTGATGTGCATGTCCCTGTCTTCATCATTCAAGGTATCAACGACAGCCTCTTCCCAGCCAATACGGCGATGCGCGCATTTAACGAATTGAAGTCGCGTAACATCGAAACGCGCTTATATCTCGGCGGCATCGGTCACCCGCCGGCGGTTGGCGATGGACCAGAGATCGATCGCCTTTATGACGAAGTCTTGCAATGGCTGAATCGACAACTAAAAGGCGCGCCGGAATCCGAGACGCCTTTAATTTCAAATTCCGATATCGAAGTTGCCAACGCCGATTATGTCAACAGCCATTGGAACGGCACCGTTCGCTACGCAGACGCGATTTCCGCTCCAGGCCGTACGTTCTACTTCAAAGCAACGTCACCATCAGGGGGCACGCTATCCACGACGGCGCCCCTTCCCCTGCTCACGTTGCCACTGCCGATGATCAACACCTACGCGGGCTCGGGCTACCTCGATGAACCGGTCACCAGCGATTTGCTGCAAGGTCTCGGCTTGCCACTGCCCAACACAAATCAAATCCCCGGAGTGCTCACCTTTGAAAGCGCTGCGTTCACGTCGGCCAACGTCCTCGATGTCGCCGGCATACCGTCTTTTAGTTTGAAAGTTATCAGTGTGCATCAACTTCCCGTTGGAGTGCCAGGCTTGTTAGCAGCATTTCAGGTTGACCCCAAGATTTGGGACGTCGACCCCCAAGGCAATGCGACACTGATTTCACGCGGCGCGTATAGCGAGCCGGTGAATTCCGCCCCGCTCGTCGCGTCGCCACTACACACGACCAACTTTGAGTCCTTCGCAACGTTTCATAAATTCGACGCGGGCCACAAACTGCGTATCACACTTTCGACCGAAGACCTTCCTTATTTGAAGCCCACGACGAATCCCTTCGTCGTGACGATTCACCCGGGGTCAAAAGTGACCTTCCCAACGGGCTCTTGGTTGAGCGCGCCAGTCCAGGTTGCGACAGTCCCCGACCCAGAACCCGAAGTTCCCCCAACAATTTTTGAAGGCTTGACCAATCTACAGGAACTTATTTTCGATTTCCTGGGTATTTGATTTAACTAGACTTCGCATAGCGAGCGTCTCCAAGATGGGAGCGCTCGCTATGTCGTAAGTTTCTGCTGACATATAAACCTCACCAATTGACCCATCTTCTCTTTTTCCTTTCCTACAGACCCGTTCTCGTTCCCTCAAGTACGCTCCATTTAGACACTATCGGAGCGTATTCAATGGATGACCTGAGCAAGGCCCATACCTACGAGCACCGACGATTCAGTCGTGTGGAAGTGAAGTGTCCGGCAACGATCACTCTCGAATCCGGGGAAACTGTTGCTGCGGAAATTCATGATGTATCGATGTGCGGGGTGCGTTTTACGCCGGTAAATGGGATCTCCATCGGAGGTCCATGCACGATGCAATTCATCAACGACGATGGTCAGAACATTGAAATCGCAGCGGTGATCGTTCGCTCTGTTGGTTCATCCATAGCTGCAGAGATTACCGGCATCAAGAATGCGTGCTATGGCAACTTCCGCAAGCTGCTCGTCGATAACACAAGTGAACCCGCAAGCATCGACACGGAATTAATCGCGCGTGATGAAATAGTGCCTGAAAGTTATTAGATTCGCGGCGTCATGGCTTTGCTGCGACAGTCGCAGGAATAAGCGCCTTCTCCTCCCATTCGCCCCACGCCTCATCGCTGTTTTCCCAACGTTTCAAAAACCGCTGCACACGCGCAGTGTCCGCCGTGAGTAACGCTGAATCCCCTTGTGCAATATGATCTATCCATAGGTGACCTTTATCGCGGCGGGTCTTTACCCAATCGTTGTTCATTTGCCGCGTACGAAATACGCTGTTCACGACTTCGACTTGGTAAAAAATATGGATGGGCGTGGATAGCGAAATTACACTCTGAATATACGATTTCGTTTGGTGGTCCAATTTCGTTTCGTCGAGCGACGGCATCGCACTTTCGTCAAACGTCAAATCCATATACGTGCGTTTGCCAATCTTCGCGAAATGCGCCACAGCTGCCAATGTGTCTTCGTTCTCGGTTAGAGAAAACAGGTATTTGTCATCTTGGCGAGCAAAGGAGAAGGTGTCTTTTCCTTCTTCATCGCCTTTCCAGGTACCCTCCAATGCGGGCATCACGACGAGATCTTTGTCCGTATAGATAGGCTGCAATGAACGTACCATGCAGCCCGACAACAGAACCGGCAGGATGAGGAGCGGAGCAAGGCGCGTAATCATAGATTCCCCCAAATGTGGAGTCTGGCCCCTACTGCACAACTGTACCACAGATCCAAATCCTCGGACATGACTGAAGGTTGCATGGCTTGGAGAAATTTCCGAGAAGCTATTGATTCACGGCCAATTCAATGACAAGCCGCTTATCGGTCGATGGTTCGATTGTAATTAGTGGGTAACGTTCAGGTTCGGGGTTAATGAGATTTAATTTGCCATTACCTACCGCATGCGCAGGCTCGTATCCAGCCGGAGACACTTGAATGAGCGTGCCTTCCGCGATACGCAAACGCACGTTCCTTCGCCATACAAGCACTCCATCAATCGTTTCAGGCGTTTCAAGACACCAGAAAGACCATGCTGACGGCACGCCCCGCCATTCGCCTCGCAATTTCCCCGGCCGATCCAACACGAGCGTCCCGCTGGTATCCTCGCCCTCGCTCCAGCGCAACGTAGTCGCTGCGTCATTATTCGTAATCGTTGGCGTTGCCTTGCTCTCGTTGGACAATCCAGGGGCGATCATCACGGCGATGCCGCCTGCATGAATCACGACTTGTCCTCCACGATCAATGGCCGCAACGATTCCATTCGGTTGCCATGATTCGCGCGCGTATGCTTGATAGACTGATGGAAAACAATACGCCAAAGGCGCTTCGCTGGCGTCTGCCGGAACCGTGGCGTCGTACCAACAATAGGCATAACCGCCCATCTCGAACAGCAACTGCTCCTTACGGTTTGGCGTGATATAGCGCGTTTCCTGAATACTTCCAAGCGTATGATCCCAGCGCGCGAGATATTGGTAGATGGGACGTTTGTACTCGCGGGCCATCGCAACCAGCACCGGCGCGTAATAGTTGAGTTGCCCATACGACGGCGACAACACAACGCTCTCCTGCGGCCTATCCCAGCCCTTGCGTTTCTCTCCTGCGATGGACGCCAATGCAAGATCGGCGTTCATGGCCCCCGCAAACTCTTTGAACAAATCGCGGCCCGTCACACGGCGCAACGCGTCCATAAAAAAGATGCGGTACTGCATCGTCGAAGCCCAAAATGTCGCGCCCTCGATTTGCGCGCCATCAGGTGCGAGACCCATTGGCAGCAAGTGTGTCGTGAATTTGGTTACCGTTGCATCAAGCCATTTCTGCGCATCTGCGTTTTCGTTCAGGAGCGTGAGCGCCGCGATCCCAAACGAACTCCATTCAACAATTGCGTGATGGGTATGAAATCCCTCACCAGAGATCGCCGGCGTAGTGAAATATTTCTCGAAGTAATTTGCAGCGGTCGCCGATAGCATAGCGCGAATCTCCGCGCGCTCATCGTCGGTAAAGCAATCATAGGCGAGGTCATAGCCCACGGCGACGCCCTTCAATAGGCGCATCACCGCGTAGGCCTTCCCGCCATCCGGCTGCGCATCGGCGTCGGGCTTCCACGCACGACAACACGCGAGTGTCCACGTCTTCGCGGCTGTACCGTATCGGTCCTCGCCGCTTAGGGCATACGCGAACGCAAGATGCTCGGTGATCGCCATATCCATCATCATTGCGTAGAACCGGTCGTAGAGATTCTCGTACACCGGATCGTCCGCGACCGGCGCGATCCATTCGGAACGCGGCGTCTTCGTCAAGCACCACTCGGCAGAATCCGCGACGTTTTGCCAAATATCCGAATACCCCGGCTCGGTGCGCGCCGTGCGAAGTTTGAGCAATTCGTTTGCGTCGAAAAACAGACGTGGATGGCCTTCCGCTTTAATTTCAGCGCAGACAATTCCCGGCGCGGTCAAACCCAACATGCAGAACGCAACCCATTGCCTTACAGCATTCATTTCTATACCCCGCGGATGTTCGCAGTGATTCTCGTCGTCGTGCGATTCACATCATATTGCGCAGCGACGCTTAGTAAAAGCAGCAAGCACAAGGCTGGCACGAATTCGAAGGCATTCCAGTTGCATCTACTGGCGTTTTAAGAATGGAATCACTTCTTCCGAGTAATATGGTTCTTCGATGCCCCAGAAGATGTAGTTCACCTTAAGCGTTTCCTTTGCGAAGGTATGGAGTTCCTCCACAGTAACGCGCTTTCCGGATGCTGGATTTACTTCTGCGAGGTTTCCGTCCTGCACCGCGACCCCAGCGATTTGCGACGAATCGCGCGACGCGATGAGAGGATAGCTGTGGTTCTGCTGCCCTTTTCGGTGAGGAAGTACGTCTGGACCACCGACACCGACCCCGATGGAGGCGGCGTACGTGTAGACACTCCGCAGATACCCCTTGTCGTCCCAAGGAAGCCATTCCCCGGGCATGAAGTTCGCATACAGGATTACACGGGATCGCGGAAACGCGTCACGTGCACCGCGCATTGTTTCTCTTAGGCCGTCACGGTATTGCTCATAAGTAAATCCCGAGGGATGATACTTTCCGCTCTCGCCAAAACCGATAGCTGTTTCTGGAAGATTGATGCCTTCTATGCGCCCGTCAAATTCCTTTCCAATTGCGGCGAGCAAACGAAGGAACCTCTCACGCACGGCCGGGTCCCAGCGCCTAGCGACCCATCCGTCAAACGTCACTTTGCCGTCGTCACTTTCCTCGTACTTGCGCGCTACGCCGCCACCAAATACTGGGCCGGTAAGAAGATACTCGGGTACAAGCTTCTCCTCGTCGAAAGAAACGTCCTGAATCTGGATAAATAGTCTTCGATGGTGTTTTTCCAAAAAGGTCAAATCATCACCAATGAGAGAAAGTCTGTAACGGTCTCGTTCAGGTTCAAGTTCTCGCCAGGTGTACTTGAGCTGTGCGCCCGCGATCGCGGCGGTGTGCAGAAATTCGGCGTCCCTTATCCGCTCGCGGCTGCGCTCGAAATAGATGAAATGTTTTAGGCCACTGGAATCAGATTCTGCGAGTAGACAAAACGGCAGGCTAAAGAAAACAGTGAACGCGATGACGAACCGGCAGATAGTGTGAAATGGCAAAGCGTTCCCCGAAACGCAGATAAAGTCAACCTCGTGCTGGCGCGTTAACCTTCGACGAAGATCGCGTCATGACCCGGATTATAAATCCGAATAGAGCGATGACCAGCCCCAAGAGTACGCAGAACACACCGCCAAAGAAGATGCCCACGGCGAGTTCACCCGACCGCAAGAAGCGTCCAACAGCGAGAAAGACGATTCCAAATCCGGTGAGCAAGAGGCCAGTCAACGCATAATTCTGCCGCTGATAGGCAAAGCTGGTTGCAGCAATGCTGCTCATAATGGCGGGAACGTCGGCTTGTGAACCGACGAGTGCGGGGTTCTTCTCGAGCTTCTCCAAAAAGGCAATGCGGACCCGGTAGTCTAACCAAGCCCGAACTAACACCTGCGCCACCCCGTACGCAAGCGTAACGAGTATCAGCAACAGCGGTATAACTAAAAAAATACCCACGTTGGAGTTGCCCTACTAAAAAATGGGTCCGGCGGGACGTTTGGGTCGAGTGGAACAAGAAAAGGAGGTTTTTTTGTTACGCTGGATCTGGCCCTACCAATCACGTCCCGCCGGGCAGCAACTACACCTTCAACTATAGAGCGTCGGTGTTCTGGTTCACCGCAGCCCAGAATTCGTAATCTCTTGCCGGTTTTACCGGCTTCATTGAATTTGACCTTGGCAGTTATATCCGGGTTTCACCCTATTCCCCACCCGGATTATCCCCAACCGCTATAGCGACTTAGTGAAACCTAGCTGCCCGATGGTCGGTCAAATTACCTGATGAGCCCTAACCTGAAAAGTGTCTTGACCGCCCTCGCGCTCGCCATAATCTTGCTCACGGTGAGTGTTCGTGTGGTCGCCCACAAGCTGCCGCCCTTGGTCGGAGGAGCGGATGTTCAAGAGACGCGCAACTTCGCACATGCTAATCCCGGCAGTCTGAAGCTGGATAGCACAGACGGAATTGTCTTCATCACTCCTTCACCCGGGACATCGATCACTGGTAGCGCGGTTATCCGAGCCTTTCGCCGCGGCAACACGACTGAAGAACAATTGCGCGGATATGTTGCGGGACTGGTGCAAATACGTGAAGATCAAAGTGCGCTTGTAATCCAAACGGAACCCGGACCCCGCAATGCCGATTACGACCTGTTTGTTCATTACGACATAAATGTCCCGCAAGGAACAAATTTGGAAGTCACCAGTAACAACGGAAACGTCTGGATCAGGCCCGGCTGCGGCAATGTGAAGATCGCCGGTCGCAACAGCGATATCGACATTGCCAAGCCAATGGGAAGCGTACACGCCGAAAGTGTAAACGGCCGTATCCAACTAGCCGAAGCCCCTGCAGGCGGTACCCTGCGCACGGTGAACGGCGACGTTTACGCCGAAGTTGCCGGCGGCAAGCTGGACGCTGCGACCGATAACGGCGTCATCCATGCCAAGCTACTGGGTGCCGCGGTTGAAGAAGCTTCTTTGACCAGTCAGAACGGCGGGGTCAATCTTAGAATGCCTGATACGTCCTCAGCGTCTATTACGGCCACGGCCCTCCGCGGTAGCGTGGAGAGCCAGCTGGCTGTCGATACCTCCGGCGGTGCACATCAACCCCGATATCTCAAGGGGAAAATTGGCGATGGCCGAGCGCGAATAAATCTAGACACGCTCAATGGTAATATCGTCATCGCGAGGAGTGAGTGATGGCTTCGTTGCGGGCGGCCTTCTGGCCAAATGCGGAAAGGGTTCGGATGACCGACGA
>JADLHJ010000088.1 GCA_020848835.1 Candidatus Hydrogenedentota bacterium
ACACAGCACCGATTTATGGTTGCTGACTCCGCAACCTAGACCCTGGCCGCGCAACGCAAGAAGGCTCCCTCGACCGAATGCCAAGCCCGGGGCATTCGGAGTCGCGTTGCGCGGCCTGCCCTCTTTTATTACAAGAGCGGCGGGCCGCCCCCGGGGTAACCTGCCACCATCCCGGAGTGAACCCTGTAGGGGTTCTGCCACTACTTGCTCGTGGTTCTAAGCTTCGAAGTAGCTAGCCCCCCTACTCCGTCGGCATTTTCTTGGGACGTATCTTCAACGCCTGCCCAACGTCAATCCGATTGCCTTCGATTCCATTCCACCCGCGAATATCATCCGCCGTCACACCGTAAGCCGCACCAATGTTCGCAAGATTGTCGCCTTTCTTGACGGTATAACTTATTTCGGTATCCGTGCCCGGTGCAGCGGCCGTATCTTCCTGCGGTGCCGGCTCGGCCGCAGCCGGTGCATTGGCCTTCGGCGCTTCATCCTTCGGCGCGTCCGCAGGTGCTGTCTCTCCCGGCGCGACAAAATCTGCCGGCACGTAAATCGTCAATTTCTGTCCCGAGCTCAGGTTTGTGTCGTTCAGGTGGTTCCAGGTCATGATGTCCTGATACTTCACCTTGTGCTTCGTAGCGATCGATGATAGGAAATCGCCGCTCTTCACGACATACTCGACTGCCTTCGAATTCGCCGGCGGCTGCACCGAAGGTTCTTCACTCGGCGGATCCATGGCAGCCGATTCGGATGGCGCAGGCTCCGTCGCAGCGGGTGCCGGCGCCGGTTCAGCAGGGACCGGCGGGGGAGTGGTTTCCGCGGCAGGCGCCGAAGGTTGTTCCGGTGCCGGCGCGGCAGTCTTAATGATTAGTTTCTGCCCAACAAACAAGTTGTCGCTCTTAAGCTGGTTCCACTCGCGAATCTCACCCGCCGTCACCTTGTATTTCGTGGCAAGTTTCGACAAAGTCTCTCCGCTCGCAACCGTGTGCTCGATCTCCGCGCCCGGCGCTGGCGTATCCGTTGCGGCAGGAGCAGTCGCGTTCTCCGTCGCTTGCGCAGCAGCCGCCTCAGGAGACGGCAACTGCGGCAAAGGGCCATCCAGCCCTGTGCGCGGTTTCTCCAGCGCGGCGCACCACGCATCCAAACGCTTCTTGCTATTGCTCAACGCAACGCGATCCAGCTTACCCTCTGTCGCCGCCTTTTCGATGTTCGCGCAAACCAGCTTTATTTTTTCCACGTCGGGATTAAGCATCAACACCGCGTCGTTGCCCGCTGCAAGTGCGGCAATCGCTGACTGCTCGACAGGAAGTTGCTTGGTCATCGACGACTTGTTCAGGTCGTCCGCGAGAATGACACCCGGAAATCCCCATTTCTCGCGCAGCAGCGCCTTCAAGAATTTCGACGACAACGACGCCGCCGCTACCGGCTTCGTTTCTTTATCCACCGAAGGCACAATCACGTGCCCTACCAAAATCCCCGGGACATTACAGCGAGCCGCCTCGCTGAAGGGATAAATGATTTCCGCAAACCGATCTTGATCGTCTGCAAGCGTTGCGACGGTCTTCTGCGTGTCGCCTTTAATCGTCGCCATTCCCGGGAAAAATTTCACGACCGGCAGCACACCCGCGCCCACCACGCCGTCGGCGTACGCCAAACCGATCGCCGCCACTTCATTATGGTTTTCTCCAAAGGATCGCGATTGCATTTCCTTCGGCGTATTCTTTCCCGAGACGTCCAACATCGGCGCAAGCAACACACCGATCCCACGCTCCAGCATCGACTGCCCAAGCGCTGCGCCCGCGCCCTTCGCTTCTTCCAAATTCTTGTCAGCGCCGATCTTTGAAGCAGTCGGTGCCTCCTTCAAGCGCAGCACATTCAACGCCCCGCCTTCTTGCGCTACGGCAATCAGCGGCAATTTTTCAATCGTAGTGCCCAGTCCAACCGCCGCCTTTATCTCGCCAACGAGATCGATGACCTGTTTGCGCTCGCGAATGTTCTCACTGCGCAGCACCACGCCGCCCGGCTTCAACACCGCCAACATCTCCGAGGTCGCGCGATCGAGCTTCTCGCCCTTCACTGCGATGAACAAATGCCGCGCAGGCCACACATCCTCCACCTTCGCCAACTCCTCCGTCGGCTGCGGCGCAGTCGGCTCCGTTGGCGCGGGTTCGGTTGGTGCAGGTTCTGTCGTGGCCGTCGGCTCTTCGCTTGGCGGTTCTTCCGACGGCGGCGATATCGGCTCCGCGCTTGACGGAGCAGGTGGTACCGCCGCAATCTGCGAATCGTCCGGCGGAGCCGTCTCCGATTCACCCCGCCCAAACACGTAATAACAGACGCCAAACCCAACAACGAACAACACAACGAGCGCCGCAATCACTTCAAAGGGCGGCCGACTCCGGCGCTTACGAATATAAACTTCCACGAAATTCTCTCCAGATTAAGTAAAACTTGGGAAATACAAACCACGCGGCCCAACTCAAGATAACGCTACAACCAAGCAAACCCCGCGGTTTCGTGCTTCTAATCGAATTCAACTGCACTAATGCCCACCGTATACCGCTAAACTACATCCCATCAGTCCCGTCAACCCGCTTCCGCCACCGCGTCCGCGCCGCGCTTAATCTCCACAATCCGTCCGCGAAACACATCGATCACCTTCGCCACGTGCGGGTCCGTCAGCGCCGCCTTCGCTTCCTCTGGGTTCACCGTGCCATACACCTGTGGCGATGGACGCGTATCGCTAATCTCCGGCCCGGCCTCGTCCAGCTCCGCATCAACCCGCAGCGACGCAATGTTCTGCGTGATACCTTGTAAGACCCCGGAAACGATCTCCAGGTTCTCCGACCGCTCAACCAGCGCCTTCGCGCGCATGTGTGCCGCGGCAAATCGCACGACAATCTGATCGCCGTCCAATTCCGCAGGCACCGCATGCCCCAGCGCTACACCGAGGTTCATGCTGTGCTCACTCGCCGCCTGCGCAATAAGCGGCCACACGCGCGCAAGATTCTCGGCTGTCACCTTCACCTTCCGCGGACGCGTCGCGCTTTCACCGTTACCGTTCGCAGTGCGAGGCGCAGCGACCGGCTCTATGTCGCGCGCCGTAGGTAGCGGCGCGCTAACCGCTAAAGGGCGTGGGGGGGCGATACCTCCCGCGCCCATCGCAGCGAGTTTTTCCAATACTGCATCGACGGACACTTCCACCGACACCTTCGATAAACGTATCAGCAACGACTCCAACGCTATACGCTGCGCCAGTTGCGAATCGAAATCCTTCGCCAGTTCCGCGAACTGCTCCACGAGACGGATCAAATTCGTCAGCGTGAACTTCTCCGCCATCTGCTGCATCGCCGCGAGCTCGTCGTCAGGCAACGCCAGCAGCGTCTTCGGGTCCGCCGTCTTACAGACGAGCAAATTGCGGAAGTATTGCAGGATGTCTTGCACAAACTGGGACAGGTCTTTGCCGCTGGCGACAATATCCTCCACGGCTTTGAGAAGTTCCGCGATATTTTTGTCCAGCAGCGCCGTACATACGCGCTCAAGCTGTTTCCAATCCACCAGCCCCAGCACGTCGAACACATCTTTAAACGTAATCGTCTTGCCGCAATACGAGATCAGTTGTTCGAGAATACTCTCCGCGTCGCGAATACCGCCGTCCGCCGCGCGCGCAATCGCGTACAACGCTTCGTCGCTGCACGTAATCTTTTCCTCATCGAGAATGCTGCGCAACAACTTCTTCAGACTGTCCATGCCCACGCGACGAAAATCGTAACGCTGGCACCGCGAAATGATCGTCGCGGGCACCTTGTGCGCTTCCGTCGTCGCGAGAATAAACACCGCATGTTCCGGCGGTTCTTCTAGGGTCTTCAACAGCGCATTGAACGCGCTCGTGGAAAGCTGGTGGACTTCGTCGATGATGTAGATCTTGAAGCGCGACCGCGACGGCACCAGCCGCACGTTCTCGCGCAATTGCCGCACGTCCTCGACGGTGTTGTTCGACGCCCCGTCAATCTCCAGCACGTCGATGCTGTTACCCGACGCAATCGTCTTGCAGTTATCACATTCGCCACAGGGATTTGGCGTAGGGCCTTTGGACTTTTCGCAGTTCAGCGCCTTCGCCAACACGCGCGCAGTCGTGGTCTTCCCGATCCCGCGAGAACCAATGAAAAGAAAGGCATGGCCGATACGGCCCGAAGTGATGGAATTCTGAATCGTGCGGGTGATGTGTTCCTGGCCAACCACATCCTCAAAGCGCTGCGGACGCCACTTCCGCGCAAGCACCAGGTATGGGTCTTTGGCCATGCTATGAAAAACCCCCGACAGCCTCGACGAAATTCGACTACTCCAACGCACCCGTAATCGTAATCGTCCTCGTAATCGTCCTCGTAATCGTAATCGAGTGTGCGCGAAGCAAAGGTAGCGCCTCGTTCGCCGAACGCGGCGCGCCTCGAAGCCAACCACCGCGCCCTTCGCACCACGCGTCACTATGCGCAAACAATTCGTATCCAAAGCGCGAAGCGCGTGGTGACGGCCAGGCGACCCTGCAGCACACGAAAAAATCCACCTACGGCTGCTTCCGTCAAGACCTGACCGGGTTCAGCGGCATCCCGTTGAGCAGGACCCAGCCGCCAC
>JADLHJ010000089.1 GCA_020848835.1 Candidatus Hydrogenedentota bacterium
CGCTCGAAACGCAAACCGACAATGATGGCAAGTTTTCCTTCTCCGGCGTGCCCATCAAAATGAGCATCGGCATTGAAGCCGAACTCGGCACGCTATACGCGCTAGACGGCATCTACATCGGCGAACGAACGAAGAAGACCGAAGTAAACCTTACGCTCTCACAGATGACGTTCATTGCAGGCACCGTCGTCGATCCCGAAGGAGCACCAGTTCCCGGCGCAGTGCTGTTTGCCGCAGGATGGAAGGAACAGGCGGGTGACCAAGACCTTCCCTACGCAGAAACCGAAATCACGCGGCAGGTTACCGACGAGTCCGGCACCTTCCGCTTTCCGCACGTGCCCATGGGCAACTTCAAATTCCTCGTGAAAACCGAAAGCTACGCACCCATGCTTTCCGATTGGGTGCTCTCCGGCACGGAGAACGCCAAGTTCGTACTCAAGAAAGGAGGCGCAGTCGCCGGCAAGGTCATCTACTCCGCGACACGCGAACCCGCAACCAACGTCGCCATTCTCGCGCGCACGGGCATCTCACGCGAAGAACAACGCCAGGAGACGTCCGCCGACGGCGCATTCGCCTTCTCGAATCTTCGCGATACCGATATTCAACTTGCCATCGACAGCGAAAACCTGACCCTTGCAAAAGAGCCCGAGAAAATAAAACTTGCCCCGCAACAGAACATCGACGGAATCGTTATCGAGATTGACAAAGGCGGGATTGTCAGCGGCTTCGTCCGCGATGCCGCGACCAACAAAGGCGTGCGCAACGCGCGCCTACAGCTATACACCGAAAATCGCGGTGGCGGTATTATCAGCACATCGAAAGACGCCACAACCGACGAAGAAGGCGAGTACACCATCGCGGGCCTTCCCACCGGCAACTACACGATTTACGTAAGCGAAGCCGAAGGTTACATCAGCGAAGACTACAACAAACGCCAAGTGATCAGCGTTACTACCGGCCAATCCGTCGAGGACATCAATTTCACGCTCGATTCGGGTACTTCCATTGCGGGTCGCGTCGTCGACGATGCGGGACAGCCCGTCGCGAAAGCGCGCGTAAACGTCGCCATGAAACGCGGCGGCCGTTGGGCCAACGCAGAATCCGACGTCAATGGGTTGTTCGCCGTATTGGGAGTTGCTGTATCCCCCGACCTCTTTGTCCGCGCGGAAAAGGAAGGCATGGTTTCCAAACCCATTGGCCCTCTCGATACCTCTGCCGCACCCGTTGAAGATGTCACCATCACGATGACAAAGGAGGCGTCCATCGCCGGAATCGTCGTGGACGAAAAAGGGCAACCCGTGCCGCGTGCGCAGGTCATTCCGTATCCCGTGATAAAAGATAACCAGGGCTTCGGTTCACCCGTCGAACGCGCCAATGAAAAAGGTGAATTTAAGGTGGGCCGCCTCGCCGAAGGCGAATACCAAATGCAGGCCGTCGTCGGCGACGGCGGCTGGCAAACAAATCCAAACAAGGAAATCATCCGCGTCGCCGCGGGCGAAGAAAAAACCGGTGTGCGCGTCGTCGCGGAAGGCGCGGGCGGCCTCTCGATATCCGGACGCGTTACCGGAGAAGACGGCAAACCCGTGGGTAATGCGTATGTCTATGCTTCGGGATCGGGCACACATCAGAATGCACAGACTGATAGCGACGGCCGATATAAAATCGCGGGCCTCAAGGAAGGCAATTTTTATATTGGCACCCAAGCCAGTGGATACTCTCGCGGACAGTTAAGTGACATTCCAGCGGGCAGTGAAAATGCCGACATCGTTTTGAAAGGGACCGGCAAGATCGAGGGCACCATCGTAGATACGTCCACCGGCCAACCTGTCACCGACTTCGAAATTCTCTACGCAGCGAACGCTGGAATGAATATGCAAAACTTCCAGCACATGGGCCCCGGTGCGCGCACACGAAACGATGAAGGCATTTTCAGAATAGAAAGCGCGGAAGAAGGCAGCGCGACCTTGCTGGTGAAAGCACAAGGCTACGCGCCTAAAATGCAAATGGTCTCGGACATCGTCGCCGGCGAAACGAAGTCCGGCATTGTGATCGAAGTGGAAACCGGCGGCATCGTGATCGGACGCGTACTCGACACTTCAAAGAACCCCGTTGCAGGAGCAAAAGTGTTTGATACCGCCGCGCCGATGGACGAGTACCGCCGCGACCGCGCCGCGCGCACAACGTCCGGGCCCGATGGCGCGTTTCAACTCGATGGCCTGCCCAGCGGGACCGTCACTATCGGCGCGTATCATCCCACGCACGCGGGCGCGAACGTTCAGGTCAGCGTTGCTCCCGGCAAAACGACGCAGGCCGACATTATGCTCGGTGGTGGCGGTACCGTGCGCATTCGCATCACGGAAAACGGCCAACCCGCAACAGGCGCATACGCCGGACTGCAAGAGAAGACGTCGTCCGACTCCACTGCAAAAGACCCCGATGCGAACGGCGTGGTCGAATTCACAAACGTTCCCGCAGGCAACTACCGCGCCTACGGCGGATTGCGTGACACTGGAGGGCAGGGTTACCCAAGTCGAAATCAAGGCAAGGAAATCGTCGTCAGCGAAGGAGGAACAACCGAAGTCGCGCTTGATTTTGCATCCGGCACTGCGTCCGTTGCCGGCACCATGGCCTTCAACGGCCAACCGCCGACGCGCGGTTGGCTGCAAGTAACGACCAGCGGTACCGACACCTCTGGCGAAGAAAGCCGGCATGTGGAAGTGGATGCAAACGGTCAGTTCCGCATTGAGAATCTGCCTCCCGGTCAGGTACGCCTGCGCGCAAACGGGATGTTGGGCGAATCGGCCCCCGTCAGCCGGCAGCAAACCGTTGAACTCGCCGACGGACGGACCACTGAAGTCAACTTTGAACTCGGCGGCGGCGGTACCATCTCGGGCACCGTCTCGGGCTCCCCGTCTGAAGGCTACACCGGTGTTGCCCTAGCCCGAGGCAACATCACGCTCCCCGCACGCACTACGCAAGAGGAGTTCATGAAATTGCATCGCGACGAGGCAATCGTCAGCGGGGCCGCCGTTGACCCTGCAACCGGCGCATTCACGATCCCCGGCGTCGAACCCGGACAATACACCGTCTGCGCCACCACCGCAGACAGCTCCGGTGCAGTTCGCTGCGCCACCGCCCACGTCAACGTCACCGAAGGCGAAACCGTTACAGTCTCATTGACGCTGCCGAACTGAAGTAGACGCGATCGCAGCCGCCACGGCATCACGCGTTGGAAATCGGTAGACCCCGCCGATACAATCCCCCACTGCATTGTCGGGATAACGGGTGTCACCATGCGATCGCCGGAACTGTTTGTAGAGGAACACGGTCCACGCACCGGCGGCCGCCTGTTTTCTTTCTATACGCTCGTCTTCGCCTGGTATGTCTTTTCATTCAGCGTGGCCCGCTTCATCGGGCTCGAACCGCTCTACATGCAAATGCCGCCGTTCTACGCAAGCGGCAACGCCGCATCGAAGGTCCCCGGCGTCACCATGCTCGCAGCCACGCTCGCGCTCGTGTTGTTTGGGCTATTTCGCAGGCTCTCCGGCGTTCCGATTTCCCGGCCTATCAAATTCGCGGTAATGCTCGGCGCATTGGTCTTTCTGGTAGCACTTCAACTGGTCGCGGTAGCGATCAGTCAGAGTGTAGGGTTCGCAGACTTCGTTTCGGATTTCCGCTGGCATCTTATCGTGCTGGCTGTCGTCTCAATTGCCGTATTTGTGGCAGTACGATTCATCCGCAAAATCGATTGGTGGGAAAACGATCTCTCAAATAAAGCGGCGTGGCGCGTGGTCATCGCCCTCGCTATCTTCTGCTTTGTCTTTGCAGGAAGCATAGCGATGTTGCGCGGCGGCACGGAGGGAATCGCCGACGCGTACAACCGCGGTCCCTACGAATACGTGGACGACATCGGCAAAGGCCTCACGATCATGGGCCTCATGCGCGATTACAACACCATCCACCCCATGCTCTCGATGCACGCGAAAGTCCACCCGCCCGGCCCGATCGTCATGCTATGGATTATGTCGTCGGCACTTTTCTCGCGCGATGCCCTTGCGCTTTCGCTCGGCACCATGGCGGTCGGCACGCTCGCGCTCTTCCCGCTCTTTGCCTGGGTGCGCGAAATGATCAATCAGCGTGTTGCGCTCACCTGCTGCGCCATCTATTCGCTCATGCCATCGATCGTAATCTTCACCGCCACCAGCGCGGACATCATGTTTCTGCCGCTATTGATGTTCACGCTACTGTTCTTCTGGCGCGCACTGCACCGCGGCTCGATTCTGTATGCGGCGGCCGCCGGGGTGATGTATGCGCTCATGTCACTCTCTTCGTTCTCGTTGCTCACCGTCGGCGCCTTCTTCGGTTTCATCGGACTTTGGCGATTGAAAGATCCGAGTATGCGTATGAACGTCGTGAAGACGGCCGTTGTAATGCTTGCATCCTTTCTGCTGTTTCACGGCATCGTGAGGCTTGCCACGGGCTTCGATGTCATCGAATGTTTCCGCCTGAGCCACGCGCAGTTCCAGGAAGATCAGATCAACGTGGACAAGACACAGCCGCGCTACGCAAGCTGGACCTTCAAATTCTTCAACCCGATTTGCTGGTTCTTCTATGCAGGCATACCGATTTCTATCCTGTTTATCTGGCGGCTGCTCAAACCCAATGCAGATGTTAAAGCCTTGTTTATCGCCTTCGCGCTGACACTGCTGGTCATAGCTCCGCTGTACCTCGCTCGTGGCGAAGGCGAACGATCGGCGATGTATGTGCTTCCCTTTATTGCCGTTCCGGCCGCGCACATGATCGATCAGATTGGAAGGTCCGCACGTTCGCTGCAGCCGCTGGCGATGACGCTATTATTTCTAGCCGCCCAGTGCTGGCTCATTGAATCTTATCTGTACACCTACTGGTAGCCGCGCGCATGTGGAAGAACAAAACAGTTTCGGTCGTTTTCCCGACGTATAACGAGAAGGACTCGATACGCGCGGCAATCAAAGATTTTTTTGCTAGCGGCTACGTGGACGAAGTTGTCGTCGTAAATAACAACGCCGCGGCGGGGACCGACGATGAGGTGCAAGCGACCAAGGCACGCCTGGTGCATGAGTCCGCGCAAGGCTACGGGCACGCAATTTGGAAAGGCCTCGCCGAAGCGACCGGCGACATTCTCATCATCGCTGAGCCCGACGGAACCTTCTCCGGCCACGACGTAATCAAAATGCTCGCCTACTCCGACGATGTGCCCGTCGTCTTCGGCACTCGCACGCAACGCGAGTTTGTGTGGGAAGGCGCGAACATGGGCCGCTTTCTCAAGTGGGGCAACTGGGCCGTCGGCAAACTCGTCGAATTTCTCTTTAACACCACGATTCTCACTGACGTGGGTTGCTCCATGCGGCTCTATCACCGTGAAACGTATGAAAAAATTGCGCCTTACTTCTCTATCGGTGGGTCCGCGTTTGGTCCGCAGATGCTGCTCATCGTGATCCTCAATGGAATTCATTTTATCGAAATACCGGTGAACTACAAGAAGCGCGTAGGCGAATCGTCTGTCACCGGAAGCAAAATAAAAGCCTTCTTCCTTGGCATGTCGATGATTGGAATGATCCTGCGCTACCGACTGAAGTCTTGGTTTGGCTGGCGTCCCCCGCGGGGGGCGAACCCCTACGCGCCGTAACGCTACGCCGCCTCGGACTGATCTTTGTACTGGAGCCGGTAAAGGGTGTAATAAAGGCCGCGGTGAGCGAGCAATTCCTGATGCGTGCCCACCTCGCGAATCTCGCCGTGGTGCATTACAACAATCCGGTCCGCATGCTGCACGGTCGATAAGCGGTGCGCGATGACAATCGAAGTGCGCTCGTCCATTAACTTCAGAATTGCATCTTGAATCAGCGCCTCCGTCGCCGTATCCACACTTGAGGTTGCCTCATCGAGAATCAGTATCTGCGGGTCGTGCGCCAGCGCGCGCGCGAAGGCAAGCAACTGCCGCTGCCCAGTGGACAGATTACCACCGCGCTCGCCCACTGCAAACTCGTATTGCTCGGGCAGCGACTCGATAAACGGCGCGGCATTCACGTGCGCCGCGCATTCGCGAATCGTCTCATCGGTAATGCCGGGGCTGTTCAGACTTATGTTGCTTTTGATAGATCCTGAAAAGAGAAATACGTCTTGCAACACTATCCCGATGCGCCGTCGCAATTCGGTCTTGTCGTAGTCGCGCACATCTACGCCATCAACCAGAATGCTGCCGCGCTGTATGTCGTAAAAGCGGCCCAGGAGATTGATAAAGGTTGTCTTACCCGCGCCAGTGTGCCCGACAATCGCAATGCGCTCGCCCGGTTCGATCGTCAGGTTTATGCCTTTCAACACGGGATGCTCCGCATCGTAACCAAACCAGACATCGCGGAACTCCACGCGCCCTTGCAATGCTTTGGGCTTTACGCCGTTTGGTTTGTTGGGAATGTCCTCGGGCGTATCGAGCAGCGTGAAGATGCGCTCCGAAGATGCCATCGCTTCAAGCAATACGTTGTACCGATCGGTTAGCGCGCGTATAGGTCCGTAGAGGCGTTCGGCCCATTGCAGGTACGCGAAGAAGAGCCCGACCTGCACCATGTTTTCGCCGGAGGCCTGCCTACCCAGCACATCCCAGCCGTGATAGAAAATGATGAGCGTGAGCGCAAGCGTGCCGAGAAAGTCCACGATGGGATAGTAGATCGCAAAGTTGCGAATCTGGCGGAACCATTCGTCGCGGTGCTCCGCATTAATCTCGCGGAACTGGCCGAAGCAGCGCGCCTCCTGCCGAAACACCTGCACAACGCGCATGCCGCTGACCATCTCCTGCATGTACGCGTTCAAGCGTGCGACCTTGCGCCGCACTTCCAGGTATGACTTGCGCGCAAACTTCCGGAAAATGACGCCCGTGATAAACACGAACGGAATCGTGGAAAGCACAATTGCGGCGATTTGCCAATTCGTCCATAGCATGAAAATAACGACGACGACGATCGTGAACATGTCGCTAATCGTCTGCTCGACGCCAGCCACGATGGTGGCCTGCACCTTTTCGACGTCATTGGTCACGCGCGTCATCAGCCGGCCGAGCGGATTCTTGTCGAGAAAGCGCAATGACATGTTCTGGAGGTGCGAGAATATTTTCATGCGCATCTCGAACATCGTCTTCTGACCAATCCATGCGACCACAATCATTTGCACGTAGCGAAAGACGGATTCCGCGAGCATCATCAGGCAGATCAACATCATCAGATTGAAGAGGCCGCGCCTGTCCTGACGTTTCAATTCTTCCAATTCGGCAAGCGCGGCGCGATCGGTCGTCGGCGCATTGCGAATACTTAGTTCTTTCTCCATGCGAACAGGATTGTTCACGTGCGTATCAATTGCTTTCATGACGATCAACGGCGTGAAGTTGCCGATGATGGATGCGACGAACAGCAACACGACCGCAACGCTGAACCACGCGGTGTACGGCTTTACATATCCCATCAGCCGGCGCATCAACTTTGCGTCGTAGGCCTTTTGGTGGGCCTCGTCTTCCATGTGAAAGCCCGCGCTCACGCCGTCGTCTCCAGTTCTTCCTCGAGCAACTGGCGCTCGTGCATTTCCGCGTAGTGCCCGCCGCGGGCGATGAGTTCGTCGTGCGTCCCCCGCTCGACAATTTCGCCATTTTCCAGGAGAAGAATCTGGTCCGCGTGGCGCACAGTGGACACGCGATGCGAGATAATGATACTGGTGCGTTGTGCCATCACCGACTTCAGCCGTTGCAATATCAGCTCTTCGGTGTGCGTATCCACACTCGACAGCGCATCATCAAGCACCAAGATGGGCGCGTCCAGAACGACCGCACGCGCAATCGCGAGGCGCTGCTTCTGTCCGCCGGAGAGGTTTACGCCGCGTTCGCCCAAGAGCGTTTCATACCGTTCCGGGAAGCTATCAATCGTCTCGGTCAACTGCGCCACATCCGCGGCATGATCCGTCTCAGCCTGGTCCGCATCGGGACGTCCAAAAGTCAGATTGGCGCGAATCGTATCGGAGAACAGAAAGGTGTCTTGCGGCACATACGCAATACTTCCGCGCAACGTCTGCAGCGGTATGGTACGTGCATCCGTTCCATCAATTTGTACTGTGCCTTCGCTCGGATCGTATTCCCGCGTTAACAGCGACACGATCGAAGTCTTACCCGAACCTGTCGCTCCGACAATGGCAATTGTTTCGCCCGCCTCAACCTTGAACGAGACATTTTTCAGCGCGGTGCGGCCATCGTATCTGAGCGAAACATCCACGAATTCGATTGATCCCTTCACGTTCGCAATCGAAAAGTCTGTCTTCTCGGTATCGCGAATATCGGGTATATGGGCCATGTACTCGGCGATACGCTTCATGCTCACAGCGCCGCGTTGGTACAAGGTCATGACCCAGCCAAACTCGGCCAGCGGCCACGCGAGCAGCAGGAGGCACGCAAGAAATGCGGTGAAATCTCCGAGCGTGAATTTGACGGAAGTAAAGCCGATTCCGTCCGCCGTCCATTTGAGACGCGTTATATATTCACCGTTTAGCACCATGTCGCCGCCGCGCCAGACCACGAGTAACATCACCGCGCCCACCATCATACCGATGACCGGCCATGCGAAAGACATCACCACCGATAGCTTCACGCCCTCGCGCATGTAGATTTCGGATTCCTTGGCGAAAGCGGCGGTCTCAACATCTCCTATACCGTAGGCCTGCACCACACGCGCGCCCGCGAGATTCTCCTGCACGCGTGTGGTCACGACGCCAAATTGGTCCTGCACTTTCTGTGATTGCTTGTTGATATAGGAAATGAAGAGATAGACCAGTATCGAAACCAGTGGCAGCGGCATGCATGCAACCAAAGTGAGATGTGCGCTGTAATACACCATGACCGCAAGCGTGAACGGCAGGCGCAGCATGTCCACCGTTCCCATCATTCCCGGACCGATCAGTTCGCGCACGTATGCAATATCGTTGGACGCGCGCGCCAGGATTTCACCTGTCGGCGTTCGTGTAAAGAACTCGCGCGATTGCGACTGGACCGCAAGGAAATAGTCGTTACGCAGATCGAACTCGAAGCGGCGCGACGCGCCGATAATCAGCGTGCGTTCGAAATAGCGGGCAATGCCGGTGATGACGCCGAGTCCGATCAACGCGCCGCAGTACGCGGTGAGCATTGGGCGATTCAGGGCGCGCGAATTGAACAGGTCCACCATGTGACCAAGCACCATGGGCATCGCCAGATTTACCAGCGAGAAGAAAGTGGCGAGCGCGAGGCCGAAGGCATAGGCCTTCCAAAAGCGCCGGTTGTAGCGCAGAAGGGTGATAAATGGCCGCCCGATGCGGGCGGGTGGCACCACGAAGTTCACCCGCGCTAGACCTCGCGCACGGCGCGCGGCGTGGCGACCGCGCGCACCAGTTCGAGCAGATCGTCGGCGTGGAACGGTTTCAAAAGATAGCCGTCCGCCCCATAGTCGCGATAGCGCGCCGATGTGCTATCGACCGGTTTTGCCGTCACCATGAAGACCTTGATACCGGACAGCGCAAGATCGCGTTTCAATCGTCTGCATGCTTCCCAGCCATCCATGCCCGGCATCGCAATGTCCATAAGCACAACGCCAAACTCGCGTGTTAATGCGAGGCGAATCGCCTGCTCGCCCGAATCGCAAGTGACCACATCGTATCCGTCACTTTCCAAGCAGCGCGCGACAAACTGCAACACTTCCGTGTCGTCATCGACGCACAGTACCTTGTGTCCCAGCGGTTCGCCGGTCGCAAGCGACTGGCCGATTGCGTATTGGATTCCGCTCAGCAACGAGCTCTTGCGGAAGCTGCGTTTCACGCGCGCGGAAACGAGAGAGCGATACTTGCTGTACAGTACCTCGTCACCGGTCATCATAATCAGCGGAATATCTCCCGCAGACTTATCGGCAAGCAATGCGTCGAGCAATGGACTTGAGGACGATTCCTCATCGACCACACAGTCAACCAATAGACAATCCGGACTGTGCCGTTGCGCCAGGCTTATGGCGTGTTGTCCGTCCAAAGCGTGGATTACGTCCATCCCTTCGGACTGCAACAAATTGCGCACCTGCGCACTCAGCGCCCGATCCTGCGTGATCAGTTCTACAAGCAGGCGCGTGCCCGGGGCGTCGCCTTCGCCGCGCCCATCGCGCGCGTCCGTCCGTCGCACACCCGCCAACGGCAATACAAATCGGAACGTGCTGCCCTGGCCCATTTCGCTTGTGGCCGTGATGCGCGTGCCGTGCAGGCGCGCGATGTCCTGGGAGATCGACAGCCCGATACCCGTGCCGCCGTACTTGCGCGTGGAAGAACTATCGTATTGATAAAAGCGCGTGAACACTTTGTCCAACGCTTCGCGCGGAATCCCAATTCCTGTGTCATGCACCGCAACGTGAACGCAATCGTCCTTGGGCGTGAGCTCGATTGTCACACTGCCATCTGGATGGTTGAACTTCACGGCGTTCGACAACAGGTTGGTAAACACCTGCCCCAATTTGCTCTTGTCGCCCTCCACGAGGACCGGTTCTTCAGGGGCATTCAGTTCAAGTTTTATGCCGCGGCTGTCGGCCACCGGTTGAATGACCTGCAAGCTGGCGCGCGCGCAATCCTTGAGGTCGAACTCGTCAAATACGATCGTTTCGGTACCGCGATGCAGGCGCGAAAAGTCGAGCAAGTTTTCGATCAAAGTCACCAGCTTCTCGATGTTTCGCAAGCTGATGCCGAGATATTCTTTCTGTTCGGCGTTCACGGGGCCGGCCTTGCCGTTGATAATCATGTCCGTGTA
Source organism: Candidatus Hydrogenedentota bacterium (assembly GCA_020848835.1). GTDB lineage: Bacteria > Hydrogenedentota > Hydrogenedentia > Hydrogenedentales > SLHB01 > JABWCD01. The sequence continues at coordinate 10,826 of JADLHJ010000089.1, forward strand.
CCCCATCACGGAAACGAGCGGCGTGCGCAGTTCGTGCGAGACGTTCGACAAGAGGTTGGTCTTCATCTCGTCGAGCGTCTTCAACTCTTCGTTGGCCTCATGCAAACGCTCGCGCGCAAGCGTCACTTCTTCGAGCGACTGCTGCAGATTATCCAGCAACTGCGCGTTGCGAATCGCCACGGCAACGTGAGGGGCCATCTGTTGAAGCACGTCCACGTCGTGCTGCGAAAACGCGCCGGTGCGTTGCGCCCCGAGATTCAGCGTGCCAATGATGCGGCCCGTGGCGTACAACGGAACGCTCATGCAACTGCGCAAACCCGGCGGGAAATGGCCGCTGTACGAACACTCGGGAGTGCCCAGATTGCCGACAACCAGGCACTGCCCCGTCTTCGTTACGTGAGAGGAGACGCTGTCGTCATCCTTCACTGCGTGGTCGCGCAACGGCGTCGAATGTTCCGGCCACAATGCCTGCGTCTCGAAGCGGTCGCCGTCGTCATTCAGGAGCGCAAGTTCGGCGTAGTCGAAATCGACAAGCTTTTTCACTTCGACCACAAGGCTTTCATACAGGCGCCCCGCTTCAAGACTGGAGTTGATCACGTTTGCGATCTGGCTGATAACGCTCAAACGCTCCGCGCGATCGCGGGCGTCACGCTCCAGGCGAATATTCTTCGTGACGTCGCGGAAAATTCCTTCCACGCCGATGGGACGCTTGCGATCGTCGTGCAGCAGGTTGCCGGAAAGCTCAACGCAGGTCGATCGTTCGTCGGTCCGGTGCATCCAGATACGCGACCGCTCGACAAACTCCTTCGCCCTAAGCTCCGTAAAGAAGTCATCCACTTCGCTCGAGTCTTCGAATAAATTGCGCAGGTTTGTTCCTATCGCGCCGTCTTGCGATTCGAACCCGAGAATTTCCGCCGCGGCGGGATTGACAAAGCCGATCGTGCCGTCGAGATCGGCTTGGAAAATTCCGTCTCGCATCGAATCGACAAGTCCGCGATATTTTTCTTCCGATTCCTCCAACTGGCGAATGTTGCGCTTGAGCGCAAGCGCCATCTTGTTGAAAGACATTGCCAGTTCTTCGATCTCGTCGCCGGTGCCAATCTTGAGCTTAAGTTCGAGATCGCCGCGCTCGATGATCTGCGCGCCTTCATTGAGCAGGAGCACGGGCCGCACGATGTTGTTGTGCACGTTGCGGTACGCATTGAGATAGAAGAAGCCGATTGAAACCGCGCAGGCCGCGATCGCAATCGCCGACCAGAACCAGATGGGCGCATACACGCTCCCCGAAGGCCGGCTTACAAGGACAAAAAGCGGATAGCCGGGAAAAATGCGATCGTACGCAACAAAAGTCCGTTCTGCCGGGGCGTTCGCAAGCAATTGGGAGACAACACCGGTGCCCGTTTCGCCGCGCACGGTATCGAGCATGAAATCCTTGAACGCTTCGTGCAATTGTTCGCGTACGAACCTGGGCTCTCCGGTTGACTGTCCGTCGAGCTGCCACGCCATGAGTTTTTCCGTACTGCTCGGCGAAAGCAATTGGAACCGGTCGCCTAAAGGCGGCGTAGTTTTGCGATAAGGATCATAGCCCAGCCCGAGCATCAGCAACGGCGTAATGTCGAAGGTCTCTTCGATATAGCCGATGTGCTCCTTCTTCGCCGCCGACAACACGGGGGCGACAGCGCGCGCAACATAGCGGTTTGAATCGACGAGAAAGTCTATGTCTACGAATCGCGGCGTATTGGGCGCGATCATCCATTCGGGATGCGCCGGCGCAGTGGCCCGGTCGGTGCCCGCGGTATCGGCTACGAACCTTCCTTTCGTGTCATACAGCGCGAAGACCGACGCATTTTCACTTGCGACCCCGCCTTGCGTGTAACGCCCCAGAAACTCCATCACATCGAAAATGGCGGTGCGATCGCGAAGCACGGTGGGCGATCCGTCGGGTCCGCTTGGAATCAAGGCGCCAACGACGCGTGGATTCATGGCGAGGCCTTGAAGCGATTCCAGCCGAAAGCTTGCGGCGTAGCGCAAGCCATAGGACGTGGTGCGCGCGGCAATCGACAGGTTTTCTTTCACCGCGCCGGTTTGTCCTCGCGCGGCGATGAGCAGGCCAACGATGGCTACAATGAGTGGTAACGCGCCGATGAGCAGAATCGATTTGAGGATCCGCCACTCGATTCCACCGCGCGCTGTGCCGGCAGGCATGCTGCCTCCTTCGTGCCGGTACGTGTTACTCTACGATGCGGCCGCGCCCAAGCAACTCGCGCACTTTTTCCAGCATCTGATCGACTTTGAACGGCTTCGCGAGGTATTCGTCCGCGCCGCAGGAAAAAATCCGCTCGATGTCCTGCTCTTTGGACAAACACGTGACCGCCATGATCGGGGTCCCGCGCGTGAGCTCATTTTCGCGCAGCGCCTTGCACACTTCGAAACCGTTTATCTCCGGCATCAGGAAGTCTAACAGAATTAAATCTGGAGACAACTGCGCGGCTTTCAGGCCGACCTCGGTCGCGTTGCTGACCTTGATTAGTTCAAAGCCTTCGTCCGTGAGGATCTTCTCCATCAGCGCAAGGGCGTCGGGATCGTCATCGACAATCATCACGCGGCGCCGGTTCGCGCCTTTGTCGCGCGGGAACATGTCGTACTGCTCGCGGAACGAATCCAGATCGTGTTCGAGAATACGGTAGTGACCGCCTGGCGTGCGCGAGGCTTTGATTAGGCCCTGCTTGATCCAGTTCTTGATACTGTGATGGGTAACATGGCAAATCTTTGCCGCTTCAAAAGTGGTAAATGCTTTTTGCTCGCGATCGCTCACGTGCTATACCTCCGGCAGCGAAAAAGGCAGGCCGCCGCCTTGCCAACCCAAATTACGCAGAATGAGCACCTTCTTGAGAGAAGTATACCTACCGTTTTCGCATTTTGTCAAATTTATGCGCTAAAGGCAGTATTGTCAACAAGTTAACAAAATACATTTGTCAACAATTAACCTTTCCCAGATCCACGACGAACCTCTTGCCTTTCGTCATTTCGGGTTACTCGCGCCTCTAAATCCGCGCGCGCTGGATTCCACCGCTGTACCAGCCAATACCAGTACCAGCCCGCACTAAAAACGTAACACCATATGGAGTAGGCCCCGGCGAAAAAGCCCGTCACAAACATGATGAGCGAAGGTAAAACACCGAAGGCGGAACGGCGCCGCGCGGAGATGTGCTGCGTCCTGTTGGGCACGGTTTGCGCGGCCCACCATGCAAATGCGCCAAGCGCGAGGAACAAAATCGGCGTTGCGGTGAGGTGTGGCGCGAAGAATGACGAAATAAAGAGCAGTCCCGCCGCGGCTAGTGCACTATCGTTCAACGAAACTGCGCGCGCGCGCGCAACCGGAGGGAGCGGGACAACTACATCCGCTACGGATACGCCGGCTGGTTCCCGTGCAGGGAGCGATTCTTCATTCACAATGGCGCGTGTCTCGCGATACAGCGCAGTGAGTATGGCCTGGGCGTGCAGGTCGCCCGCCAGCGACGCTTCCAGCGTGGCGCGATCCAATTCGTCCAATGCGCCGTCGAGCAGCATGGCGAGATTCGTGTTTGGAACGGCGTCCGCGTCATCTCGCGCGCTGTTCGCGAGTGCGGAAGAGAGCAATCGCGCTTCTCTGCGCAATTCTTCGACCCGCGCGCGGAGGGCGGGATTCGCGCGGAGTAGTGCCTCGACGCGCGCACGGCCGTCATCGCTGAGCCGCTCCAGCGCGTACTCTTCAAGCAGGTACTCCGTTGTTTCGTCGATGCCTTCGTTCATGGCTCGCGAATCCCGTGTTGTTCGAGAACTTGTCGCAGCTTGCCCTTTGCCCGGCGCACCCGCGCGCTCACGGTGTTCACATTTTCGTGCAGTATATCAGCCATCTGCGCATAGGTGAGGCCCTGCAAAAAATACAACTCGAGCGCGAAGCGGTCCCGCGCGTCAAGGAGGGAAACCGCGCTGCGCACGGTCTCGGCGCGTTCGCCTGCAATAACCCCTATTGAGCTTGGCGGGACATACAACGTTTGTTCTTCATGGCCGCGCGTGGCCGCCCTTCCGCGCAGGGATTCGCGGCGAAGATGATCGATGACATGGTTGCGGGTGATAGCCACCAGCCAGGCGGTGATGGTGCGGCTGTCGCGCACTTTGTTCAGCAACGCACAGTTGTTTGCAAGGAGCTTTGCGAAAACCTCGTTTGCGAGGTCGTCGGTTTCCAGTGCATCGGCGCGGGCAGCGCCGTATCGGTGCAGCGTGCGCGCCGCCGCATGCCGCACGAAATCGAGATACTCGCCGCAGAATTGTGCGCGGGCAGCGTCGTCCCCCGTGGTGCAGCGTGCAATCAAATCAGCCGTCTGACTGCCCGGTCCGTTCATGCTCAGCCCAGTGAGGCGATGACGCTACGGATCAATCCGAGTTCTTCCTGCTCCATGCCGGTGATGAGCAGTGGCATCATCCACGGATACGCCCCCACCGCGATGCGATAGGAAATAACCCAAATGGAAAACACGCAGAGGGTGATGCCGAATTGCACGCCGAGGTTTCGTTTCACCAGCGACACGTAAGCTGCGCGGTAACGCGCGCGCACTTCCCGCAGTTCGCCGCGGCGATCGGCGGGTAGGCGCTGCAAAACGGCCTCCGGACTGGGCAGGTGCAGCGCGGGTGCGACGATGCTGACGAGCAGCACGCCCGCCAACAGCAGATACCAGCACCCCGCAACTATGCTTTCACCCGGCATGTCGCCGTGCGAAGTACGCTGCAGCGCCGCCACAAAAAAGAGCAAAAACAGTTGAACAGCAGCCTGGACCCCCCAGGCCGCGCGCGTGAGCGAGGAATGGCGCACGCTGTGCGATGCGCCTTGTACCCGCAGAATTTTGCTGAGGATATACGCCACGGTAAGACATGCGAGCGTGATCAGGATTGAATACTCAATCAGAAGCCACGGCGCGCGGTATTTGCGGCGTTCCGTGTCTATAGTGATTTGCCGCCCTTTCTCGAATTGCTCGATGTTGTCCAAACCGGCACTGAGCTTTGCAGCCAGTTCAGCCGAGCTTTCCTCTTGTTTAGCGCCGGTTACCGTTGCGACGCGTTTCTGCTGCTCCAACGCCAGCGACATGAGGCGAACGCCAAGATATAATTGGGGCGCACCCCCGCCGAGTTCTTCCTTGCCGCTATCTTTGCGAAGCGCGCCGAGCGCAACGCGCAAGCCCATGGTATGGAAGATCTGAAGGTTCTCCATGGAGTCCGCGGACTGTTCGCGCACCAAATCCTTCTCCGACGCGGCGAGCACGGATTTCGCAAACTCTTCCAATGGGGCGCCGCAAAACTTCACCATTTCGCGGCGCAACTGCGCGTACCACTGACCACTCCTCGGAACGGATGAAAACCACATGGGCTCGGGGAAAATCACCGCGTCGCCGGAACTGTTCGCCTGTTGCGCCAGCGCGAGCGCGAGGGCAATATCGACGTCGGGATCGCTTGGATTCATTTGAGGCAGCACGCTCGCCTCGAGATACACCGCGAGCGCGTTATGCGCGCCGCTCTCCGCGGCGAGACGGAATTGTTCGCGCGCGCGTGTGTACAAGCCGAGCTTGAACAACTGGCAGCCGAACTTGATTGCAAGATCGGGGTTTTGCGGATCGAGTTTGCTCGCGTTCTCATACGCCGAAACGACGAGATCTGCTTCTTCGCGCTCCGCCAGCGCCTCGAAGTATTTCGATGACGGGTACTCGGAACTTGCATCGTATTTCACGGCCTGACGAAGAAACAGCCTGCTGTCCTGCCTGTCCTGAAGCGTTAAGGCACTTCGGAAGACGCGTTCCGCAGGGGAATATCGCCAGAATGATTCCGCGACCCAGAGCAGAAAGGTAAATATTACGACCAGCGCGACACCCCACCGGAACGAACGCCGCGTGCGCCGCGCGCCGATGAAGTCCCCGCTGTCGCCGTACTCCGGAAACTGGAGGGGCGTTTGGCTCACCCCTTGCCTCCCATGAGCTTGCGCGCGATCTGTTTGCCTTCTTCCACGCCCGGCTGATCGAAGGTGTTCACGCCGTAAAGGCGGCCGGCCATCGCCGTTTCCGCTTCGAGCATGTAGAGCAGTTGCGCGACGGTGTGCTCATTCACGCGCGGCAAGGTGATGCGCGACACGGGACGTTTGCTAAGGGTCAGCGCATCGACCGTACCCTGCAGTTCGGCAGCCATGAGCTTGTTCATCGTCTTACCGCGCAAGTATTCGAGTTCGGTAAGGCTCTTCAGGTTGTCGGGAATTTTCAGCGACGACTCGAAACGCCCGACTTCCAGCACGTTAATCAGTTTGTTGTTGGGCCCTTCGCGGTAAAGCTGGATCTGGCTGTGCTGATCGGTCGCGCCGAGCGCTTTGATCGGGGTCTGCCCCGTGTACACTTCGCTGCCATCGAGCCCGTGCTTCTTGCCAAGGCTTTCCGCCCAGAGTTGGCAGTACCAATCCGCGACATCGCGCAAGGCGTCCGAGTAGGGCATCATCACGGACATCACCTTGCCCTTTTTCGTGTCCGCTATATATTGAATCGCCGCGCGCAGGTAAGCAGGGTTCTCTTTCATCTCTGCTTTTGCACATCGCGCGTCCATCGCGGCGCAGCCTTCAAACAGCGCGTCCAAATCCATCCCCAGCATCGCCGCGGGAAACAGGCCCACCGTCGAAAACACCGAGAATCGCCCGCCGACGTTCAACGGCATATCGAAACATTTCAGACCGTATTCGTCCGCAACGGGGTGCAACAAACTCTTCGCGGCGCCCTGCCCGCGTGGATTCGACGTCACGACTACATGCTTCTTCACCGCATCCTTACCGAACTTCTTCTCAATCGCTTCGACCGCGATCATGAGTTGGCTCATGGTCTCCGCGGTGTTGCCCGATTTCGAGATGACGTTGTACAGCGTCTTTTGCGGCGGGCACAGCTTCATCATCTTTTTGAAGGTGTCCGGGTCGATGTTGTCCATCACGAAGATGCGTGGACGGTTCCCGCGGCCGCGCTTCGTCATGATGTTGTAGAACTTAGAACGCAGCGCGGTGACCAGCGCGGTGGTACCCAATGCCGATCCGCCAATGCCGAGGATGACCAGGTTTTCGTAACCGTTCTTCAGAAACTCGTCCGCAGTCTCTTTCACGTCTGCGAGCGTCTTTTTGTCTTCGTGCAAACTCCAGAATCCATACACACCATCCGCGCGTTCTTTACGCAGAATCGCGTGCGCCTCGGCGATGCGCGGCTCGATTTCCTTCAACTCCGCTTTGGTTACGCCATGTTCCTCGCCAACGGCGTCGGCCATCGCGCGCGAAATATCGATTTTCAGATCAAGTGCCATTTACGTTCTCCCAAAAAATTTACGAAGCGCCATGTACACCCCGTCGCTTGGTCCCGCTACGATACGAATCCCCGGCAGGGATTCGAGAAATACCTTGCCATAGTGCTTGGTCGTGACGCGACGATCAA
>JADLHJ010000090.1 GCA_020848835.1 Candidatus Hydrogenedentota bacterium
CGCTGGACACGGTCCGGCAAATCGAGACGCACTTGACCATGCGCAATTACGACGGGTTCCTTGGTAGTGGAGGTCGACGCGTACGCGGACGGCGGCTGTAATGCCGGTCGCGGGGGGAAGCGCGTCGTAAGCACACGAGGGCGGGGACGTGCGAATTGTATTACTAGGCGGGCCTGGCGCCGGAAAAGGTACCCAGGCAATGCGGCTGGCCGAAGAGTTCGGCATTCCGCACATCTCGACTGGCGCGTATTTTCGCGACCAGCTCGAGCGAGAGACGGAACTAGGCGAGCGCATCCGCGTGTTCATGGACACCGGATCGCTGGTGCCGGATGAGTTGACCTGCGAGGTCGTGGAGTCGCGGCTTAAAGAGCCCGATTGCGTGCGCGGGTATGTGTTGGACGGGTTTCCGCGGTCTTTGCCGCAGGCCCGGATTTTGGACCAGTTACTTGCGGCGCGCGGCGAAACGCTGGATGTCGCGATAGATTTGGAAGTGCCCGACGAGGAGATCATCGCGCGGCTTACTGCGCGAAGGACCTGCCCCGCTTGTGGTAAGATATTTAATTTGAAATTTGATCCGCCTACGTCGGATGGCAAGCGCTGTGACCGCACAGGTTGTGACGGCAGTCTGGTCACGCGGGCCGACGACACTGAGGAGACTGTGCGGGAGCGTATCCGCATTTATCATCAGACGACGGAACCGATTATTAAGTATTACAAAGAACGTGGGCTCCTGCACATCGTCGTTGAAGGTGCGCTGGGGCCGGACGAAGTCTTTGATAAAGTTGAAGAAGTTGTACACAGCCTCAGCCGCACATAGGCCGATGATCGCGATTAAATCGGAACACGAAATCGCGATTATGCGCGAAGCCAACCAGATTGTCGCCGAAGTTTTAGTGACGCTGGCGGGCATGGTCGCGCCTGGTGTGTCGACCGGCGCACTCGATGAAGAGGCCGCGCGGTTGATTCGTGCGTATGGCGCGAAGCCGTCGTTTTTGGGTTACCTCGGGTACCCGAAGAACACGTGTATTTCCGTGGACGAACAAATCATTCACGGGATTCCCGGCAAGCGCAAGCTGATGGAAGGCCAGATCGTCAGCATCGACGTGGGCGTGAAACATCACGGCTACTACGGCGACGCGGCGGTGACGGTGGCTTGCGGCAAGATCGACGAGACGCGCCAGCGCTTAATGGACGCGACAGACCTTGCGTTGTCGCGCGCGATTGCCGCGGCGAAGCACGGTAATTATTTGTCGGACGTGTCGCGCGCTGTGCAGACGACCTGTGAAGCAGCCGGATTTTCGGTTGTGCGGAGTTTTGTCGGTCATGGCATCGGCACGGCGATGCACGAAGAGCCGCAGGTGCCGAACTTTGTGACGCGCGAAAAGGGTCCGATGCTGAAGACCGGAATGGTTATCGCAATCGAGCCGATGGTGAATGTCGGTACCTACGACGTACGCGTGTTGAAAGACGGCTGGACCGCGGTGACCGCGGACGGCAAGCCGAGCGCGCACTTCGAGCACAGCGTAGTTGTGCGCGAGGCGGGCGGCGAGATTTTGTCGGCCACGCCGAAGTTGGTGTGGGGCCGGCGGACGAATTAGACGCGAAAGCGCCAGCAAGAAGGGATATGCAAAAAGAAGACGCGATTGAAGTGGAAGGTACGGTTGTAGAACCGTTGCCGAACGCCATGTTCCGGGTCGAGTTGAAGAACGGCCACAAGGTGCTGGCGCACATTTCCGGAAAGATGCGCATGAATTTCATTCGCATATTGCCGGGGGATCGCGTGAAGGTGGAGATGTCACCCTACGATTTGACGCGTGGGCGCATCACGTACCGCTATAAATAAGGTTTTTGAATTCGGCGCGGTTATCGCGCCGGCGACGGAGTGAACGATGAAAGTGCGTAGTTCGGTCAAGAAGATTTGCGAGAAGTGCAAGATTATCCGCCGGCACGGCCGCATCCGTGTGATCTGCGAGAATCCCCGGCACAAGCAGAAACAGGGCTAACGAGGAGAGTTTAGCATGGCACGTATAGCAGGCGTAGATCTTCCGCGCGAAAAACGCGTCGAGGTTGGGCTTCAATATATTTTCGGCATCGGACCGCACCGGGCGAAGCTGGTACTCGAAGAGACGGGTATTAGCCCGGATCGCCGCGTCAAGGAATTGACCGACGAAGAGGCGAGCCGCCTTCAGACGGTAATCGTCACGAAGTTCAACGTGGAAGGCGATCTGCGCCGCGAGAACCAGGGCAACATCAAGCGCTTGATGGATATTAATTGCTATCGCGGCAACCGCCACAAGCGCGGTTTGCCGGTCCGCGGCCAGCGTACGCACACGAATGCGCGTACGCGTAAAGGCCCGCGCGGCGCGACAGTTAAGAAGAAAGTACAAGCATAGGAGTCATTGAGACGTGGCGAAAGAAAAACGCAAGGCGAAGGGCGGCAAGAAACGCCGCACAACATTAAACGTCACCACGGGTGTTGCACACATCCAGGCGACGTTTAATAACACCATCGTCTCGATTACGGACAGCCAGGGCAACGTGATTTCCTGGTCGAGCGCAGGACAGGTCGGCTTCGTCGGCTCGCGCAAGAGCACCGCATTCGCCGCGCAGGTGGCCGCGGAAGCCGCCGCGCAAAAGGCGAAGGAAGCGGGCCTCCGCGAAGTGCGCATCCATGTGAACGGGCCCGGCGCCGGGCGCGAATCCGCTATCCGCGCGATTCAGGCCGTGGGCTTGGACGTTTCGCTCATTCGCGACGTCACGAGCATTCCGCACAACGGATGCCGGCCGCGGAAACGTCGTCGCGTCTAACAATTTCCCAGGGCAGATTGACCGAGTTGCCCACTCGGGCGGGTTCAACCGCGCGGAACGATTGGCCGCGCTGCTGGGAGAGAAAGTCGAATGATAGATAAAGAATTTGTATTACCGAAGTCGGTTAAGATTGCAGAAGGCTCTTCGGAGTCGTACGCGCGTTTCGTGGTAGAGCCGTTTGAACGCGGCTACGGCACGACGATGGGCAACGCCCTTCGCCGTGTGTTGCTTGCGTCGCTCGAAGGCTCGGCCGTCACGGCGATCAAGATCGAAGGAATTCACCACGAGTTCTCGGCGATCCCTGGCGTAAAAGAAGACGTGACCGACGTCGTGCTTAACTTTAAGCGCGCGCAGCTTCGTCTTAACAGCGAGCAGCCGGAGATCATTACCTTCAAGCACAAGGGCTCCGGTCCGGTGACTGCGGAGATGATCTTCAAGGGCACGAAGATCGACACGCTTGCTCCTGACCAAGTGATTTATAACGCCACGTCCTCGTCGCACAACGTCGAGATGAAGGTGAAGGTCGCAAAGGGCCGCGGTTACATGACCGCCGAGCACTTCGAACTCGAGCACGCGGAAATCGGCACGATCTATCTGGATGCAAGCTTCTCGCCGGTCACGCGCGTGAACTTCCAGGTGGAGGACGCGCGTGTCGGTCAGACGACCGACTATGACCGCTTGATCATGGAAGTGTGGACCAATGGTTCGATCACGCCGGAAAAGTCGATGGAAGAAGCCGCGAACCTGCTCATTGATCACCTGAAGATTCTCGTGCATCAGCGCCGCGAAGAAACGGAGTCCGAGGCCGTTGCCGGCGCGGACGATCCGGAGTTGGTGCGCCAGATGAACCGCTCGGTGGACGAGCTTGAGTTGAGCGTGCGCGCGGCAAATTGCCTGAAGGCGGCGAACATCAAGACCATCGGCGAGCTGGTGTCGCGCACAGAAGCCGAGATGCTTCAGTTCCACAACTTCGGCAAGAAGAGCTTGGACGAGATCAAGGCGCTGCTCGAAGCGATGGGTATGTCGCTCGGTATGAACACGGGCATCCCGATGCCTGCGTTGGTTCCAAGTAACGTAGTGATTGACGACGAAGACGATGACGACGAAGGCGACGATGTCGCTGAAGCCGACGACGAAGACGACGAATAACACGCAGCAACGCGTAACGAGGTATTGATTCCATGAGGCACCGTAAAGCAGGCCGCGCGCTCGGCCGGAGCATGTCGCACCGCAAGGCAACGATGAAGAACCTTGCGTTGGCGCTGTTCAAACACAACGCGATCGAAACGACCGTCGCGAAATCCAAAGAGCTCCGTATGTACGCGGAACCGCTCATCACGCTCGCCCGCAAGGACAACGTGGCCAACCGCCGCCTCGCCTTCGCGGAACTGCGCGACAACACGGTCGTGAAAAAACTCTTCACCGAAATCGCGCCCACGTATGCAGAGCGCCCCGGCGGCTACACGCGTATCCTCAAGATGGGTAACCGTGTGGGCGATGGCGCGCCAATGGCGCGCATCGAACTTGTCGGCCTCGGCGAATACAAGGCCGAAGAGTAATCTAGTCCCGCTTTAACACGCTGCGGTTTTTGTTGGCATAAGCGCCCCGGAGTGAACACTCCGGGGCGCTACTTGTTTACAATCAAATTGAATTGGGTAGCCCTTGCGCTAACCAAGCAGACTTGACTTCGGCGCTCGATTTTTATATACTCTAGTAATTCTATCGGATAACTTATTTAATGCTGACTCGAAAAGCCAAGTATGCCCTGAAAGCCATGTTGGTTCTGGCCCGGAAGGGTACAGACGATCCGGTCTTCATCAGTGAGTTGGCTAAAGCGTCAGGGGTCCCGAAGAAGTTCCTGGAGTTGATCCTCCTCGAGCTGAGAAACGCGGGTTTGCTGGAGAGCAAGCGGGGTAAGGCAGGCGGTTATCTGCTCGGTCTTCCTGCGCAAGACATTATGGTTGGACAAGTTATACGTGCCGTGGATGGTCCGATGGCCCCGGTCCCATGTCTAAGCAAGACGGCATACCGGCGCTGCGACGACTGCGAACACGAGGGTGAATGCGGCGTGCGGTTGGCGTTGCGCGAGGCGTATCAGGCCAGCCTGGCAATATTGGAGAGAACTTCGTTGGAAGACACATTGGAAATGATGGCGGAATCACACGACACCGTCGCTGCGATGCCGATGTATAACATTTAATTTTTTTACCTCTTTACCCTACTTATTTGGTAGTTATTAAGGAGTTTAAGATGCCCCGAGAAAGTAACATTACCCAGCTTCAGAACGCGCAGGACGGCGAAGTCGAGAAGGCGATTCTCGAAGCGGTCCGCTCGCTGCGCTATGGGTCGGTGGAGATCGTCGTACACAACGCCAAGGTGGTGCAGGTGGAGCGCAAAGAAAAGCTCCGCTTTGCCGCGCCACCGGCAGGGTCGTAACGGAAAGGAGGGGACGCGGAAGTAGGAGCTGCGACCGTAGACGGCCACACGCGACCACGCGCACGGCTAACCACAATTGAACTTGGGACATTCCGGGCCACCAGAAAACTGGACGCTCTGCATGCACGCGAAAGGAAGGACTTCATGAAGAGCATCCGGTATTTGTGGGCGCTGCTGATATTCGCAGCGTTCGCAGGAGGGGCCCTTGGGCAGCCTCCACCCGGTCAAGCGGCTTCGGCCGCGGACGTGGCGGAGTTGCGCAAACAACTTGAATCGCTGCAGCAAGCAGTAACGGCATTGGGCCAGGGGCAACCCGCGGGCTCCAGTGAAACCGTTAAGGCCCTGCAAGAACAGTTGTCTGCGCTGGAACAAAAGGTAAGGGTGTTGGAACGCGAGAAGGAAATCGAGAAGGAAGCCGCAGCGGAAAAAGCGAAAACGGCACCGGTCATCACCGCAAACGCGAAAGATGGCTTCCAGATCAAGTCGGCGGACAACGCGTTCTCACTCAAAGTCGGCGGTTGGGTGAACTACGACGTTGGCTTCTTCGATCAAGATGAAGAACTGCGTTTGGGGATTGGTGACGAGCAGGACGGGACTGGATTCCGCAGTGTTCGGCTGCGCCTCTCCGGCAACCTGTGGAACAACATTTACTACCAAACGGAGTACGAGTTCGCGGGTGAAAATGGTACCGATACACCCGCGTTTTTCGACACGTATGTTGCGCTGCGCGACGTGCCCTATGGGGGCGACCGCAAAGGCGAACTGCGCATCGGTCACTTCCGCGAACCCTTCAGCCTGGAAGAGTTGACGTCACAGCCCGCGCGTACGTTCCAGGAGCGGTCGCTCGCCAGCGCGCTGTATCCAAGCCGCAACGCGGGCATCCAGTGGAGCGACTCGCTGATCGGTCCGGAGAAGCTGGAACGGTTGTACTACGCAATCGGCGTGTTCAAGACGACCGACAACTGGCCCAGCAGTGGCGACAGCGACGAAGACCAGGGATACAACATAACCGCGCGCGTGACGGGCCTTCCGTATTACGCGTACAACGGTGAGCACCTGGTGCACATAGGCGGCGCGTACAGCCACCGCAATCCCGATGGCGCGGTGCTGGGTTGGGCGGCGCGCCCGGAGACGCGTCTCTCGCTGTTCCGCTACGCGGACACGGAGAAGTTCCCGAACTTCCGCCTGCGCGATGCACGTGCGGATACCGTGAACCAGTACAACTTCGAGTTCGCGTCGGTGATTGGTCCCTTCATGGCGCAAGCCGAATACGGTTGGGCGGATGTCGACACGACGTTCGACAACAAGGACACCTTCCAAGGGTACTACGCGCAGCTTAGCTATCTGTTGACGGGCGAACACCGGACCTATCGCCACGACTCCGGCACCTTCGACCGCATCACGCCCAAGCGCAGCTTTGCTTGAGGTAAGGATGGCGGTTGGGGCGCATGGGAAATTGCGGCGCGCTATTCCAGCATCGATCTGAGCGACGGAGGGGTGCGCGGCGGCGAACACAACAGTTGGACCGCCGGCCTGCGGTGGTACCTGAACCCGAACACGCACGTGACGCTCAACTACATCCTCAACGACGTTGAACACGATCACTTCGAAGGTGACTACGAATCCTTGCAGCTACGCGCACAAGTAGCGTTTTAGCGACAGCAAAATTACGACACATACACAAAACAAGAAAAGGAAACAGACCATGAAACACACAAAACACATCAGCAAAGTTCACCACCCCGCGAAAGCGATCTCGCTGTTGCAGGCGCAACAACTCGCGCTGGTATTTGGCTCGTTCGCGACAGGCATTACGACGTTGACGCTCGGACTCGGCAACGCGTTCGGCGCGTACTCGACGGCGCTTGAGCGTTCGCTGAACATCTGGGAAGACAAGAAAGGCGAATTACCGGCTTCATAGCACGCGACAACTTGCGTTCTCCCTCCATGGGGGCGGTGCGCTGCACTGTTTGCGCGCGCCGCTCCCTTGAGTAAAAAAACATTTGAAGCTTTCGTGCTCGTGCTCGTGAAACGTCATCGTACTCGTGAATCGATACTCGAGTTCGATTACGAGTGACGAGCAGGAGCACGAGCACGAAATACAATGAAAGAATTGAAGGTGACTTATATGAAAATCAGATTTGCTTTACTCGCCCTCGCGTTCGCGGTGGTATCTGCCCACGCGCAGAAGGCGGTTGAATTGTTGAATGTTTCGTATGACCCGACGCGCGAGTTGTACGAAGAGTACAACGCAGCATTTGCCGCGCATTGGAAAGCGGAAAAAGGACAGGACGTCACGGTGAAGCAATCGCACGGCGGAGCCGGCAAACAGGCGCGCGCGGTGATCGATGGCCTTGAAGCGGACGTGGTGACGCTTGCTCTTGCGTACGACATCGACGCCATCGCCCAAAAGACGCAGCGCATCCCCGCGGACTGGCAATCGAAATTGCCGGACAACAGCACACCGTATTACTCGACGATCGTGTTTCTCGTCCGAAAAGGCAATCCCAAAGCCGTGAAGGATTGGGATGACTTGACGAAAGACGGTATCTCGGTCATTACGCCGAACCCGAAGACCTCTGGAGGCGCGCGCTGGAACTATCTTGCCGCGTGGGCATTCGCCGCGGAGAAGTTTAACAACGACGATGCGAAGGTCCGCGAGTTCATCACCAAGCTATACAAGAACGTGCCGGTGCTTGACTCGGGCGCGCGCGGATCGACAACCACCTTCGTACAGCGCGAGATCGGCGATGCGTACATCTCCTGGGAAAACGAAGCGCACCTAGTGCTGAAGGAATTTGGCGCGGACAAGTTCGACATCGTATACCCGCCCACGAGCATTCTCGCGGAACCGCCGGTGACGGTCGTGGAGCGTGTCGCGAAGAAGCACGGCACTTTGGAAGTGGCGACCGCGTACCTCACGTACCTGTACTCGCCGGAAGCGCAAGAGATCATCGCGAAGCACCACTACCGCCCGCGCCTGACCGAAGTGGCGGCGAAGTACAAGGCCCAGTTTCCGGACATCAAGCTCTTCACCATCAATGAGAAATTCGAATCGTGGGCGAACGCGCAGAAGACCCACTTCGACGATGGCGGCACCTTTGACCAGGTTTATCTGGCGAAGTAAAGGAAATCTCAATGCCGCTCTTGATGAAACGACACAGCGTACTGCCGGGCTTCGGTCTTGCGGCAGGCTACACGCTGCTTTATCTGAGCTTGATTGTGCTGATACCGCTTGCCGCGATGGCGCTGCGGGCCGCCCAAATGCCGCTCGGTGACATTTGGAAATTGCTCACGGACCCGCGCGTCCTCGCGGCATGCAAACTCAGTTTCGGCGCGTCATTCGCCGCCGCATTTTTGAACATGATTTTCGGATTGCTGGTTGCGTGGGTGCTGGTGCGGTACTCATTCCCCGGCAAACGGATCGTGGATGCGCTCGTCGATTTGCCGTTTGCCTTGCCGACGGCAGTCGCGGGAATCGCGCTGACAACGCTCTACGCACCCAACGGTTGGATGGGTGCGGCATTGAAACCGCTTGGCATAAAGGTCGCTTACACCCCGTTGGGCGTGGTCGTCGCGCTGACGTTTATCGGCTTGCCGTTTGTGGTGCGCACGGTGCAGCCCGTGCTTGAAGATCTCGATCGTGAGATCGAAGAGGCGGCGGCGAGTTTGGGTGCGACACGTTTTCAAACATTCACGCGCGTGTTGCTCCCAGCGGTGCTGCCGGCCTTGCTCGCGGGATTCGGCATGGCCTTTGCCCGCGCGATTGGCGAATACGGATCGGTGGTGTTCATCTCCGGCAATATGCCAATGAAGACGGAAATCCTGCCGTTGCTGATTATGACGAAATTAGAGCAATACGATTATGTTGGCGCGACCGCGATTGGCGTGCTGATGCTCGTGATTTCGTTTGGGTTGTTGTTTGTGATTAACGCGCTCCAACGCTGGAGCGGCGCGCGCGCCGCGGCGCATTAAGGAATTCGTCATGTTGAAACTTGTAGTACTTCCATTTGTGATCGCGCTACTCGCAGCGGTAGTTATTCTCGGCGACGCGACATTGAAGCCGGCGGAGCTCGACTGATGGCGCACGCACATGTAAACAAGCGCAGTGCGGCGATTCATGAGTCGGCGATTGTCCGCTGGCTGCTTACACTCGCGGCGCTCGGGTTTCTGACGTTGTTTCTGTTGGTCCCGCTTGCACTTGTGTTTGCGCAGGGATTGGCGAAAGGCGTGGTTGAGTATTGGAATGCGCTGAAGGAACCAGACGCGTTTTCCGCCATTAAGCTGACCTTGCTCGCCGCGGGTATCGCCGTCCCGGCAAATCTGATCTTTGGCATCGCGGCGGCGTGGGCGATTGCGAAATTTCAGTTCGCGGGAAAGCAGTTGCTGGTTACGCTCATCGATTTGCCGTTTACGGTATCGCCCGTCATATCGGGTTTGATCTACGTGCTGCTGTTCGGCCTGCAAGGTTGGCTGGGGCCGTGGCTCGATGAACACGAATTGCAGGTCATATTTGCGGTGCCCGGTATCGTGCTTGCCACGGTTTTCGTGACGTTTCCCTTCGTCGCGCGCGAGCTGATTCCGCTGATGGAACAGCAAGGAACCGATGAAGAAGAGGCGGCGATACTGCTTGGCGCGTCCGGTTTGCGTACGTTCTTTCGCGTGACGCTGCCGAATATCAAATGGGGCCTGCTCTACGGCGTCATCCTTTGCAACGCGCGCGCAATGGGCGAGTTCGGCGCCGTGTCTGTTGTGTCGGGTCATATCCGCGGCATGACCAATACGATCCCGCTGCACGTCGAGATTCTTTACAACGAGTATAACTTTGCGGCTGCATTTGCGTGCGCGTCCTTACTGGCGTTTCTTGCGCTGATTACGCTTGTTCTAAAGAGTGTCGTGGAATGGCGCACCCAAGTAGAGCCGAATTCGAAATCGGCTCAACAACCTGACCAAATAGAAACGGAAGGCTTGCCGGTATGAGCATTGTTGTTAACAACATAACCAAAGAATTTGGAAATTTCGTCGCATTGCGCGACGTGTCGCTTGAGATTCCATCGGGTGGATTGATGGCGTTGCTGGGTCCGTCTGGTTCGGGCAAGACCACGCTGCTGCGCATTATCGCGGGCCTCGAAGTACCGAACGCCGGTTCAATCGTAATCGATGGCGAGGATATATCGACGCAATCCGCGCGCGATCGCAGCGTGGGGTTTGTATTTCAACACTATGCACTGTTCAAGCACATGAGCGTGTTTGAGAACGTGGCGTTTGGGTTGCGCGTGCGCCCGCGCACGACACGGCCCGCGAAGTCTGAAATCCAGGATCGCGTGATGACGCTGTTGAAACTTGTGCAGCTCGAGCACATGGCGCACCGGTATCCGTCGCAACTCTCCGGCGGCCAGCGCCAGCGCGTTGCACTTTCGCGCGCGCTCGCGGTGGAGCCGAAAGTTTTGCTACTCGATGAACCTTTCGGCGCGCTGGATGCGAAGGTGCGCAAAGAACTACGCCGGTGGTTGCGCCGCTTGCACGACGAGTTACACGTGACCAGCGTGTTCGTAACGCACGATCAGGAGGAAGCGCTGGAAGTGGCGGATCAGATCGTCGTGATGAGCCAGGGGCGGATCGAGCAGGTGGGTTCGCCGGAGGAGGTATACCACCATCCGGCGACGCCGTTCGTATATCACTTCCTTGGCGACGTGAATTTGTTCCATGTGCGCTATGAAGACGGTGCCATGGTGGTAACCGAGCATAACGGACATTCTGGCAATGGTCATGCGAAGGACGCGGGTGTCGGGTTCGTACGGCCGCACGGTTTTGAGATTACGCGTTTAGCAGAAAGCGACAAGGCAATTCCTGCGAGGATCGTCCATATCAATGCGGCTGGGCCCTATGTGAAACTAGAGTTGGCCGGGGAGCAGGGCGGCCTCTTCCAAGTATCGGTTACGCAGGAAACCTACAAAGGCCTGGCCCTCAAGCGCTCCGACGATGTGTTTGTGACCCCGCGCGAGGTGCGGGTATTTGAGCACGATTACGCTATCTGAGGTTTTCGGTCCGTAATCGCTAACCATATGAAATATATATAGCTAAATCTATTTTTGTAAACAATTTACCCCTTGTTTCCCAAGCTCGCATTCTTCCCAATCCGCATCGTTTGGGGGGTCGTTTCGCGGAGAAGTCTGCATAGCGACTGCAACGCCGTGGGCTAAACTATAGAGCGTGTTGAGTTGCTCCACGCGGCGCTCTTTTGCTAAAGTATCGCCCTCGACACAAAAACGTGTTGCGCGGGTCAAAGACAGCCGGCGGCCTTCGGGCCTTAATATTCGCCTGCCGAGGCCGTGGTACGAGCTTTATATCCTGTTGATATTTTGCACGTCCCGCACAGTCTCTTATGACCGTGCGGGACGTTTTTATTTTTGCCTGGAGAGGAGGTGGAAGAGCATTGGCAACGCAACAAAAGATTGATTCCGTCGCGGAGATGAAAGCGAACTTGCAGGGCCACCAGTTGGCCGTGCTGACGAAGTACATCGGCATTAACGCCGATCAGGTTTCGCGCCTGCGCAAGCAGCTCCGGGACAAACAAGTCGAATACAAGGTCTTCAAGAACACGCTGGCGAAGCGCGCGCTCGACGAACTCGAGCTGGGTGGCGCGGCGAAGTTTATGGACGGTCCGACCGCGTGGGCGTTTTCGAACGACCCGGTGTCGCCGTCGAAGATTTTGAAGGATTTCAGCAAGGAAGCACCGCAAGTAGAAATGCTGGGCGGTATCCTTGATGGCGTCATCATCACGAAATCGCAGCTCGAAGCGCTGGCAAGTCTGCCTCCGCGCGAAGTGCTGTTGGCGCAGATCATCGGTACGATTCAGGCGCCGATCCGCAACGCGGTCAGCACCATCAACGCGATACCGAATGGACTGGTCAATTGTTTGGATCAGATTCGCAAACAGAAAGAAGAAGCCGCCGCGGC
>JADLHJ010000091.1 GCA_020848835.1 Candidatus Hydrogenedentota bacterium
ATATCTCTTTGTGGTTAAATGTAAGCCGCAATGTAATTTGCCAGCGGAGAAAGGGAGATGACCAAATGAAGAAACTTTTTATCGGGGTCGTGGCAGTGATGCTCCTCGCGGGAGTTGCATCGGCTGCCGAGTGTGGCCCCAGACACTGGGACGATTTCTCCTGGTGGGGAAACAGCGGGGCAACCCCCGAACCGCAACCTGATAAAGGTGCGGCGATCTGCGGCGGTGAGCCGCGTTCTTGCTATTGGTGGTGGCCGAAAGAACCGGCATCGAATAGTGGCGACACCGAGCTGTGGGGTAACCGCGGCGTTGTGTATCACTGCTGGGAAAAGCCGCCAGTAGTCGAGCCGCCAGTCGTTACGCCTCCGCCACCTGTAACGCCTGATCGCGTCAAGCCAGTGTTCAACAACGTCCTGTTCGATTTCGACAAGGCCGTGTTGAAACCCGAAGGCAAGGCAGTTGTGGATCAGGTTGTCGCCGAAATGAAGGCGCACGGTAAAGACACGGTAGTCATCGAAGGTCACACCTGCGACATCGGCAGCGACGCCTACAACCAAGGTCTTGGTCAGCGTCGTGCAGACGCGGTCCGTAACTACATGGTTGAAAACGGTATCGATGCCGCGCGCATCCAGTCCGTGAGCAAGGGCGAATCCGCGCCGGCTGTCGCGAACGACAGCGATGCGAATCGCAAGCTCAACCGTCGCGCTCAGTTCGACATCACGCTCGTCAACTAAGCGCAACTAGCTGAAGTATCCTCCGGCCCGGCGGGCAAACACCCGCCGGGCCGGTTCCTTTATGCGTGCGCAGGAATGGGAACGACGGGAACTATGCGAGGGATGGGACTTGATGGAAACTATGGACGAGGAAAAAAGGAGCGCGGAAGTAGCGCCTCGCTCGCCTGAGCGCGGCGCGTCTCGACGCCAAGCGCAAAGCCAACACAAAAAACCCGCACAACGATGCTAACGCTGTTTTCGCCTTGCTTTGCGAAAGTATCATCCTATAGATGTTACACGCATACGACGAAAATGACTTGTCCTCGAATGGCTACAACGCGGATCCGACGAAAACGACTAGTTGTCGAACTCGCGCCGTAGGCGCTACGCAACCCTAGCCAAGGGCAGCGCCCCTGGAAAACCGATCACCCCCCCAACCCCGTCGCGCTGAAAGCGCACCGCACATGCCTCCTATCACTCGTATACATCCCATCATTCCCATCGCTATTCGCTACTCTGCACCCACCAGCAACTTAAACGCCGCATCACCGCGCACCGCATCGAAATCGCTGTCATGGCGCGCCTCATCGCGATACGCCGGATCAAACTCGATTGCGCATAATAACAACGGCACTACTTCATGATGATGCCCTTGCCGGCTCGCCAGGCACGCAAGGTTGTAATAAGGCGCGGGGTGGTCCGGCTCGATTGCCGTGGCCTTCTTATACGCCGATTCCGCCTCCTCAAACCGGTTCAGCGCCACCAATAAATTGCCGTAGTTGTTGTGCCCCGCAACGCTTTCGGGATCGAGTTCGAGCGATCGCTTCGCTTCTGTTTCGGCCTCGTCCATCCGCCCCATCAACCGCAACAAGATCGCGAGATCATTGTGCGCGCGGCCCCAATCCGGATCGATCGCAATCGCCTTGCGAAACATTGCTTCCGATTCTTCCGGCCGACCCATCGAATGCAGCACGATACCGAGCTGGTTGTATCCCCATTTCCAATCCGCGCGCAGCGCCACCGCTTTTCTAAACGCCGCCTCCGCGCCCGCGAAATCACGCTCGCCGCTACGCATCACACCAAGCGCATAGAACGTGTCCGCGTTCTCAAGCGCGCCCGAGGCCGCCAAATGCGCCACTCCTTCTACAAGCAGCCGCGTGTTGGGCCGCCGCGCCTGCGGGTCCTTATCGAGACAACCTTTCATAGCGTCGATCAGGATCTGCGATTGCGTTTCGTTGAGGTGCGAAACAACGTCCGCGATCGGCTGCAGCGTGCCGGTTGCGGCGGGCGCGCGCGCATCGCGCACGATGACGCTGAGCGCGGCAACGAGCACGACAAAACCCGCGATCGTCCATATGACCCGGTGCGACTTCATAGAATCTGCGCGTCCACCCTCGTATAATCCGCTTGCTGCGGCGAAATCATAGCAAGGATGCGCAAGGGGAACGAATCATGAAGTTTGCGACGGAATACCTGTGGTTCAACACAAAAAAGCACCGCGAGTACATCAACATCACCGATACCGTGCAGGAAATCGTCGCAAAGAGCGGGATTAAAGAAGGCATGGTCCTCGTCAGCGCGATGCACATCACCGCCGCGGTATACGTGAACGACGCCGAATCCGGCCTCATCTCCGATATCGACGAATGGCTCGAAAACCTCGCGCCCTTCAATCCCGACTATCGCCACCACCTTACCGGCGAAACCAACGGCGACGCACACCTGAAAAACCTGATCATGCACCACCAGGTCATCGTGCCCATCACCGCTGGCAAGCTTGACCTCGGCCCCTGGCAACAAATCCACTACGCCGAATTCGACGGCCAACGCAAGAAACGCGTAGTCGTGAAGGCGATGGGGGAATAGAGGAATCAGGACGCAGGACTTAGGACTTAGGACAAAAAACACGCGGCGCTGCGTTTTTTTCTGGCTCCTACCTTCTGACTCCTCACTCCTGACTCCTCACTCCTGACTCCTATGTCCTGTGTCCTGTGTCCTGTGTCCTGCATTTTGATCCCCGCGCCGACCCCATAGTATCGTTCGCAGACCATGTCTACCGGTGCTGAAACGACACGTCCCACAACCGAAATATCCGTCGTAGTCCCCGTCTTCAACGAGGAACCAAACCTGCGCGAACTCCACAAGCGCATAGTAACTACGCTCGAAGCACTGGGGCGCTCCTTCGAAATCGTGGCCGTGGACGACGGCAGCAAAGATGGCAGCCTTGAAACACTCAAGGCCATTCGCGCGGAAGACCCACGCCTCCGCATCGTGCAACTCGCGCGCAATTTCGGGCAAGGCCCGGCGATCTACGCGGGCTTCGCAAACGTCCGCGGCAAAATTGTCTGCCTGCTCGACGCTGATCTACAGAACCCGCCCGAGGAACTGCCGAAGCTGATTGCGAAGATCGACGAAGGCTACGACTACGCCGGCGGACGACGCTCGGGCCGCAACGAATCCTTCTCGCGCCAGCTTGGCTCGCGCTTTCTGAACTGGATCATCCGCCGCACCACGCGCACGGCGTTCTACGACATGGGCTGCGCATTGAAAGCCTTTCGCCGCGACGTGACCGATCACCTCGTGCGCTTCACGCACCACTCGCGCTATCTCCCCGTCGATCTCGCGTGGCTCGGCGTGCGCATGATCGAAGTCGATGTCGGCTACAGCGAACGCACCGTCGGCGAAAGCAAATACGGCCTGCTGAAGCTATTGCGTACATCTTTCGATCTAGTGACTGGCATCACATCCGCACCGCTGCAGATGCTGAGTCCACTCGGATTCATTTTTGCAATTATCGGGTTCTTGATGGCGTTGCGCGTGCTCTTTGTCCGCGTTGTATCCGGCGACACCTCGCAAGTGGCGGTAGTCGTTGCGGTATTCTTCGTACTTTCCGGCGTACAACTCATCGCCACGGGCCTCATGTGCGAATACATCAGCCGCATCTACATCGAAGTGCAAAATCGACCCTACTACGTCGTGAAAGACGTCGACGAATGACCGCGCTTTATTTTCTCGTTCCCAAGCTACTGTGGATATCTCGTTCCCAAGCTCCCGCTTGGGAATGCACTCTTGAAAAGCTCCGCTTTGACCTTCAGTGCAGGCCAATGTTCAACCACGGTTCGCCTTATCATGTCGCTTGATCTCATTCCGCAAACCACGCCGCTCTACGACGCCGTCCCTGAAGGCATCGTCCGCAACTGGATCCTCGAACGCAAGAGCCTGCCGCTGCGCACACTCCCAGGCATGGAAGAAGATCGCTGGGCGGATTACCATCTCGATGACATTCAATCGCTCCACAAAAAAGGCGGCGTGATCTCGCTCTATAATGCTTCCGTGCCATGCTTGATCATCGCGCGCCGACTTGATTGGGACGCAAAACTCACCGGCGTGCCGGCGATCTCGTTGGAACATTTTCTGTTCTCGAACGACCTTGAAACGTCCAAGGCCATTGCGCTCCTGCAATCGCTATGCACGCAATGGCGCGACGAAGGTTTCCATCTCGTTGTTCACAAATCGTCGCCCGCCAACTTCGGCGTCATCTCCACCATGGCCCCTTGCGGCTTCGACCTGCTGTGCAATCATCTCGACTACTTGTCTGACGCAGAAGCCGCAGCGCGTTTATCGAAACCTATTGATGGCTACGAATTCGGCGAGGCGCGGCCCGACGAAGAGGAACAAGTCGCGCAGCTCACGAAACACAACTACGCGTTGATGGACCGCTTCAATCTCGATCCGATGATTCCCAACGAACGCGTGCCGGACTTGTATTACGAATGGGGACGCAACGCGTTTCACGGCCACTCCGATCTCGTGTGGGTCGCGCGGCGCGACGGCAAAGTCGTCGGCATAACCTTCTGGTCGCACCGCCTGCGCCTGGATGAAATCACCGGCGTAAACTGCGCGCTCAACCAGCTCGGCGCGGTGGACGCGCGCGACGCGGGCAACGGTGTGTTCCGCCGCATGACCGCGACGGTGATCGCGCACTACTACGATCGCGGCGCGCGCTACGGCACGATCGCCACCAACGTTATCAACTACGCGTTACAGCGCAGCGTGCAGGGCCTTGGTTGCCGCATCCACGATTCGCTGTTCACTTTTCGCAAAAACCTGCTGCACGATTAGCGCGGCGATCAGATTCGCGAGGTACTCATGAAACAGTCTCTATCGATTCTCCTTGTAACGCTAATTGTCCTGAGCGGCGTCGCGCATGCCGCTGAATCAACGGCCGGCGTGAACTGGAAAAATGAAGATGGCCGCTGGACCGCCGCGCGCGCCAACGAATGGTACGCGCAGCAGAAGTGGATCACCGGGGCAAACTTCGTGACGAGCACCGCATCGAACGAATTCGAGATGTGGCAAGCGGACACCTTTGATCCCAAAACGCTCGATCGCGAGCTCGGCTGGGCCGCATCCATCGGCTTCAATACCATGCGCGTGTTCTTGCATGACATGCTGTGGAAGGCCGATCCGCAAGGTTTCGAATCGCGAATCGATCAATACCTCGCAATAGCCGACAAGCACGGCATCCGCACCCTGCTGGTCTTGTTCGACAGCGTGTGGGATCCGCACCCAAAATTAGGCAAACAGGAAGAGCCTGTGCCACACCGCCACAACTCGCGCTGGGCGCAATCGCCGCATACCGATCTCTTGAAAGATCACGCGCGGCACGATGAATTGAAACCCTACGTCACCACAATCGTCACGCGGTTCAAAGACGATCCGCGCGTGCTCGGTTGGGACCTGCTCAACGAACCCGGCAATTGGTCCGTGGAGTATCAGGAGGATTGGTCGCGCGAAGCGAAGGATGCCGCGCACCTCGCGCTGTTGCCGAAAGTGTTCGCATGGGCGCGCGCCGCGCAACCGTCACAACCACTCACTGCAGGCGTGTGGAAAAATGTCGGCTCGCGCACAGACCCCGTGCATTCGCTCGATAAGCTGATGCTGGAACAATCGGACGTTATAACCTTCCACACCTATTCGCCTCTCGACAGTGTGAAGAAGAGCGTGGAATGGCTCGAGCAATCCGGTCGGCCAATCATCTGCACCGAATACATGGCGCGCAGTGCAGGCTCCACCTTTGAAGGTGTCATGCCATACTTCAAAGAGAAGAAGATCGGCGCGATCAACTGGGGCCTTGTGAGCGGCCGTTCGCAGACGATCTATCCCTGGGAATCGTGGGAAAAGAAATTCACCGCGGAACCCAACCCCTGGTTTCACGACGTGTTCCGCAAGGACGGCACACCTTACGACGAAAAGGAAGTCGCGCTGATTCGCGAACTCACGGGAACGGCGCGCTAAGCCCTCGTGAACTTTTTCTGCAAAAGGTCTAGGATCGTTTCTTAGCTCGCTGGTTCGAGCATTGGGCAACGCGCGGGGCGCGGGTCTTCACTGCGCACGCGCGTAATTAAACGCCGGGGGTGCGCCATGAAATCTACCGAAGATCACAACGCCGCAACCGATCAACGCTCTACCACCATTTCACGGCGTGAATTCATTCAAGCAGGCGGGGCCGCGGTTTCCGCAGTCAGCATTGTGCCGCGTCACGTGATTGGTCGCGGCCACGTACCGCCCAGCGAGAAGATCACGCTCGCGTGCATCGGCTTCGGAACGCAGGCGATACGCGAGATAGGCGGGATATTGCAAAGTCCCGAAGTGCAAATCGTCGCGATGTGCGATGTCGAGAAAGACGGCGTCAATTACCTCGAATGGGACAAAGGCGAAGTGCGCAACGCGATTCGTTTACTGCTCAAGAATCCAACGTGGCGCGAGGGGCTCAACTATCCACCGGGCGGGCGCGACGTGGGCAAGGAAGTCGTCGAGACGTATTACGCGCAGGAGCGCGGCAAGAAGAGTTTCAAAGGCTGCGCAACCTACGTCGATTTCCGCGAGCTGCTCGATAAAGAGAAGGACATCACCGCGGTAAAGGTGATGACGCCCGACCACCTGCACGCGACTATCGCGATCGCGGCGTTGAACAAAGGTTTGAACGTCGTCATGCACAAGCCGCTCGGCAACCGCGTGCTTGAAGCGCGAAAGGTCATGGCTACCGCGCGCGAGAAAAACATCGCCACGCACTTCCTTGCCGCGAGCACGGGCGAACGCCTGCAACCTGTCATGGAGATGATCGCCAACGGCGCGATCGGCACGCTGCGCGAAATTCACAATTGGTCGAGCAGACCCATGTGGCCGCAATACCCGACCTTGCCGACTGACACGCCGCCGGTGCCGCCAGGCTTCGATTGGAACCTGTGGCTCGGCCCTTCGCTGGATCGGCCGTATCACCCCAATTACACGCACACCAACTTCCGTGGCTGGTACGAATTTGGCGGCGGGCCCATCGCGGACATGGGACACTACAGTCTGTGGCCGCTGTTTCAACTGCTCCAGCTCGATGCGCCCTACTGCGTGGAGTCCACACCGAGCCACATCTGCGCAGTCTCCGATGGCGTATGCAAGCGCATCCGCAACGACTTCTCTTTTCCCGCGGCGTGTACCGTGCGCATGCGCTTTGCCGCGAAAGGCGCGCGCGGGCCGCTCGACATCTTCTGGTACGACGGCGGCATCCGCCCGCCAACGCCGGAGGAATTGCTTGCCGACAATAAGCAACTCGAAGACGAAGGTATGCTGTTCGTATGCGACAGCGGGAAGATACTCGGCGGGTTCCGCAGCGAAGAAGCGCGCTTGATACCCGACGCGAAAATGCGCGCATACGCCGCAGCGCACACCATCGTCGCGCAGAACACCGAACAATCAAACCAACGATCCGGCGTCAATCGAAACAAATCGTGGATCGACGCGTTCAGAGGCGGACCCATCAGCCCGGGCGATTTCCAATTCGCCGGGCCGCTATCCGAAGCGATAAACCTCGCCGCAGTCTCGTTGCGTCTCGGCGGGCAACGCCTGCAGTGGGACGCCGCAAACGCAACCATCGCCAATCTACCCGACGCAAACAAACTGCTGACGCGGGAGTACCGGCCAGGATGGGAAATTTGAGAAAAATGTACGCGGCATTGTTATCACGCCTGTAACGCGATACAGTACTCGCCTGTAATCTGCTTGTCTGTCCTGTGTGTGCAGACGCAACCAAAACCGAGGTAAATCAAGTGAAGCACATTCGCACCATCGCGAAAGCGAAACAGCCGCAGATGGCGGCATCGATCATTAAGGCTATCAAAGAAGACAAGAAGCCACCCGTAAACGCGACGATGTCGCTGTAACCCGGCCGAATTCAAAGTGTCCACCGGCGCCCCAGCAAATTCGCAGGGCGCCGGTGATCACGACACCCCGCCGGTCGATGTAGGCGCAATCGCACAAAGCCTACGTCCAAAGGCCAGCACCGCCGCCGTCGTGTTGTGGTGGACGATTTTCACCTTCCTGGTTTTTGCATGCATTTTTCCGCGCCCGATCTTAATCGCGATCGTCTGGTTCTATGTCGTCGTGCTCGTGTGGAAGCGCCGCGAACGCCGCGCCAGGTTTCATCGCAACCTCGCAGGGTTTCCCTGTCTGTCGCGCGCAACACGCGTTACGCCGCCAAAAGAATGGCCGCACGTCACGGTGCTCGTGCCCGCACGCGACGAAGAAAAAAATATCGATGCCGCCGCGCGGTCGTTGCTCGCATCGTCGTATCCCGATCTTGATGTGTGGTTCATCGACGATCATTCCACAGACCAGACGCCACGCATTCTCGACACCATCCAGCGCGACTTTCCGCAGGTGCACGTCATTCACGATCCGCCCGTGGTGGAAGCCTGGTTCGGGAAGTCGAACGCGCTATGGCAAGGTGTATTGCAGATCGAACGCGAGCAGGGTCAGCATCGCGATCGCGATGACCGATACTTTCTATTTGTCGATGCGGATGTGATGTTTGAGCCGGAAATGCTGCGAGAGGCCGTCGCGTTGGCGGAGCGCGATCGACTCGATTATCTCACCGTTATGCCGCACTTGATCACAAAGACACTGGCGGAGCAATTCGTCCTACCCACGGGTTGGAAAGGAATTGCCGAAGGCGCCGACCACGAACACCTCAACGATCCCAAATCGTTTCCCATCGGCATCGGCGCGTTCATGCTCGTGCGCGAATCGACATACTATGCGTTCGGCGGACACAAGGGCCTCGGCCAATGGCACCCGGAAGATACACTGATGGCCGCGGCGGTAAAACATATCGGCGGCCGCGTGGGATTTGCATGGACGCCCGACCTGATGCGGGTGCGGTTCTACGAAAATTATCGGCAAGTGAAAAACAACACCATTCGCAAGATGCGAATCTTCTTCGGCGATCAACTGGCCTTGCCGCTATCCATGATGGCGCTGCGCTTGAGCACGACAGTCATGGCATTGCCGATGATCGCGGCAGGTGTGGTCCCGCAACTCCTCTCGGGAAACTTCAATTGGACATTAATGCTGCTCGCGATCGCGGGCCTTGTGCTGTACGTGGATGAAGCCGGCGAGTACAAAGACGTCAACAAAGTCGCCGCGTTTCACCCGGCAATTCCGTGGCTGCACCCGATCTCCGGCCTACTGCGCGTCTGGTTCGCAATCACATTCGCGGGACAAATCATCGCCAACAAACCCATGGAATGGCGCGGTCGCCGCGAGTTTGGTGCGACGTAGAATATCCGCCGGAACCCCTACAGGGTTCAATGCAAGTTGGTGACGGCTTACCCAGGGTAGGTCCGCCTCCGTCGAAGCGACTACGACGGCCCAACCCTGGGCTGCACGCTGCCATCCCTTCGGGATAAATGAATCTCGTTAGACGCCCTCAAATGCAGCGTAGTGGCAGAATCGAGGTATGATGCTCCATGATTGAGCACAGTTAGTTCGCAACGTGGAGCGTCGAGCATGCCCATATTTACAGGCCGTAGAGATTTTTTGAAATCTGTCGTGTCAGCTTCGGGTCTGGCGCTTGCATCGAGGAATCTGAGGGCGGAGCAAAATGCACCGCGCTCGGTGAATAGCCAGATCACGCTGGGCTGTATCGGCCTTGGCATTCACGGCATAGGCTGGAATCTGGAGGCGTTTCTAAAAATTCCCGAAGCGCGCGTGCTAGGGGTCTGCGATGTGTTCAAGTCGCGGCAAGAAGAAGCGCGCGCGATGGTCAATACCGCCTACGGCAATTCCGATTGCGCGATGTACACCGACTTTCGCGAGATATTGCGGCGCGACGACATCGATGCGGTGGTGATCTCGACGCCGGACCATTGGCATGTATTGATGGCGGTGATGGCGGCGCGCGCGGGCAAGGATGTGTTTTGCGAGAAGCCCACGCTGAACGTCTCGCAGGGAAAAGTGTTGATCGAAGCGATTGCGAAAGCGGGCATCGTGTACCAAGGTGGAATCGAGGACCGGTCGGTCGATCAGTACTACCGCATCGCGGAACTCGCGCGCAACGGCCGGCTCGGAAAAGTGCAGCGCATTCTCGTCACGCTGCCGGAGGGCGTCGTATTTCCAAAAGAAAACGAAGCGCCAATTCCCGAAGGGTTCGACTACGATCTATGGCTTGGCCCCGCGCCGTACACGCCGTACACGCCCACGAAAACCGGCGCGCAGGAGTGGCGCAATGTGTGGGACTATTCGGGCGGAAAGCTAACGGATTGGGGCGCGCACTTGATCGACACCGCACAGGTCGCAATCTTCGAAGAACACGGCGGGCCGCTGGAAATTGACGGCAAAGGTGAGTTCCCGAAAGATGCGATGTCCACGACCGCGACGAAATATGAGATTCATTATCGCTACAAGAACGATGTAGAAATGATTGTGAAGTCTGGCGGCGCGGGCATCCGCATCGAAGGATCGGAAGGATGGATCGAGTGCCCCGATTGGCGCGCACCCTTGGCGGCGAGCAAGCCGGAGATCCTCGAAGCGAAGATCACGACGGAAGAAAACAAGCTGTGGCCCAAGCCGCCGACCGAACACGTCGATTTTATACAGGCGGTAAAGAACCGCACAAAACCGATCTACACACCGCAAGACATCCATCACCTCAGCACGACCATGCACCTCGGCAATATATCGATGCGCCTCGGGCGAAAACTGATCTGGGATCCGGCGAGCGGGCAGATCGCGAACGACGAAGAGGCGACTGCCTTGCTTACGTGCCCAATGCGCGCACCGTGGACGTTTGATGCGCCGGCCTAAACGTCATTTCTTTTGACCCGCGAGACCCGCGACAATATCGCGCCATTGCTTCATGTTATGTTCGAGGTTTGCCAGCGTATCGCCGGGTACTTGATAACACTGCAACCCTATCGGCCCTTCGTAGCCTACGTCGAAAATCTTGCGCAGCAATCGCACCACATCAAAACTACCATTGCCCAAGGGCTGAATGAGTTTGTCCCAACCGCCTTCGTGGTCCGCGCCGTTAATCGAAACTAGAAACAAATGGGGCGCGGCTTCTTCGATCAATTGATCAAACCGCGCTTCGTTCCCAGCATTAAGTTCATGACACAGGTTAAACGTCACGCCGCAATTTTTGCGATCCACTTTGCGCACGACGCGCAGCGCATCCTCGATATCCGCGACAAAAAATCCTGCGTGCGGATACAGCGCCACTTTCAGGTTCGAGGCCGCCGCGAGGTCGGCAATTTCCGTCACCGCCTTGACCGCCTTCGCGTCGTCTTCTGCGGCTCCCTGTACGGTCAGCCAGATAACGACGCCGGTGTCTTTCAGCCGCGCGATCGCTGCCTTCAGGTCGTCGCCGTACGTGGGATCCTTGTCCACATAGCACGGAACGTAAATGTTAAAGACGCGCAGCTTGTGTTGCTTGAAGGCCGCCAGGCGTTCGTCGAGATGTTCCGTCCCCGAGTAACCGATCCCGGCGTAGCCGAAACGGGCTAGAGCTTCCGCTTGCTGTTCGATAGTCCATTGCTGGTCGCGGCCGACGCCGTTGTCGAACACGAAGAAGGATTGCGTCAGCAGACGATCGGCGGTCGCTTTGGGGATGGGGCCCGCGTGTGCGTTTGCGAACGACAAGAGGCTCGTCAGCGCGGGAGCCATCACCAGTAACGAAATGGACAGACGTGGTTTCATCGGCGTTGATGCTATTCAAATTTCAGTGGGGTGGCAAGTCGTTGGCACCTGCTGCACCTGGATCCTGCTTCTATCTATCTGCCCACGGCGTTGCACTCTGGCTGGGAAGACTGGAACGCGGATGACGCAGATTGGACGGAATGACGCGGATGGAAACGAGGGGTGCGAAGGCGCGAAGGAGAATACGTTGCGCGAATTAAGCCATCAATGGTTGACCATATTTACGGCGTCAGTTGCTGCTGGTGTTTTGATCCGTGTGCGAAACGACCCCTGTTTAATTGACAGAAATGGGGTTAAGATATTGTGAATATTAGTGATATGAAGATTGCAGGGTAATTGGATTGTGAATGAGAAGTATGGGAATGATAGGCGGTGCGGGGAGGTCGAGTCTCGGCACATCTACGTTTTGTGTATATTTTTTCAACATGGCCTGTTGAAATTGTAAACATATCGGCTTCGATCAAAGCCTGTTTACGCCATTTCTACATCTAATCTTGAATGAAACCAAGTGCGTACAGGTTCAGTGTAGAGTTTCTCAACACTGCGTGGCCGCTTCGGAATATTTCTCTACGATATAAAGCCTTCTATGCTAATGGCTTACGGTCTTGTACGCCGGATTGGAATACCGCTTGCGCTAGATGACCCGAGGACGGCGAATGGAAACGCCGTCCGGGGGAGACAGTCATGGCGGTGTCACGAAGAGGGTTTCTAAAGGCCGCGTGCGCGACGGGGGTCGTGGGCGTGGGGGCGACGGCGGCGCGGCCCGCCGAGGCGGCGCAGGTGAAGCGGCCGTGGATGGGCATGCTGACCGACCTGAGCCTGTGTGTCGGTTGCCGCAAATGCGAGTACGCCTGCAATAAGGCCAACGCCTTGTCCGACGATGCGCTGGAAACGTACGACGACAAGTCGGTCTTTGAACAAACGCGCCGCACCGACGCGGACAGGTTCACGGTTGTGAACCGTTTCGATCGCGAAGGGCAGCCGCCGGTCTTTGTGAAGCGTCAGTGCATGCACTGCATCGAACCGGCTTGTGCGTCCGCGTGTCTGGTGGCTGCGTTCAAGAAGTCGGACGAAGGCCCGGTGATCTACGACGAGAGCCTGTGCATCGGTTGCCGGTACTGCATGGTGGCGTGTCCATTCGGTATGCCAGCCTTTGAATATTCGAAGCCATTCACGCCGCGCGTGACGAAGTGCTCTATGTGCATCGAGCGGCTTCGCGATGGCGAGCAGCCTGCGTGCGCGTGCGTGTGCCCTGAGGAAGCGATCACGTTTGGCCCGCGCGAAGAACTGCTCACGCTCGCGCACGACAAGATTCGCGAGCATCCCGATCGCTACGTCGATCACGTCTACGGCGAAACCGAAGCGGGCGGCACGAATTGGATGTACATCTCGCCGGTGCCCTTCGGCGATCTCGGTTTTCCGACCGACATCGGCACAAAACCCTATCCCGAGTTAACCAAGGGGTTTCTGTCTTCGGTGCCACTTGTGTTGACGTTGTGGCCGATGCTTTTGATGGGCGCTTATGCGTTCAACAACGCGCGCGGGCCCGAACTCGCAGGGGCGCCGGTGAACACACACGAGGAGGGAGGACAGTGAGTACAACGCTTCATCCTGACGCTTCGTGGTCTGCATGGACACGCGACAAGCTGTTGCTTGGCCTGCCGCTTCGCGAATATCTGCGCACGTTGAAAACCCCGTTCAATGCAGTAGCCGCGCTTATTCTATGCGTTGGCTTGCCCATCACGTGGATACGATTTACGCAGGGTATCGCAGCCACAACGAACCTGAATAACGATTACCCCTGGGGACTTTGGATCGGATTCGATGTGCTGTGCGGCGTCGCGCTCGCAGCGGGCGGGTTCTGCATGGCATCCGCCGTGCATCTATTCAAGCTGAAGCAATACTACACGCTGATGCGGCCCGCGATCCTCACGGGATTTCTCGGGTACTTCTTTGTGGTCGTGGGGCTCTGCTTCGATCTTGGCAGGCCGTGGCGGCTGCCGTATCCGATGTTTGTATCGTACGGCGTTACGTCCGTGATGTTCCTGGTTGGGTGGCACGTGGCGCTGTATCTGACGGTGCAGTTCCTGGAGTTTTGTCCTGCGATTTTTGAATGGCTTGGCTGGAAGCGTGTGCGTCATTGGGTATTGAAACTCACGATCGGCGCAACAGTATTCGGTGTCATTCTTTCGACACTGCACCAGTCCGCGCTAGGCGCGCTGTTCCTGCTCGCGCCAACGAAAGTACACCCGCTGTGGTACTCGTCCTTCATTCCGGTGCTGTTTTTTACATCGGCCATCGCGGCAGGACTTTCGATGGTGATCGTGGAGAGCATGCTGTCGCACCGCGTTTTTCATCGCCAGGTGCAACATGAAGATCCGCAGCAGGTGGACCAGGTCATGGTGGGTTTGTCGCGTAGCGCGGCGGTGGTGCTCTTCACTTATTTCTGTCTCAAGTGGATCGCGTTGGCCCATGAGGATCGATGGGCATGGCTTTTCACCTCGTATGGCGCGTGGTATCTGGTGGAAGTGATTGGCTTCGTGCTGGGCCCATGCATCGCTTACTTCGTTGCGGCGAAGGTGAACAGCGCGCGCATTGCACGCGTGGCCGCGGTGTGGACAGTGCTCGGCATCGTATTGAACCGACTCAACGTTTCGATCTTCACATTCAACTGGCAAATGCCGTATCGCTACGTACCGTCGTGGATGGAGTTTGCGGTGACCATAACCATCGTTACGGCCGGGCTTTTGACGTTCCGGTTTATGGTCAATCGCATGCCTGTGCTTTACGTCCATCCTGAATACCCGGTGGAGGAGTAGATCAATGGATCACACCGTTCACGAGATGATGATGATCACGAAGGCGCATGAGTACCTGATTGCCATTGCGTTTCTGATTGCGTTCAGCGCGTTCTGGAGTTTTCTTTTCCGAACGTCAAGGAAGAAGCACCATGAGTAAGTATGGCCGCTTGATAGCGATTGCGAGCGTCGCGTGGGTCGCCCTCGCCGGCGATGCGCAGACCGAAGTGAAGAAAGCCGCCGCGGCGCAGATTATCAACTGCGCGGATTGTCATGCCTGCGCGGCGCCGAGCGCGGACGATCCGTGTCTGAAGCCGTGTCCATACCCGAATACAGAGAGCGTCAACGCGGAACCGGCCGCACCGCCCGCAGTCGTAACCATTGGGGTGTTGTCCGAACTTTATGAGCCGGTTGTCTTCAATCACGAGCAACACGCGCAAATGAGCCGCATGGGCACTGGGTGCGTCGCGTGCCATCACTACAGCGCGAAGGGCGAGACGCCATCGTGTCAGACCTGTCATGGCGCAACGGCGAACCCGTCAAATCTGCGGCAGCCTGGTTTGCGCGGCGCGTATCACCGGCAGTGTTTGGGGTGTCATCGCGAGTGGACAGGTGAAGCCTCGTGCGGCGAATGTCATGCCGAACGCAAAACCGGAGCGGCCGCAACGGTAACGCGCGACGACGCAGACCTCATTGGCCTGAAGCATCCGACGCTGCACCCTCAAGCCACTTATCTTTACGACGCAGGCGAACAATTGCCGGTAACGTTTCACCACGGGGACCACGCGGAGCTGTTTGGATTGAAATGTTCGGATTGTCACCAGAAGGAGAGTTGCTCCAGTTGCCACAACACCTCGGCGCACGTGGTGCGCACCCGTACGGACCCGCACGAAGATTGCGCCAAATGCCATCAGGACCGGATCGACAACAATTGCGACTCGTGCCACAGCGAAACGCCGTTGCCGAATTTCGATCACGCGCGGCGCAGCGGGTTCGATCTGGCCAAGTTTCATCACTCGCTGAACTGCGATCGATGCCATGCGGCCGGCGACTTCGGCGGTCTGAATGCGACGTGCAGCACCTGCCACGCGAAGGATTGGAAGCCGGAGAATTTCGATCACAAGCGCACGGGCACGGTGCTGGACGATCTTCACATCGATATGGCGTGTACGGAATGCCATGGGGCGTTTGGGGAAAAGACCACGTGTGGAGCGTGTCATGACACACAGCCGCAGCCGTTTGAAACGGTGTTGGTAACGTCGAAGAGCGATACGAAGCAATCTGGCACGGACGAATAGTCGATTTAGAGCACGAGCACGAAATTAGGTTCACACAAATTAAATAACAATAGCGGAGAGCAAACTTCTCCGTGATGTAGATCGGAGACAGTCATGGTCGTCATTCTTGTAGCAATTACGCTAACACTCTTGGTGCTGGCGGACTGGCTGTTGCGGCGCAACAACGAAGCCGGTGGCGAAGTGGTCGCGGCGCAGCTACCCGATGCAAAAACTATCCAGCTGGTTGAGCCGCTGTGCGCCGGCGGGTTCCACGTGCAGCCGGAGATGTCGTACCACCTCGGCCATGCCTGGGCGCTGGAAGACGGACCGAGCCGCGCGCGCGTGGGCATCGATGAGTTTGCGGCCAAGCTGGTAGGCGAAGCCGATCACATCGATCTGCCGCAGCCTGGCGATCGGCTCGTGCAGGGCGGGCCAGCGTGGGTGTTGCACCACGGCGATCGTCACGCGGCGATGCTTTCTCCGGTAACCGGCGAAGTTGTCGCGGTGAACCCGCTCATCAACGAGCACAAGGTTTCGCTGAGCAAGGCACCCTATACGCAAGGGTGGCTGTTGAGCGTACGCGTGCAGGATTTTCACCGCGACCAGAACAACTTGTTGCACGGCGACCTGCCGCTGAAATGGATGGAACTTTCCAGTGCGCAGCTTCGCAGCAAGCTTAAGAGTGGTGTCGCGTTGTCTTTTCGCAATGGCGAGAAAAGCGCGGAGAGTATCTGCGACATGGTGGACGAGGCGCAGTGGAACGATGTGGTGCATGAATTTTTGCTTGCCGATGCGAAGCACTGAGGGCGTTTCGAAACGGATGTATCGTTCCGCGAAGCGGAGCTTCTGGGACGTGTGCGTTCCCAAGCCGGAGCTTGGGAACGAGTTTATCGGCGGCTATACCTCGCCGCACTCCAATGCGCTTCGCGCGGCCAGATGACGTTGGGGGTGCGCGCGGAGCGTCCGTTGCGGCGGAGAGTGCGGCGAGGTATCGCCGCCTTTTTATGTCAATTGAAGGTATAATAGTAACCGGGGGAATTGTCGTCGTATGTTATCGACGCTAAGTGCGCGGATATTTCTGCTCGCCGCCGCCGTCACGCTGGTTGGCTTGGGGGTTTTGGCGTGGTTTATGGTCCAGATGCATACGCGGGACTTGGAGAGCGAGGCGGTGCAGGGCGCGCTTCGGCTTAGCGATACACTCACCCGCAGCACGCGCTACAGCATGCTCAAGAACCAGAAGGAAGACGTCTACCACATTATCCAAACGGTGGGCGATCAGCCGGGCATCGAACGCATCCGCGTGTTCAACAAAGAAGGCCGCATCACTTTCTCCACCGATCCGAACGAGCGCGGCAAAGCGGTAGATACCGCGGCGGAAGCGTGCACGCGTTGCCACAGCGTGCCCGGTGCGCCACTCACGCGTTTGGAAGGGAAAGAGCTCACGCGCATATTCATGGATCGTGAGGGACATCGTGTGCTGGGATTGATTGCGCCGATCTACAACGAAGCAAGTTGTTCAACGATCGGATGTCACAGTTCTCCAAGAGAGCAGCAGGTGCTTGGCGTCCTCGATATTCAAACCTCGCTCGCGCAGGTGGACGACGTTATCACCGCGCGCAGCAGAGAGTTCATGTATCTCACGTATTTTCTGATGCTCACGATTGCGGGCGCCTGCGGCGTTTTCATTTGGCTTTTCGTGCATCAACCGGTGAAGGCGTTGATCCGCGGCACGCGCAAGATCGCGGCGGGCGATCTGTCGTACCGGATGCCGGTGAAGTCGCGCACGGAAATCGGGCGGCTCGCGGAATCGTTCAACCATATGGGCGGCGAATTGAAGCAGGCGCGCGAAGCATTGACAGACTGGACGGAAACGTTGGAACTGCGCGTGAACCAAAAAGCGGAGACCTTGCGCCAGGCACAGGCGAAGCTCGCGCA
This sequence comes from Candidatus Hydrogenedentota bacterium, assembly GCA_020848835.1. Taxonomy (GTDB): domain Bacteria; phylum Hydrogenedentota; class Hydrogenedentia; order Hydrogenedentales; family SLHB01; genus JABWCD01. The sequence continues at coordinate 17,752 of JADLHJ010000091.1, forward strand.
GAGCGAAAAGCTCGCATCGCTCGGTTCACTTTCCGCCGTCGTTGCGCACGAGATCAACAATCCGCTAAGCGGAATACTCACCTATACGAAACTGGTCCGCAAACTCTTGCAGAACGGCGCAAACCCCGCGCAGATTCCCGACATGCTCAAGTACCTAGAAGCAATGGAATCGGAGACGGCGCGCTGCGGCAAAATCGTTTCAAACCTGCTGGCCTTTTCGCGGCAGTCCGCGATCTCCACCGAATCCGCCGATCTTAATACGATCCTCGAAAAGACGTTGTTTTTGATCGGGCACAAGCTCGAGTTGCAGGGCATCGCGCTGCACAAGGAATTGCAGGGCGGTCTGCCTTCGGTGTGGTGCGAAGCAGACCAGATTCAACAGGCGATCTTTGCGGTGTTGATTAACGCGATCGAAGCGATGCCCGAGGGCGGTACGCTGACGGTGAAAAGTGCCGGCGTGTTGGATGCCGCTTCCGAAGCGATGTGGATCGAGATCTCGATTACCGATTCCGGCGCGGGAATTCCCAACGATGTGCTACCGCACTTGTTTGAACCGTTCTTTACAACGAAAGAAAATAAGAAGGGCGTCGGCCTGGGGCTTTCCGTGGTCTACGGCATTATCAAACGCCACCATGGTCGAATCGATGTGCGCTCCGAACCGGGCGCGGGGGCGACCTTTATACTGGCCTTGCCGGAAAAGCCGGCTGAGGTGACGGGCACACCCATGCCCTCAGTGCCGGAAGATATTCTACACCCGCAGGATTTCGTGGTATGAGCGAGCAAGCGCGCCTTCTTGTTGTTGACGATGAACAAGTCGTCCGCGAATCGCTTTATCACTGGTTCACGCAAGACGGCTATAACGTTGACACCGCGGACAACGCAAAGGCCGCGCTGCAAAAACTTCGCGATGCATCGTGGGACGTGCTCCTCGTAGATATCAAAATGCCGGGCATGGACGGTCTGCAACTGCACGCGAAAATCAAGGCGCAAGATCCCGATCTGCCGGTGATCATCATGACCGCGTATGCCTCCGTTGATACCGCGGTGCGCGCGTTAAAAGAAGGCGCGTACGACTACGTCGTCAAACCCTTCGATCCGGAAGAACTCGAGCACGTCGTGCGCGGCGCGGTCGAACGCCACAAACTCGTGCGCGAAAACGCGCGGCTCAAGCTGCATATTGCAGCTATCGCCGAAGAGGGCATTTCCGAGATCATCGGCAAGAGCGCGCAGATACAACAAGTGAAAGAGCTCATCCGCACCGTCGCGGGTTCGGATACCACGGTGCTGATCATCGGCGAGAGCGGCACCGGCAAGGAACTCGTCGCCCGCGCGATTCATCATGCAGGGCCGCGCCGGCAGATGCCGCTGGTATCGGTGAATTGCGCCGGGCTGCCGGAGACGCTGGTGGAGAGCGAATTGTTCGGGCATGAGAGGGGCGCGTTCACCGGTGCGGAGTACAAGCGTAAAGGAAAGTTCGAACTCGCGGACGGCGGCACGATCTTCATCGACGAGATCGGCGACATCAGCGCGAAGACGCAGATCGATCTGTTGCGCGTTTTGGAAGAGAAGGCATTCACGCGCGTGGGTGGATCGACGCAAGTCGCCAGCGATTTCCGCGTCATCGCCGCGACGAACCAGGACCTGAAAACGTTGATGGAACAGGGACGCTTTCGGCGCGATCTTTTTTACCGGATCAACGTGTTCACCATCGCGTTGCCGCCCTTGCGCGAACGGCGCGGCGACATCCCCTTGCTCGTCGAACATTTCATGGCTGTGTCGGCCAACGCGCTGAAGAAGCCGCTGTGCCGCGTGTCGCAGGATGCGCTCGACGCATTGATGGCCTACGATTGGCCCGGCAACATCCGCGAACTGGAGAACGCGATCGAGCGCGGCATGCTTGTGCAAAAGGGCGATGAACTCCGCGCGGCCGACCTACCCATTACGAATACCGGCGCCAAACCGTCGGGCAATAGCCGCTCCCTCGAGGAATTCGAATCGCGCCACATCCAGGAAGTCCTCGATTCCCTCGACGGCAACGTCGCGCAGGCCGCGCGCGTGCTCGCGATCGATCGCGTCACGCTCTACAACAAAATCCGCAAGTACGACCTGAAACGGCAGTAGCGCCGGGTTCCCGCGCCGATCGGTCCAGGGCGAAAGGAAAAATGGCGGAGATGGCGGGATGGGAAGAAGACCTTAACAACACGGCGCCCCTATGGCGTCAGGCGCCATCTGACAAGCGCAACATCCATCTTGCAGACAGATGCCTCCGGCGGGTTGCGAAAGCCGGTTCCGAATGCCGTTACGATTGTTCCGTCGGGCAGAATTACCGTAGATGAAGACTGAACGCTGCAGAACCACGCGTTTTTGCCGGTTATGTTTCCCGTCCATTTCGCCAAAACATAACGATGATCGAGATCCCACGTTTGGCCGTTGTCGCGGCTGACTACCGCCTCCACGCCAAATTGGGGAAAGCCATCGGCGGTGTCGGGGTAGCCCAGTCGCACTACATACGTCATCACAATTTGTCCGTCTGGGAGCAGCACCATGCTGGGATGATGACGGCCCCATTCGTATAACGGGTTCAGGGCGGTCCATGTCTTGCCTTCGTCTTTGGTGATTGACACCGCGAGGCCACCATAGTGATCAAATCCAAAATGGGCGAATCGCTTGGGATAGTCGGTACGGCACGCGGCAATCCAGTTGCCGTTTGGAGCCTTGACAATGGTCACTTCATTGACACCCAGCCATTGCGGGATCTTGACTTCATCGCTCCATGTTTGGCCTTCGTCTATGCTGGAACGTAGAAACCCTTGGGAGTAAAAACCCTCCGGCGATGCCCAGGGAATTCCGGTTGGCCTCCAACTTGCCTCGACTAATTTCATTGCTCTGCTTTCGGAGTCCTTCAGCACCAGCAATGGGTCCCAGATGTATCGTTCCTTAGCGGTATCGGATGGAACAGACTTCGCCCACGTTGCGCCGAAGTCCACGCTTCGCCATCGGCCTTCAACGGCATTTTCTGGATACGCGATCAGTTTGCCATTGCCAAGATACGTTAGCCCCAGCGCGACACCGTTCGGATTTCCTTCGCCATCGGTGCTTATCCATTTCCGATCCGTCCAGGTCTTGCCATTGTCCTCGCTGGTAATGAGTGCAGATTGAATGGGTTGCCTGCATTCCACGAGCATCAGAAGTCGATGCTTTTCCGGGATGTAGGCAAGGTACGGCATCTGAGCGTTTTCACCGTCCCAGTCCTTGCTGATCCAAAGCAACTCCGCGGGCAACGCAATAGGCTTTTTGTCGCCATTGAGTTGCTCCACGATGTGCTCGCTGTTGGCAAACGGGTTTGGCTTCAGCGACTGTTGCTCATCGGATCGGGCGACTGCCCATCCGCCCAGGAGGATGGTTCCCAAACAGGCCATGCATGTGCTTCTGAAAGTCATTGGAATGGCCTGTAGATTAGCAGTGGCTGGAAATAGATGTCGAACTTAGGCCGCCCCCGGGTTCATGTATCAGCCGGAGTGAGAGTGGAGGGCACAGCGGTCCGCAACTCGATCACCGCTAGCGGGTACGTCAACGTAAAAATGGCGGAGAGGGCGGGATTCGAACCCGCGGTACACCTTTCAGCGTACACACGCTTTCCAAGCGCGCGCCTTCAACCACTCGGCCACCTCTCCGCGAGGTGATTTTTAAGGCGTGGATTAGCGGGGATTGTACTGGGTGGGGTCGCGCGCTGTCAAAGGGTTGGGTTAGCCACGCGCGCCGCGGTCATGTCTGCGTTTCTTCGGTGCTCGCGCTCGTAACATTCCTGTAATTGTAATTGATTGCTCGGTATCGACTTAACGTCTTCAGGCTTCGGTGAGGAAGCTGCGCATGCACTGACTCGTTGTACTTGTCTCTCTCGGATGGGCCAGTCGCGTCCAGAATTGCGATCAGGAATTCTCTTGACAATTTACTGTATATGCTTTATATATACAGCCAATGCGACATAATTCGACTGAGAAGCTTCATCTGCCTCCAATCTCGTCGGCGGCGCCGGGCACCCTCTATCAGCAGGTCGTCGAGGGGATCAAACGCGAGATCGCCGAGGGGAGGCTCGGGCCCGGGTCGGCGTTGCCGTCGTTTCGTGCGCTGGCGGAGGACCTGCTCGTCAGCGTCATAACCGTGAAGCGCGCCTACGAGGAACTCGAGCGCGAGGGGATCATCTACCGCAAACAAGGTCTCGGCACCTTCGTCGCCGACTACGGCGACGAAGCCGCCCGCGAGGCCAAACGCCTGCGCGCGGAAGAACGGTTGCGGGAGGCGCTGAAGGAGTGTGCGGAAGCGTCGGTTGCGCCGGAGCAGGTTGAAGAAATTATCAACGAATATTTCCCGACCGTTGCACGCGAATTTCTTTTTCACGAGGCGGGACATTGATAACGCGGCTTTACAATCGCGTGTTTCCGGAAGAAATACGATGCGCAGTGCACATCCTCATCGAAGTTGGTGGCGGCACGATGGGCATAAATTTTATCCCTGCGCCGCTTTTTGCAATTGGCGCGTATGGCCTATTCTGCTTCACGCAAGACATGCCAGCAGTAATGCGGAGCATTTTCGGCATAGTTTACATTGCCGCGGTATTACGAGTCGGATTGCACCCGTGGGACAAGAACCCGCGCGTTCTGTATCTGCTTCCCGTTCCCCGCCGCCTTATAGGAGCGGCAACCTGGTATGTAGTTGCGCTTATCACGCCGGTTGTTGCAAGTGCCATTATCCTTGCTCCATCGATTCTTGCGTATGCAATTACGGCAGCGACCGCAGAGGGGTTTCGAGACCCTCATGCGCCGGCGATTCTTGATAGCCGCAATTGGCTGTACTATTCGACGCTTGGCGCCGCGTGTCTTCCTTTTTACATATGTGTCGCTGGGACTTTCTTGTTCGGACATGAAATTACCCAATGCCGTGGCAGCTGGTATGCGCCCTTGCGATTTATTTGGATCGTTCCGTTTCTAGTACTACCACCCATGAATCGCGGCGATTTCGGAATTGGGCAACTCACGGTCTTGGTGGCGAGCGCCGCACTTACAGTCCAATCGTGGAAACTTAGACAGTACTTGTTTCCTGTGGAAGTACGCCCCATGCTGCTACTGAAATTGGGTTCAGAGCAGCAGGCTCCAAATGCACATCTCAAGAACATCGCACCACGGCTCTCATTTCTTCCGGACAAGGTCTACTCGTTTTGGTTTGCCGTATTACTCTTCTTCGTGCTGCCAGGCGTTGCAGGGGGAGTCAAGTCGTATTTTTGGTTGTGTTTGATTGCATCAATCATCGATGGGGAAGCACCGATACCAATCAGGGAGGTACGAGCACTGCCGACTTCATCGATTGGTCAGATGAGTATTTTGCTGAAGTCGCGGCTCTTCCCATATGTACTTCTTCTACTCTCCGTCGTCCTTTCAATGACAGTGGGGCGCGGTACCGTGTGGCATGCCGTAGTCGCAACGATACTCCCCATAGGAGGAACCGGAATTGCGGTATATGTGATGCGTTTACTATTACCTGGCGTCGCGCTTCGCGTTATGCAGACTGTTGCACGAATCATTGGTTACGCATTCGCAGTCTTTGCACTTTACTTTGTTCACCCTGAGTCCAGCCTGATTGCGTCCGCGTACGGACTGATCCTTGGAACGTTAGCGGGCGCGACATTGTTTGTGATGCTCCGGCACAGGAACTTGGGAACGATCCTGCGCACGACCTCCGCGCGCGCGGAGTCGATAGCGTGACGTCTTACATGTTTACTAGTTTTTCGCGCCGCCTCCGTGGTTTAGAACGTATTGCGTCTGTGCAATCTGTGGATGGTCTTGTATTGGAGAGTTTGCGATGAGCGATACGGCGTTGGCGATACGCGGGTTGAAGAAGCGGTTCGCGAAGTTTGCGTTGGGGCCGTTGGACATTACGGTGCCGAAGGGTGCGATCTATGGGTTCATCGGTCATAACGGCGCGGGCAAGACGACGACGATCGATCTCATCATGGGGATGGGGAAAAACGATGCGGGAACGATTTCCGTGTTTGGATTGGACCATTCGCGCGATGAGGTGGCGGTGAAGGCGCGCGTGGGGTATGTGAGTCCCGATCTGAGTTTCGCGGCGTGGGGGCGCATCGGGCGGTTGCTGGGGTTTATTCGCAGCTTTTATCCGGATTGGGACGATGCGTATTGCGAGGACTTGTTGATGCGGTTCAATCTTGGTGTGAACGATGCAATCGGCACTTTGTCGTTTGGATCGCGCACGAAGCTGAACCTTGTTGTCGCGCTGTCGCACCGGCCCGCGTTGCTGTTGCTGGA
>JADLHJ010000092.1 GCA_020848835.1 Candidatus Hydrogenedentota bacterium
AAAAAAGGAGAGCTAAGAATGGCAGCGAAGAAGAAAGCAGCGAAGAAGAAGGCGGCCCCGAAGAAAGCGGCAAAGAAGCCCGCGAAGAAGAAAGCCGCGAAGAAGAAATAGTTCTTCTATTCTTCGTAACTGAGGGGCTCCGCCGTCGGCAACGCGCCGGCTGCACCAGTCAGGCGGGTTGAAAGAAGTAGGCGGCGGCAGCCCAGTCAGTACAGTCTGTTGTTCTTGCACGTTAGGTTACCCTAGGGGCCTGACGTGCTTTTTGTTTTGCGGCGGTGAAGATGCGACGGGGGAAGAGGTGAATGGGAAGTATGGGTAGCGTGAGAGGTATGGGAAATATGGGAGGAGGAAGTAGGTGCAATTCGATCTCTGCGTGCGGCGTTGGCAGTCCGTGTTAAAATTGACGTGCCCGCCGGCATGAACCTGGGCGGGCGCCTAGTGTCTAACTTAGCAAGGTAGAAGATACGCAGCCGTGGTCCTTTTACGCGAAGCGCGTGCGCATTCGGATATCGGACTCGTCGAGGAGTGCCGTAAAGGCGACTCGTCCGCGTTCGATGAATTGGTGCGCCGTTATAAGGATCGCGTGTACAGCGTAGTCTACCGGTTTCTCGGTAACCGCGAGGACGCGCTGGACGTGAGCCAGGAAGTTTTTGTGCGCGCGTATCGCGGGATTGATGGGTTCCGCGGCAACGCGAAGGTGTACACCTGGCTGTACAGCATTGCCGCGAACCTGGCCCGGAACCGTTTGCGCGATTCCGGGCGGTTGGGTAGAAACATGGGTACTTCGCTGGAACTGCTGGACGAATCCGCGCCGGGGCTTGCGGATTCGATGGGGCAGCAGACGACACCGCGTGAAAACGCAATCACCGGCGAAACGCAGGAATTATTGCAGCAGTGCCTGAGCGAGTTACCGGAGCATTACCGGCTCGCGTTTGTGCTGCGCACGGTAGAAGACCTGAGCTACGACGAGATCGCCGAAGTGATGGGTTGTCCCGTCGGCACGGTGAAATCGCGGCTGAACCAGGCGCGGCAGATGTTGCGCGATCGGCTAAAAGAACTCGCCGTGATCTAATGGCCATGAATAACAAAGACGACATACGCGACCAATTCTCGCCGCTGCTGGATGGCGAACTTTCGCCGGAGGAACGCGCTTCGGTAGAGGCAGCGCTTTCGGATGACGCGGAGTTGTTGCGCGAATTGGATTCGATGAAGCGTGTGGACGATCTGTTCCGCGCGATGCCGGCGGTGACTGCGCCCGATGATTTTGAAGTGATTGTGCGCGATCGCATTGCGCCACCTCGCGTCGCTGCTGTTGCGGCCGCGGCCGCGCCTATGCCGGTGCGGAATGTTGTGCGCCGGCGCTTCGCGCCGTTGTTGGCCGCTGCGGCGTCGCTTGTCGTTTGTGCCGCTGGGCTCATGTATGTCGTGGGGCGTGTCTCGAATCGTGAGCAACTCGCGGAGTATGACGTTGAGGCAATGCCTGCCCCTGCGCGACTGGAAAACGCATCCGTCGCTCAGACGTCCGCGCCCGCCCCCTCGGTGGCGGCCGATGCTGTTTCGCCTAAAGGGATGATTGGCGGACGTGCGAAAGAAGAAACCCTGAGCGCGATGCCGGAATCCGCGCCAACCGCGGCAACGCCGCCGCCTTCTGATGCACCAAGAGATTCTACTTTGGGAATGCCGTTGCAGGTTGCCGATGCATTGCCGGAGCAGCCCGCGACGCTTGAATTGAAGGAGGATGCGGCTGATAAAGGCGAGCGTGACGAACGGCAGCGTGTTGGTGCGGAAGGCGCAATGCCCAAACCTTTAAGTATTGCAAAACCAGTTTCCCCTGACGCATCTGGACCGCCTTACGCTTCTGCTGCTGCGCCAGCACCGGATGAACCAATGCCTGCACCTGCGGAGCCGCCGGCCATCGCAGCAGGTTCTGTTGTGCAAGAAGATGAAAGTGTGCCGCCGCCGATGCCTGAGATTTCGGCTTTGGCCCCTGCAGAAGAAAAAGCCGAGGCAGTAGAACCAGGCGCGGTTAGCCGTTCGTCCACGGCTATGCCAATGGCTGAGGCGTCGAAACCCGCGAAGGCAAAAACGGCTAACCGTCCCGACGCGTCGTCGGTTCAGCGAACGATTGGCGCGCGATCGTTTATGTTGCGCGGTGGGGTGTGGTACGAGCGCGGGTATGGTGATGAGGCTACGGTCGTGTTGCTGCGGGATTCGGATGCGTTTCGGGCCTTGGTGAAAGAGTATGCCAACGTGGAGAAGCTGCTGGAATTGAAGGAGGCGGTTGTGTTCAAGGCCGGTGACCATTGGTACAAGATGCCGCCATTGCAGTCGAGTGAGTAACAACGCATACGTTTCGCGCGTCTATATCAATTAGCTGCGGTTGACCTTTTTCAAGTTTCTCGTTTGCGCGGTCTTTGCCAGGTTCAAGTTACGCGCTGGATCAAGACCGCGTAAACGCGGAACTACAAACCGAATGCGCGCAATGTTTAGTAAGTAAGCACGGCGACGATCAGCATCGCGAAGCCGGCAGCAGTTTTCACGAAAAGGCCGGCGACTTTTCCGAGCGCCGCGCCGAGTCCCGTCCATAGCGCTTCGTTTGGGCGCTTTTCGTGTTTGATGTATTCCCAGAGCGCCGCGCCCAGGAATGCGCCGATGCATGCGCCAATCAGCGTGCCTACGAGGGGTATGGGAATTATCGGCGTAAAGAAAATGGCGCCGCCGAGGCAGCCGACGAGGGCGGCGAGCATGGAGCCTTTGCTGCCGCCGAATTTTTTCGCGCCAAATCCTGCCGCGAGCGTTTCGAGCACTTCGCCGAGAACAGCGAAGCCTAGCATCAACCCAATGCCGAGCCAACCGAAGGGCACAAAGCCCATGACGATCCAGGCTATCACCATCGCCGCGAAGATTATCCAGTTTCCGAATAGGCCTATGAGGTCGAGCGCGATGCCTATGAGCACCGCGATAATGAGAGCGGACCAGCCGAGTACGGCGAGGGACACATCAAGAGCTTCCTGCATTCACGCTTCCTTCAAAAAGAATTTGTAGTTAGATGCCTAATCGCGGAAAAACGTTGCTTTAGGCCGTATACCCCGCTTTTGCGAGATCGCTGCGCACGCGGACTGCGGCGTTGCGTATATCTTCTAACATCGCGTCGTTCGAGGGAATTTCGTATTCAACGTGGATGGAGACTGGACCGGCGAAACCGGCTTGCCGGAAGAGGGTGTAGTATTCGGGAATATTCACATGTCCCTGGCCGATGGGAACCCACTTCACTTTGTTGTCTTCCCAGACGAAATCCTTTGCCGAACTCATTTTCACGTAGGGCGCGAGGAGGCGCGCGGTAATGCGCCAGTCGCCGTAGCTGCCTTCGACAGTCGCGTGGCCGACGTCGAAGTTTGAGCCGAAGTGGGGGTTGTCGATCGATTTCACCATTTCGTAGATGTCCCACATGGGCGCGCCGACGTTGTTGGCGCCGGAGTGGTTGTGGTAACCGGCGGTCATTCCGAATTTTTCGAAGACGGCGGTGAGTGTGCGAAGGTTCTCGGTGAAGCCTGCGAGTTCCTTGGCGATGTCGCCGTCTTTAGAGTACTGCTGTTTGCCGACGCGCGCGTATTTAATTTGTAGCTTGGATGCGGCGTCGAGGATGGGCGCTGCGTCGGGATCGCTGCCTTTGTTGAGGTCGGTGGTGATCATGTAGACGTCGAGTCCTTCCGCACGGACAGCTTCGACGCATTTCGGTAAATCGGTTGCGACTTTTGTCGGTTCGACGTGGCCACCTTTGCGGACTGTAAGATCGAGTCCGTCGAGGCCGAGTGATTTGGCGGTCTTCGCGAGTTGGGTGTAGTCGCGAATGAAATGGAGATGTTTTGAGAAGACGCAGACCGGCGGCATCGCGGTTTGTTGGGCGTGAGCGGGTGCAATTGTGGCGGCGCCGAGTGCCGCTGCTGTCGCCATGAAATTGCGTCGTGTAATGGTCATGCAGATTCCTTATTTGATCTCGAACTTTAACGGCGCATCCTTGTCACATTTTACGTCGATGCCGGCGCGCAGCGTTTCGCCGGGTGTTTCTGTGCCGTTCACGCGGTACGTTTGTTCCGCACGGATTGTAAGCCATTCGGGAAACTGATTCAGCCGTGGGTAATCCGAGGGAATGTGCAGGTATTCGGAATGGCGGGCGACGTCGAAGCGCAATTTTCCGTGCCAGGGCCAGTCGGATGCGACAGTGATGTTTATCGTGCCGTCGTCTTGTTTCACTGCGCCGACGCGCAGGTCCGCGCGCCACGGTTCGGCGTAGCAACCCTGGCTTTTCCATAGCGCGTACATCAGCGCGGTGCGCGCGAAATTGCCGTCGCCATGCCACCCTTCGATGACGCCGGTATCGCGCTGGGTGGCGAGCAAACGGTCCGCGGTGTAGTCGGCCCACTCGATCGCAGCGGGAACTGGCACGCGATTGATGAGGTTGATACCGCCTTCGAGCGAATCGGCGAAACCGTCCATGCGCGCGCCTTCCCAGGGATAGTCTTTTGAAGCGGGCAGATGCGTGAGGACATGTTCGACGGCTGTCCGGTATTTAGCTTCGTTGTCGAGATTCGCGACGACCAGAAACGCGTTGTAGTTGTAGCCCCAGTTGTCGGTGCGCTCGTCGGACTTGATTTCACCGGTGACGGGGTTGACGAGGTTATAGAGCAGGCCGTTGTCGTCGCGCGCGACTTCAAGGATGCGATCGAGCATACGTTGCATCGCGGGTTTCCAGCGTTCGCGGCGATCGGGGTCGATTTGCGCAGCGATGTAGTAAACCTCACTAAGACCGCTGATCACTTCGCAGCCGTGGTCATCGAGGCGCAACTGTTCCGCCTGCTCGGGCGGGTGATGTTCGAGGAAGTAAGCGGCGATCTGGAAGGCCGCGTCGCGATACGCGTCCTTCTTTGTCATCCAGTACATGCGCGACAAGGTCTGCATGAGATCGCCGCAGACTTCGTGCGACGTGGATGGGAGTTTGCCAACTTCGGAGTCGTAGGTCGCGTGCGCGAGGATGTCGTCGAGCATAAGCAGCATGCGCTCGGACCACGGGCTGGGACCCAGGAGTTCCGTGAGCGGAACTAGGCCGTCTTTCGCGTATTCGCTCGCGCCGAAGATAATGTCGTCGAGTTTTGGTTCGGTTATGCGGAAGGAATTGGTTTCAAAGACGTAGTCGTCCGGAAGCGTGCCGATGCGGTTGGTGAGGCGCTGCTCGGCTGCGAGCATTTCTTTCATGCGGCCATTGAACAGCGCGCGATCCGTGTAGAAAGACGACAGCACCATGAAGGGATAGTTGTCGGCGGCGGCGTCCTTTGCGTTCCAGTAAAGGTCCTTATTGAGATTGCGGGGGATGAGGCCGCTTTCAGGGTCGGCGTATTGCAGCCAGCCCTGCACAAAACGCCAGGTCGCGGTCATGAACGCGCGGTTTCGCTCGCCGTTTGCTGTGGCTTGTGGCCAGGGGTCTTGCGCGATGACTGTCGTGGAAATTGCGCATAGCGCAGACACGAGAACAATGCGTTTTGTTGAGTCGATGCGGAATCTTGTTTTCATGGCGGATTACTTCTTGCGTGATGCAGGTTTCTTCTCTATGACTGTGCGCGCTGATTGCTTCTTTGCAGCTGCCTTTGCGGAGCCACGTGATTTTGTGGCTGCTTTGGGTTTGCGGTTGGCAAGACCCGCGGGGTGTTCTTGAATCCACTGAAGGATTGGTTGGAATACTTCGCGCTCACCTTCACGGGCGAAGGCCAGATCGATGTGATTGTAGTTGGCGGAGTTACCGTTTGCTCGGGAGAGGTAGATCATTTTCTTGTCGGGATTTTCAATCGCATTGAAGAACGCGTTTACGCGCGCGAGCGAGTTAAACGGATCGAGATTGCCGAAGATTGCGAGCAAAGGTGTCTTGAGTTGATGCAGGCGCTTGTCGATCTCGAGTGTGCCGTCGCACATGGTCCACGGTTTCCCCGATGCCCAGCCATACATCTGTTCGCCGATGATAGGGAGGGGCATTTCGGCGGCGTGAAAAAGATGCTTTGCGCGAAGTTTTGGGTGGACGTTGTCCCAATTGATGGGAACGAGGCTGGAGACGGGGCGCCAGAAATCAAAAAAGGGCGCGAGCGCCTGAAACGATCGATCCATTAACCGGTGTGCGTGGCGATTTAGCCAAATAAGTGTGGGGCGCGGCTTCAGGCGAAACCCTTTGAAGCCGGGTGGAGAACCAAGCGTCGAGCCGGAGGCGATGCCTTCGCCGTTGTACTTGAGATCATAGGCGTAAAGCAGCATGCCGCCCATGGAATGCCCTACCCAGTGTACGCGCGCATGGCCGGTCGTGCTGCGAATATGGTGCAACGCCGCGGGGATATCTTTTGTTAACAAATCTTCTACGGTCGATTTCATGCGGGCGCCGCGCTTCGGCGGTACCGCGCCGCGGCATGCACGCGAGTCAAAAGTCCAGCAGTCGTAACCGTTTTTTGCGAGGAAGTCGACCAGCGAATGGCCGTAAGGGATTTCAAAATTAAGGTGGTTCGAAGAAAGACTGTGCATGAAGAAAACGGGTTCGCCGACTATGCCCTCGGGTTTGCGGCGATGCAACCGCAATTTCCAACCGTCTTCCGTCGTGAAGCTGTGGATTTCCTGAGCGTGCGACGGTTCTTTGTAGCGCCGCAGCAAATAGTAAAAATAGGCAACAGGGATCAGCGCGATCAGCGCGATGGCGAGTACAAGTATTATCAAGAGTTGCAGCATCGTTATTTTGCGCCTCCATGCAGGAGCGCCACGTGTTCCTTCACTTGCGCGGCAAGCGCGGTGCTGAAGCCAGGCAACGCGGCGATTTCTTCGACCGATGCCGCATTCACTTTCGCGAGCGAGCCAATCTTGTTTAACAACACGCGCACACGTTTGGGCCCGACGCCTGGGATTGTGGCGAGGGGCGAAGTCAGCGCGGCTTGCGTACGGCGCTTGCGGTGATAGCTCACAGCAAAGCGGTGCGCTTCATCGCGAATTTGCGCGATGAGCTTTACCATGGGTGAATTCTGCGCGACGATGATCGGGTCTTTAATCCCCGGCAGAAAGAACCGTTCCGGGGAATGGTCGCCCGATTCCAACGCCCGCGATTTTGCGATGCCTGCCACTTCCATGTCCTCAATGCCTAAATCTTTGAACACGGTGACCGCCACGTTCAACTGGCCCTTGCCGCCATCAATGAGGACGAAATCGGGCAGGTCCTGCTCTTCGACGGCGCGTTTGAAACGGCGCAGGAGCATTTCGCGCATCATGGCGAAATCGTCCTGGCCTTCAACGGTTTTTATTTTGAAGCGACGGTAGCGCGATTTGTTGGGCATGCCGGCGTCGAAGGTGACCATAGAGCCCACGGGCGACGTGCCTTGAATGGTGGAGATGTCGAAGCACTCGATCCGGTTTGGTTCTTTGGTGAGTTTTAGGACCGACTTTATTTGGACGAGCGTGTCGCGCTTTGCGTGTTCGGCGAGGCGTTTTTCGTCGAAGCTGCTCTTCGCGTTGCGCGCTGCGATGTCGATAAGCGCGCGCTTTTCGCCGCGCTGTGGCCAATGTACCGTGACGCGTCCGCCACGCTTTTCGGTGAGGATTTCGCTGAGCGCTTCGGCGTCTTCCATTTCGACGGGAATCAGAATCTCCGAGGGCGGTTCCGGAATGTCCGCGTAGTACTGCAGTAAAAATGAGCCTAGGAGTTCTTCAATCGGGAGTTCGCGCTGGTTATAGGAGAAGGAGCGGCCGCCGGTCATTTTGCCCGCGCGGAAAAATATCACCTGCAATTCACTAAAACGGCCTTCGGCGAAGAAGCCCCAGATGTCCTGATCGTCGCCGGGTTCCTGTCGCACGGTACGCTGGCGTTCCAGCGTTTTGCGCACGTCGAAGACGCGGTCGCGCAGCACGGCAGCTTTTTCGTATTCCATTCTCGCCGCGTGCTCGGCGATCTGCGCGAGCAGCATTTTCTCGAGTTCGGCGTTGCGCCCTTCAAGCGCCATGAGCGCCTGGTTCACAATCTCGCGGTAGGAATCTTTGTCGATCAGATTCACGCAGGGCGCGCTGCATTGTTTCATTTGGTAGTAGAGGCAGGGCCGCGTGCGGCTGCGGAGAACGCTGTCGCTGCAGAGGCGCAACGGGAACGAGCGTTGCAGTTGCTTGATCGTGTGGCGCGTGGCGGCGGCGCTGGCGTAGGGGCCGAAGTAGCGTGAGCCGTCTTTGCGCAGTTTGCGGGTGACGGTAACGCGCGGCCATTGGTGCGTCACGTTCACGCGCACGCTGACGTAGCTCTTGTCGTCCTTGAGTTGGACGTTGTAACGCGGGTGGTGTTCTTTGATGAGACTGTTTTCGAGGAGAAGCGCTTCTTTCTCGTTGGTGGTGACGAGGAAGTCAATCTTCGAGACGCGCTTCATCAAGAACTTCACGGTGTAGCGGCCGTCGCCTTCGCCTAGATAGGTGCGCACGCGCATGCGCAGGCTCTTTGCCTTACCGACGTAGATCACGCGGTCCTTTTCATCGCGCATGATGTAGCAGCCCGGCGCGGAGGGAACATCCGCGAGGTTGAAGGATTCTCGGAATTGTTCCGGGGTGATGCGCTCGGTCTGGGCGAGATCGACGCGCTCGAAAGATTGAACTGCCGGGACGGTGCTCATGGGAAAATTGTAACAAAATTGGCGTGAGTTGAATGCAATGCCACGTATAGAGATCCGTTGGCAACGATTGCCACAACCCCTGCAGGGTACATACAAAAATATAGGCATGAGACCCAGGGTAGGCCCGCCTGCGTCGAAGCGACTACGGCGGGCCAACCCTGGGCTACGCGCTGCAATCCCTTTGGGATAGTATTCCGTCAACGGTAACTTCGTGTTGATCGTCCGCACGAAATGAATACAACTGTCGTTCGTTCGAGAGTAGCAATTCAACGTTCGGGAGTACAAGGGATTCAGCTGCCCGAGTCAGGTTCTTGCTTCGACTGCTTTTGTCTGGCTTCCCATAGAGCTTGCGCTTGTTGTTCGAAGTCAGGTGGATACAATGAGAGTGCGATGCTGAGATTCAAAGAACCAGCTAGACTCAATAACTCACTGGGGAGATACTCGCCTTGCATGGCGATGTTTGGTTCGTGAAGCCGGCAATCGTATCCAAAATCCAACTGGCTTTCTTCGATGCCGTCTAGATTACTGATCTCCTGAAGTTCTGCTTCATATTTCTTGAGGAAGGCGATCGTGTCAATGACTTGGTCCGCCAACAATTCCTGCGAGCTGACCACACAAGAAAATCCGCTCGAAGTGTTGCGCCTCTTTGAATGTTGACTCCGTAGCTCACCTTCTTGCCATACGTTGTAAATAGGCAATTTAGAAATAGAGGCGTACTCTCGGGGATCGAATCCGCAGTAAACGCGAAGCATGCAGCCGCCCATCAAATAAACCTCAATCGTTACGCAAGCGTGGCCGGGATCCAGCGTCGCACGGAGTTTATCAGGAAGATCTGTTTCGCGCGGCGGAGGTCGGGTTTTTCGATGACGCCTTCTGCGATGATGTGGTTGCGGAGGAGGTGTCCGCGGAAGGTGCCTGCGAGGAGGCCGCAGGTTACCGGTGGAGTGACGAGTTTGCCGTCGATTTCCACCACTACGTTCGCCACGGTGGACTCGGTGATTTCGCCACGTTCGTTCCAGAGGATTACGTCGTCGCAGTCGGGGCGTGTTGCGCGGGCCTGATCGTATACTTCGCGCCGGGTGGTTTTGTGGTAGAGATTCAGATCGCTTGTTTGCACGTACTTTCGGGCTAGCCCGACGCGCAGCGGTGTAGCGCGTTGCACGGGCTCCGATTCCACTCGAATGCCGCCTGCGCGATCCAGGATCAGTTTAACTTTTACCGGTGCGGCGCCATCGTTGTTGATGGCGTTGTGCATTGCGTTTCGGACATCCTGGGATTCAACGCGGATGCCAAAGAAACGCGCGCTGCGCATGAGGCGGTCGATGTGATCGTCGAGCAGAAAATATCCGTTGTGATAAAGGACGGATTCGAAGAGATCGAAATTTGCGGTGCTCCGTGTGAGTACTGCCGCTTTGCTGAGGCATTCCTGGTACTCGGCCTCGGGATTCGAGTCGGCGGTGATGCCGCTGCCGACGGGATATTCGGCGACGCCAGAGCGGCCGTCTATTGTGGCGCACCGGATCGCGACGTTGAAAGCCGCGTTGTTGCCGGGCGAAATCCAGCCGATGGCGCCGCAGTAAACACCGCGCGGGTAGGGCTCCAACTCCGCAAGCAGTTGCATCGTTCGGATTTTTGGCGCGCCAGTGACGGACCCGGAAGGGAACAGCGCGCGCATAATCTGAGGGACGCGCGCGCGTGTGCGCGATGCGATGCGCGAGGTCATTTGCCACACGGTGGGATAGCGCTCGACGGCGAAGAGTTGCTCGACGTGTACCGTGCCTGTTTCGCTGATGCGGCCCATATCGTTGCGTAACAGATCGACGATCATCACATTTTCCGCGCGGTCTTTTTCGGAGAGCAGGAGTTCTTCGGCGTAAAGTTCGTCTTCTTCCAGCCACCGACCACGCGTGCGCGTGCCTTTCATCGGGCGCGTGCGCAGGCGGCCGTCTTTCAATGTAAAAAACGACTCCGGTGAAACGCAGACGATTTTGAAGCGCCCTGTGTCCACATAGGCGGTGTAGTCCGCCTGTTGCGCGGCGCGGAGATCCCGGTACCAGGCGAAGGCGTCGCCGCTGAAACTCGCGTGCATCGGAAATGTGTAGTTGACCTGATAGGTGTCCCCCGCCCCGATGTAGTCGATAATCTTTTTGACGTGCGCGCGGTAGTCTTCGCGTGTGATGCCTGCTTCCCAGTCGCTGACATTGTAGGAGCCGAGTTGCGGATCAATGGCACTGGATTCTTTGTAAATGCCAAACCAAACGAGTGGCGCATCGGAAGGGGCGTAGCATTCGAACGCAGGATCGAAGGCAGGCGCGGCTTCGTAGGCGACAAAGCCCGCGGCCCACATGCCGTCATCTACAAAATGCTGCACGCGTTCGAGCGCGGGTACCACGTCTTCGATCTTTTCGGCGACGATAATAGTTTCCGGATCGTGAAATGCTTTTTCTTTTGTGCGCGACGCAAAGACGATTTCGCCGAGTGCCATTGGTTTACCTGTGATTGCGGATCTGAAAAATCCGCGCCGCGTTTTCCGTTGTCTGTTGGGTGAACGAATCCAAATCCATGCCCTTCACCGCTGCGAGCGCCGCTGCCGTGTGCGTGACGTACGCAGGTTCACACCGTTTCCCGCGCACGGGCTGCGGCGCAAGATAGGGGCTGTCCGTCTCGACCAGCAGCCGATCCATCGGTACCACCGCGGCGGCGTCGCGCAGTTGTTGCGCCTTTGGATAGGTCAAGTTTCCAGCGAAGGAAACGTAATACCCGCGCGCCGCACAACGCTCCGCGAATGTGGCGTCGCCCGAAAAACAGTGCATGATAACACCCGGAACATGGCCGTCATATTCTCCGAGAATTGTTAGCGTGTCGTTCTCCGCATCGCGGTTGTGAATCACCACCGGTAGTGACATCTCGCTTGCGAGTTCCATCTGCGCACGGAACGCGGACTGCTGTTGATCCGCAGGGGCTTCGTTGTATTTGTAATAGTCGAGACCGATTTCACCAATAGCGACGACGTGCTTGTTGCCTGCCATTTCGCGCAATGCAGTGATGCCCTCGGGCGTTACTTCGTGCGGATGATAGGGATGCACACCGACCGCGGCGTAGACCTTTTCGCGTGTTAACGCCAGCGCATCGCGGCTGGATGCGATGCCATCGCCGATGAGGACGAGCCAATCCAGCGTGTCGAGCGCACGCCGCAATACCTCGTCGCGGTCTTTGTCAAACTTCGCGTCGTGCAGATGGCAGTGCGTATCGACAAGGTGCATCAGGACTGCGGAGGACGTGGGCCACCGCCACCACCGTGTCCGCGACCGCCGCGACGGCGTTTTTTATGGCGCCCGTGATGCTGTCCGCCGCCACCGCCTTGTTGATGTTGCGGCGGCTGCTGCTGGCGTTGTGGGCGATCGGCTGGCTCAGCGAAGTGCGGCGGCTGGCCCGCAGGCACTTCGTCTGACACCGGATCTCGATCGTCGACGAAATCAACGACCGCGGCATGTTCATCTTCGCCTTCATCAAGGACGGCGATCGCGTCCATATTTTCGCTGCCATCCATTTCCTCAAGGCGCTCTTGCCAGTCCGCCGGCTTGTGCCGGATTTCAGAAGGACCGAAGGCGCCTTCGCGACCCATCGCGTCCTGATACTCGACCGGATCGTCAATATCGCGCCCGGCGACCGCGGACATCTCGCGGCGTCCACGACCTTCCTGGTACTGCTCGTTTTCGTAGCTTAGACAGCACAGGAGGCGTCCGCATTGGCCGCTGATCTTTGACGGGTTCAGCGACAGGTTTTGGCGTTTGGCCATCTTCATGGAGATGGGTTTGAACTCGCGCAGCCAGGTGGAGCAGCAGAGTTCGCGTCCGCAAACGCCGATGCCGCCGAGGATTTTCGCTTCGTCGCGAACCTGGATGTGACGCAGTTCGATGCGCGTCTTCAAGTCCTGGGCAAGGTCGCGGACGAGTTGGCGGAAATCGACGCGGTCATCCGCGGTGAAATAGAAAATGATCTTATGGCGATCGAAGGTGTACTCCGCATCGACGAGCTTCATCGGGAGGCTACGTTCACGCACGCGCAAGCGACAGGTTTCCAGCGCGCGTTCTTCTTCCATCTGAATGTGGTGGAAGGTGGTCTCGTCCTGGTGCGTGATCTTGCGGACCACGCTCATCTTATATCGGGCCTTCGCGGTGTCGGGAATCGCCTCCGGCGGCACGATGCAGGTGCCGTACTCGAGCCCGCGCTCGCTGCGAACGATACAGTCTTCGTTGCGCGCTAGCGCAATATCCTCTTCACACAAGAAAGTGAACACCCGCGTCGGTTTGCGCAGGCGTATTTTTGTGATCTGCATTTGAATCTATACTCCTCGCGGATTTGTTCCGCGCTTATCGAAATCTAGCGCTGTACAACGCCATTCGTTTTGGGCGCCGGAAGAAAAAATATATCAGCGCGCCGACCCATCCTGTAAGCACTATGACTAAAATCCAAACAATCTTATCGTTTCCTTCGGACGGTTCGTTCATCGCGCAATCGATAATCATCCAAATCCAAAGTATCGTCGCGCAGATAGATACCGCGAAGAACATAAGCACAAACAGTGGAGCAACTAAGTCGCCATCCATCGTGCGAACCTCGCTTGATTCTTCGTTTAGGTGGTCATCCTTACTTCGAGGCAAGCGCAAAAAACAGGTCGCGAAACACGCGTTCTTCCGGGATGAACCGATCCAAATTCACCCGGGCCTGTTCGATCGCGGCAATCTTCGCGCTCGAATTTCCGCCGCGCGACTTGCCCAGTCCGCCCTTCACGTCTTTGTTCCAAATGGGACCGTTACCGCCAGTGGCGTCGACCACCATCACATCACGGTACCACGTTTGCATGAGGTAAAGGTACTCGACGATATCGCGCCGGACGGTGGCCGCGAGGAGGGCGAGGCGCTCTTCTTTCGCACTTTCCGCGTCGGCCTTGCTCTGTTCGTCCATGTTGTCCGCAGCGGCGTCGGCTTTCACCGCCGTTTCAATCTGCTTGCGGCGGTCCTCGAGAAATTTCGAGAACTCCTCGGCCATCTCGACCGGGTCGTCGCCGGAGGCGAGCCGATCAACTATCGACAACGCGACCTGGCGTTTCTCGGAATCGACGAGATCAATCGCGCGGGACATCTGGCCTTCGGCAATCTCGGCGATGCTGTCCGCGAGGTCTTGCGGGAGATCGCGATCGCGTCGGAGCAATTCGGAGACGGTCTCGCGTCGCAACGCACGGAAACGCACGGCCTGGCATCGCGAGCGAATCGTGGGCAGCAACATTCGTGGATGCTCGCTCAACAAAATAAACAACGAACGGCCCGGCGGTTCCTCCAGCGTTTTCAGGAAATGGTTCTGCGCGGTCGGATTCATGCGCTCGGCGTCGTGCAGGATGAAGATTCGCCACTGCGATTCGAAGGGGCGTAGCGCGGCGAATTCATTTACTTCGTCGATTTCATCTTTTTTGATGAGGCGCGATTTGTCCTTCGGCGCAAGCACGCGGATGTCGGGATGGTTGCCGTGATCAATCTTTCGGCAGGTGACGCACTCGCCGCAGGCGTCGAATTTTGATACTTTGCAGTTCAGTGCCTTCGAGAATTCCATCGCGGCGAGATTTTTTCCGACGCCGCCGGGTCCCCAGAAAAGCAGACCATTGGGTACGCGATCTTGTTCGATAAAGTTACGCAAAAGACGCAGCGCGATTTCCTGATCGCGGATGTCGGCGAAACTCATGGCAGGTGCGGTTCCACGATTCGCCAGATCGTTTCGGACAGTTCTTCGACTGTGCGCGTCGCGTCTACCGTGCGCACGCGGAGCGGATCGTGTTCGGCGACGCGGAGAAATTCGTTTCGTACCGCGCGGTGAAACGCGAGGGGTTCGTTTTCGATGCGATCCAATTCGCGCGTGGCGCGCGCGCGTTCCAGTCCGTATTCGGCGGGGAGATCCATGAGTATTGTGAGGTCGGGCCAAGTGTCGCGCACGGCGATTTCGTGGGCCTGCTTGATGAAATGGCGCTCGATGGCGCGGCCCGCACCTTGGTAGGCCGTGGTGGAGTCGGCGAAGCGATCGCAAATGACAATCGCGCCCGAGGCGAGCGCGGGGCGGATGACTTCATCGATGTGTTGCGCGCGCGCGGCGGCGTAGAGCAGGAGTTCGGCAACGTTCTTGATTTCGGTGTTGGTTGGATCGAGCAGGATGCCGCGAATTTTTTCGCCTGTGGCGGTTCCGCCCGGTTCGCGCGTGACGACGACTTTGCGGCCCTCGGCTTCGATGCGCTTTTTGAGTAGTGCGGTCTGCGTGGACTTGCCGCAGCCTTCGATGCCTTCGAATGTGACGAAGAGGCCGCTCATTCGTCGAGCACTTTGCGGCGCGCAGCTTGCGCGGCTTGAAAGAAGCGATCGAGATCGTCGGCTTCGCCGTGCTCAATCATCTCGCGGACGGCATTCAACTGCGCGCCAAATTCGCGCAGCCCTTTGGCGATCGCATTGCGGTTCGTGAGGCAGATATCGCGCCAAATTTCTGCGCGGCCTTCGGCGATGCGGGTCACATCGCGAAAGCCTTTGCCAACGAGATGCTTCACGTCGCCAGCATTTGCGGCCTGCTCCGCGACGAGCGCGGCGATGATATGCGGGATATGGCTGGTCTTTGCGACGATACCGTCGTGAAGGTCCGCCGGAATTTCAACGACGCGCGCGCCGACGGCGGCCCATAGCGAAACGACTTTTTCGTAGGCGTCGTCTGCGTGATTATTTCGAGGTTCCACAAGTGTGATGCAGCCTTCGTATAGCGTGGCTGTTGCGTGTTCGGGGCCGTATTTTTCCGAGCCTGCCATGGGGTGACTGCCGACGAATCGATACGGTTCCGACCAGTTCGTGCGGACGCGCGCGCAGATTTCCGCTTTAGTGCTGGCGACGTCCGTGACGACGACGTGCGGCGCGATGCGGGTGCGTACCACATCGAGTTGGCTAGGCACCTGCGCGGCCGGTGTGCAGAGTACGACGAGGTCGGCACCCTTCATTGCTCCGCCGAGATCGAGGGTGCCTTCATCGATTGCTTTTAATGCGAGGGCGGTGTCGAGAACTTCTTTTCGGCGACCGACGCCGCGAACAAGATTGGCGAGGCCGCGTTGTTTCAGCGCAAGCCCGAGCGATCCGCCTAGGAGGCCTACGCCGACGATGACGACTGTGCCGAATTGGGGGTTCATATCGCTTCCGCAGCCGGGAAAGAAAGATGGGCTTGTACGTTTAGAAAGAAAAGCACCGCTGTCTCGGCGCACTCCAAAGCGCTTCGCGCGGCCAGTGGCAGTCTATCGGGCGCGCGTAGCGCTTTGGAGTGCGGTACGGTAGTACCGCTTTTCTTATGCACTACGACACCCCCCTCGCAATTGCGATCGCCTGTGGTAGCGTAAATACACCCAAGTACAGCGCGCGGCCGATGATTACTTCATCCACGCCATCGGGTTCGGCGGCACAGACTTTGCGGATGTCGTCGAGCGAAGACATGCCGCCGGATACCGTCACGGGTATCGAAACCGCTTTCGCGACGGCGCGCGTCGCTTCGACGTTTGGTCCCTTCATCATCCCGTCGCTGAGGATGTCAGTATAGATGATGCGCGAAGCGCCTGCGCCTTCGACGCGCTTGGCGAATTCTACGGCGTCGGTAGCCGTGTCTTCGAGCCACGCGTTCAACGACACCTTCCCGGCGCGCGCGTCGATGCCGACGGCGATCTTCCCGGGGAATGCAGCGACGGCGTCTTTCAGGAATCGGGGGTCTTTGTGCGCGGCGGTGCCGAGGATCGCGCGGTCGGTGCCGGCGTTAAAGACGGCCTCGAGGTCGCGCATGGTGCGAATGCCGCCGCCGACTTCGGTGGGGATACCGGCATCGGACATCGCGCGCAACTCGTTCGCGATACAGAGGTGCCCGACCTTCGCGCCGTCGAGATCGACGATGTGTATGATTTCCGCGCCGCCGTCGCGCCATTCACGCGCCTGCGCGACGGGGTCCTTTTCGAACACCGTCTCCTGGGCGTAGTCGCCTTGCACGAGGTTTACGC
The DNA here is from genome assembly GCA_020848835.1 of Candidatus Hydrogenedentota bacterium. GTDB lineage: Bacteria > Hydrogenedentota > Hydrogenedentia > Hydrogenedentales > SLHB01 > JABWCD01. The sequence continues at coordinate 16,729 of JADLHJ010000092.1, forward strand.
ACAGTCCGCCCCGAATATCCACCGCGGGGACGATGCGCATGTTATGCCGCTGCGAGTTTGGCTTTGACGATCTCGACGATCTTGTTAAAGCTCGCCTCGTCCGTCGCGGCAATTTCCGCGAGCATTTTGCGGTTCAGGTCGAGTTCTGCCAGCTTGAGGCCCTGAATGAACCGGCTGTAGGGAATGCCCGCCGCACGCGCGGCAGCGTTGATGCGCGCGATCCACAGTTGGCGGAATTCACGCTTGCGTACGCGGCGATCGCGGAACGCGTAGACGCCGGAGTGATCGACCTGCTGCTTTGCGGTCTTGAGCAGCTTGCTATGTGCGCCGCGGTAGCCTTTCGCGCGCTTTAATATTTTCTTGCGGCGATCGCGTGACGCCGGTGAATTAGTAGCTCTTGGCATGACATGAGTTCCTTATCGTCTATCCGCCGAAGCGGTCTTGGGCCAAACGTAACCTGGAA
>JADLHJ010000093.1 GCA_020848835.1 Candidatus Hydrogenedentota bacterium
CTCGGTACGCACTTCCCAGATCGACGTAGAGCGCCGCAGCTTCGCTCCGCGCGGCATCGAACACGCATCAGGTGTTAGCGAATTCTGACAAACCGCCCATCTTCCAAGACTTCGTAACCCGTTACAATTTATTGTAGTATACGTCCCTATCCTTGTCAATAATAAAATCGGGTTGACAAGTATTTTCGACAAACTTCACCGCTTTTCTGGTATTCGCTATGGCCGGCCTTCTTCTATGTCGGCCGCACAACGGAAACCGTAGTCTTCCCGTTTGTTTGTCACCAAGTCGTAACGCCGGGTCATACAACGGGCTTCAAACTGGCCCGTCTTGAACGATCCACCGCGCAGTACGCGGAACAACTGGCCGTAATCTTTCTCAATTTGCGTGTTGCCCGGATACGCGGAATACCAGCTTGAGGTCCATTCGTACACGTTACCGGACATATCAAGACAACCGTAGGGCGACGCACCGGCCCGGAACTTGCCCACGGGCAACGCGCGCAAATTCAGTTGGCCGGAGTTGACGTTCGCGAGTTCGGCGTTCCATGCATTGCCCCAGGGGTACTCGCGGGCGTCGGCACCGCGTGCCGCCTTTTCCCATTCAATTTCAGTGGGCAACCGCTTTTTCGCCAGCCGCGCGAACTCAGTCGCCTGCTCCCATGTGACGCCGGTCACTGGATACTCGTCCTGGTTTTCGGGATATTCATGCGATGAAACGATCGCCTTATACTCTGCGTTGGTCACTTCGTATTTATCGATGTAAAACGCTTCCACGTGAAGTTTCTGCTTGGGCCGTTCGTCCGGCGATTTATCATCCGTACCCATTGTGAACTCGCCCGCGGGGATCAACACCATGCCCTGCGGGACCGCGCCTTCTTTCAGAATCAAATTCACGGTCGAGGTCGATGCGGGTACCACATCGACCACTTCTTCACCCTGAATGTAGCCCCCTTTGTACACGGCCACGGTGTATACACCGGGAGTGACCGGAAAGCGCGCGGGCGTCTTTTCCTTCTGCAGCACGTTATTCAAATATATGGACGCCGAGGTCGGCGTTGAAAACACTTCGATCTGGCTACCGCGCGCTTTGAGCTGGAGCAGTTTGGTGTACTTGTAGCCCGCGCGGACTTCTATCGTCTCCGTCGTGGGTTCGTATTTATCCAAGTGCGCTTCGAACTTGTGCACGCCTTCCGGCAAACGGTAATCGACGATCGGCGTCGTGCCCAGGGGCGTGCCGTCGTTTAGGTATACCGTTGCGCGCGGCGGAACCGATTCAATTGTCACAGTACCGACCAGTCGATCCAGGTTCAGCGAGGCGGTCTTAATGCCCGACTCGGGAATCGTGTACGTGTCGTAGGCGCGTTTGAACCCCTCGAGGTTGACCTCGACCAGCACCGGTCCCGGCGGCAACCCCAGTATCCGCGCGGGAGTCTTCCCGTAGGGCTGGCCGTTGATGCTTACCGTTGCACCGGGTTCGGGCTGCGTCTCCACAACCAATTCGGTCTCGAACACCGGGTTTTCATTTTTGCACCCGGTCGACAGCGCGACAACCGCAAGCGCGCAATACAGCACGCTCCACCTATGTCGTGGTCGCAATCTTGTCACGAGTTCGCTCCCACACCCCGTATCGGCGCGATATCTACCACACGCATCCGCTGTAGACCGTTCTCGGTTGACCTTCTATGTGTATTAAACCGCAATGGTCCTATGCGGCGCAAGGGCTTGCGCACATTTTCTCGATTCAACTGTGAAACCCGCGAGCTATTCGCGGCCTTGTTCCTTGATCGGCTGCTTGTTTGCGTCTTCCGGGGACATCACAAAGTCACCCACGCCTGCGGGCACCACCACAAAATAGGCGGATGCCGGGGTAGGATCGACGACGGGCACCCCGTCTATGTAATAGGCTGCCGCAGTAAACAGATACGTTACGGCCGAGTTGGGATTACCAAGCGCGCCAAGGTTAAGTTGCGGAACAATATCCGGGAAGTCGGGCACGAAGGTCGGTCCGGGGGCGATACGGGGTACTACATCGGAATTCGACACAAACGGCCCAATCGGACGCTGGGGATTGTTTATACCGGGGTCAGGATCCCCTGCCTGATACCGCTGCGTCTGCAATCCATCCTCATGGAACGTCCACCCAGCAAAGAACGGTCCCGGCGCGTCACCATTTGAATTGATTGACACGGCGTAACGCGCGCGCAATTGCGGGTTGTAGGGCACGATCGGGTTGTCGCCGAAGACGGGTTCGCCGCCGTCGATGACCCCGTTGCTGTTGAGGTCATACCACAACTCGAGGCTCACGTTCGTGTCGGGCGCCTGCTGATTCGTGAAGAAGAAGGTCTTCGCGTTGGGTGGAAGTGCGTCTACGTTGATCGTTGTGGGATCGAAACGCAACGGTTCGACGTTGCCCGCTTCGTCCGCGCCGAGCAACACGATCATGACATACAGATTGTTGAGCGCGGCCAGTTGTACGGGCGTCAAGTCTTCACGCAATGAAATGAGCGGATCGAGGCTCCAATCGGACCAGCCCAGGCCGGAATCGACGTAGGGGCCTTCGCAGGTGGCGCTGGTGTAGAGCCCATACGTGAATGCTGGCAACGGATAGCCGGTAATGCCAGGGCGGCTGCCGAGGAGGCGCGCCTGAAACACGGGATCGGGCGCGACTTCGCAGTTCGACGGGCCGGACAGCGAACTCGCCACGTCGTACATCCACCACAGTTGCAGCGGATCGAACAGCGTGTCGTAGATCTGCGGCGTGTCTTCCGTACCTGCCAAGCCGGTCGCGTTCACGGCGAGGTCTTCGCCGACAAAGAGCGCGTTAACATGCCACACCTGACTTGCGGCGGCGGGCGCCAGATCAAATATCTGCCAATCGACCGTGAGCATGTCGTTGCCAGGGTCGTCTATCGCGCCAGGTGACGGCACGGAGTCTCCGGGATACAGCGTCGGATCGAACACGCCTTCGTTATCAGGGAGATCAGCCGTGCCCGGCCTGTTGGCTGTAGTAAACGTCGCAGTCTTTGCGGCGCCGACTGTCAGGCCAATCGTCGCGTCCGGATACCAACGGCCATAGCCCTGCAACAGGATATTTTCGTCGGCCGCACTATCGTCGGCTTCTGTGAGTGCGGCTGGCGACGGCAGCGGGAAGCCTGCCACCTGTCGAATCAGGGATCCCGTGTAGAAATCCAACCCCGGAATCGCGCGCTGCGGGTTCGCGTTCGGATTCGTCACCGGCGGATCGATAAATACCATGCGAATGCCGATGTCGAGAGTCTCTCCGTTCAATACGGTCGGCAGCGGATCGGGATACCAGTTCGCGATGCTGCCGTGGTTGAACATCACCTGCAAGCCATTTTCAATTGTCGGCACCACATCTCGGAAGTAGATTCCGCCATCATCCGCAGGCCAATTCGCCGCGTCGGGCGGATCGGCGAGCGAAGGACGATAGGGCGTCGCGTTGGGATCTGGATAGCCCGCAGGATGAAATGGTGGAGCACTGATGTCAATCGCCGACAATGTATCGTTCGTCGGCGGACTGATTACAACACTTCCCGCGAAGATGTCGTCGTAGAGGACCGCGCCGCCGTATGCTTCAAGGAACATGCGCGGGGGCACGGTATCGATCAGGAAATGGCGGCCGGTGATTGCGTCGCCGCTGATGACACCGCCGTCCGTGAGATGATCGGAATCTGGCGCAAGGATTGCGGCGGGGGCTTCCTGCGAGTTCGCAAGCCCGATGATGTTCGATCCATTTTGCATGTAGATCGCCGCGTGACCGTCGGCGATTAGATCGTCCGGCGCGATGCCGTCGCCGCTGACGCCGGACAAGCCGTCGCGTTCATCGATCAGTGTCCTGATCGAATCCTGGTTGGTGTAAATGTAGTAACCGTTCCCGGGGTTCTGATAAAGCTGCAGATCGATGCGGTCCGCCGCATCGCGCGGGTCGCCGCCTTGCGGCACGATGAAAGGCGTGCCGCCGCAGTTGCCCGTGTACTGCAATTCGATAGTAAGCTGATTCGGCGCGGTGACGCCCACAGGGTTTGGCGTAACGCGCGCGAAGTACCACGAACAAATCTCGAGCTCGGCGGCTTCGAGAATTTCGTCCGCACCAATCTCAGGACCGTCGCCGCTGGGCCGCGCGTCCAGTTCAAAATCTGTCAGCGTGTAGGGTTCGCCGTCGGTGAATGTGCCGGCGGTATTCAGCAGCGGGTGCGCGACGGGATCCGGAAACAGTTTGCCGACCCACGGCGTGCGCAGGATAACGGGTTCAACCGAGATGCTGCCCGCGCCGGGCGACACGTTGATGTAGTCGTCCTGATTGTTGAGATAGACGTCGTTGAACAACAGCTCGGGCGTGAGGATTTCCATGTCGCCGCGCGCATCGCTGAAGACCAGGAACGGCTCAGGCGGCGCGCTGGTGAGGCTAGCTGCGTCTGCACTGCCCACCAAAACGGTATCTGCCTTATTCTGCACGGTGACGCCCATGGTTGCCACGCCAGCGGTGTAGTCGGTCGCGTCCAGTATCGTCGCGAGATCGGCGGTGGTGATTTCCACCGCGATTTCGTTCGGCGAGATCACGCGGATGCGCCCGGGATGTGTGCTGTCGTCCATCGCGAGCAAATCCACCGGCAACGCAATTCTGTCACTAAATGTGATCCGTACGTCGTCATCGAAGTTGTAGCCGTAGATCGTGATGAACACGGATTCCACCGTCGCGGGCGGATTCGCGGAATCGAAGGTCTTGTGGTTTGGCGACAGATCGACGACGGTCGGCGCGCCGTCCATGTAATATGTGAAGCCGTCTACCAGTGTTGCTTCAACGAAATCGTCGGTGCGGATCACGGTAACGTCGTATATGCCCGGCAGGCCGTTAGGCGCGGCGGGAATTTGTAAGTCAATTGTCGTTGCATTGTGGTTTGTAACAACTGCTTGCGAACTTCCGATCAAAACGATTGGCTCGGCAACGCCAAAATTGGTTCCCGTAATCTGCGCAGGAAACGCACCGGTATCGCTGCCGCCCACCGGGCCCGTGTTCGGCGTGATAGTCGTAATGGTCGGCGCGGCAACCACATCGCGGAACGTTACGGCGCCCAGCAATCGTGAGCGAAGCGGGTTAGTACCATCCGTCAACACGACGCCATTCACTGCGTCGAACTGTTCGACTACGACATCGACGGGAACATCGCGCGGAATCGTAAATATGGGTCCGGGATCGACCGCGTCGAGGTCGAGCACTTTCGTGATCTGCGCAATCGAATCAATCGAGTACGCGCCAGCTACCGCGCTGAGATCAAGTTCGTTGCCATTAATCGTTGCGTCGCCATCCAGCAGCACGCGCGTGTATACGCCTGAAGCGACCGGGCCAAGGAAGTTTTGCCCCGTGAACTGAATGGTCTGCGGCCCGTTGTCCGGCACGGTATTTGGGGTGACGGCGGAAACCTGCGGGAACTCGCCGGTGCCGCTGCGGCGATAGCTGTAAGCGTCTTCCGCGATCGTATAGAGCAATTCGCCAGTCTGGTTTTCAGTAGTACCGATGGGGCTTTCAACGCGGATGTCCACCGGGCCAAACACGCCTTCAGGCTGGGTCGGCGCGGGGAATTGGATCACGCCATTGTAATTACCTGGCGGGTTCGGCGCGGTGATAACCGTGATGCTTGCCGCAGGCACTTGCACTTCACCCACAAAGATGTTGTACGTGAGGCGGTAATTTTCAATGTCGAGCTGTATCACGTCCGTGGCCGCAACTGTCGCAATCGTCGCGGAATTGATTGCGAAATACACCGCACGGCCTGCGCCCGGTGCAAGGTTCGTGCGTACTTCGGTGTACACCAAATTGGTTGTATCAAACGGCGTCGTCGATACGCTGCCGCTTGCTGTGCCATCGTTCACGACATTGATGGGGACGACGGAAACGCCGGCGGCAAGGCCAAGGCCATTTGTATCGGCGGGATACCCAAACACGATCTCACGTTGTGCGATCGGCTGGAGGTCGTCTCCAAATACCGTTGCTGTTGTGTTCTCAACCAGATCTACATCGAAATCCAGCCCATGCCCTAGCAGGCTCAGCGTCGTTGCCGTTCCGCGCTCGACAAAGTTCGATACGCGCCATGGCAATGCATCGAGGCCCGGCGTGCTGTCCGCAAAGTACGAGAAGCCGCGCGGGAGAATGTCGTTCAATCCGTCGGGGTTGATGACTTCGACGTCGTACACGCCGCCGCCGCCGAACTCGGAGACAGGGATGACAATATCGGTGATGCGGTTTGCGGTGAGGGATGCGTAGGGGCATACGATGCCGCCGATCTTCACAACCGCGCCCGTGACAAAATTCGCGCCGAGGATATCCGGTAGTTCCGCGGTTGTGCCCGCACTTCCGGCAGTCGTATCGATTCTATTCGGAATGATCGAAGTAATATCCGGGCCGAGGCCGAAACCAGCGCGGTATTCGTATTCTTCCAAGGGACCGGCGGGTGATACCTGAGCGGTCAGGTTGTTGCGCACGTATACGTCCACGCGATTTGCGGTGGTGCTCGAAGGTACGCGCACAAAAAGACGTCCAGACGAAATCCACTGCACACGCGGCGATTGTTCGTTCGCGTCGAGGATATCGTCGTCATCGATATCGAAGAATACGTCTACATCGCGGTCGAAAAACGCGCCGAGCACGTACACATCGATCGCGCTTTCATCCACGCCCGCGGTCGTCGTGTTGTTGATGGGGCCCCAACCCGGATCGACCTGCCACACGATCGGCACGGGAGGTGTCCCGAGAAGATCGGCGGTGTAGGTGAAACCGTTTGGAACGACGATCTGCGCGCCATCGCCGCGTTGCAGCGTTACATCGATTTGGCCGGGAATGCCGTTGTACGCAGGCGGCAACTGCACGTCAGAAAGCTGCGCGTCGGTCTGCGCGCCGTAAGGCGGTATCGCCGCGGTCCCCGGATTTGCTGGCGGGCCGAAGGACACCAGCGTGGTTGCGCCTTCCACCAGATTAGAACCAAAGATATTTACGTCGATTGGATTGCCCGTAGCGACGTCCAATCCATCCAGTGGCCCAAAGTCAGGATCGATAAAGGCGTTGTCTTCAAAAACAATCCCGCCTTCACCGGTGCCCGTGCCGTTTTGATAGACAAGCGTATTCCGCACGCTCACCGTGTTGCCCGAGCTGACGAACACGCCACTGTCGTCGTTGCCAACGATTGTGCAATGCAGAATGTCTGCGTCCGCGAGGCCTGGGCCGGCGCCATCGATAATGCTGATGCCGTTGCCGCCGTTTTCGCTGATGCTGCAGTTCACGATCAGCGGACGCGCCGACCCTTCGACCGCAACGCCTGCATCTCCCGCAGCCGCGCCGTTTTCACGAATGTACAAGCGATTCAGCACCGGCTCGATCTTTGCCGTTGTGTCCGAACCGCCATTGACACGAATGCCGCGGTCGCCACCGGTAAAGGTGAGCCCTTCGATGATCAACCGATCGCGATCCACTCCGGCATCGCGCGATTCGGGCGTTGAACCGTCAATCGTCAACACCGCGCCCGTGCCGGGACCTTGAATTATCGTGCTGAAAGGCCCATCGCTGGATAGCACCAGGACGAACGCGTCCGCCGGGGTGAGCAGTGCATCATCGGGCACGAGGATCGGCACAGCGACATTCGCCAGTGCGCCGGTGAAATTCACGTCGTAAGGGCCGCCGTCGGGACCGGTGACGGTGACATTGCCCGTGCCGATGGTTGTCAACGCTTCGAGGGCGGTCTGTACTTCCGCGGCCGTCGCGTCGAAATCAAGGTCTGTCGTGGTGTCCGTCGATCCGTCGAGCGGACTGGTAAACGACAACGTAAACGTGCCGCCGGTCGCGCCGGTTCCGGGAATGATTGTGATCGTCTGCTGCGTGTTGAACGCAAGACCGAGGATGCGCACGTTCGCGTCCGCGGGAATCGTGAAGTTTCCTACCCATGGTCCACCGGCAACGAGCAACAAAACCTGCTGATTGAGCACAACGGAATCCGCGACGGCATCGTCAATTGCTTCCTGCAAATCCGTATACGGCGAATTGTGGCCGCCCGTGGGGCAGTTGCCCGCGTTCTGGCACGCGACGAGGATCGTCGATGGCGCCTGCGCAAACGCAGTTATCGGCGCCACGGCAAGCGCGACAATGCACGCCCACCGAAACAGTCGAGATACTTTTGTCGCGCACATCACATCACACTCCTAAAGCAACCACAAAATGGCATTATCGTTCGTACACCGTGCGGAGTTTCTTTTCGCCGCTGATCACGAATTCGTTGTCGTCGCGCCAGTTCACGATTCCGTCGCGGTTGTTGTCGAATGCGTAGCCGCTCTGCGCGGTGACGTAGATTTCAAAAGTGTCGGACACCGTGGTCACGCTGTTACCCATGCGCGCGTAGCGCTCTTTCAGTTCGTCGAACTGCTGCGCTTTCTGGAATGCATTGGGCGATGCGCCGTCATCCGTCGCGTATTGCGAGAGGATGCTCGGCATTATCAGCATGGGCCGCGGACCAAACGCGCCTTCATCTCCAGCGACGACGAGTTCGCCGGGGCTTAACAGGTAGCGCCCGTCGTAGCGCACGGAGAAGTCGGGCTGCTGGTTCGCATCGTTATCAAGGTCAGACGGCGAATCTGGAAGGCCGTCGCTGTTGAAGTCCATGAACCGTTCACCACGCGCCAGGAACAGCGGATTCAGGAACTGCGGCGACGTGGGCCCGACGAGTTGCGTGGCGCGCGTAAGCACTGCGCCGTAGATGCTGGTGTTATAGGGCGCAGCCGTGCCGACGTCATCATTGTCGGCCCACGGCATTGGCGAGAACAGCCCGAGATCGGAACCTGCTGTCGCATCCGGTGTGTAAACGGACTTGAAACCCACCAGACCGGTCATCGGGTTGAAGATATCGGGATCGCCCGTGACGTTGTTGATGATTGGCTGGGTGAGGGCGGTGTTGATGTTGATACGGCCCGGCGTGCGGTCGCGCGACATGAGCACCACGCGCGATACGGCGTTGACGTTGTCCGCACCCGGCGACGCCCAGTTGCGCACAAACACGCCGAGGAAATTGTTTTCAATCTTCACCACGCCGTAGTGCACGGTGCCATCGCTCGCGGGCACGAGACCGCCCTTGAGCGGGAACTTCTCGCGCTGATCCTGCACTCCACTGCCGGGGCTTTGCGTGTTGAAGCCAAGCTCGACCGTGTCGGGCATTCCAACCGTTGGGTTGGTAGGTGCGCGGCCGTCGATCCAGCATTTGCGATCGCCGTCTTTGTCCGTCAACACCTGAACATCGATTGCCAGGCGGCGGCGCAGTTGGCCGCTGCTTGGATCGAGTTTGAAGGGGAGCCAATCCTGGCGGCTCGCGTCGCGCAATTGCGATGACGCGAACAGCCCCGTCAGATCGGGCATGGTCACGACATAGAGATCGTATTCGCCATTCGGCAGACCGTCCGCGCCATCCCACACAAACAACGCCTCAGAGGGATACGGCGTAGTGGTTGCGGAGGTCGGCGGGTAGATGTCATGGCTCGGCTGTGTCTCCGGCCGGAAACCATCTGGATTGGTTGACACGTAAATTACCGCGCGGCGCTCGATCGGCCAACGTGCGGATGCGGGGCTCAAGGGATCCTGCAACAGCCAGTTGGTAGCGTTGTACGGCTGTACGTATCCGAGATCGGCATTGCGATACAGCGATGCCATCTGGATCGGGTAGCCCGGCCAATCAAACAGGTTCGGGTATTGCGGTGTTCCCGCCTGCGTAATCGTAATGGTCTGAAGACCTGCGAAGCTGTCGCTTTCCGGCTCCGACCCGTTTGGATCGAGCGATGCGAGGAACACGGGCGACCAGGACACGGGGGCGCGATAGGTGTGGTTGGTATCGATGTCGCTCGAACTCGGCGTCGATCCGTCCGCACGCTTCCATTCTGCGAGGTTCGTTAATCCTCCACCGGTAAGCGATCCCATGAATGGGTATAACGGATAGAAGTCCGCCTGTCCCACATTCAGCGAGATCGAATCGAAGGACGCGATGTCGATCAGCGCGCGCAGATCTTTCGGGAAATCCATGCCGATGGTTCCGCCTTTGAGTTGAGGCGGCAGATTCGGGAACGCAGGCACCAGGTTTTCCGGCACCACGGTCGGTCCCTGGACCGCTTCACGGCCCAGCAGATTGTGCTCGCGATCGGCGTAGGTGCGCGTCAAGGTCATATGCGGCACCGTGAGCAAATCGCCGGGGGAACGGAAGTTTGCGTTGCGCACACGCGCGCGCGACAACAGCAGGCGATTGTCGCCCATCAACACATCCGGCACGACGGGACCGTCGTCGGACGCGAGACGCACGGTCGTCGCATCTGGGCCAAAGCGCAGATCGGACAACACGCGCTGGAAGAAGTTTGCGCGCAACGGCGATCCCGAGAAGCCGTGGCCAAAGAATAACTGGCCGGACAGCGACGTGAGAAGACCGGTGACAGGATCGTTGTACTGCAAGTCGCTCATCATGCTGGCTTCGAACGGCGCGGCGGCCGCTTCGGTGTCGAAGAACCAGCGGTTCGTGCCGGGGGCCCAATCGTCGTAGTTGCCGTCGGTGGCCGTCCAGCGGTTGGCCACACCGAAACGATCGCCGGGGAACAACGGGTGTTTGCGTTCGAGCGAACGGTAGAAATCGACGCCCATCGTGTTTTCCGGCCACGCGCGCGGATTCCCGTTGGAATCGCCGAGCACCGGCACTTCCATGCGGAAACGCGATTGGTACGTATCGTTCCCGCCGACGACGGTGAACATGGACATCACGTCGTCCGGCGCACGGTTCTCGACGTCGTTCTGATTGTAGGTCACGCGATCGACGACGAAGTTTTCTTCGGGCAGTCCGGCGTAGAGGGTCACGCGCACGTTATCGCCGGGGTAGAAGCGGCGTTCGGTGAACTCTTTCCATTCCGGCATCGTGTCGTCGTTTGCGATTTGGTCAAGACCCTTCACCCAACTTGGTTCGTTTGCGAACAGCATGGATGTTGGGAAGCGGCTGAAGGATCCCGGCACGGGGTTCAGCGCGGCAAGGAGCGGGTCAAATTGTGAGAAGCGAGGCACCGCGCCTTCGTCTACGCCTTCGGAAATATTGAAACCTTCGCTCTCTGCATAATCGTCGATAAGACCGTTGGCGGTTGGGTTGTCCACTCCGTCGCGCCCTTCGTCAATGAGACCGTCACCGTCGTTGTCGATGCCGTCAAGGTCGTAGATCGTATAGACAAGTTCATCGGTGCCTTCGCTTTCAAGCGCTTCATCGAAGAGACCATTACTGTTGTTGTCGAGGCCATCGGCGCCTTCATCGATAAGCGTATCGCCGTCGTTGTCGATGTTGTCGTTGTCGAAGTAGATGCGGTCGCCGTCGTTGTCGATGCCGTCACGCATCAACTCCGTCGCGTCGCCATCATTGTCTGAAAAGTCTTCGTCGGGATAGTTCGGGAAGTTGCCGCCGCTAAGAACCAACTCTGCCACCTGCGCCTCATTCACGATTGGCACCGTCTGAAGTTGGACAATGCGGTCCCAAGGCTTGTTCGGCAAGCCGCCCGCGAGTTCCGCGTAGGTCGTTGAAACGAGTGCATCGTCCGGCAGGGTGTTGTCGAACGCATTCGAGATGCCGTCGCCGTTCTTATCCACGAAATCGACAGAACCGGCCACGCGCTGGAAGTCGCTCTGCGCGTTTAAGTTGCTCGCAAGCGGAACGCCCCATTGACCTGTCCAAGTGTCTACGCCTACTCCCATCGTTCCAAGGGGTGTGATCGGGTCGTTTCGATTCGCATCGAAATATGAGTCACCCGGCGCAAAATATCGCGGAATCGCAATTTCGGACCTGCTTGGTATGATTGGCGGAATGGCCAACGATCCCAAATTAGTATTATCGCTGGTCGCGCCGATGCCGTTTGGCATCTGACCGAAGTTGTTGTCGTACTTGTCGGTGACGAGCAGGAGTGAACCGTTTTGCGCGATCTGCGTGTTCGCGGGGATCGTGAAGCGGCGCGTGAGCGGGTCGTTTGCGCCGCCGCCTACTTCGAGTATCCAGTTGCTAAGGTTGATCGGATTCGATGATTCGGAAACATTTACAATTTCAACCCACTCGTGATCGGGTTCCTGGCTTAGATCGATGAAGTTAATCGCGAGGCGTTGACTGTCGTCGGCAGATTTCTTTATTGCCACATACAGCGAGTACTGTTCGGCCGGGATCCGCGAATACGGCGGAACAACTACGGTCAATGCATAGTTTTTAAGAAAGGTTTCGTTCGGTATTCCTGCATAGCCTTCGTATCCAACCGGAAGAGGCGTGGCGATTTCGTCAACGGTTTGCGTCGGCAAAAACACCCACCCATATTGCGTTCCGGCGTCGACGCGGCCAACGAATGGCAGCGGTCGGACAGTTGTATTGATTACCGGATCGTTAAAGGGATCTATCGCTAACGAGCCATCGTCAAAACCACTAACGTCATCGAGGATGTCGTTCTCAGAGTCCCGCGCGTATTTCACGCGGTAGAGAATGTCTCCGCCGTCATCTACCGTGGGACGTCCGTCGGCGCCGACTGTATTGATCATGAGGTAGTAGCGACCTGGCGGCACTTGTGCGCTAGGCGTAATACGGAATTGGATTAAATTATCGTAGGCAAAGGTACCGTCCGAAATCTCAAAAGCATCTGTATCGAACCCTGCTGTTTTTCCGAGCCCCACGCGATCGGCAATAGGATCGCCGGTATCGGGGAAGTAACGCCATTCCTGCTGCCCGCTCGGCACAGTCGCCGTGCCCGTCACCAAGTCATACATCGTCGTCGTAGCGACGTTGAAGTCCACTTCCGTTCCGGCGACAAACACATTCGGACGGTTTTCGGGGAACACATCAAGATCGAGCGGATCGGGATCGTAGTTCGATTCGGCTTCGATGCGGCGCACGGCGCGCACCATAATCTCGTTGATGCGGATGCCTTCGGTGCCGGAGAAGCCGTAGGTGATTTCGCGGATGGGTTGCGACCCGGGCGCGAAGAGCGAAGTCCACCAGTCGTCGCCCTGACGCTGGAACGCGGTGTTGCGCAGGTGGTCGGTGTCGCGCGAATCGACGATGTTCAGCGCGAGCTGGTACGCGCGCAGGCCTGCGTCTGCTTCAAAAATGCGGCCCGGCGGGGTCAAGAATGTGAGGTCGTTCAGCGTCAGATCGGTGGCGAGGTTAAAGGGCCCGAATCGCGTATCCACCACGCCGATTGGCGCGCCCACGATGGTCGAACTCTCGCGGCGCAGACCGGCGGTGTAAGCGGCGGTGAAGAACATTTCGCCGACGTAACCATCCACGTTGTTCGCAAGACGAAACGCGCGCGCTTCGGGAAACGCGGACGCGGCGATCATGTACGGATTGCCGGGCCCCTTGGACGATCCAGTCAGGCTGGTGAACTCGTCCGACTGCGGGGGAATTGGCGGGTATGCCGCTTCGGTGCGGATCACATCGTCAAACGACGGATAGGACCAGTCTTCTTTCAATGCGTTCACGATCGCATCGGCAGTGGCGTGGTTGTAGTCGATTTTCATGCCGGTGACCGGCGCGGTGTCGGTCGGGATGTTGCGGGCGAGGTCGCCCTGCGCGTCGCCGACGTAGTGCTGGTAGCGGGCGTTGGAATCGGTGGACTGTACGGTGACGGCCATGCGCAACGGTTCAACGACAGCGATACCGCCATCGGACAGTTCGCCGAACAGCGCGGAACGCATTTCGTCGCCGGTGTTGTAGAGCTTATCGGCGAGTTCGCCGATCTCGTCCACGGAGCCGTCGTTGTCGTTGTCGAGCCCATCGAGCTCCGCGAGGCGGTTGCGCAGCGGCCGGAACAGTTGCAGTTCCTGGGGTTCGTCGATGCCTTCGAAGGGTTCGTCAATACCGAAGCGCGCTTCGTCGGGTTCGTCGAAAACGCCGTCGTTGTCGTTGTCGCGGTTGTCGTTGAGGTAATACGCGCCGTCGCCGTCGTCGTCGATGCCGTTGAACTGCAACTGCAACGCGTTCGCGTTGTCGTCGGTCATGCCGAATCCGGGGAGGTAGGTATCGTATGCGTAGCCGGCTTCTGCGTTGTTGTCGAAGGTGCCATTGCTATCACTGTCGTTTTGATCGTTCGGGTTCAGCAGACCCAGATTTCCCGCGTCGGTGAAATTCTGCGGTTTGCCCGCGCCGCCGGCGTCGCGGTGTTCGCCGGTGCGTTCGACGGCGAAGTCGAGCCCGCGCTCTACGCCGACCCCTGGCAATACGCGCGGATCGAGTTCGCCTGCGTGGATGCCTTCGTTGTGCGTCGGGATGAGACGCATGTTGTCCTGCGGGCGCGAGGTGTCGTTGGGATCGAGTTCAAGCGCCGTGGCGATGGCGCCCGCGGCGTTCAGGTTGAACTTCGAGGCTTCATCGACAATCTGGACCGCGACGCGGCCTGCGACCACGCATACCACTTCGCCCGCGCAGGTGGCGACGACGTGGTAGGGACTGCCGTTTGGAATTGCGGGGAAGAGCGCGCCAGACAGCGCGGCGTAGTAACTGTCGGGATCGTCGCGATCGACGTTGATCCGTGCGTATGACCGCGCGCGGTTCTGCTGCACGCCGGCCAGAATGCCCGGTTCGGTCCACGGGAAATTGACATTTCCGCCACCGTCGAACTGCGGATCGAAGGGCTCGAGGAACGCGTGTCCGTGGGTGTCGTTCACGATCTGCGTGAAGTCGTTGTCCAAGCGGTCGACTGAAGGGCCGCAAGGATTGCCTGGATCGGATAGATGCAGACTGCTGTCCGTCGCAGTGGCGATCTGAATTGGGTTGCCTGGCGCGGTGATGAATTCGTTCAGCGTAACCAAATTGACACGAACGTAGAACTGGCCCAGTATCGGGATGTTTTCGCCGGGATCGTTGTAATCGAGCGGCGCACGACTGCTGTCGAGCAAGCCAACGCAGGGATTGACGCCGCCGTCGTTGTTCACGCCGTCACTGGCGGTCAACAGGATCGAGGCTTCGGCGGGTTCGTCGATGCCTTCATTGGCTTCGTCAATCGTGCCGTCGCCGTCGTTATCAACCAGGTCGTTTTCCAAAACGGTATTGTTGCCGTTGTTATCTTCGTAATCGAGACCGGCCCAATAGCTGTCGGCGATGAGCGGCGCAGTAAGATAGACGCGTTGTTCGTCGGCCTCGTCTATCTGCGCGTCTTGATCGTTGTCGAGCCCATCGTTGCCGCCCCAGTACACGAAGACCGCCGTCTCGTCGGGCTCGTCTACGACACCATCCAGATCGTTGTCGATGCCGTCGCCGCCTTCATCCGCGCCCACGCGGCCGTCGCCATCGCGATCGATACCGCCGCGGAATACTTCGACGCCAATCGGAATCCACATCGCGTCGCGCAGGCCATCACCGTCGCTGTCCACATCGGTCCAAAGATTCATTTTTTGTTGCGGAGTGAGACGACGGGCGGGCCACCCACTATCGTAAGGCTGGATATCGTTGAACACGCCGTTGTGATAGGCGCCAAAGACTTCGTTTGGACTGTCGTACCGGGGATCGTAGTTTGCGAAATCGTAGGCGTACTGCACCGGGAAATCGTAAGCGGAAAGGAAATCGCTGTTGCTTGCGTTGCCGGTGGTCTGATCCGCGTATTGTTGATCGAGCAGCGAGATCAGCGTAGGCACGCCAGTGTCGTCGTTTGCGAATACCTGAAACCGCGGCACAAACAAGGGGTTCTTGATCTGCGCCAGCGCGCTGCCGAGCGACTCGCGGGTTTCGTCCGCTTCGTCCACGTCGCCGTCGCCGTCGTTATCGATGCCGTCCACGCCGTCGAGATAGAGCGCGCGTTGTACTGTAAAGTCGAGTTCCGCTTCCTGCCGTTTGACGTCAACCCAATAATCGATGTAGGGCACACGCTTGTATGGCGTGGCGTTGACCCAACTGGTCCATGTGCGGTCGAGCACCATTGCCCCCACGAAATCGTGCTTGAATGCCCAGGGCTTGCCCGCAAGCCATGCGCCGTTGAAGTACGTATTCCAGCCGTGATCGAGCGAGGTGTAGTTTGGGTGCAACCGTTTGTCGAGGCGCAAGTGCGACACGGCGAGCGCCTGGCCCGCGTTCGCCAGCATGTCGCCCTGGAAACTCTGCTGATGGCGCACCGCGGCCTGGTGCTCAATGCGCGCCGCGGACCAGAACGTGAGCGCGATAAACAAAAGTACGGCGAAAATCGCCACGGAGATAATCAGGGCGGCGCCGGACTCTTCGCGAACTTTGGATTTTGGGTTTTGGGTTTTGGATTCAACCGGACACGCAGTTGACCGGTATTTGGCTTTCAATCCAAATTCCAAATTCCAAAATTGGCTTTGGCCCGGGTCTTTCAACAGACGGCTCATTCGCATTCCTTGCTTCATACCCTGATCGCCTTTCTTCTTCCGGGCGATCGGCCCACACAATTCCACCGAGCGAAAACTACGGCTGCGCGCCGGCCAGTTTAGACCGCGTATAGGCGGTCGGCACCTCGACCAATTGCTCCATTGTTCGTTCAAACGTCGGCGCGCCGAAGTGCGCCGGCGGATAAATCATTGGTAATCGGAACAGGACGACTTCCGGAATTCTGGGCTGCAAGGGCGAACCGATAGAGAAGTACACATCGTCGTCGAGCGCCGGCTGGCTTGTCGGCAGTTTTGCGCTGTCAATCGTTTCGCCCAACTCGTCAATCGTGCCGTCGAAATTGTTGTCGATCCCGTCGGCCTCAATCGGGTGCAGGAAACGGTCGCCGTTGGCATCTGTATCGGCGGTGTCTCTTACGCCGTCCGCGTCGTTGTCGCGGCCATCGCGGTTGTAGGCATTTGGATCGAGCAGCAAAATGCCTGGATCGTTCATCCCCGCGACGATCATGCGTTCACCCAACTCGTCTGGCTCGTCGATAAGCCCGTCGTTGTCGTTGTCCACGCCATCAGGGCCGTTTTCATCGACCATCTGATCTTGATCGTTGTCGATATTGTCGTTAGGGAACTTGAGATTTCCCGCGTACGATCGGCGGTTTGCATTCCAGAACGGCATGAGATCAGTGGAGGTATCTGAGGTGACGCGGCCAAACTCGAAGAACGGCTTGTAACCGAATAACGATTTCGGCTGGTACGCGACCATTGGAAAGGTCGTCCAATAATCGTTCGTATACACACCCAGACTTTCCACTGCGACGAAATCGCGCGGATTCACGACAACTGCCGCGCTGCCTTGTTGCAACCAGCACCGCTCTGTGACATTGCCCAATTCATCCGTGCGTCCCCACGGGTTCGGCAGGATAGGCGCGCCGCCAACGAGCTTGGGGATCCAATACTTCTGGCACGAGAGCATTTTTAACCACAAATCGCGCTTCTTGGCGGAGAGCATCTGATCTCGGGCGTCGTTCAACCGCGCGAGAAAGTTGAGATCGTTCGACGGGCTGGTGCTCAAGATGCCCGCCTCAAGCGAATCGTTCAACTGAGAGCGAATCGATTCGCTGCTGGTGTTTTGTGGAAACTCGGGATTCGCTTCCGTGTCTTGTATCAAGGCCTCCCAGTCGAAGGGGAATGAATCGAGGTCGGACACCCCGGGCTCGACGTAGCGAATCAATGCAGCAACGGCGATTTCGCGTTCAGGGTCTCCCTCGTTCGCGGGCGAAAAACGCATGCCGCGCGTGAGGTGAAAGTCCGTGTCGGGCTGGGCAGGGTCGTAACCCTGTACGCCATATTTCTGGCTGTAGTCCAGCGCAAACGGCTGCGTCACATAAAAGCCAAGACCTGGTTCCGGGGCGCGAATCACCACGGGATAAATGACGTACGTCACGCGGCCTACGCGATTGTATTCGCGGCCGTTTTCATCGCGCAGTTGCAGCATGCCGACCATCATCATCCCGTACTCGTTCCCGTAGAACTGGTAGTACTGACCGGCATCGCGCGAGGTGAACATGGTCGTTAAGTCGCGCTCAATCACATTGAAAGTGCCGCGCGATAACTCCATCACTTGTTGCGTTTGATATCCGCGTTTCATCGCGTGGAGACTGGCGACAAAAAGGGCGCCGATCGACGTCATCAATAGCGCGAAGATCGCTGTTGAGACGAGCAGTTCGGTGAGCGTGAACCCGCCCTTTGCCTCGGAAATTTTCATGGCACGCATCGCCCGATCTGACATCAATAATCCGTTACGTACGTGACGAAGGTCTCGCGGCGCCCATCGGCCATATCGACCGTATAGGTCACGCGCACAAGAGCCTGTTCGCCCGAACCGTTCACGCGGCGCACCGACGCGGCATATCCGTCAACGATATTGCCGAGTTCGACACGCCCCTCCGAGCCAAGATAAGTCGAGTTCGCTTCCGCAATGTTGCCATAGAGCGCGCCTGCCTGCGCGATGCCGAGGAGGTTGCCCGCGCCGCTCATGCGCATTCGCGAAATGGAGTTCTCCGCAAGCTCAACGGCCGCGGTCTTTTCCTGCGCCTCGCGCGAAAAAGCGAGTCCCGCGGGAAATAGGCGAACGACCGCCATGATCCCAATGGAGAGAATACCCATCGCGATCAGCACTTCCACCGGCGAGAAGCCTTCGTTATTGTTCAGTCGATTCACTTCTGCTTACTCCTAGGACGCTATCTGAACGCGGCCCGTGCTGCGGTACAGTTCGATGCGCACCGGCGCGGCCATTACGACTGAGCCGCCGCTTTCTTCAGGACTCACCGTGAAGCGATCTTCTTTCGGGGCGTCCGGCGATGGGCCGACTGCAATGGTGACACGCTCTTTCCATGCCTTTAGACTTGCGCCCGGCACGCTGAGCTCGCCCGTGGGCCGAAACACGTGGGCTGCGAATGCGTTGTCAAGTGAGGCCGCCGACGTATCGAGCGATAGATCTGCCATCGTATTCAACGGAGACAATTCATCTGTGGCATCGGACACCTGAAACAAATAGACCATGCGCATACCGCGCGATTCCATGCCTTCATACAAGTGGGTAGGATCCTGCGCATCCGGCAGACCAACTTTGAACTCGTCAATTGATTGTGGCGGTTGATCCAGGAAGCGCCGCTCGCCAAATGCCTGCATCTCCAACGCTGCTAATGTCTGCTCTTCCTGTGCGGTGAGGTGTCCGACAATCGCGGTGTCTTTCGGCATTTTGCGGAATCTTGCCTGCGGATCCTGCGAGAGCACGAATACCTCGTCCGGGAGCAAATGATCATATTGTGAGTTCGCGATAATCTCGGCGTATTGTTCCTTTGTAGCGCGCGTAGCAATGCCATACCCATTAGCCACAAACGACAGTCCGCCCGTATAGTTGTCCGGGAGCGCGCTGACGTTATAGACGACCGCTGTATCGCTGTGGTTTGTAATCGCACTGATACGCGCGGCGCGCAGCACGCCGTACAGGTCACGCGCGGCCGAGTCGCTCTTCTTGCTCATGAACCCGCCGATTTTGGTAACAGCAGGAATGGCAAGCCCGGAAATCATGGCGATGATGGCCAGGGAAATGAGCAATTCGGCCAGCGTGTAGCCGTACTGCATATGGCGCCGTGTCTTCATGTTAGTTATCAATGTTAGTTGTAGAACGTCAACCAACTTGTGTCGCCGTCCCAGTTGTTAATGTCGTCGCCGCCGCCAATGAAGTCCAAGCCGACTTCTGCCGGGTCGGCCCCATAGGTGTTGGAAAACTGTTGGTTGGTTACGCGGTTCTTCCCGTCCGACCACACGTACTGCACTTGTTTGCGCGGGGCGGGGAACCCAACTTCAAATGGATCCAAATTAGGATCGTCGGGGTCCGTAACGGTGCGAATTCCGTTCGGGTTCCAAGCCAAATCGTTTGTCACGCTTCCCGGCACCGCGGTGTCGGAATTGGTATCCAATTGGTAAATTCGAAATTGCACGGCCGGGGGATTACCCGGGTTGATAAAATCGGGGTAGTTAAATGGACCCGGTACGATGTGGTATAGGTTACCCCACGGATCTTTGCCCAAATCCATATAGCTGTCGCCGAGTTTACGCTTGACTTCTGGATTCAACTGAACATTCAATGGCCATTCACCGTCACCGTCAGCGTACTTGCCTTTGCGCAGCAGCAAGTAAAATACGGTTTCGTAGGTACCATTGGCGCGAACCGCATCTGCGAAACTCTCGGCAGGCCAACTGTCGAAGAACCCGTTCTGAAAATCCGAACGTCCTGCGTCCGTCAGCATCTTGGTTAAAGCGAGATCGATTCCCTTGATCTCTGCAAATGCGCGCGTGGCGCGTGCTTTGTTGATGTACTTGGGCACGTTGGGGATGACGATACCGGCGAGGATCGAGATGATTGCGATCACCACCAGCAGTTCGACCAGCGTGAACCCGTATGCGCGTTTCATGGTTCCATTCTCCTTTAAGCGGCGGCGCTTACCGGCGCGCGCCGCGCATTCCTTACTGTCCACTGATTGCGTCTGCCAGCGAGAAGATCGGCAGGTACAAGGCGATAACGATGAAGCCGATGATGCCGCCCAGCACGATGATGATGATCGGTTCCATCAACCGCAGCATTGCTTCGACCGCAGCCTCGACTTCCGCGTCGTAGATGTCCGCGACTTTCATTAGCATCGAATCCAGACTGCCTGTCTCTTCACCGACGTCGATCATGTTCACCACCATCGCGGGAAACACCTTCGATTCGTCGAGCGGCGCGGCAATCGTATCGCCGTCTTTGATGCTGTCGTGCACTTTCATGATCGCGTTTTCGATCACTTCGTTGCCGATGGTTTCTTTCGTAATTTTTAGCGACTGCAAAATGGGCACACCGGAGGTAATCAGCGTTCCGAGTGTGCGCGCGAAACGAGCCACCGCAACCTTCGTAACGAGATCGCCGACCAGCGGGAGTTTGAGCACCACGCGGTCCATGATGCGTTTGGTTAATTTAATCTTCGAAAGTATCTTTATTACGTTGAGCGTCGTCGTAATCGTCAACAATACGATCCACCACTTGAAGCGGCAAAAGTCCCCGATTTCGATTAGGATCAACGTCATCGCCGGCAGTTTTGCGCCGAAGTCCTTGAACACGGTGGCGAACTCGGGAACGATGTAGGTGAGCAGGAACCATACGATACCCGCTGCGATCGTGAGCACGGCGATCGGGTAGATCATCGCGCCCTTCACCTTGCGCTTCAGGGCCTGGCGGCGTTCCATGAAGATCGCGAGCCGCTGCAGCACGACTTCGAGCATACCGCCGACTTCGCCCGCGCGGACCATGTTCACGTAGAGGCGATCGAAATATTTCGGATGCTTCGCCAACGCGTCGGAGAATGTCGATCCGCCCTGAATATCCGCGGTCATTTCGCGGAGAATATCTTTGAGTTTGGACGCCTTCTGCTGCGCAATGAGAATATTCAGGCTGCGCAAAAGCGGAAGGCCTGCGTCGATCAGCGTAGACAACTGGCGCGTCATCACCACCAGTTGCTTGACCTTCACGCCGCCAATGTAAAACTCGTTTATACCCTTCTTGGTCTTGCGGGCGCGGCGCTCGTCGCTCTTACTCGCTTCGCGTACGACGGTCGGAAACAGGCCAAGGTTCTTGACGTCGTTAATCGCGAGCGCTTGCGACTCGGATTCGATGACGCCAAAGACTTCCTTGCCGTCCCGGTTCATCGCTTTATACGCGAACTTCATGGTCCCTACTCCTCTTCGCTAGTCGTCGAACTTGTCGGTGTGCGCGAGAATTTCGTCGGTCGTGGTAATGCCTTTGAGGCATTTGATAATGCCTTCCTCGCGCAGGGTACGCATGCCCTGCTTGCGGCGGGCATACTGGCGAACTTCGTAAGCGAGCGCTTTCTGATTGATTAAATCGCAGAGCGGCTCGTCCACAACGAGCAATTCGAACAGTCCCACGCGGCCCATGTATCCAATGTAATCGCAGGCCGGGCAACCTTCCGCCTTCCAAAACCTAAGCTTAGGTTCGTTCCGGTATTCCTCGGGAAGCCCCAGTAATGTCATTTCTTCCTCGTCAGGCTTGTAGGACGTGCGGCAGTGGCGGCACACGACACGTACCAGGCGCTGCGCCAACACGGCCGTCAAAGACGAGGTGATCAAGAACGGCTCGAGATCCATGTCGAGCAAGCGAGTAATTGTTTCGGGCGCGCTGTTTGTGTGGAGCGTGCTCAACACCAAGTGTCCCGTGAGCGACGCCTCAACCGCGATCTGCGCGGTCTCGAGGTCGCGAATTTCACCGACCATCACGATGTCGGGGTCCTGGCGCAAAATCGAGCGTAAACACGCGGCAAAGGTGAGCCCCACTTCTTCGCGCACCTGCACCTGAACCACGCGGTCCATTTTTAATTCCACCGGGTCCTCGGTGGTAATGATTTTCACCGCGACTTCATTCAGTTCGGCCAGGCACGCGTATAGCGTTGTGGTCTTGCCGGAACCAGTGGGTCCCGTCACAAGAAAAATTCCGTTCGGCCGCGCGATGCAGTTCTTAATGGCCTTCAACTGGTTTGGTTCAAAGCCAAGCTTCTCGACGTCAACCTTCACGGTGGTGCGATCGAGAATACGCATCACCACGCTTTCGCCAAACAGGGTCGGCAATGTCGATACGCGGATATCGATATCGGAGTCGCCAATGCGCAACTCGATGCGCGCGTCCTGCGGCAGACGGCGCTCGCCGATGTCCATGTTGCACATGATTTTCACGCGGCATGTAAGCGCAAGGGACAGCGCTTTCGGCGGGCTGGTAATTTCGTGCAGCACGCCGTCAATGCGAATGCGAATACGAAAGTCTTCTTCGTAAACCTCGAAGTGAATATCAGAGGCGCGCTTGGTAACGGCGTCGAGCAGCACGAGATTTACGATCTTGATCACTTCGGGCTCTTGGGCCAACTGCACAAGATTGTCAACGTCGCCGACGATTTCCTGTGTGCCCAACTCTTCGAGCGTCAGTTCCGCGTCGCCCACGCGATCGATCAGTTCTTTCAGCGTTGACTCGATGTTCTCGGACTCGAACGCGTAATTGTTCTTGATGAATACCGTGACGTCTTGCGGATTGCTGATAGCGCCGACGATGTCCTGGCCGGTGAGCTGGGAGATCGTGTCAAGCACGCTCAGATCCATCGGATTTGCCATCGCGACGACGAGTTTGCCGTCCTTCTCGCGGATGGGCGCGATCATGTAGAACTTCGCGACGTCCGGCTCGACTTTGCGCAGGATATCGTCCGCCACCTTCAGCTTGGTGACATCCACCTTTTCCATGCCCGACTGCATGCCGAGTGCGTCGATGACGTCCTGCTCTTCGCAAAGCCCCATCTTCACGAGCACACGGCCCAACATGTCGCCCGTGAGACGCTGGCGTTGCAGCGCTTCGTCGAGTTCCAACGGGCTGATCACACCCTGGTCTACCAGGATGTCGCCCAGGTTTCTCTCTTTCATCGTTGCCATGAAATATATCGCCTTGCGCTATCGCGTAATGCCCTGCGTCTTCTGCCTCTCGGGAATCTTCTCGCCGTCCGGCGCCATCGCACGCGCGTTCGCCTCGAAATCGTCGGCCATCTGCGCGCGGCCCAGCGCGTCTTCGTACTTGACGATACCTTTGCGGAACAGTGCCAGCAGGTGTTCGTCCAGAAGGTTCATGCCGTACTTGTGGCCGGTCTGAATCGCGGAGGTAATACGATACGACTTGTTTTCGCGAATCAGGTTTTGAATGGCCGGTGTGGTAATCATCACCTCGAATGCGGCCACACGGCCGAACCCGCTCTTGCGCGGCACCAGTGTCTGAGAAATGATGGACTTCAAATTACCCGCAAGCTGCGTGCGAATCTGTTCCTGCTGGTTGGTCGGAAACGCGTCCACGAGTCGGTCAATCGTACGAACGGCACCCGTGGTATGCAGCGTGCCGAATACCAAGTGACCGGTCTCCGCTGCGGTCACCGCGGCGCCGATCGTCTCGAGGTCGCGCATTTCGCCGACCAGAATAATGTCAGGGTCCTGGCGCAGTGCGCGGCGCAGTGCTTCAGCAAAGGTCGGCACGTCGACACCCACTTCGCGCTGCGTGATAATGCTGCGTTTATGCGTGTGATAATACTCGACCGGGTCTTCGATCGTGATGATGTGATGGTCGAAACTGGTGTTAATCCAATCGATCATCGTCGCGAGACTCGTGCTCTTCCCGGATCCTGTGGGACCGGTGACGAGAATAAGTCCGCGTGGCTGTGTGATGATCGGCTGTAGACTCTTCGGAAGACCAATTTCATCAAAGGTCAGAATCTTGCGTGGAATCAAGCGGAGTACGAGGCCAACGTTTCCCTTCTGTTTGAAGATCGACACGCGGAAGCGCGCGATGTCTTCGAATGCGAACCCAAAATCCGATCCGCCAACTTCCTGTAATTCCTGCTGGTTGTCCACTGATGCGATCGATTTCATCAAACGCTCGGTGTCGTCCGGTGTCAGCGGGTCTTCGCCAAAATACTGCAAGTGCCCGTGGACGCGGCCCACCGGCGGGTTCTCCACCGCGAGATGCAAGTCCGACCCATCTCGGTCGATGAGCATCCGCAGCAAGCTGACCATTTCATACGCCATTAAGAATTCCCCTTACACCGCAGACGGAGCGGCTTTGACCAGCGGCTCGTCTACCGAGGTGACACGATTGACCTCTTCCACTGTCGTAATTCCGTTCAGCACTTTTTTCCAACCGTCTTCGCGCATTGAAAACATGCCGTCCATGCGAGCTTTGCGGCGCAGCGGACCTGAAGGTGTGCCGTGCATGATCATTTGCCGCAATTCGTCGTTCATTAACATGAGTTCGTATACGCCAACGCGGCCCGAATAGCCGGTGTGATTGCAGTTGTCGCAACCGCGACCATGGAAGGTTTCGACTTTGCTCCAGTCAATCTTCATTCCGAGCCGCTCTTTTTCGAGATCGGTCGGCTTGTACAGCTCTTTGCAGGCCGTGCAGATCGTACGCACAAGACGTTGGCCCAACACCGCGCGAATACCGGACGCCACCAGGAAGGGGCGGATCCCGATATCGACGAGACGAATGATCGCGGAGGGCGCATCGTTCGTGTGCAGGGTCGAGAAGACCAGGTGGCCGGTCAGTGCCGCTTTGATCGCGATCTCCGCCGTTTCCTGGTCACGAATTTCACCGACCATCACGATGTCAGGGTCCTGACGGAAAATGGCGCGGAGCGCGCGCGCAAAGTTCCAGCCAATGTCGTGGTTGATCTGCACCTGATTAATACCGCGCAACTGGTATTCGACCGGGTCTTCGACAGTCACCAGTTTGGAATCGGTCTGGTTGAGCTGGTGCAGCGACGCATACAGCGTGGTGGTCTTACCCGAACCGGTCGGGCCCGTCACGAGCACAACACCCGTGGCCTGACCGAGCAGTTCTTCCCAGCGCTTCTGGTCTTCTGGCGAAAAGCCAAGCTGGCCCATGCCGAGCAGCAGCCCGCTCTTGTCCAAGATACGCATAACGACGCTTTCGCCATATACCGACGGAAGCGCGCTCACGCGCAAGTCCACCATCTTACCGCCAAGGGCAATCTTGATGCGGCCGTCCTGCGGGATGCGCCGTTCGGAAATGTCCATGCCGGACATGATCTTCAAACGCGAAATGATCGACGGCTGCGCGCGCTTCGGCGGCGTCGGCATCAGGTGCAGGATACCGTCAATGCGGTATCGAACCTTCACGTCGTATTTGCCTGGTTCCACGTGAATATCCGATGCGCGTAAACGAAACGCTTCGAGAATGAGATGGTTTATGTACTTGACGACCGGGCTGTTGCTGTCGTCGTCGTCGCCCATCACAACGCCGCCCTGCGGTTTCGACACCGACACACTATCGTTGAAATCGATACTGTCCATCGAAATGCTGCTGAGGCTGATGTCGCTGCCGGACACGCTGCTGCCCATGCTGCTCATCGACGATGCCATCGAACTCACGTTCGACATTGTGCTCAGGGTGCTCAGGGTGCTCGCGCTGCTGACCGTCGAAAGCATCGATTCAACGGTCTTTTCGTTCAAGCCGTAATACTTCGCCAGCGCTTCCTTGATTTCTTCCGGCGTCGTCAACTGCGGGACCACGCGGCGATCCAGCAGGCGCTCGAGGTTGTCAAAGGTCTGCACGTTGGTTGGGTCAGCGGTCGCCAGCATCAACGCGCCGTCTTCCTCACCTGTCGGCATCACGCGATAGACGCGCGCGACTTCGGGATCTACCTGGTTGCGAATGCGCTCAGGAATTTCACGGTCAGACAGGCGAATGATGGGAATGCCGAGCTGGTCCGCGAGACCTTCGGCGATGTGGCTCTTACTGATATGCCCAAGCCGGACGAGAATTTCGCCCAGCTTTCGATGGCCCATTGAGGTTTGTTGTTTGTGGATGGCTTCGTCGAGCTGCTTCTGGGTGATAATTCCGCGGCTAACAAGGCTTTGCCCAAAAGTTTTGTAGCCGCCACCGTGGGGTGGTTGGCCGGCGATTTGTGTAGTCGTTGCCACGTGTTTACCTCAGCCGTCAGGCAATCTAACTCTACCATTGAGAATCGGAAAAAGTCAATGCAAATACTGCTACTTCACATTGAAAATATTGCACTTACACCATATTTTGTCAATAAATTATTTTGCGCAAAATCAAAGATAAGCTTCTTTTTGGCATTGCGGTCTGGCAACATCTACACGACCCCTACCGTGTCACACAACCTTGCCGGCGTACTCGCAGCGTCTGTCCTGCTGCCAATATTGGCAGCGTGAACAGCGAAAGCATTACAACCGCTTTGTGCGGCCTGAGTTACAGCGGCCCAGCACCTTCGTCAAAGAAACCCCGAAAGGCCACACTCTCGGGGTAATTGTCCCGTAGAAGTCTCGGAAAGTCAAGTAATTGCGCACGAAGAGCCGAATTCAGATCCGGTGCAAGGTTTTTTCGCTGAATAGCTGATTTGCTGATTCCTACGTGTCGGTGTGATGGAGGGAACAAGTTAGGCGTATAGTGTCACGCCTGTGGGGCAATAAAAGTCATACGGCAGTCTAATCCCTTTTTGTCGGGTGAGGGTTTTAGATGTTGCATTTCGCTCAATAGCACCAGCTTTCCAGTGTCATAGATTCGGTGAAGTAACTCGACGAGTTCCTGGTTTGACACGCCAGTCAACGTTACATCAACTGAAGTTCCCTGTTGTCCCCGGGAACCGGCACGGTTGCTCCGCATGGAACAGCGCGCACCAAGCTTCAGATCCTTTACGGCCTTGTCGATTTCGTTCCAGAGGTTGAAATCGGACGCCGAACCGAGCCTGTTCAAAATCTCTTTTTGCTTCTCTTGCTCGCGCTGGACGTTCAATTGAATCGCTTTCGCCAGCCTGAGATTCTCCCGCGCGTCTGCAAGCTTTTCCTTCGATTGCACATACGTCTGGTACGGTCCCTGGGAAATACCGTACGCGGCGATTGCAAAGACACCAATGGCGCCGATGATGAGCACCATACGTTCGCGGGGCTGCAATTTGGTTGCCATTTCGTTACCTCTATATTGTCGCTTGCAGCGAGAAAGTCGTCTTGCCTTCGCGCGTCGAAAGCACGGGGTCGTCTTCCAGTTTGAACACGGTCGATTCTTTCAATTTGGCGAGCGCTTCGTTGAAACCAGGTGTATCTTGAACCTCGCCGGACACGGTCAACGCCTGCGTGCCGCTGCGTGCGTCTCTTATCCGGATTTCGGTGACAATTACATTGCCACCTGCAAGCTTCTCGGATAGTTCTTTAATGATGTCCAACAATGGTGGGCGAGAAAGTGCCGCCGCAGACAATCGAGAGCTTGCCTCTTCCGCCTGTTTTTGTGAGGCCTCAAGCAACGCCATCGACGTCACGCCGCCAGCATCTTCCTCAGGCCGCTGCTTGGCCTCCGGCGCATCGGGAAACGTTTCCGCATAAATCTTCCAGATTTCGTCTCCGATACGATTGATTTCTGCGGTGTTGTTTTTGTACAGGGCCGCGCAATATCCCACAGCACACGCGAAAGTCACCAGCAGCATGGCCGCTGTCTGCAATAAACGTGTGCGCAAGCCGGAAAATGGATTGGGCGGCGCAAGCGGACCTTTACGCAACTCAAGAAATATCCCTCCACCAGCGGATGCCGCCGCAACGCCAACGGCCGCTTCCCAGCGGTTGAGCGCCACGTACGCTGCGCTCCCTTCGTCATCACCGCCACGGAACTTCGCAAGCACCTTTTCTGCGCCGCGCACGCTTTTGGCAAGATTTGCGTACTGAACAGTTACGCTAAGACCGTCCTCAAAAGTCTCGCGCGCCAGCTCATCAAATTCGACACCTGTCACCGTCATCGACGCGACCGCATCTTCGCCTTGCCAAGTGCTGCCAAAAGCGCGCAATGTGTTGCGCACGTCGCGGGACAACGCGCGCACATTTTCCGGCACGCTGCGCCCGGGCATCGCGATATGGCGGAAAAACACGAGCCGTTTGTTATGGATAACGGTGAGCAGCGAACTGGCGTCGCGCACGTGCAATTGCGCGTGCAACCCGGCGGGCTTCTTCTGTCCCGCGAGCCACAACGTGGAAAGGCCCGCGACGTCGAGGTTGATACCTTCTATATTCACGCCCGCTGCGGCGAACTCCGTAATGCGCTCTTCCAATATTGCCTGCTTCACCGCAACCACGAGCACAACTGTTTCGCCCGGCGATTCACGGACGAGCGTGTGTTCAATGATCAAGTCGTCGATGGGAAACGCAAGGTTCGGCTCCAGTTCTACGGGGACCGCGGCCGCAACACGCGTCGCGCCGCGAAACGGCACTGTCAATGTGCGCACGACCATGTTTTGGCTGTCGAGACACAGTACAAACAACGATGGCTTCGCCTTCACGTGACCAAGGAGTTGCTTCACTGCCGCTACAAATGCTTCGCCGCGTTCTTCCGGTGCCGCATAGGAGATTGACGCGGCATGATACTCGAGCAATGCCGGCAGCGCGCCGCCGGTCTGTACCACCACCAGCCGGATTTCATCGCCCGCAATTTCAAACGCGCCTACGCGCGAGGCCAATCTCATCGTATTTCCTTCCAATCGGTTAGTCGAATGCCGTCAATACCCTGGTTCGGATCGCGCGTCAAAAACGCTTCGATCCGCACGCGGCTTTCACCCGCAATCCCGTCGCCGTGAATACGGTAGGACGAACTTGCGACGGTAAAGGGCCGATTATTTCGCGTGCTGCCTTGCTGGCCACTGCTATCTTGCGGCGAAATTATACCGCGCGTCTCCAGATCGTTGTTGTTTTGAAAGGGAATCCGTTGCCGCTCTTCGAGCACAAGCTCCGCCAGCCCGGGCGATCCCATCGCGTCGCCGAGTGCGGTCAGCGTTTCGAGTTCTGCCGTGTTTACGTTAACTCTTCCATTGCGCTGGCCATGCACCGTTAGCAATTCAGTCAATGGCAACTGGTCCAGTTCCGGATCGCCAAAAAATACCTCCGGCGTTATGCCGCGAATCAACAACAATTCCTCCACCGATCCCAGTGGCGCGTTCTTACAAGGATATGGAATTTCAAGTGACTGATAGTAGTCCGTCTCCGCACCATTGGGACGCGGATCGTCGTCACTGTCGATCCAATCCAAAATCGCGTCTGTCGGGTCTTCTTCCGCGCCGCGCGCCTCCAACAGAAATCGCATCGCCTGTTCGAGCGTTTGGTTGGGTTCTTGTCTGCGGGAATCGATCAACGCGTTGAGATTTATCTTGCCAAACTCGTCGTCTATGGTGCATTGCATAATCCCGTTGTTCAGGGTTTGAAACGGGATGCCGAAAGCCCATGCTTCATCCAGGCTGTCGTATTGCGCCCCGCCAACGGACGGATCGTCGCTGCTTCCCGATCCCGTGCGTGTACTACTCGAACCGGTTGAACGTCGGCCTGTCGCGTTCTCCCCCTGCGTCGCCATCACGTCCGCGGTAAGGATTGACACACCCATCGCCACTGCCGATTTTGCCGCGACCTGTGCCTGGTAATCGCGCAGATTCGCGGCAACCAATGACGTGTCCACTTGCGTTTCGTAGGCGTACTCGACCACCAGCACTGTAAGCAAAACGATGAATAACAGCGCCAACAACAGGGCGACTCCTTCGTCGTTTCCTCTTGGATTGCGTTGCCGTTTCATGGCTACGACCTACCGCCCATTCCGCCCGAACCACCGGTCTGACGCGGTCGCCCGGATCCAAAAATACTGGAACCACCAGGCCGGGACGCAGATGGACGCCCTAATCCGCCTGGACGCGGACGTCCCGTAGTCGTAGTACTCGAGCCGGAGCCGGCCGTCGGCGGTGTGCCCCCCGTCGGCGGTGCGGCGCCAGGACTACCACTATTCGGCTCGCCATTGGTGCCCGTATCATCTTGATCGTCGGCATTGGCCGCGGCATTCAAATCACGACCATCAGTTTGCTGCCCCAAGGCAATCGGCAATGGCACGACCATCTCGAAATCGGGGCTGTTCTCGATATCAATATTCTGATCGAACTCGCGCTGGATTTCTTCGTCCGTGCGCGCGAAATTGATTCGAATCTGCACACACCACGGGAGGCGGCCCATCGTCATCGAGTCCCATTCCTCCAACCACTCAACGCCATCGAAATAGGTAATGTCGAGCGTGCGAATCGGCACCGACCACGACGGCGCTTGGTACATCGCGGCGTTTATATCCTGGTTGTCGTTCTGTGCATTGGATTGATTGCGCTGCCGGTTAAAGCCCTGCCCCTGCGAGCTGCTATCGTCCAGATCGATATTGCCCGTTTCGGTATCGATCGCCTGCGCGTTGGAGGCGAGCAGTGGCGTCTCTGTTGCTTCCAGTTTCGCCTGATCGGGGTTCATGTCCAGCGCTTCATAATCTTCGCGCTCGCGCTTCTGGTCCGCACTCAGTTGCACGCGGCCTTCTTCGCCGCCGAACACGTCGTAGCGCACTTCTTTGAAGTCCCCCGGTAACGCAAGCCCGCCCATGAGCTGGTTCGTGCTCACGAACCGAAGCGAATCTCGCGGACCTTCCGTGTTCTGATCGTTGATTCCGACAAACTGAAACACCTGTTGCTCGTACGCGCGATCGACGTAGACCGACGTGAGATTGGTCCGAATGCTGCGTTCGAGGAACTGGCGCAAACGCATTTCCTCTGTGCGCACACGCGCCACGGAAATCGTGTCCGTCACACTCGCAAAACTCGCGTACACCACCGCAACGATTACGATAAGGATCGACATCGCGACCAAGACTTCAAGTAATGTAAATCCGCGGCGCGACATCAATTGCCAGCTCCGCTGGCCGGTGAGCCGCCGCTTCCAGATCCGCCACTACCAGACCCGCCACTTCCCAAGCCTCCAGTACCACTGTCGTCGTCGTCGTCATCCGAATTGCCCTGTGCAGTCACCTGCGTGCGCACGACGGTATAGTATTCGAGGCTGTGTTCTAAATTGTCAGGATCTAGAACGTTTACGGCGACGTAATAGAGTCCCGGAAACGCGGGTGTATCGGCGCCGCCGGTGGATCTGGACGTCGAGGCCTCCACTTCCTCTGCTTCGAACGCGTAACTCCAGCCGGGATACCGATCCCCAAATTCTTCAGAACCGTTCAAGTTTCCCGCGGCAACCTCGACTTCGCTGATGCCCGCCGCCAGCGACAGCAAATTGCGAACGCGGACTTCGTTCTCCAGGCGCGTCTGCACCTGCACCGCGTTGTAGTGCATGTCCAGCAGAACGAACAGAGACGTACCGAGGATTGCAAGCGCAATCATGATTTCGATCAGGGTGAACCCCTCGCTGCCGTGATGATTAGAACGCCGGTTCGACATTGGCAATTTCCTTGCCGCGCATCAAATGCGCGCCACCGGTGATCGGATCCCACTCCACCGTGAAGTATTCGTCCTTCGGACCTCTAACGACGAATGCAACCGATTCGCTGAGGCCAATGGGCGTTATCTCAATATCGATGACGCCCTCTGAAAACACTTCGCCGCCCAACACAATCGATTCGATAGTAATCTCGTCCGGCAAGTAGCTGTGTTCGAGCAAGATATCCTGTACTTCTTCGCGCTGTTCTTCTTTCTCCTCAGTCGTTAGCGAGAATTCCTTCTCCAGCAAGTCGTTTGTGTCGAGCAGAGATTGTTGGGGCACACTTCGTGCCTGGGCAATCAACGACCGCTCGAACGAGCGATCCAGTTCGTACTGCACTTCTTCGCGATTGGCTTCTAAATCTTCTGCAGTGCCCTGCGCGATAAGGTCTTCAATTGGCAAGTCACTCGTCGTGCCCGTGGAAAGGCCATTGGCCTGCTTGTCTTCCCGCACTGTAAGCCCGACGCTGTTCTTGCCTTCGATACCGGACAGGCCGGCAGACTCAATACCCGATTCGAGACCGTATTGTTCTTCGGTCCAGCGCAGGCCGTAGTACTCGCGATTAACTAGATCGAAGCGCACCGTAATCGGCTCGTGATTCATCGCGCTGTATGCGACAGCGGAACGTCCGTAGTTCGCGATATGCCGCGCGGAGCCTTCCAGTTGTGACGAGAGCATCGCCGGCATGAGTTTCGGCATTGATATGCTCATCAAAAGCGCAAGGATGAACACGACAAACATCAATTCGATGAGCGTGTATCCTCGAACATCGCGTCCCCAGAAAAACGCAGCGCCGCGATCCCCGACCGTGGCGCTGTTATTATTACGCGTGAGATACATGGCTTACATTGCCAATGACGATACTATTGCCGCTGCAGGTTCCAGCTTTGCACGTCTGCATTTTCGCCTTCGCCGCCGGCCGCGCCATCGGCCCCAAATGCAACGATGTCGAAATCACGCCCGTTATCGCCTGGGCACTTGTATTGAAACGCATTACCCCAAGGATCTTTCGGGACTGTTTCGACGTCGCTAAGGTAGTTTTTTCCTGAAGCGTTCTTTATTAGCGCGTCGAGCCCTTCCGCCGTTGTCGGATAACGCACATTATCAAGTTTGTACAATTGCAGTGCCGTCTTAAATGAACTGATTTGCGCGCGCGCCGCAGTTTGCGCCGCTTTTTCTGCCGATCCCATGAACCGGGGTACTACGATCGCCGCAAGCATGCCGATAATCACGATCACGACCATCAGTTCGATGAGCGTGAAACCGGCTTCATTGCGGCGCCGCTTTGCTGTGTGGTTATTGTGCATTGTTACATCTCCTCTCTACATCCCCGAGCTAATGTCGAAGATGGGCAATAATATCGACAGGACCAATAAACCGACGAAGACACCCATGACCAGAATCATCAAGGGTTCGAGCAGACTCACAATTCCGTCTACCGTCATCTCGATGTCTTCGTCATACGTGTCGGCAACTTTGATTAACATGTTTTCAATCTCGCCGCTGCGCTGTCCCAGCTCCACCATGTGAATGAGCATCGGCGGGAAATAGCCCGTTTCCCGCAGCGGAATCGTCAGGTCGCGCCCGCGTCGAACGCCCGATTTCACATCGTCCATCGACGCCTCGACGACCTTGTTCTGTAACACCGATTTTACCACGTCGAGCGCGGTCATCATGGTGAGGCCGCTCTGCAGCATCGTGCCCAGCGTACGCGCGAAACGGGTGCTGATCATCTTCACATACAACGGCCCGAACAGCGGCAGCCGCATCTTGATCTTGTCCCAGCGCATACGGCCTTCAGGCCGGGATACCCAGAAGCGCCACAACACGAACAAGCCAATAATCCCGCCCACAATTAAAAACCACCAATCGCGAATGAACTGGCTCGTGTTGATCATGAACGTGGTAATAAACGGCAACTCACGCTTTTGCGTGGTGAATATCTTCACAATCTTCGGCACGACAAATGTCATCATGAACGTCACAATGGATAGACCCACAAGCGCCATCAAGATTGGATACGCGAGCATCGACGTGACTTTGCGCTTCAAGCGATCACCGCGCTCCGTGATGTCAGCGATGCGGAATAATACCGACTCAAGTGCGCCACTTTGCTCGCCCGCGCGCACCATGTTGATGTACAACTCAGAGAAGATGCGCTTGTGCGCGGACAACGCATCCCCCAGCGTGACACCTTCGTTCACCTTGTCGCGCACGGCAAAAATGACTTTACGCAAGCGCGGGTTCGCAGTCTGATCCATCAACGCGCCCAACGATTCCACCAGCGGCATGCCCGCCTGCAACAACACCGCGAGCTGCCGCGTCATCAACGAAAGATCGCGCTGAGAAACGCGGGCCGTTAGGGTGCCGCGCTCTTCCGGTGCGTGCGCGCCCGCGGTGGTCTTTGCATTGGACTGCGAAAGCTTGGTTGGATACAGGTCCTGTTCGCGAAGCTTGCGGCGCGCGGCGGCTGCGGTGTCGGCGTCGATCACGCCGCGCACGTTCTTGCCGCTTTTGGCCATCGCCTCGTATTCGAACACGCCCATCGCGTTACTCCGCTACCTCGAGCAGGATGTCGTCACGTGTAACGCGCATTACCTCTTCGATGGTTGACACACCCTTGAAAACTTTCGATGCGCCGTCTTCGCGCAGCGTGCGCATACCGTGCTTCTTTGCCTCGCGCTTGATCACGTTCGAGTCCACGCCGCGCAGGGTGAGGTCTTGAATCAACGGCGTCATGACGAGCAATTCGAAAATGCCCGTACGGCCATAGTAACCGCGTCCTTGGCACCTATCGCAACCGCGCCCGCGAAATGCAGTCTTGCCAACCGCCTGCTCGTGCGACAGTCCCAACTCTAATAGGCTTTCTAGTTCCGGTTCGTACTCTTCCTTGCAATGTTTACAGATATTGCGAACAAGACGTTGCGCCAGAATTGCCAACGTGGACGAACTCACTAGGAACGGTTCAATGCCCATGTTCACTAGACGCGTGATTGCGCCCGCGCTGTCATTTGTATGCAGCGTCGAGAACACCAAGTGGCCCGTGAGCGACGCCTGGATCGCCATGTCCGCGGTTTCCAGATCGCGAATTTCTCCGACGAGAATCACATCTGGATCCTGGCGCAAAATGCTTCGCAGTCCCGCTGCAAAGGTCAACCCGATCTTCGGCTTCACCTGAATCTGCCCGATGCCGGACATCTGGTATTCGATAGGGTCTTCCACCGTAATGATGTTCAGCTCCGGGGAACTCACGCGCTGCAATCCAGCGTAAAGCGTCGTCGATTTACCGGATCCCGTCGGACCAGTCACCAAAATTATCCCGTGCGAACTCAGAATCAGCTTGTCGAACAACTTGAAGTCGTGCTCGTCCATGCCAACGTCTTCAAGGCCGATGAGGAAACTGCTCTTCTCGAGAATACGCATCACCACGCGTTCGCCGTGCGCGATGGGAATAATCGAAACGCGGATGTCGATCTCTTTTCCGCTCAAGCGGATTTTGATGCGGCCGTCCTGCGGCAGGCGGTGTTCGGCAATGTTCAGGTGCGCCATGATCTTAATGCGCGAGATGATCGCCGCCTGTTGCGATTTCGGCACCGTCAACTTTTCGTACAACACGCCGTCAATACGGTAGCGCACGCGTACTTCGCGTTCGAACGGTTCGATGTGAATGTCCGACGCGCGCTCTTTCACCGCGCCGGAGATCAGTAAGTTGATGAGCTTGATTATTGGCGCTTCGTTCGCAAGATCGAGCAGGTCGCGATCGGCGTCCATGGCATCCAGCGTCTGAATTTCGTCGTCTTCGCCGCCCGCCAGCACGATGTTGTCGATCATGTCGCGCGCGTTTTCTCCCTGCTGATCGAAGTACGTATCGATGACGTTTTGAATATCGTCGTTGCGGCACAGCACTGGTTCAACTGGCCCGCCCAACAGCAGACGCAAATCGTCGAGCGGCAACAGATTCACTGGATCGTTCACCGCAACGTAGAAACAAGTGCCGTTTTGCTTGAACGGCACCATGCGATATTCGCGAATGAAATTGATCGGCGCCTTCGTCGTCAGTGCTGAATCCATCGCGCCGCGCAGATTACGATCGAAGGGAATGTCGAACTGTTCGCTCAGCGCCTCAAGAACGTGGTCCTCTTCGCAATACCCCACATCCATCAACAACTCGCCGATGCGCGTGCGTTTCGCGCGAATTTTCTGCAGCTCGAGCGCTTCTGAAACCTGTTCCGCGTGGACGTGCCCCAGACTTATCAGGATTTCTCCAAGTAAGGTTCCACGCTGTTCCGGCACGGCTATTGTGCCTCCGGAGCCACGCCACGATCGAGGGACTCGGGCGTCGGGGTCAGATCATTGGTGATACCGCGCACATCGTTCATCGCAGCGTCGGTCGGGCGATATTTGCTGCGAAGCTGCGCCTTCTTGCCGATCTTTTTGATGATTCCCCGGTCGAAGAACACATCCGCGTTTGCCGCAGCCGCCTTGTTCATCTGCGCCTGCGTAAGGCGATCATAGTCGATGCCCTCCTTGACAATATGCGGTGTGATCAACACGACAAGATTTCGCTTGTTACGGCTGTAATTCTTGTTGCCGAACAACCAGCCCAACCCCGGAATGTCTCCGAGAATCGGTGTCTGCCGTCTTGCGCGGTCCGTGCTTTCGCTCAGCAGTCCGCCCAGCACGCCCGTCGATCCGTCGCGCACGACTGCTTTCGTGATGATGTTCGACTTGGCCAGCGTTACACCCGTCGCGTTCGGATCGATACCCACCGTGCTCTGAATAGGACGGGACACTTCGATATCCAGATCGAGGTAGACGTAATCGCCTTCGCTAATCTGCGGTGTTACATTCATGATTACACCCACATTCTCACGATCGGTCGAGGTGAATACCGTCGATCCCTGCGTGCCGCCGGTACCGAGGTTGCGTTCCGAGCCGGTGGGAATCGGGATGTTTTGTCCGTCAAGGACGTTGGCCTCTTCGTTATCGACTGTGATTACGCTTGGCCGCGACAACACGTCCAACGCTGTAATTGACTCTAGCGCCTGCAGCAGGAAGGGCACATTGTTCACTTCTTGCACGGTGCTTCCGCCGCCCTCGGCGTTCGGTACCTGGATATTGGTCGTGCCATCAATGATTCCGAAATTCAAGATGCCGCCGCCATCGAGCGACGCCAAAGGCCCCTGTGTCAATACGTTTGCCAGGGACACAACGTTGTTAAGCGCAAAATAGTCGTTGTCGGTAAGACCCGCCGACTCCACGGCGAGCCGGAATTCGTCGCCAATTCCGACTTCCATGATGATGCCTTCGACCAACACTTGGCGCGCCGGCTTGTCGATCTGCGTAATGATGGTGTCGAGCAGTTTGTAGTCCTGTGGCGACGCTATAATCAGCAGGGAGTTCGTCTGCAAATACGCGGTAACGGTTACACTTTTCTCGAAAGGCTGAATGTCAGCGCCAGGTCCGCCACCTCCTGTTGCCGTGCCGGGAGAACCGGCGCTCGCGTTCGAACTCTGGCTTCCGCCACTGCGGGTGCCCGTGCCAATACCAGACGTACGAGAACGGCTCGCCGCAGAGGATCGCAGCCCGCCGCTGCCCGACCCACCGCTGATCAAACTTTGCAACGCTTCTTGCACAAACTCCGCGTCTGCAAACTGCAACTCACGCACGTGCATATTGTTGGAGTCCGGCGGGGTCGGCGAATCGAGCTTCTCGATCAAATCGCGCACGCGCACCATCAGCGGGCGCGACGCAACAACTATAAGCGCGTTGAGCCTTTCGTCCGGCGTGATGCGGAGCGTGAGCGCCTGCGTGCCGATGACCTGTTGAGTCGCCGCCGCGCCTCCGCTGGGTGCCCCTGGACGCGAGGGGCGCACTACCGGCGTGGGCTGGCGCACGACGGGCTGGCCCGGCGCCGGTTGCGCGCCGCCTCCGCCCCCTTGCGTTTCGTCACCCATCAACACCTGTTGGATCTGCTGAGACACTACGTCCGCGCGCGTAAACTCCAGCACGAAAAACTCGACGTCTTCTTCGAATCCCGCCTGATCGACTTCTTCGATCAATTGCATCATCTTACGGATGCTTGCCTCGGTGCCGTAAAGCAGCAACATGTTCGTGCGTTCGTAGACGGTAACCTTTGCTTCCTTAGATCCCACCTCGGTCAGTAACTGCGACACTTCGCTCGCGGCCGCATGCTTCACTTGTACGACCTGAAAGATATATCCCTCAAATCCAGTAGGCGGTTGATCGCTGATGATCATCTGGGACTGATCCTTGCCTTCTGCGATGGGTACAATCTTAGTCAGGTTGCCGTCGGCTGTATCGACCAGTTTGAAACCATAGGTCGTCAGCACCGACTCGAATATCTCGAGAACCATGTCCGGAGGAATTGCCGCGTGCGTGATTAAGGTTACTTCTTGATTGGTGATGGTGGGATCGAGCAAAAAGTTTTTGCCCACCATCGGCCCTATTGCCGCAATAACATCGACCAAAGGTCGCTTTTCAAAATCGATGAAAAACTTTCCTTCGACTGGCTGGAGATCCTTGGGCCTGTTTGTATTTACAGGAACCTCCGGCGGCTGTGGCGCCTCTTCCAATACGCCTTCACGGCTGGCTGGTGGTGGATCCATGACCGCTCCGGAGGGTTGCTCGGGACGCATCTGCGATTCGACGCGCGGCTGTGGCGGCTCTGTACCCTCGACCGTGGCCGGTTCCGTTTCTTCTTCGGGCGAGTTTGTTTGCGCGGACTCCAACGGCGGCGATTGCCCAACAACCGGAGCCGGCGGCGGTTCCGGGCTGTCGGTCGTCTCACCCGTGGCTTTGTCCGCTTTCTTCTGCGCCTTTTGTTCAGCCTTCTGCTCTTTGCGCTCTTCCTTCTTCTGCGCCTTTTCCTGCTTTACCTGCTCTTCGGAAATGGCGTAGACCGATTTGCCGGGCGTTTGCTGCGCACCAGCGGCAACGGCAAACAGCGTCGCTAGCGCCGCTATCATCTGAAAACGCAAGCGGCTATGCACGACCTCGTGCGCGCACTTCTCCCCTGCTTTCACACTCTCGCCGCGGCGCGCGCCGCGACCCCCGAACGCGATGTGATGCTGCATGCTTTGTGACCTATTGCACCTTGATTGTAATCATTTGCGGCTTGCCTTCGCGCAACACGCTCAACCGAATTGTGTTTGCATTGCCCACCTTTTGCGCGATCTCGCCGATCTTTTGCTCGCTGTCAATCGTGATCCCATTCACCGCCTGAATTACGTCGTTATCCTGAAGCCCCGCCTGTTTGGCGATCGGAATGCTTGTCAAACTCGCGGATGTAATACCGGTGACGTTGCCCTTCTCGTCCTCGACAATCTGCGGATTCAACTGCGCCATCAGGTCCGCGTAGTCGTATGCGTTCAATTCTTCCATCACCGCCGTGCGTTCCAGAGTCACGTGATTCTTGTCTTCGTCTTTACCGCCCGCAGCAGCTACCTTTGCGTTTCGTCCGGCGATTGGTCCCGTCTTGGCCATGGTCGCATTGCTACCCATCTGCGCCATCGTCAACGTTTCTTTTTGTTGTGTCGAGGTGTTCAACAAGAAGACACGGCGGCGGTGGACCTCGATCAACTTGAGCGAATCCGTGACCATTTGCCCAAGATAAAAGGTGGATGCTTTGCTGGGCGTTGTCGCTGAAGGGTTCTCGATAATCGCCGTCGCCAGCGGATCAGTGGGAGTAGACGCGACCGTTGCAAGCAAATTAATGTTTGCCGTCGTTTCGACAATCGGCTTTTTGTCGGGCTCCTGCGGCGGTGGTGGTGCGGCAACAGTGCCCGCGTCGCCGAACAGTTTTCCTTTCGCGATCACATCGTAATCCGAACGCGGACCAACCGTCTTGATTTCCAGTGACTTGCTTTCAGGGGGCTCCGGAGCGCTTGCCTCGGCCGGTGCGCCCGCAAACTGCTCCGCAACTACCAGATACACAATGTACGCGATACCTAGTGCAAATAGCAGATTGATGGCGGTGAGGCCCTGCCGTATGACAAGTCCTTTGACCATTATCTGTTCTCCACTTCGGTTACCGCTGTCACCCGCGGGAAATGTCCCGCGTTAAACCCGGCGCACAAGGCGGCGTTCCCATTCAGACACCCGCCGCCCCAAGTTGGTTTCTATCAAGGCCTTCCGGCCCAATAGCCTAACGTCGTGCCGGCCTTGAGGGTTGACGAACAGGTGAAAACTACCGCGCGTGCCGCACTTTTGTCAGGAGTCTAACGCGCCCCGCCAAACCAATGCAACGGCGCATGGGTATAAATTCGCATAATATGGGCGGCACTATAAGAAATGACACAAAATGTGGGAAGGGATCAGTGTGCTCGCAGAGCCGAATTGAAATTCGGATCTCTTAGGACTGCCAAGACGATGCGGTGTGCTCCGCTAGTTCTTCGCGCTGCTCGATGCCGAAATGGTATGGGCAGCCTGTTCCTTATCCACCCCGCGCAGATACTTAACAAAATCGTCCAGCTTCACCAGAGTCCGCTGCGTGAAATCGATCTTCATCGGCCCTTCCGTGTTGGCCAGCTTCATGCCGTCCGGGGCCTTTTCTTGTTTCATCTTCGCAATCTCACGCTCTAACCGAATGTGCCCGGGCATCGACGTCGCAAAGACGTACTTCTCACCGGTCCTCGGGTGCGCCGCAATCTTCAGTTTGCCGGCAGTACCGCCCACGACTCTATACCCGTCGCGCTGTGCCGCTAGAAATACCAAAACTTCCTCACCCACCTTAAATTCCGGGAGATCCGGCGAATTGCGAACAACTGCACCAACACGCCCCGTGGGATATTGCAAGTGAACCACGCCGTCTTTGTTTTGCGTGCCTTTGATGGACTCACCCACCTGGATGGCGATATTCGTTACGATGTTGGTGTTGTTTTGGACCCAACGGCTCTCAACTTCCACCACCTTGCCCGTGACGATATCGTCCGCACGCGTTACGAATTCAGACAGTTCAATGGGCTCCATCAAGGCGCTTGCAGCCGGAGCGAAAAGCCCAAGCATGCAAATGCAGCCAGCCGCAACTACCTTGCGCCGCACCGTGCGCACACGTAGAAACTGCGCCACAAACAGTACGCCTACCATACCCAGCATCCACTCGGCGTTTGTGATGACCCAGGAAATCGGTGCAACACACTTGCGCGCCATTACCGTGATTTGATTGTGCCCGAGCAAGTAGTCGGCAGCCGCGGGCGCTATCCGGTAGTACGTGTCAGCGATAGCAACACCCAAGCCGTTCCCGAGTAAGGTATCGTCGCGAAATGCGCGGATCGCCGACAACTTTTCTTCTTGCTCATCTTCTCGTTTCTGACCGTCTACAGGTGTTTCACCACCATCGTCAACGGGCGGGCCTACGATGACGTTAAGAGGACAGGTCTGATCCTGACTTCCGAACATGGGCCTACCAGTAGCCAAGATTACATCCAAAGTCTTTCCGCTGGTCTGGCTGACGATCTTCCGGGTCTGGAGGTTGAAGACAAGCGGCGTGCCTTGATTCGTTGATGCAAGGCCAAGCAGATTTCCGTTCTCATTGAAAACTTCCGCGGGGAACAGGGTATCGAAGACGATTCCCGTGGACGCCGGATCGTTGAATGCCCCGTGCGTCGAGTCGTAGATACCGAGTGTGTCTGTAAATAGCAACGGCAAGAACTCGCTGCAAGTGACCGTATAAGATGCCGCAAACGATTGCTCGTTAATGGTTTCTAGCTGCTTGAAAAGACCTTTCAACTCGAAATGCCCACGGAAATTCAGATCGGTGGTGTTAGAGTAAGTTCCGGTCAAGGTATCGAACATGGGCACGCGGCTGGAAACGTTGTTATTGTCTGTGTCGGCCCATGCACGGATCCACGCGCCGGAAATGGGTTGAGACGGGAAACCGTCCCGTGCCTGGGTGCGAGCGCGCTGATTCAGATCGAAAAAGAGGTCTTGATCGGTACGCGGATACATGAACGTGATGCCCGCAATGTCGTCGGGAGCCAAGTCTTGCATCGATAAGACCAAGTTATTGCCGCCATCATCATAGAAAAAGAACTCGTTAAACAGGCTGGACGTCGTGCCGCGGAGGCCGATGCTGCCATCAAAGTTTCTTACCGCCACTACACGGTTTTCGATCTGTTCGCCGGCCAATTCAGAGGCCTCCAGATCGATATTGTCCAGTGGGCTGTACCCTATTCCCAAGGTCAATCCGCCGGCGTACACCGCGCCGGATTTGAATCCGCCGCTGAGGCCCGATTCGATATCCCGGCTGGAACTCGAGAACACCGAGTCGACATCGATTACGCGTCCTGCGGGAACCTGCACCGTAGTGGTTCCAATTGTGACGAAGGCCTGTTCGTAGGTATAGGCGCTAAGTGTTACTTCGTAAAGGTCCCCAACTACTGAGCCATTTGCGGCGATGTCGTCTTCGGATTCATATGCCACGATATTGAAGGCGTCGATTGATGCGGTTCCCGACGTTAACTCCACTGGGTCTGTAATGTTCTGGCCCATCTGAAATCCAACATATGAAGTCGATACCAGCTGCCATTCGTCATAGCCGGACAAAACTTTATTGGCTTCCGCTTGGTCGAAACCGTCTTCGCCATTGCCAATTTCAAAGTTAAGCACCAGTCCTTCATCAGCCTGCACATCGTCGTCACCGTTCGTATCGAATGCCGACAAGGGCCATTTGACATAAGTTACGGTTCCATTTCCCGCCGGGTCGAAAAATCCATGAGGATGAAACGCCCACGCCCCCGGAACCAGGAGCGCTACTGAAAGAATGGCGAGGAGCAGGCGCGGGGCACATCGTGTTGTCGTGCTCACCTGAAATGTTCCTTTCTCGTTGGCCGGAGGGGTTTCCCACCCGCAACACCGCGCTTCAGCGGCACCGGGCCTTGGCCGGCGCCGCTGTGCGCGGAAAATCAATCCAATTTCGACTATTGAGCCGTCGAAGCCCGCGACGCTTTTCTGCGCGCGCGAAGCATCGCCGCCCCCGTCAGCACGCTCAGCATCAGCAGTGCCGCCAGTACCGGTGCTTCAATCATCCATGCTACCGGCGTTAACACCAGCCGCACAAGGTAGGCCAGTGCCGGGTGCGCCGCCAACTCGTCCGCTAACGCCGGGCTGAGCGTGTAGTACGCCTCAACCAACGCCGTACCGGGCGCGGTCTTCAGTAACACGCCATCGCGGAAACCGCGGAACGAATCCAAGTGCTCGGCAAACGGCGATCCATACGCTGCAGTCGCGATGAAACATCCGCCTATTGGCAGACCGCCGCCACCGCCAAATCCGCCGCCACCACCTCCGCCAGTCGGAGAATTGATGTACGTGAATCCGTCTGGCTTGATTGCAAGCAGACCACTGTCATTCTTGACCTGAACGTCCAGCGCGCCCGTGAAGGGCAAACCGCCGGTCGGAAACGCCACTACGATCGTCGTAGAAGTTGGCGTGCCTTGGATCGGCATGATTACGCCTTCAAAACGCACTACCGGGTTGACAAAGTTGGAGCCCGTAATCGTCACGGGGAAGTCGTTCCGCGTGCCTTGGCTCGGCGAAATCGTGTCGATAGTGGGCGCATCGCCGCCACCTGTGCCATCTTCGTCGATTTCGAAGTTGTTGTACCGATCAAAATCATTGTTTAGCGGGTTAGTCACGCGCAACGACACTTCGCCATCGTTGTCCGTGTCCAGCGTGGTGCCGCCGGGGATCAACGCGGTGATAGTCGTATTGTTCGCGGACACAATCGTGAGCGCGACACTGTCAAGCGAGACGGTCGGCGCCGCACCGAAATTCTGGCCGGTGATGGACAGCGTCAACCCGCCGCCCGTGATTTCCTTCGGCAGAATCGATGGCGTCACCGCGTCGATGATCAGATCATCCGGTTCCACCACTTCGTCCACCGTCAAAATCGTACGTGTCTGGTTCTGCTTGTTGATGGTAGAACGCACCCAGTTGAAGTTACTGTTGTCCGCTTCCGGGTACTGTTTATAGTAAGTTTCGTCCTCGAAGAAGGTGATCAGACCGACTGCGCGCTGTCCCCACGGGAACTCGCTGAACACGTCGAACTCGCCCGTTCTCGACGCTGGTGGCGGCGGGAAGGTGTCCGGGTCGGGTTCTGTCGGTGTGTTTGGACCCCACGAGGCAAGACCTACGCGGAAATCGTCACCTAGCGTGATGTCCTCAGACGTGCGAATCACGACGAAGAAGTCCGCACCAGAATCCGGGTTGGACAACCCACCGCCGAAACTGTCAGGAACCCACTGGCGGTGGCGCGTCTGGTTCGTCATCGAGATCGGAATATCGTCCGTGCCCGGCGTCGAAAAGACCATCATCAACTGCGTCTGCACTTCGCCCGCTTGACCGATCTGGAACGGTGCGTAGTCCAGTTGGACAGGAAGATCGCCCTCGTCGAAGCTGCCATTTTCGTTGCTCGGATTGTTGTCGTTGTCGCGATAC
Organism: Candidatus Hydrogenedentota bacterium; assembly: GCA_020848835.1. GTDB lineage: Bacteria > Hydrogenedentota > Hydrogenedentia > Hydrogenedentales > SLHB01 > JABWCD01. The sequence continues at coordinate 44,270 of JADLHJ010000093.1, forward strand.
AGCGCAAGTCCGCTGACCGAGGGATCGATGTCCATGGGCAACAGATCGTCAAGGAAATTGAAGTCTCCGTCGCGGCCGTTGTCGTAGAATTCGACGATGACTTGTTCGAGGAAGGTCGGGTCTTTGACAATCAAGAAGTTGCCGCTTTTCGGCGTTCCGCTGGCATTCGCGGGCGCGTCGAGCGTCAGCTTCTTGTTCGTATTGGCGATAATGTTCCACTGCTCAAAATCGCTGTCGATCAGAAAATATCCGACGAAGGCGCCAGCCGTCCACGGGCTGCCGCTCACTGAGAATGATGCTTGACCACCGACACCGCTGGTGCCCTGCGCCGCGATTCCCGCGTTGCCGCGGTTTGTGCTGAGATCGAGTCCGAGTACCGCAACGGCCCCGCTGTCCGCGGCGATCGTTTGGCCGGTACCGGTTAAGTCGATCACTTCACCGCCGACGTTGGCCTCGATCATGTCGTAACCGAAAGGCTCCGGACCGTAATACGGCATCACACCTTCTTCAGGCTGCGTCTTGTCGTAGATGGCCAGACTAATCGGCGTCTGCGGCAGCAACTGCACACCCGCAGGCTTCTCATTGGTGTTTCGATCCGGCAAGGTCGCGGGGACTACACACCGGAATTGCTCGAAGCGCGTAAGTTGGTCAGAAGTGCGAACCACAACAAACAAATCGTCACCGGAGTTACCCGCTGGGCCAAATGCTTTGGCGCCGCCACGGGCCAATGTCTCCGCTTCCACGTCGTCCGCATTCATTTGAACTGGAGACTTCTTCGAATAGCTACCACCCTGCTTGGCGGCTTGTTTCGTTTGCGCGACTTCAGCTTCTTCGCTCGTGGAAGCAATGGCTGGGTTGGAGGCTAGCGTCCCCACCGACACTACTTCGTTCGACTTGGCTTCGGGGTCTTCCTCCTCTACCGGGAAGAAACCGCCGACCTCGTCGCGCGTCGGCAGGCGCCAAGGCGCCGATGGCCGCATCCGCAGCACCCACGCCTTGTCTGCGTTGGTTACGGTATTATCGCCGTTCATGTCGTCGGCGGCGCCATCGCCGTCAAGGTCAATGAATTCCGGCGCTGTTTTCCATCCAAGTGCAGTCAGCGGTACCGCGGTATCAACGGTAAGGTCGCCGACCACGCCAAGCGAGCTGCCGAATATACCGTCCTGGCCAAAATATGGCTTGGGAATTTGTGTCGACTCCGAGTCCGGAACGCCGTCCTCCACCAGCAACACACCCGAACTGCTCGCTTGTCCTGTCGGATCGAGCGGCAACAGGTCCTCACGTGGATCGAAGTCCGGTCCCCAGAACGCCACGGTCAGTTGCTGCAACTGGATCTGGGCAAATTGGTTCACGCGCGGATCGTCCGCCCCCGTGAAGTTCAGCCCGATCATCGCCGTCGCGCGGCTTGTGGTTTCGATGTGCTGTTTCAAGTACCGGCCGCGGCGGGTAGCCAATGGGAATTGGTTTTCCTCCGGGAACTGGTCTGGACCCAAAAACGCCGGCCATACGTCATAGTACGGCAACGACGGTTGCGCCGGAGGTACTGACAGGAACGTCGAACGGGGACCAAACGGCGGCAAGTCGTTGTCCGGCTGGAAGAATGGCACCGTTTCGTAAGGATACTGAAATGCAGTGAAGAAATGTTCGTCACTACCGGTCAGGAACCAACGCCACATCTGCACGCCGACGGTGTGGGAATCTTGGAATTGGCCGGCTGCTACGCCAAACGGGTCTATCCAGCGTGCAAAGTTCGAGAACACGAAACCAGATCCCGACACTTGGAGTAAGTTGCCAGCCGGGTAATCAATGTCGGTAAGTTTCGAGTAAAGGTTGTTCGATTCATAGTTGAGAACCAAGTCGTGTATTTCGACTGTGCTACGAATCGGCTTTGCGTTGCGGTTATTTAGCGTGCGCTCATTCCACCAAGGCTCAGGCGTTACGTCGTCTTCCTGCACCCACAACGAGTCTTCCTGCCAAGCAGGGCCATCGTAGACGCCTTCTTCAATTAGGCTGTCCTGAGGAATCTGAGTTTGTACAAATATTCCGCCGTCAAGATGGCCACTGTTGGGATTGAAACGTCGTGGTTCGATGAACGAACGGAAATCAGCGCCATAGGTCAATCCGACGCCATCGCCGGGAAGACCAGAAGAGTCCTGATATCCACTGTCTGGGCGTACAACCACAAAATAGTCAGGAACCCATGTGGAAGCATGAATAGCGGATTGGGGGTCTGGTGTCGCATCCAGATAGCCGGTTGGAGTTTCATCATCTGCGCGTCGGCGCCCGCCGTCATTGAGACGAATGCGCAGTTTCCACCAAGGATCGCCACCACCCGGCGGAAATGGAATGTACTCCCAGCGGGCGACTCCAGGGTTTCTGTCTTCAGGGTTCTCGGTAAAGTTGAAGCCTTCGGGGAACATCGGATGATCCACCAGCGTGACGCCAGTGCCACCTTCAACAGGCTGCGGCACATCGAAGAAACCGTCGTTGTTGGTGTCAAACCAAACCCAACAGCCGTTGTATGCAAAGTCGCGTCCCAACGCATCGTTGATGTGCGCCGACTCGGGAAACGCCATAGAATCGGTGAACGTTTCCAGCCCATTAGTGGGATTAAAGCCACCATTTCCCGGAGGCCCATTGGGATCACCGCCGATGTCCGTCAAGATGACGTTCACTTCTTCGATTGCAGCATCGATCGGTGTGGTAAACCGCAAATTTGGAAACTTTGGCGACAGTGTTTCCTGAGCGGGACCGTGCATATCAATAGCAACTACGGGCCGCCAATTCTCCAGTGGAAGCAATTTCTGTAGTTGCAGAAACTCGCCGGAGACAAAGTCAAAGGTGGCGCCGCCCACATCAAAACGGGGGCGACTGTACTCCGCTATCGGCGTGTACATAAAGTAAGGATGCGCCCACGAATTCTTGAAGCGGTAGTCGTTAAAATTCGAGCTCGGTCCGCTGGTCATGTCGAATACGCCGAAGCTCGATGCATACGCCGTTTCCGGCTCCACCGGATCCTCGGGGTAGCCATCGAGCAAGCCGTCTTGGCCGACAGGAACAGTGCCGTCCGGCAACACCATTAGTGCGCAGTACTGGGTGAAAGCGAGTGATATCTGGTTGCGCCATGTCGCGGAACTGCGAAATGCCAGAATATAGTTCTGCCCGTCGTCGCAACCCAGGTTGGTCATATCGAAATCTTCGAGATCGAGGTCGTACTCGAGAGGATCCGGATCGGTATCGATATTGATCGACGGGGCAAACAACAACTGCCCCTGCGCATTGAAGCGCAGCGGCACATTTGCCAAGGCGCGGTCGGATCGGCCAAATACCAAGTCGTCTTGCCAGTTCAGCGTTCCCCGCTCGTCGCAGGGCCCGCCATCACGGAAGACCGCAAACTCTAAAATATCTGATTCCTGCAAACCCGGGACGACTGTATAGCTGCGCGCCTCGTCGTCATCACGGATGATAAAGCCCAGCCCAGCAAGATAACGAATAGACTCTTCCCCACTCATATTGAAAATGAAGATGGGTTGCCAATCGGTCAGTGGCAAAATACCCGTCTCGTTCGCGATAAGGTCATCTACACTGATCGACACAGCGTCTTCGAATGGCACGAGGGTGCGCGTATCGATGTCGCACTGCGCTAAGGCGGAAGGAGCAAATGCAGTGGACGCGGCCAAGAGCGCCGAGAAGGCGAAACATACCGTTGCGTGCACCCGGCGGCATAACTTAATTCCCAAGAGTGGACCCTCCAACTGCCGTCTCCGTTGTCCAAACCATTGCAGTGGTACGGACGCGATACGTAGGCATGTCGCTCATACAAGACCCGGCCCTGCGCCGTTCACGAGGCTGTGACGGGATAATACTACCCTCTCCCTGCCAGGAAAACTTCAACAGAGACCTTTCACTACCCACTAAGGCCACGATTCTTCCGCGTATAAAATACAACCCTGAAGCGTGTCTGTCACAGTACCTTATAGCACAGTATCCGAAACGTGTCAACAAACATAGGTTGCGCAATTCCTACCGTAGCAGAAGGTTAAGTAGATGTACCGCATTTCGCAGACTTGCACTATTGCTAATTTATGTAAAGAGTTTAATCTGCCGCCGCGCTAACCGATTGGACAAACGCTTGTCAGCGTTGCCCAACTTCTACTCCTCATGACGCCCAATCGGCTCCCTAATTATTGACCGCAACCCGTTTCTGCGCTCCATACAGGGAATGATAGGCCGCGTAGTTCCCCAACACTTTCTTGACAAAGTCGCGCGTCTCGTCGAACGGAATCGCCTCAATAAAATTGTCCAAGTCGCTCGCATCATATCGCGCGCGCCATTTGTTCACGTTGCCCGGGCCGGCATTATAGGACGCCACGGCGAAAACGGTGTTGCCCCCCTGCTTCCCCAGAATATACCGGTAATAGTACCCGCCGACCCGCAGCGAGCTTTCCGGCCGGTGCAGGGTGTCCACATGCTCTACCCCAATCGCCGTGTCAGTCTTGGCGATCCACGCCGCCGTGCTCGGCATAAGCTGCATCACCCCTGTCGCCCCCGCGTGTGATTCAATTCTTGCCTGAAACAGACTCTCCTGCCGCGCAATCGCAAGCAGTAAAAGCGGGTCCGCCCCCGTCTCATTTGCGGTCTTCTGCACTGCGGGCCAGTATGCGCGCGGGTAAAGTGCGGGCAATGCCTCGGCCGTTGGCCGTTCGTCCTTCAGACCCCACTTCGTCTTATTGATGATCTGGTCCACGGTCGCCGCAAGGCCTGCATCGGATATTGCCGCCAAATACGCTCCCACATGCTTTGATTCCAGAATTGCCTTGGCGTGCGCCAAGACCTCCCACTCCGCCTCCTCGTACCCATGATCGGCGAAGAAGCGCATGCGATCGATCCACGCATCTTTAAGCGGCGCGTGTTCCTTGGCGCGATGTTCAATCTCAAAGGGCCTCAAATACGCACCAATCCCCGGCGCGGCAATTGATGCAACGTCCCCTGCGTGTTTCGGATCAATCTCCGCGAGCCGCTGCTGCGCGCGGTGCGCATAGAAGTTTCCGATGCCACCCGCGTCCACCGCACGTCGAAACATCTTGTCTGCCGCATCTTGATTCCCGAGCGCCGCATACAATCGACCGCAATCGAATGCCGCCGCGGGTACCAGCGATGAGTCGCGGTATTTTTCAACCACTTGCTGCAATGCCGCAAACGCCGCCTTGTGATCGCCTTGCTCGCGAAGAATTAGCGCAGAACGGAACAACGCATCTGGCGCTCGTTCATGATCCGGGCAGGCCTTCACCAGCACCTGCAGTTCCGCCAACGCCGCAGCTACTTCGGCAGGTTCGTCGTCATGTTCCAAATGTTGCTGTGCGAGCCACCACAACGCATCGCCGGTTTCTTTCGTATTCGGCAGGTTGTTTGTGAGCACATCAAACAACTTCTCCGCCGTGTCCCGATTGGCCTTGCGCAACTGAATGACCGCAGCGGCCTCCTTCTTCGGCGCGGGACGCGGCTCCTCGCCCGCGCTGTAATAACTACGCGCCGCGTGCATCAGCGCCAAGCGGCCCGATTCGGTATTGGGATAGGCCTTCGCGACCGCGAGCAACGCCGTCCGCCCCGCATCGCGGTTTGTGTCCGTCGCAAGCGTCACCCGTGCGCGGAGATATTCCGCTTTATCACTGTTCTTAGCGTCGCCGGCTGCCGGTATTGTCGCCAGCACTTTGGATGCCTCCACAAATTCGCCGGCACTAACGTATACATGCGCGGCCTCAAGCCTTTGAGAAATATCCGGCGCATTCGCCAAACGCTTCGCGGTTTCAAACCGCTGCGTGCGTGTGCGCGCTTCCGCGAGCATCGTGGAAAACAACGCAAGCCCTTTCGCGAACCCGGGTTCATTGCCAAGCGCAATCAGACTGTCGCCGTAGACACGTTCATACGCATCGAGCCAGCGCGGCGCAATGGGGGAATCGATAATCGGTTGTAGGACAGCTATCGCCTCGGCAAACACTCCTTGATGAAAAAGCAATGTCCCCAACTCGCCACGCGCAAACCACACGCTCGCGTCCTCGCTATTCACAAGATCGCGCAGCTGCGCAACCGCCCCGTCCTTATCCCCTCCGCGCGCTCTGCATAACGCCGCCCGCACCCGCGCAAACCCCGCGAGCGCGGCATCCGCCTTCGCACAATTCTCATAAGCCGTTATCGCGTCAGCGTTGCGCCCCGCCGCTTCCGCGTCCCGTCCAGTCACATACGCATCAGCCCCAGAAAATGACGCCGACCACGCCGAAGCGCACAACAAGAGTGCGCAAAAAACGGTGACGACACGACGCATGTAAATAGCTCCAAATACCTGGATAAAACGATGAGAAATCCTATCAACCCGGCAGGTGGTGGTCAACGAATAAAAGGATTGATTTGGCAGTCCACGTCCTCCCTTTGGACTCCATAAACTCACGTGCGGTTTACAATCCGGCGCACACCTTGCAGCAATATCCATACTAGAGCCACGCACGCCAAAGTGAGTCCTACATACAAGCTCCAAGGTCGATAAATAAAAATAATCTCATGCGCGCCCTGCGGCGTAGCGATCCCACGGAAGATGCCATTCACTTTCAAGATCGGTGCGCGCTTTCCATCGATCGACGCAGACCATCCCGAATCAAATGTATCGCACAAGACCGTCACGCCGTTGTCCGGCGCATCGACCCGCACCACCACGCGCTCCGGCGACACGTCTTCCACACTGCATGTCGCGTTGGGCCGCGCCGCCGCTGTTTGTTGCGCCGATGCGCCAGTTAACGTCGCCAGATCGCTGATGCCTTTCGACTCTGCATCGACGACACACATCTGTGTTGCGTCAAAATTCTCGCCGGTCAAAGCGTCGATCGTAGCGGGCAAACCAACTTCCACCTGAACGCGCGGCACCCAATATGCGCGCGGCAGCGCATCGTCTAACACAAACATCCGCACTTCTCCGGCAGACGACACCTCGCGCAGCGCCGGACCCTTGCCTTCCCATCGCCCCTCGTACATCGGCGATTGCGGCGCAGCGATCAATAGTCGCGCGGCCATGTAACGAAGTAATTGTGAATTAGCAGACGCAGGCGAAAGCGACGATACGCTTGGTCGTGCAGTGCTTCCGGCCTCGCCAGTCAATCGCTCGTGCCATAGCGCCTGATCGCGCGACATTGGGAGCCCCGCTCCTCCGGCGGAATTCAAGCCTGCAACCATCCCAATATTCGCTGTAAGTCCACGATCGAGTTCGCGCGCAGAAGTCGCGATCCGGCCACCCAACGACTGATCGCGCGCGGACGCTAAGGCTTGCTTGTAGGTTTCAAAACACGCCGGCGCGTCCTGTCGTGGGTGTGTGTATATCGTCCGTCCCGCGTTTACGAGGTCGATCAAAACAATCGCGCCAATCGCGACATAACACAACGGCAGCAACACGCGAGCACGAAATACTGCGAATAGCAAAAGCACCGGCACGATAGGCAGTACGTATCGGCGCACCTCGGAACCAAACAGCAGAAAGAGGGCAACACTCGCTGCGAGCGTCACCATCACAGGCAGCCATATCGACTGCGACCGGAACGACGCGCGCGTCGTGAACACGCGGTCCGCACCGATGGCCGTAAGCAATGCAACAGACACGATCACAGGCAACATCAACGCACTCAGCGGAAATTGCAGTGGGAGTCGCCAACGGAAAAACACCGCAAGGGCTACCGCGCACGCGGCTAGTAACGCGTAGAGTACTGCATCACGGCGGCGGTGCCGGTGAAACATCGCGGCGGGTATGAACACCAGCGGAACGACACCCACGTATGCGATGCGCGGCTGTACTTCCGCTCGCCCCGAAATCGCCTGGACAAAAAACTCGCCCAGACTCGCGGGCGCTATTCCTCCCGGTTGCGGCCCCCACACCCACGAAAAAGGATTGGCCGCGCGCAACGCCAGCGCGAGAGTCGGCATCCATTGCACCGCGGAGACGCCGAAGGCGACCAATCCTATTACGATCAATCCGCGCGCGCGCTTGGTGAACTCCGCGCTACCGCGTTCTACAACAACCAACGACTGCACCGCGTATACAAATGCGACGACAGCGACAACAAGCGCAAATGCGTACGCCCCGCTCAACATCAGCAGAGCGCCCGTGATGCCCGCAATAATCGCGCTCGCGGTATCGAATCGGTGCGCATACTCGCGCACCGCCCACAACAACAGCGGCGTCCACACCATCGCCGCCGCCAAGGTCGGGCGCGACATCGCGGCCGCAGACAAACCCGAAAACGCGTACACCATTCCGCCGAGCAGCGCCGCGAGATACCCCACCCCCACCGCACGCACCAGCAACGCAAAAAACAGCCCCATCATGAACAGACACATGAACGCGTGCAGCGCCATCGCGTGTTCCGTACTCATAAACAAGAAGGGAAGATTCAAGGGCTGCAACACACCTACGCGCGCGTCGGCCAGCAACGGAGTGCCGCAGAGTTGGCGCGAGTTCCACAATGGAAGCGCACCTTCGTGCATGCGCCCAAACGCGTAGTGATACGACGGATAGAAAAACTGGAACAGGTCCGCGTTTTCGCGCGCCTCGCCCACACTTGCAGAGCGCACCTGCGTCTCGTTCCAAAACACCGGCGCAAGCACGATAAATACTACGGCAATTGCAAACAGCGGCAGCGCGCCGTATCTGTAGGTAGGCGGTAACGCGATCTCGATTTCGTCCGCAGGACGCAGCCAATTCATGGCATCACACCCCGCGCACCCGCGGCAGATGGGTCAATGTGTGCATGCTCACGGATGTCATTCGCATTATGTCCCGGCGCAATAAAATCGTGCGACGCATCGTAACACCCCCACAACTCCAATCCCAAGCCGCCAGCCTCCGCAATTACCTTTTGAAGCTCCGCATTAGGTTCTGAGTTCTGAGTTCGGAGTTCTGAGTTCGGAGTTCCACATTTACGCGGTCTTCGCCAACGACCTTGATTCGCACGCAATCGCGGATCATACTAAAGGCTATTTAGGGCGCGGAGGAATCAATCATGAAAATGCGACACACTATCCTTGCAACGGCGTTTACCGTTCTCATAAACCTGTCCGCCAGCGCAGCTGGCCCCGATCCATTCCTGGGCCGCTGGGCATTGACCATCCCCGGCGGCGGCGCAGGCTGGCTCGGCATCAGCAAAGATCGCGGCTTCCTCGAAGCCAATATCCTTTGGGGCGGCGGCAGTGTTGTCCCGTGTGACAGCGCATACATTGACGGCGACACATTAGTCGTCACGCGCACCGACGACGTCGAGCGCAAAGACGCAGCCGGCACCGTCTTTGCCACGCAGCGCTTCACCAAAACGCTTCGCGCGACGGTCTCCGGTGATGCATTGAAATGCACCATTGCGGAACCCAACACCGACGGCAGCGGCGTGCGCAATGCAGAATTCGGCGGCAAGCGCATTGCAGACCTACCCACCGCGCCCGATCTCTCGAAAGTAAAACTCGGCAAACCCATCACGCTATTCAATGGGAAAGACCTCAGTGGCTGGAAACTCACCAGCGAAGGCCAAGTGAACGGTTGGAGCGTGAAAGACGGACTTCTTGTAAACAACCCCGCGCAAGAAGAAGGCAAGCCGCACAAATCCTACGGCAATCTGCGCACCGAAAAAGAATTCGAGGATTTCAATCTTAAGTGCGACGTGCTCGTAGGCCCGAAAGGAAACAGCGGTATTTATCTTCGCGGTATCTACGAAGTGCAAGTCTCCGATACTTACGGCCAACCGCTCGACGCGCACAACATGGGCGGCGTCTACAGCCGCATCACGCCAACATCCGCGGCCGAAAAACCCGCCGGTGAATGGCAAACCTACGACATCACACTTTGCGATCGACATATAACGGTCGTGCTCAACGGCAAGAAAATCATCGACAACCAACCGCTCCTGGGCTGCACCGGCGGCGCGCTCTGGTCCGATGAATTCAAACCCGGCCCGATCTATTTACAGGGCGATCACACCGGCATCTCGTACCGCAACATCGTCCTGACGCCAATCGAAAAATGATACGCGCCACAAAAGTGATACGCGCCAAATTGAATTTGAATTAGTTTGTGAGTATGGCGCCTGGATTCCAATGACTATCTTATTTATTCACAAACATAATTAGTGTCATTCCGAGCGGAAGCGAGGAATCTGGAAGTCCAATAAGACCGCGCAAATTTCACTGCGCTTTAAAGGGGGAAATCTTACAATGGCAAAAGACACCGTCTATCTCATCTCCAACGGAGACTTCCGCGACGCCGCGGACGTCGTCTGCTGGCCGATGCAAGACAAAACGCTGAAAGACGTCTCCGCCGCATTCAAAAAAATCGGCGTAAAAACAGAAATTCTTCCGAAGTACGACGCCAAGAAGAAGCACGGCTTTATCAACAAGCAATGCGTCGGCACGGAAATCTTCTCGAAGATCGATCCCGAAGCGCCGGTTGTTATCGTGCTGAGCTGCTGGGCCTACTCGCACCAGGTCAGCGGCGCGCTACAAACACACCGCGGCCCCATTCTGCTCGTCGCGAACTTCGACGGCACCTGGCCCGGCCTCGTCGCGCTGCTCAACCATGCAGGCACACTCGCACGCCTTGGTGTGAAGCATTCACGCCTCTGGAGCGAAAAGTTCGCGAGCGACAAATACTTCATGAAGAAGTTATCTGACTGGGTAAAGACCGGCGAATGCACCCACGACATGTCGCACGTCGCCGACGCCGCGAAACTAAAACTCTCCGCGACCGCGAAAACCTTTGGTAAAAAACTCGCCGACGACATCCGCAAGCGCCGCCGCATCATGGGCCAACTCGATCCCGGTTGCATGGGCATGCTCAACGCCGTGCTCGACCCCGGAAAAGTTGGCGCGATCGGTATGCCTATCGAATATCTCAACCAATCCGATCTCCTCGCGGAAATGGATCTCGTGCCCGACGAAGAAGCGCAGGGCTACCTCAACTGGCTCGTGAAAAAAGGCGCGTGGTTCGATTGGGGCACGGACGGTTTTGAGCAACTCGTGCACGGCCAAGTCCTCACGCAAATGAAAATGTACGCGGCCGCCTGCCGTATCTACGAACGCTACGGCCTGTCGTCGATCGGTATTCCCTATCAGCTTGGACTCGTCCGCTGCGTACCAGCCTCCGATCTCGTCGAAGGCATGCTCAACAATTCCGATCGCCCGGATGTCGTCAGCTACGAAACCGGCAAGGTGATTGAAAAAGGCAAGCCGATCGTCCACTTCAACGAAACCGATCTCGGCTCCGGCATCCCGCAAGCGATCATGAACGACATCTACCAGCGTAAAGGGATGGCGCCGGAAACCACATTGCACGACGTGCGTTGGGGTCGCACCTGGAAAGGCAAGTTCGTGTGGGTCTTTCTCATCTCCGGCGCGGCACCGCCCGCGCACTGGGGCGGCTGGAAAAACACAAAGGTCTACCGCCAACCCAAAATGTATTTCCCCAAGGGCGGCGGCACCTGCAGCGGCGTGTCAAAACCCGGCGTGATCACCTGGGCGCGCTTCTACGAACAGTTCGGCGAAATTGGCATGGACTGCGGCACCGGCGAAGTCATCAACATGCCCGAAGCCGAAGTGCAGGATCGCCTCAATAAAACGACGCCCGTCTGGCCCATCATGAACGCCCACATCCCCGGCTACGACAAAGACCAGTGCATGGCCTCCCACATGTCCAACCACATCACGGTAGGCTACGGTGACATCCTCCAGGAACTCGTCAGCACCTGCCTCCACCTCGGCATACCAACCCGAGTCTGCGGTGACGTGCGGAAGAAGTTCTAGACCAGATTAATTAGAATCGGGGAACGCACTTCGTGTGCGTTCCCCGATTTGTTTTTTATTTCTCTTTCTGCGGCGCAGCGTCTTTAATGGTGCTAGAGATCACGTTTCACCGTCGATTTATTTTCGGACCTTGTCCTTGAAAAATTTCACAATCAACGCCGGTGCTTGCTCCGGGAACTTGTGCGATCCGGAATGGATCAGCGTCACAAATGGCGCTCCAATTGGGGATGGATAAATCGTCCCAACGAGCGGCCCTGCGTTTTCCCATGGCTTACCGGTTGCCTCGCACTGGTTGATCTTGCGCACTTCATTCATCGTGCTTTGTTGCCAAGAATAGCGGACCAGTTCGTCCTTCTCTCCCGCGACATGCAACGCCGGCAGCGGCTTTAGCGCTGGCAAACCTCGCACCGCGGGCGCAGCCGACGGCGCTACTGCTGCAAAATCTTCTCCGCGCGCGGCCCATAGCAGGTAGGTGAATGCGCCACCATTCGAATGTCCCGTAGCGTAGATGCGATTCGCATCCACGTGATAACTCTTCTTTAAATCTTCCAAGACCGTGTCGAAGAATTTCAAATCGCGATCACCGTGATCTCCCGGCGACTTCTGCCAACCCGGCTTCTTCCCTTCTGGATCAGTCATTCCGGGCGTGGGCAGTCCCTGCATATACACGACGATTGCCTCCGGCCACAGCGTGTGATAACCAAAAGTTCTCGCGGAATTGCCCATCGTGCCGCCGTGCCCATGAAACGCAAACACCACCGGCGTTGCCACATCTGTCTTCGGTATGTACAGCAATGCCTGCCGCGCCACGCCATCGATCTGCCATTCACGCCGTTGTAACGACGTTAAATCCTGCGCGCCTTTAGGCGCACCCGCATCCGGCGCCTGCGTCACGCCAAAAGCTCGTCGCGCCTCATCCAACGTAACCGAACCGTCGCTGTTCGTATCGGCGCGCTTTACCCACGGCGCCTTCGGCAATTCCCCGCCCGACAGCACCCCGTCGCCATTGGCATCCAACTGCTGGAAGCGACTGGCAAGCGGACCCCGGCGTTCACCGCCGCTCTGTCCCCATGCAGATGTAAGGACTGTCAGACATAAAAAGAAGGTTAATAACAGGCGCAAAACTGGCGATTTCACTGATTACCCCCACGAGCACGGCCGTCAATTAGTGCATGTACTCCCAGAGTTGAACACGCGATGCTGAACACAGTTCCGCAATTTCCACGTCACCCCGGCACCGGTTCAAGAAGAAGCCATATCGTAGAGTAGAGAATATCGCCTGGTGAAGACCCGAATCTCGGAAACTGTGAAGCGCCGACTCTCGCAAAAAAAAACGAAAGGCCCGTTGGCGTTTTGAATGCCAACGGGCCGCTTCAATAATAAGCCGGCAACGACCTACTCTCCCACGCAGTTGCCCGCGCAGTACCATGGGCGCTGGTGAGCTTAACTTCCGTGTTCGGAATGGGAACGGGTGTGGCCTCACCGCC
>JADLHJ010000094.1 GCA_020848835.1 Candidatus Hydrogenedentota bacterium
GTCAGTAGACGGGCACCCATCTTCCGACCCCCTTACCCATGTATGTAATACAGTGACAAATTCTGTCCATTCGTTACATTCTCCGTCCATATTGTAGCATTAGCTACAATGTGCGCTTTCTAAATCCTTTTTCGTTATTCTCTCGCTTCTGACTGTGGTGTGAGTGGCACATGGTTTGCAGATTGTTTGGGTTTAGCCTCAGTCGGTTATCACCGCGATGTGGAACAATATGATCAACGTGATTGTTCTCGCGTACCACACCACACTTGACGCACGCCGGTTGCCGTGCCAAGTGCTGCGCCCGTAGCTTCTGCCATTCCGCATCGTACCCCCGCTTCGATGCAGTGGGGCGGGCTTTAATTACGGCCGCCGTCTGTAGTGATACACGCGGCGGTCTTTTTTCTCTTAACCGGGCCTGTATAGATTTACCCATTACAATATTTCTTCCTATCCTCGATACGACCAGCGAAGCCTACCCCGTGGCCCCGGAAGGACCCGCGGAATCCACCAGCGCGCGCACCTCGGCGGAGCGGTTGTTCAACAGTGACCGCAGTACATGCGGTAGCTCTTCAAAGCTCGGCGCTACCTTACGCACAGCTACTTCCATCCGCCGCACTTCTTTTCGCAGCAGTTCACGTTCGCGCTCGGCGGTGGCGAGGCTGTCACACAACCACTGAATCATTGACGCCGTATCAGGTAGCGACTTTAACTTTTCTGTGTGCGCGTTGTTGTAGAGAGATGTTCCACGTCGCAGGGCGTTGTCGTACAAAGCGAAGGATGCTTGCCAGTCTTTGACTTCCGCCTCCAACTCCTTCACGCGCTCTTTCGCCGCGGCGATGGTGAGGCAGGCGTCGGCGGCGATGTCGAGTGCGTCCCTATCGGCGCGTACTTCCGCAACATCTGCGCACTCGTACTTGGCGGTCGCTGGCAGGATGTGCTTGACGCGCTCCGCAGCCTCGCGCAGTTTTTCCGGCGTCATGGCTGGGCCTCCAATAAATCAAGCGTCTTGCAAAGTCGGATGAATGCGAGATAACGACATAGCTTGACGCGCTCGGTTGGGCTAACTTTCCACTCGTGGCATACTTCATTAAATGTCATGGCTGGGCCTCGCGCGGGATGTAGGCTGGGCAAGCTGGTTCTTTTGGGTCGAGTAGTCCGTGGCCGGAATACTGAACATCATTGCGCGTTGGGATGCAATTCCACGACACCCTTCGGCAATAAGGCAGTACACCCTTTGTGACCCACGCACACTCGCCGCAGGTGTGGGCGCGGAAGTCGTTTGCCGCAATACGAGCATCCTCGGCTGCGTAGTGGTCTATCGCCTTTTGTGACTCGTCCATTACGCCACCTTTCCGCCGTGTCGATACGGACGCTTTTCGTTGTACGCCATCTTCTGCTCGATCTCGTGCTCAAGATTGATGCCAAGCGCGACAGCGGTGTCCATGAGCCGAATCATGCAATACGCGATCTCGCTTGGAAACCCACACGGCTTGTTATTGTCGTCAAGGTACGTGTCCATCTTGCCTATGCGGTAATCCTCAAGTGCCTCGCTGAGTTCGCTGTGCGCAAGCGCGAGCAATTCGCCGGTGTTGCGGTCGCTTTCCCACCAGCCCTTACGCTTGGCCCAATCGTGTATCGCGTGCGCAGTCTCGTTAATTGTCATCTCACCCATCCTTTCCTCGCCGCGCGAGGGGTTAGAATCCTTTCACTTCACCAGTAATAGTGTTGAAAAGATATTGCTTATCACAGTGTTCGCAGACCATACAGCCATGACAATTACCCTCTGGATGTGTCTGTTGTTTGCAATGCGGACATTCAAGAGTGAATGCTGCTTTCACGGGTTCAATCTCTGCGCGTAATGTTGGGCTGTTTCTAACTTGCTCTGCTATGCTCCAAATCGCCTGAAACATGCGCCTGGTTTCTTGCGCAGCGGAATCCGCTTCTTGCTTCGCTTCCACCAACTCCGCCCGCAGCGTTGCGTTTTCCGCCTGCGCGTCTGCGAGCGCCTGAGTGAGGGCATCGTGGTCGGCGGCGGGGAGGATGGCTATTACTTCCATATTCTCGCTCAGCTTACCGAATTGGCTTGCGTGCCATGACTTGGTTACATCTGACCAATAGCCGTATCCGCGCCACACCTTATCCATTTTTTGCTCCTTCGTTGAGTGCTGCCGTCTCGCGAGCGGCGAGGAAGGCGTCAACGGCCTTCTCCCAGTTGTAATCATCGACTCCGTTTTGCGGTATGAAGTTCATGTACTGCCGCAACAACTCCACCGCCTCGCCCTCGCGCTTGCGCGCGGCGCGGAGGGCAGTGATGAGGCGGGGTAGGGCTGTGCGGGATGCGGCGAACAACTCGGCGTTTGCTGATTCTTCTACGTGGGTACACAGGCTCCATGAATCTGGATACTGTCGAGCTAGAACATCACGCTGGAACCGACATACCTCTGAGTGGTTATGAGAATGACTTGGACTGAGGGTAAAAACCCTCTTGGGCCAGTTACCGTACTTGTCATACTCAACACCCAACGGCCCCGGCGTCGCCTTCTCGCACAGCGCATCCCACTCCGCCAGTTCCGCCTCGCTCACATCCGTCTGGTCGGCAGAGGCTTCGCGGAGGAGGGCGGCTGCAGCAGTACATGCTTCTCTCAACCTGCGCAGTTTTCCAAACGCTATCGTCGGGCTTACGTCACAATCGTCTGGAATGTCATACAGGTCTACGCTGTTTCCATTTTCCTTAATGTCAGACCTCAGCCACTCTCTCGATGCTTCTGTAAGTTCATCTGGAATGTTTATCAGCACCCGCGCCTGCTCGCGTTTGTCGTTAGTGGTCATGGGGTTATTCATCGAAGGCTCTCCCTAATAGATAGTCAGCCGATACGTTTAAGGCGACAACCAACTTGTGAAAGTTTTGCAGTGATGGGACTCGCCGGCCCTTCTCAAAATGAGAAACTGCGGAAGGCATCAGTCCTGTCACGTTTGCCAAATCTTGTTGTGTCCAGTCTTTTAACTCACGCGCGGTGCGCAATCTAAGTGCGAGTAGTTTCATATCACATCGCCTTTTTGTTGCGCTGCTGTTGAGAGACATATGCAATTATGAAAGCATTGCGGATTGCTGCCGGTGCAAAAACTGTCTGTGTAATTAACGTCACTTCTGATTCATCGCTTGACAACCATTCTCTCTCGTAAACCCCAAAGCCTCCCGAGCATCGAGTAAGTTCTAAATTCATCGGCCATTCCTTGCGCTCCATCAATGGCCCCGCGTCTTCCCATTGCGATCCAAAATGTCGCGCTGCGCCTCTGTTGCGAATCCACATGTGGACTTCGGGATAGTTTTTGTTTATTAGCACCTCCGTCCACGCATCAAGCTCGCGCTCGTCGCATTGGTTAAGCGGCTTGCCAGAGAATGGGGATGTAGGATTAAGATTCACGCCCCACCTCCTTCCTGCGCTGGGCGCGCTGTCGGCTTCGGCTTCGCGGAGGAGGGCGGCGGCTCCGGCTAATGCTGCTGCGACTTCCATCTTGCACTCATCTGTGTAATCTTTCTCGCCGTAGCTTTCGTTGATTGATTCGACTACATCTACTCGCAGCACCCGCGCCTGCTCGCGCTTTTCGTCGTTACTCATGTGCGCCTCCTTCCTGCGCTGCTGGCGGGGGCGGGAGCGGACGCCAGTGGGTTGGCTCGTAAATCAACTTCATGCTGCTGTAGTCGTCCCATGACTCACAGATTTCGTACCACCCTTCCGGCGTGTAGTAAACGTCCTTTTCCTCGCAATACTCTGCGTAATCTTCCCAGTTTTCCTCGGTAAAACGCGGTATATATTGCGCGTGTGCTATACGCCCCTTGCCGCTTCTGTTGAGGTAATACACAAGCACGCGCGTCCCGTCCTTCGACGCGCTCTCAATCGGCAACCACTTCTCCGCGTGCTCGTCGGCGTGCCGTGCGCGGGCGAGATAGCCTTGCCATGCAAACTCAACGACAGACCGGCTATAGACTAGATTGTCGTCAATGTTGTAGTGGCGGGAAAAATCCCAATCTGGATGCAATGCCTCAAACCGTTCCCGCTTTTTCGCTTCGTTCATCATCCCTCACCCTCCAGCTTCTTGAATCGCGCGTCGAGCGCGTCGAGTTTCCGCTCAAATACTCCGCGTGCATCGCTACAACAAACCATTGCCGCTTCTCTTGCTTGCGCCATCGCCTCGCGGTACAGGGCCACGAGTTCGGCGCGGTTGGCGAGCAGGGCGTCATAATCTTTTGCGGGTAGCGTGACGATCTCCTCGTAAAATGGAAGCTCAAAATCGTCAGGCTTAGACTTTTGCCGCCAACCCCAAAGCCGTATGTTTTCTTCCCATATGCCGTACTGCCTAGTCGCTCTGTCGCTCACCGCCCGCCTCCTTGCGCGGCGTGGGCCGCGTGTGAATCACTCTGTACCTCGCCCGCAAATGCGCCTTCCTGCCCCGTGGCTGCACGATCTCTGCCTCGGTAATGGTGCGATAGCACCCCCGCCACATCCGCGCCCTTCTGGAACGTCCTAGCCACTTCCGGCCAATCCACCACATCGGCCTTAAGCGCGATGCGAAGTAGCGAAACCAAATACCGCAAGCCGAGGATTTGCTCGTGCTCGCTCTTGGACGCCCGCACGCTGCGCACGCCTTCCTGCGGGGTGTCGGCTGGGCGCGGGATACCTGGGCCGCAACCGGACGGTTCTTGGATTAAGCCGGCCATTGCTTACCCTTCCAGCGGCAACTGCTGTTGCGTGTCTTCGATCTTCACCGCCGCGCCGATTCCGATACCGACAAGCGCGGTGATGTTGGGCCCGGTAAACGGGCATTTGAGTTGTATCGTGATTTCCTTGCCGTCCTGCACGATGTATTTGTCGAGCGATGCGAGTAGTTCGATCATTTCGTTTCCCTTTCAATTGCCCATGTGAGAATCGCAAGCGCGTCCGCATTGGCGAGCGTGACCTTAATGTTCGGGTATCGACGTTGCATGAGTTCCTTGATGCGCCGTTTGCGATCCACTTTTTCTTTCGGCAATGTACCGAAGTGCTTCATCCATTTTTGCGGACGCACTGACTCCCACGGGATACACAAACCAGTCAGCGCCATTTCGAGTGAACCGCAATGCCGCGCAAATTTGCATGATGCTGTGGCATTGTTTCCGGCAACGTGATAACCTGCGTCCTCAATTACGCACAGCGGATCATGTGCTCGGCCTTCGTAAATCAATCGGCCCGAAACCATTTCCTGTTTCGGTATCAGGCTCGCGATATGCTCCCACACGTCGCGCAAAGTTTCCGGCATGTCATCCACAAACACGCGGCCTTCGGTGTCGCGCACGGCGATTGCGCCAGATGCGCCGGGGTCAATTGCGATTTGGACTTTCATGCACTCATCCTCCGCAAGCTATCACCCTCAAACACAAGCCCTATGAAATTCGTCATGCGATCCACCATCGCCGGCACGATGCTCTTGTTATTGCACTTGCGATCCCATGCGTCTCGCTGCTCCTGCTTGGAAAGATTCGATGTGATCAACGTCGGCATGTGATTCCGATAGCGGTAGTCGATGATTTCACGGAGCGCAATGACGCCGAGTTCCGTCCACGAAACAAGCCCCATTTCCTCAATGAGCAAACAACCGACGCGCTTTACATGACCGAGTTGCCATTGCGCCGTGCGGCGTTTCTCGAAGTCCATCGCCAAATCCTGAATCGTGATTGCGTTTATCTCTCGCGCAGTAAGCCCGAGCGTCAACGCGGAATTCAGCACGCAATGACAAAAGTATGATTTGCCCGCGCCTTTGTTTCCCTGGATAAACGCTGAATTTTTGTCTGCTCGCGGCGTCCAATTTTTACCCCACTCGAAAGCGTTCTCGATGTCGCTCGTGCGCTGCTCATAATCGCGGCGACTTGATGCGAACGTGTGGTGCTCGATGTCAGGCTGTAGCCAGTTGTTTGCGTAAGATTCCGCGCGTGCTGCACGTTGCCTGCGGTAGATGTCGCCCTTCTTCCGGTCCGCGTCGAGTTCCGAAACACATTCATCGCACGTCACGATCTCGAAGAGCTTTTCGAGTCGCAGCGTGTAATCGTTTTCGACATGCTCGCTAATCCAGTGCAGATCAGCGACCGGCACGTCGATCTGCTTTTGGCAACGCGGGCAGTTTTTAGAACGGGAGCGATTCATCGGATGCCTCTTCGTGGTAGTGGTCGCCTAGAATCTTTACCGGCGGGTCCTGCCATCGGCACTGGTTCAGGTACGTCGCGGGGTACGGGATAAACTGCGGGTCTGTCCAACGGCGCTTTTGCTTTTTAAGCACGGCGATCAGGTCGTCCACCGACTCAGGCGAGAAGTTGTGTTTATTCCACGCTTTCAACGCGGCAGGTTTCGCGACCTTCCGGGGATACTCGGCATACCAGCGCTCGAAGCCGGCCAACTTTTCGTGCCCGTTGCGCTTCCCCCTTTGGGGGACTATAGGGGGATCTGTCTCTGTCTCTGTCTCTGTCTCTGTCTCTGTCTCTGGTCTAAACTCTGCTAGCGTCTGCTTGCATCCGCTAGCCACTTCAAGGAAGCCTATATCTACCAATGGTTTAAGATCGACGCGCTTCAAATACGCGACTCTGGCAATAAAATCAGGGTCGTTCGGTATTTTCCCTTCGTTGCGACTTGCAATAAGCATGCAAGCGATCATGGCAACCTTGCTAGCGTCTGCTAACATCACCCAGTCTTTACTTGAAAGGATGTCATAGTGGAGTTTTATCCACGGCGGATTGCGGTCGTTGTAGTGCTGAAATTTCCGCCAATTTCTTACCTGAAAATAGGTCACCATTCCCCCTCGGATTTGGTCCCTTTTAATGTGTTACACGTTGTGCAAAGACAGCGCAGATTTGCGTGTATTTGTCGCGGGATAGAATTTTGCGGCGTTCCGCGCCAGGGATATCGCTACGCTTAGCCATCTACCCAACCCGCTCCCCATTCTTAACCCCATTCCGCCTAATCCACTCATCCCGCTCCTGCCGATCCCGCGCATGCTGAATCTCACGCGCCTCGCGCCACATCTTTAGCTGCCCGCTCGCGTCGTGCCACAGCCCGAGAAACGGACGCCATCCACAGTATTCGAGATACATCGCCGTCATTTCGGGGCAGTCGCTCACGCGCCGATCTCCATCTGTTCCTGCTTCGCCGCATAATCGAGCAGGCTTGTCTCGTCCATAGCCGCCTCAATGCGGCGCACGGCGATGTCGAAGTACTTTGGTTCTATTTCGATGCCGATGAACTTGCGACCCAAGCGGACACAGGCGACGCCGGTTGTGCCGCTGCCCATGAAGGGGTCGAGGATGGTTTCGGCGGGCCTTGTCGTCAGTGCTACCAACCATTGCATCCATCCAATCGGTTTAGGCACAGGGTGCCCATTACTCTCGGCTGTCTCGTTACTTTGTAATACGGTTGGAAATTTTGCGCCATTCTGTAAGTCAGGGTAAGTGCCGTATAGTAGTACTGGAAGAAAATTCTTGAATCCCCACTGATGTCGTGCCGTCGCCGATGAACAGTACACACCACCTAAAGCATCAAATTTGGGTAGTTCGTGAATATGCGGACCAATAAAAACGGCTGCGCGGTCAGCCCGTTCTATCGCCATCTTCAACGCAGGTACGATTTGCTGTATATAGTTTTCGTAGGTATCGGCATAACTAACATATGGTTTTAAATACAATCCATGCTTGCCGCCGATACCATTTGTGCCGCCAAGCCCAATCCCATACGGCGGGTCGGTCACCACTGCATCCACCTTGCCGAGCGCAGGTAGCACATCGCGGCAATCCGCGCAATACAGCGTTACGCCGTTCTTTTCGTAGTCGGGCTTCACGCCACCGCCTCCAGCATCATCTGCCCCGCGCTCGCCACAGGCATACGTTTGTCTATCATTTCTTAAATACCAGTACATTTTGATGTGTCTTGCCTAGTTTGCGCCCTGCATCGAATTGCGCGCTTACCCGAATTGGAAGACTGCCAACGCACGTAACGAGAATTGCATCGTTATAGAGTTCCATGCCGCACTCGCGGAAAGCATAGATAGTGTCTGCGACAAACCCGCGATAGTTGCCGGTGCGTTTGTCTCGAAAATCGCCCACAACAAAACATGCAAAACAATTAGGCTTTAGAAGTTTAGAACACCGAAAAATGATGCGCTTCAATGCAGCAATAAACGTGTGGTATTCCATTGTAGAAAGATCGCGCGCGTCGTCGGAATACACTTCAAGATCGCCATAGGGCGGACACGCGATGATCATGTCGGCTTGGGGCGCGGTATCCAGCTTTTCCATTGCGTCGCCCACAACCCAAACGGGCAGCTTTTCGCCGCAAATTTCCGCCGCCTGACTTTCGTTCGATTCGATTTGCTCCGGACGCAGATCGCATCCCCAATAATCGAATCCGAGTAGCGCAGCAATAATCCCGCGCACAGACCCGCCCGCAAACGGGTCTACGATTTGACCGGCTTGCGGACAAAACCACTTATAAAGGAGTTCGGTCAGGACTGGATCAAAAATTGATGTGCCAGTAACCGACCCATTTGCGCGTTCTACAGTATTTGTCCCATACGCCCCATACGCCCCAAGCGCCTTTTGCTCTTTTTGGGATAGGTGCGCGTTGACGCCGTATTCTTTGCTTGTTTTAGATCGCTCCCATTCAGCCTTGTCACCTATGGCAAAGTCTTTGCCATAGGTTCCGTTTGTACGACGCTCTATCATCGAATCGAATCCACCATCCATAGGCGAAACAGAGCGTCCCAATTCACTCTTAATACCCAAACTAATCCACGCGCGTTTACGTTCCTGCCAGTACCCTTGCCGTGCATCGAGCACGCTAAACGGGGGCATTTCAAACTTTTGCGCCAGTGGTCCCAGCCCCTTTGCTTTAATTGGCTCCCCAAACAGATCGACGCCTAGTAAGTTTTTCATATCGCGCAAAATTCCATTTGTTGATCGCTCGCCACCGGCTTACTCTCCGCCACAATCATCTTGTAGTAGTGCAATTTCCCGCGCTGCGTGCGAATCACCTGATAGCCGATGAGTTCCGCTTGATCGCGCATGCCGTCTATGTAGGTGTGCGCACACGCCGTCACGATCTGATTGGCGATCTGGATCGTGGTGAACTCGACGCCCAGGTTGGCGCGCATGAAGGCGAATAACTGGCCTTCTTTGGTGCGCGGGTTGTGGATGCTGCCGCTGTTCACGGGCTATTCCTTCGTCAACCCGGACGCCAGCAGTTCAATCGCCGATGTTTCCCACTTCGTCCAATCCTTCCCGCTACTCTGTGTCTCGATGCGGGCCACGCGGATCATGTCGTCGCGTACCTCTTGCGCGGGCAGGTCTGCGAGCAAGGCTTTCACGCGGGCGATAAGATCGACGCGCGGGTCAATCGGCTGCGGGGAGTTCTCAGCCGTCGCCTTCGCGTCTTCCGGGGCCGGCGCTTCGCCGTTCATGATCTGTGCAGGATCGATCGACACGTATTCGCGCTGCGGACGCGCAGGGGTAACGTCGATTGGCTCCATGTCCCGCGCTTCCTCGGCGACAAACAGACCTTTCAACGCATCAGGGAAGGCGTCACGGCAGGCTGAGGAACGCGCGCGCATTTGCAGCATGCGCTTTGGGTATTGCTGCCACGGACCGGACTTCCCTTGAAGCTGTGCGAGCTTCGCGTCCGACATGCTGAATTTGCGCACCACTTCGGAGAATCCGCGCCGTTTGATCGCGCAGCAGGCCACACACTTTTGCAGATCGTCTTCGTGTTCAAACCATTCGCGGAAGTCTTCGCATGCGCCGGTAGCGAGCACCAAACCCTTCACGGCGTCGCCCCACACGGACGGCCGGCCATTGATTACCGCGATATTCTGGATTGCCTGTAACGGCGACAGTCCGATCTCGAACCCCATCTGCATCGCGACTAACGCCGATTCTATGGTGTCTACGCCCTTTGGCGCGAATCCCGATTTGACCACGTATTGCGCAAAGCGATACATGTCTTCGATACTGCGAAGTTCAAGCCCGCGCTGGCCCGAGAGGATCGGCGCAAGTTGCGGTTTGCGCTCTACGATTTCGTTCTTTGGTTGTTCAACGGTTGCCATGATGTTATGCCCTTTTATCGGTTGACTGAGATTGGTTCGTTGTAGATTTCAATGCCGGGAATATTTGCCCGATCTTTTTGCGACCGGACGATTGCGCCGATCATCGATTCGTTTATCTGAAGGAATTCGCGCGGGACTGCGGCCTCATTCACGACGCGCCACTTCCAGTTGTCACGCAGCGATATGCCCGCGACCTTCGGCGCTTCCATTACGGGCTCCGGCTTGACCACCGGCACAGGCTTTTCGGCTTCGTGAAGTGCGAGCGTTGCGGCAACGTGTCTGCCTTCGGCTTCCAGCGCGGCGGCTTTCGCGAGCGCGGCTTCCTCTTGCTCGCGGCGCAAGCGTTCGGCTTCCTCGCGTGCCTTCTGTTCGGCTGCTCGGCGCGCTTCGTCGGCAATGCGGCGCTGTTCCGCCAGGTACGCGCCAAGGCGCTGATTCAACCCCTTAACGTCCGCCTCGAAGTCCAGTAGTTTGTTGCGCAGCGTCGTCGCGGCCTTGTGTGCCTTGTGCGCAGTCTCGACCACTGGATCGATGTGTTGCAGAATTTGCGCCTTCACACGCGCGGCGTCCTTGACGATGGAGCCCGCGAGTTCCGCTGTCTCTTGCGAGTCGATTACCGCGAGTTCCATGCACCGCTGCCGTATCGAATCACCCAAAGGCGCGACCGTCGTTATGTCCGTGACGATCGGTTGCGCCAGCACTACACTTGTTTCGCTCATGATTTAGTTGCCCTCTGTGTTATGGCTTCGGCCCCTGCGACCGAAAGCGCAAATATCGTTGTAGTAACCGCACCACTTGGCGCTGCACACCCAGTTGCCTGGCGAGGTGGGAGGGAAGACGCCCGACTCGATCATCTGATTGGCAAGTTCGACGCGCTTCAAAAAGTTCTGGTAGTCGATACCGTTGCGCGATGAATGAAGCGGCACATGCTTGGGTAGTTTCGTATCAACAAGGTAGTCGAGCCGCACGGCGACTTCCGTATTGAGCGGCTTGCCGTCCATTGCGTTCTTTGCCAGCGCATACGCCGACAACTGCACACTGGAATGCACGATGCTTTCCTGCGGCGACTTCCCCGAGGTCTTAACGTCCGAAAGTTCGTCGTTCTTTTCGATGAGGTCTATCGTGCCGACAACGTCAATCGGATAGTTGCCGAGTTCCAGGCGGAACGACTTCTCCACAGCGGCCGGCATGCGCGCAGGAGCCACGCGCTCGGCATGAAGACGCGCCAATCGGACTGTCTTATCCTTTGCGTCCCCGCGCTCACTTGGCGAATCATCTATCGCGCCGTCTTTTTCGAGTGCCGCATCGAACGCCGATACCGCGATCTCGACTACGGCCTCCGTGTCAAGCAACGTGCCGTGCTCGATAGTGTGCTCGTAGTTCTTTGCCGCGCCTTGGTGTACGCCAGTGCCCGCGTGTACCGCGATACCTGGCGGCACTTTGATGTTGTTGATGTAACGGTGCTCGTACATGATCGCGCATTTGCCGGTCAACATGTCGAGTTGGCTTTGATGTATCGCTGGTTTCATTCATCACCCCAGTGTTCGTCGTTCCATCGGTCCGCACGTTCACATCTGCACGGACGGCGCGTTTCATTACACTCATCGCACGGTTCCGGTTCTTCGTCCGGTATGTCAGGCGGGTCTAAGCGCCAGTCGCCGATCCCCTGCACGTCCTTACTCCGTTTAAACTGTTACCGTCGCGCGGCGGGTAAGCTGCTTGCGCAGACGGGGCATGTAGCCCCTTGTCCCCGCCGCCGACAGGATCAAAGTTGCTCAACAAAACAAACCAGCACGCCCTGCCTGTCCGCCTTCGCCTTCCACCGCGTATACGCACGCATCGCCATATCGTGATCGAAGTAGTTGATCGCGCGGCCTAATTTGGCGTCGCGCCACGGATGCCACACGCCTTTTTCGTCCTGTGCGCACACCTGATAGCGCGTGCCTGTCGGCGTGACTACGGGGCGAATGCTCATGCGTAGCGGCGGGACTACCTCGTGCGGTACGCCGAAGAACGGTATGGGCTGCGCGGCGGTCATGCGTTAGTACTCCGCATTTAGCGTGTTAAGATGACTCACGCTTTGCGCTAGCTTTTGCACTTCCTCAATGAGTTCCGCGAGGATACTCACGACCTCTTGTTTGTTGTCGTAATTGACTGACATTGCACGATCGCGCAGATCACGCAATCTGTTGTGTATGTTTGGTCTACTCACTCTCACTTCCCCGCCCTCCGCTTCGCAGGCTTACGGGTGCGCTTATGTTTCGGCAACAGATGCACGCCGTCCGGGCCCATCGGCAGGTAGCGGTAGGCAATTGCCGCAGAATGGCCCGTGTAGATTTTGCAGGCCTCGCGCTGGCGAATAATGTCGTCCAGGTCAACGCCGAAGTTTTCAGCGATGATGCGGCGGAGCTTGGCGACGACTTCGCGCCCTTGGCCGGCATCGAGAGCTTGGCGTTTGCCGCCTTCCTCTTTGCAGAGTTTTGTTATTAGTTCGTTGCGGGTCATGCGATCAATCCTTTCGCTGATGCTGTCCGTGTATTGTCAGCGTGCCTGCCAGAATCGCTATGTCGTCGTTGCCTTCACTGAAGAAACAACTAATGCCAAGTTTCGATGGTGGCGACAACTGAACGCAGGGATTTTTTACCGACGATCCTAATTGGTTGTCGGTTCGCAGGTATAGATCGTCATTCCATCGAAAAATGTCGCCGGGCTTCGTGTCATTCACAGTCACCGCCCGTGCCTTAGAAAGATCGTGTATCTGTAAACTCATTCACCCCTCACAATCTCGCCGTCGTCGCGGCGGGTTACTGGTTTCGCGTAGGTCATCATCACGAGCTTGCCGTCAGCCTGCGGTTGCAAGTCGAATACGGTTGTGTATTGCTGCACGGAAGCGCGCCCAAACATAAAGCAGACCAAGCCGCAAATGACGAGCAAAACGAGCAACACGACGGGATCGATCATCGCCTAACCTCCTCAGTTTTGGTTGCATCAAAGGTGCCAGCAGTGGCGCACTCGGTATCATCGCCCGACAGAAGTACCACAGGCTTACCGCCGCCATGATGATCAGCGGCCACGCTTTCTCGATCAGTTCCCACAGATACATCTAAGTGCCCTCCATTGAGTACGTGTAGAATTGCCGCGCGCTGTCCGTGTTCGAGCACGCCACACTGCGTATCGCACGGCGCGCTGTCGCGTACGAGCAAATCTAGGATGATTTCGCGGGCGGTCATGCGGTGAGTCCTACGCGATATTTCTCGTATCGCGGGAGTAGCGCGTCGAATGTGTTTCGATCGCGGTGGGCTTCAATTCTTTCAGTAGCTTCTTCGGTTGAAAGAAAATCATCGCCCATCGGATCGAAAACTTCTCCGCCCTTCACTACCCACCAATGCGATCGCCGACAAGAACGCCCATACCAAGTTAGTTCGCCCGCTACCACTTCGCCGCCGATGGCGCGTTGAATTTGATCGGCTATCAACAAACAGCATCCCTGCGTGCTCGATCCATAGGCGGCGCGGTAAAGGTCAAAAACGTCTAAAGCTGTTTTTTGATCTGCGGTCATGCGGTGCCGATTCCATATTCGGGGTGCCAAGCGCAGCGGCAGCCGTCACTACAGGTGAAAGGCGGGAGGTTTACCGCTGCGCTTGGCGAGGGACAATCCCCGAGCGCCGCATAAGCGCACGCCCGTTTGCCGCCGGATAGAATTACAATCGATGTCGGCGGCGAAAATATTGGCGACGCACAACGGGTGCGCCGCCATTTGTATAACCATCAAACAGACCTTAGTAGCCTGGTTGATGATAAAGGGACTAAATAAAGCGGGACGACGCTCTGCGGTCTTGGGTACACGAGGGAACAAGCGGGTTCGTCTAGGGGTCATGGCGCGTCGTCCCGCGGTGGGCTGGTTAATGGGGCGCATCACATCGCCCCCTTCGTCCGCGTCACGTTCGCCGGCTTCGACGGCTTCATGCCGCAACACCAAGCAGGTCGTTCGGCGTGCAGCCTAATGCGTCCGCGACAGATGGCAAAATCTCAGACCTTGGCATTGTTTCGCCGGCCGCCCACCGCATCACAGCAAACACCGTTACCGGGTATCCCCTGTCTGTTAGGGCTGCGCTCATATGCGCTGGAGTCCAATTTTTTTCTGCCATACGCCGATTGAATTCTGTTTGAAATGTAGTGTCCATGCCGATAATTTATCACGGGTCTTGCGGTTTGTCAAGCAGTCAGTTATACTTTATGAAAGTTCCACGGGAAACGCCCGGAAAGGATGAATCAAATGCTACTCATTACCGCTTTTCTGCTGTCCCAAACCCTACACCTCGAACGCCCCAATCGCTGCACCTTTAGTCTCTCGCAGAAATAACCGCAGCCGCTCGGCTTTGAACGTACCGAGCGGCTGCTAATCCGCGCGAGCGAGGGCAGGCGCCGCGCGGGAAGGTGGTTAGTTAAACATTCCCTGCCGCACCAACGTGCGTTTACCCGCGCCGTCCTCGCTCATAAGGCGCACCCAAGCGATTCCATTGCCGCCAAAACGGGCGACATAATCCAGCGTGAACGTGCCATCCGCGTTGGCCTTCAGGGTCGCCGTATCGTTGGCCTCGTATTCGACCACCAGCTTTCCCGGCCCCGTGTAGCGACCCGAGAAACGAATCGAACCGTCTGCGGCTTGGGTACTAATCATGTCCTTCCTACCCCAAAGCCCGCCGGTACTCCACGCCTGCCAGCGGTGCGCCACGAGCGGGGTAGTGAGTTCGCCCAACTTCGTGGTAAACGCCGTATCTTTGTAGACGGCCATCTTCACGCCGCCGGCGGGTAGCGTGCCCGAGGTGAACGCCGCCGCCCCGAGATACATCGGCTGCTGAAGGTCTACCGCGTCGTCGGTCAACCCCCAGATGCCCCACTTGTCCCGTGTGCAGACCGCGTTGAACCACATAAGCGATTCAGTCCCGGCGTCGAAGTAGCAGGACTCGAGGTAGCTTTTCGTTACCCCTTCCATCCGCGCGTCATACCCGAGCGCGATCCGGTTCGTGAGGTTCGTGGTTCCCTGCCCCACATCCACCCCCGCCTCGTACATGTAGAGTTTCAACTGGTTCTGGTCGGCCATCGCGCGCCACCACATCAATTTCGAGTCCGCTGCGCTGCGCGTGGCAATGTCGGCCTGCAGCGCCGTGACAAGTTGGTCAACCGTGCCGCTCGACGCGCCGATGTATGGCGCGCACGCGATGCCCGAGAGGTAGTAGTTGGGCGGGTTGAGGTATGTCCGGAGGGCCCAATTCAGCGGGTCGGCCGTAAATGATGGGTTGGCGAATTGTCCGGAAAGTATAAACCGCACATTGGAGAATCCCTGCGCCTTGGCAATTTCCGATGCACGAATAATCCGGAGCGCGGCATACCGCATGGCGTAGTAGTAATCGTTGTCCGGAGGGTTGGCGAGCTTAGGCGCGATCCCTGCCGCCGCGTATGCCTTGGCTTCGTCGCGTAGCAGTCCGGAATGGTAGAAGCCATAAGCGTAGTTCCAGTTCTCGTTTGCCCACTCATGGATCGCCGTCAGCGCCGGGTCAAGGTTTGCCTTCTCGTAGGCCAGCAGTCCGGAAACCATATCGTCCGTCGCGCACCACGGGATCGGAATCCACGGGTTGCACTTCGTTTCGTTTGCAATCCGGATTGCGCCTTCGACAGACAACCCCCACGCGCGGTTATACGTCGCGTAGTTGTCCGGAGCACGCTCGGCCCAATCGAGTTTTTTGTCCGCGCCAAGGCTTTTGAACCGCTCGGCTGCGTCTACTTCGTCCGCCCAATTGGTTGCCATCGCGTCCATAAATCGGATAGTCCGGAACGGTGCGCAGTAGGCTTTGAATTCGTTGGTGACAAACTGCGTGGTCCCGCGCGGGTAGCCTGGGCGCAGTAGCTTTATGTTTTTGACCGGCGCGGAAAAGTTCAGGTCAACATCAACCGAATTGGAAGTGATCTCGAGATCGGCGGTTCCGGCCGTAATGTTTTTCAGCACACCGCCCGAGCACGTAACCGTAGCCGCGCCCGTCCATGACAGCGCATACACCCCCGCGATCTTCGGTTGCCGACTCCCCGACGTCGCCCAATTAAGTGATTGCTCCTGATTGTTGCTCGTGGTGAGCACGCGCCATTTGCTTGCCCCGGTAGGCCAACCGTCCGCGCCCACGGCCCCCTGTATGCACCGCGCCGTCTTCATCACGTCAACAAATATCTTAGCGCGCGCCCCGGCGTTCCAGTCGTCCATGCCGGGCAGATTGACGCCCATAGGAATTGTCGCAACCGGCGGCACCGGCACCACTGGCCCCGGCGTCGTCACAGCCTCGACCAACACCGAATCGCCGGGGTTTAGCTTGATGTTGTACTGCGCCCCGTGCGCGAGGGTTGCGCAGAGGATTAGGGAAAGTAGGCGGGTCATTGGGCTAGCTCCAGTTGGTTTGTATTGACAGGCAAGCACGCAGGCGAATACCAGACGCACTCGCTTTCCGTTGTTTTCTTTCCTGAATACGTATGCTTGCCGCGCGACCAATTCACTGCGTCCCATCCGTCCAATTCGTAATCGCCGCAATGCCCACACAAAGCAATGCGCAGATGCTCGTGTTCTTTTGCCCATACAGCCACGGCGTCTGCAATCGATCCAGTCTTGCCGTACAAACTTTCATAGGAACGGTATGGCGGGTCAAGAAACACAGCGGTACTCTCGCCGCCATAATGATGATTTAGACAACGAAACCAATCGCCATGTACCACGCGCACACGCTCAAGCCGGTCGGAAAGTTTTTTTAACCAAACCCACGCCGCGCGCCCGCTGGAAGTTAAGAGATCATCAAAGCCCATTCCCGCATCACTCGCGTGCGGGACTTGGCCTATGGCCTGCACGCCCATTCCCGCATCACTCGCGTGCGGGACTTGGCCTATGGCCTGCACGCCCCTTCCCGCATTGCCCGCGCGCGGGACTTGGCCGAACCAATCACACCATCCCGAACCAATCCAGCAACACTGCCCCCATAGCCACCATCCAGCTACTTGCGCGTCCCCCGGCCAGTTCGCATCTTGCAGCGCATCGCCAACACGCTCCCGCTGCGCCATAAGCCAACTATGACGCGCGCCAAGGTCAATATGGGACACGGGGTAATCAGCCCACTGCGCTACAGCCTCGGGTTGATACTTTGTCGCGCGCCAGAAGTTGGCGATAAAACCAGACCCATCGCAAATAACTTCCAACGGTGCGGGCTTAGGCGCGCCGAGCAACATCGCCGCCGATCCGCAGAACGGTTCTATATATTGCTTCGGCGATCCAAGGCGACACCACACGTCATCCACGATAGACCGCTTACCGCCGAAATATGGAAACGGAGCGAGCATTAGTTAATTCGTCCCCACTTCCGGCAAGTCAGCGCCGGGCGAGTCCGCGGGAGGGGCGGCGGGACGCGGGGCACGCACACGGCCCAGCGCCTTCAGCACTTCTGGATCGCGCAACAGGTCAAGTATCTGCCCGCGCAACACCGCGTCATTCTGCGAACGCGCAGCGCCCGCCGCCGCGTCATAGTCGATCTTCTTTTCGATGCCCGGTACCGCAAGGCCCGCGAGACCTAATAGCGATTGCGTCAACATCTGCACTTGCGCGTTATTCGATTCAAATGCCGCTTTCAACAATTCCGCTTGGCCCATCGTGTCGGCGCTACGATCCGATGACACCGCAATCGCGCCGGAGCCATCGGGCATCCACTGGTACGTCATGCTCGCCAAGTCTTTAGCTTCGACGCCCGCCGGGGCTTTCAGCTTTTGGTTGTACTGCGTGTTCTGCGAGCCATCCGGCCCGAGCACATCGCTAAACGTAGTCTCGATCTCCGTAGGGCTCCATGTTGCGCAGCCCTGCAACATCGCCACGCACAAGAGCGCGGGCAACACCCATCCCCATTTCTGTTTGGCGACGTTCTTAAACATCACCCACAGCGCAGCCGCCGCGCCGCTGATAAGCGAGATAACGATGCCCTGCGTTTCGGGCTTCATGCTCCAGTCGCCCGTGGTCGTTCCATCGAGTATCCACTGCACGATTGCGCTCACGCCCGTGGTTCCGCCGCCCGCTACCAGACCCTTTAACAAGGTCACAACCCAACTGTACTGCGTACCGTATGCCATCTCTCTCTCCTCATTAGCGCGGGGTGCGCCGCGCCGGTTAAATCGCTTCCTCAATCCAACACGGAACCTTGAATGTCTTCTCGATCGTCGTGTCGCTAAACGTGGCGATAAACTGCAAATCATAGTGCTTGCTCGCATCGCGCGAGGTGTCCGCGCTGCTCGGCACATACGAGAAAATCCCGCTCGCCGCAGTGACAAGCGCCAGCGTGCCCGTGAGTCCCGCCGCCGATCCCGTTAGCCGGTTTTTGATGCGCCCCGTTATCGTCGCGCCGGTGAGGTTTACCGCCGTGCCCGCCTCGTCGGTCCATGTGATCGTGTACGTCGGATGGTTCGCGCCGTAGACAAGTTTTATCGTATCGCTCATGTAATGGTTTTCCTTGGCGAGTTGACTGTTGCCGTTTTTGTTACGCCATACGCGGTAATTGCGCGCCGTGGACCTTGTACCGTGACGGCTATGGAGTGGGCAGGTGTGGACGAGATGATCGCCGCGCCCACCCATCCGGTGAATATGCCGAATAATCCACGTATGCCAGCCATTACGCGCTACCTGTTCCGACGATCGGTTCTGCGGCCGCGTCCGTGTCGAGCGTTATGGTTGCAAGCGTTGTCGATCCGTCCGCCTTCTTGACTTCAAGGCTCGTGCCGCTGCTCGCGTCTTTCTCGTGTGTTTGCATCGCGATTGCGCCATACAGCGACTTGAATGCAAGCGTGTCACCATTTGAGGATGCCTCGATATTGGCGGACCCACGGCGTAACATGATGTCGGCGATTTTTGCGCCCGCTGCCGCGCTGACGCTCGCCGCTCCTATTGCGTCTGAAGCAGCCAACGCATCCGCACATTTGCTCTGTATCGACGCGAGCGCCGTCGCGTTCCATGTTGCGGTACCGTCAGACTTCGGCACCTTCGCCAACTCTGCCGCCGCCGCAAGCGATCCGAGTTGTGTATCAAGATTGGCAGATGCCATGCCTACCGCAGTGCGAACTCCAGCAGCGTCAAGCGTCGAGAATCCTGTTGCCGTTGTCCACGCCGCGTCACCGCGATCGCGTACCGCCTCAACCGAATCCGTGGTATTCGCAAACGCACCAGCGCCAGACCCGCCGTTAGCATTGATCGCCGTGAGTTCCGTCGCGTTGTCCGTGGCAATCGCCGCATCTTTACGTAGAAGTAGCTGGAAGTACTTCAGGAGCTTCGATGCGGTGGCGACGAGTCCGAATTGCGTATCGAGGTTGGCGCTCGCCAAGCCTACCGCCGTGCGGATACCCGCCGCGTCGAGAATCTGCGATGCCAGCGCAACCGCGCCGCCGCTGAGATTGTCCAGGTAGCCCGCGCGCGTGGAGGTGAGTCGGTTTAGTAAACTCGTGACTCCGCTCGAATCGCTCGGCGCATTCGTTAGCGTCGTCACGGTATCCGCGAGCACCACGCCCTGCACCTTATGCGCACTCGGATCGTAGCCGGTGTCCGCGAAGTCTTTAAGGTCTGTCGCGCTCTGCGTGGAGCCGCCCAGCGAAGTAACATCAACAGTCGGCACATCCACCACGCGAAACATGAACAGTTCACCCGCCGCCACACTGTCAACCGTTGCCTCGACGTGAACGAAATAATCTTTACCCGCCTCGAATCCCGCCGCCGTGGTGAGTTGCACGCGCGCGGAGTACAGGCCCGTCTTGCTATTCAGTTGCGCGAGGTTGCCGCCTGTAGGCGCGCCGCTCGTGGAATTGTTCTCGTAGAACGTATACGTCACGCTGCCAGTCGGAGCGTACACCGCGCCACTCGAAAAGCGATGCAGTTGCACGCCGAAGGTAACGTACTGGTCAATACGGAAGTCGCCTAAGTGTTGCATTTATCTCACCACCATTCCGCCCATGATTGGGCCGCCGCCGCCTGCGGCGCTTGGGTTTTGCCCCATCGCGCCGATGTTTGTTCCGTTCAGCCCGGTACCGATAAGCGGCGAGCCTGCCGACAAACGGAAATCCTCTGAGCCTGCGCCAACCGCAACAAACAGTGGGTCGCCCGTCTGGTTGCTGTATCCGGGCAGCAGGTTGCCGCTGAGGTCAGTCGCGCCGCTGGTGTTGTTATAGGCGTGGTTGTAATCGCAGTAGAGCGCCGTAAACTCGTTGCCGGTTTGGAACTTGATACCGTAGGTGCCGTTGGACACGAATGAGTTTTGCGCAATTTGATAGTGTTCGCGCGATGTGGCGTTGTAGAGCTCGATGCCCGCGTGCGTGTTCAGGTAGAACGTG
This sequence comes from Candidatus Hydrogenedentota bacterium, assembly GCA_020848835.1. Taxonomy (GTDB): domain Bacteria; phylum Hydrogenedentota; class Hydrogenedentia; order Hydrogenedentales; family SLHB01; genus JABWCD01. Next base: position 20,512 of record JADLHJ010000094.1, read on the forward strand.
CATTGCATAACGGAGCTATAGTCACTGTTTGATGCCATCTCAATACCGTCGCTGCCGTTTCGGTAAAAGAGACAGGTATCCGCCACGCATAGATTTTTGTCTAGCAGCCATCCGTTTGCGGTGTTGTTGTCTATGGAACACCCGAACAAAAACATCTGTCCGCGGTTGCCCGTCGAATGCGCAAGGCCGGAGCCGCCATTAGCTGTGATGCGGCAATTGTAGAATTGCCACTCGTAAGTACCAGTCGCCCCGCGAACGTAAACCCCGTGACTCGTAGCGTTCTTCATGGTGCATCCACGAAAAACGTGCGGCCCGCTGCCGTCTACGTTGTTGTAGATGCAGTAGGTAGCGTTGGAGTTGCCGTTGAAGATTACGCCACGCCAAATTGTGTAATCGCTTCCACCGGCAAAGTCGAGTATGCCGGTAATGGCCGACGTTGCTTTAATGGTGTACTTCGTACCGTCCACCGTGCCGCTGGAGTTGGCCGCAATGAATCGAATCGGCGTGATTGCCCCGCCCGCGTTGGTGTCCATGTCGATCTTCGCGCTGATGGACTCTTCGCCCGTTGCGCAGAGGTACACAATATCGCCAGCAACAGCGGTGTCAGCGGCCTTCTGTGTGGTCGCCCACGCAGCGCCGAACGACGTGCCAGCAGCGCCGTCGCTTCCAGAAACAGGGTCCACATAGTACGTCGCCATTCGTTACCTCGCTTCAAGCGCGCGCACACACGGTTTCGCTACGGTCACGTTGCCGCCCACGCTTTGCACGGTTGCAGGCGTGCCGGTTGCATCAAGCACGGCTTTCAGGTCGTAATTCACCAGCGAGTTCCATGCGAGCACATCGTTGCCGGTCAAGCGCGACACGCCCTCAGCTTCGCGGCCATCCTCAATCGCTTCGCCGCCGTGACCCCAAAAGTGATCCCCGATGCCGCCGTCATACGCTACGCGGCTTGCGTCAATTTCGGCTTTGAGTGCGCGTATCTTTTCGCTCAGTGGACGTACCACTTCATTGCAGTATTTGATTGCTTGTGGGTCCGTGATTGCCATTTGTGATCTCCTACGCGCTTACGCGCCTGGTTAAATTACTTCCTATCCCATCCGCCGCCGTCACGAAACCAATGTCCGCGCGCGATAACGTCAACGCTGTAGTTTCCGTGTGCGGTGAACTTGTCTACGTTCGCGCCCTGCTGAATCAGCTTGCGCACAAGTCCCGGCCCGCAGTTGTACGCCGCGATAGCCGCCTGCACGAGAGCGTCATCCATCAGCGACGGAATGTTGCGCTTCAAATAGATGATGTTGCCGGTGAGCACGTTGCGGATCGCGTAACCGATGTTCGCCTCGGGATCGCGCCAATCGCCCGTGCGCGCAAACTCGTGCGCCGCATAATCGATCTGCATAAGGCCACGACCCCACCCAAGGCCATCGGGCGGAAGATGCCCTTTGCGCTTCGCCCAGTCGCCCGTACCGCGAGGTCCAGCGGGTTTAAGCGTGCGGCCCCATGCGGATTCGCGCGAACCGATAGCCCAAATGATTGCGCTGTCGATCTGCGTAGCCGCCGCCACACGCTCGATGATTTGCTTGTACTGCAATGATTCGCGGTAGTCGGCGTATAAGCCAGGGTCTTCATCTTTGTAGCGTGTGGTCATTCGCTCACCTCAATCCCCTCGCGGTCAGCAATAACCGCCAGCGTCTTATCCATGCGCGTCACCTTTTCGCTCAGCCCGTTAGACACGATCCGCGCGAGCGCGTTGACCTTCGTCCAAAGCGTCCCATAGCCAAACGCAAACACGCCCACCTGCACCAGGATGGTGATTACGTCTTTCATCTCGAAGGTCATCTCGTGTCCTTTCTTATACGTAGGTCATTACAATTTGGGCGTATCGCTTGTCGCATCGGTGGACACGCGATCTTTCAACCACCCAAGCATTGCGCCAGCCCCAATAGCGAAGGCGTGGAGCCGATCGCTTGCGTTCATTGGGCACCCATTTACTTTTTCAAATTCTTTCAAAATCTCGCTAATCTGAACATCGTTCAACATTTTCCTGCCCTTTTCGTTAGATGCCAAAATATTCACAAGGCGTCTTAAACTCGCACCCTTGCGTTACAAGCCAATCGAGGCACGCATTCCATTCCGTCCACGCCGCCTCGTTCGCAAAGGAATTCGGGTGTACCTGTATACACACGTAAGGTCGCGTCGCCTCAAATGTTTGTTGCAGCTTGGAAAGCGACGGAACGCCGGTCGCGGTTTCGATCTCCGTCGTGCTGCGCGATAGATAGTTTGTGATTGCGACGCTTGGCGTCACTGGATCAAGCCCCTGCCCCCATTTCGCAAATAACCACACCGCCACGCCCGCCGCCTTTACAGCGTGCCCTGTGTTCACCTCTACTTCGTTGTACGGCGCAGCGAATGAGCGGCAAGGTATTTCATACACGTCTTCGAGTAGCCGTTGCGTCTCGCGGATGTGGGATGTCTGAATGCCGATACTGCGCCCCTTGAATTCGTACACCGGCGAATGCGTCCATCCGTGCCCGCCGAATTCGATACCGTTCGATTCCCATGCCTGCACTTGCGTGATGATTGCCGCCGATGGCGCAACGCAGCGATCTCCGATTGCGCCTGCCCACGCGCTCAGCCCGCGCGTCACTATGTCATCGAGAAACCGTGTCCAGTTTGCGTACTGAGCTCCGTTGTTTAGCGCGTAGTCGTCGGCTTTGATGATTACTTTTGGTGGCATTAATAACCTCCCGTTATCGCAACACGTTTCCATGTGTCAGTTGCCGTGCAGATGTAGAGATAATTGGCGTCCCACGTAAACATCCCTGCGGTGCCTGTCCCGCCAGAGGTAGGGCTGGATGTTTCTGCGAACGTAGGTCGCTGCGCAAATGACACAGCAGTAGAAGTCAATGTCATCACATTTGTTGCGGCAATTTGCAGAAATAGATTTGTTGTTCCATTTACCTGTAAATCGCCACCAGCCAGATGCGAAAGCGCGTACTGATTCGATGCGCTACGGTCGCGATGCGCAAACTGCGCACGGTCGGAAGTTGCAGAGTGCAGTCGGCACCGGCCAAAGATTGCCGTGCTGTCCGTGTCGTCATAGAAACTCAGCGAATTTAGCGCGATAGTCATCGCGTCAGCCATCGACCCGGCGGTCATCAGTTGCAGCTTAAATACGCCGTCTTCGCTCGTGTTTGTAACGTCGGTTAGATATCCCTGAATTTGGATCGCTTGTGTGACGTTTCCCGCCCCATCTTCGCCGCCGAGTGCAATCGCCGCGCCGATACCCGCCGCCGCTGTGCCGCTCGATTTCTTGATAAATTCCGCAATCGTAACAACCGTGTTGGTTGTCGAATCTTCCGCGTGAAAGGTATCCATCACGATAGCCATTAGTTGAAATCTCCTACGGTGCCCGCGCGTCGCCACGGCACATTCATTCGCAGCGTGCCATCCGAATCGAGGTCAAGCGCCGTCGCGTAATCGCCTGCATATGGGTCATAAACCTGAAATAGTGTTTGGAAGGTCGCATCGAACACCGGCTGCGAGCTATTACTCGATCGCCGTGTTAATGCCTTGTCCATCGACGTGAACGAAATGGTTCCCGCGCTCCGATCGATCTTCATGCGCCTCACGCCGTTTGAAGTGATATATAGTTCCGTCGCGCTCACCACATCGATCGGTTCACTCGTCGGCGTTCCGCTGATAACGTCTTTGGCAAACGCATACGTCGTCCAGATACCGTTATTCGCCGCGCCGCTGGAGTCGTATCGAATACGGAAGATGTGATCGGTACCAACCCATAGATCGAGGTAGCCCGAGTCCCACGAGAGATACACGTTATACGGCGCGCTGATGATCTTCGTACCGCCAACGCCCAGCGATGCGCCGCGCTGAATCTGTCCAAAGCCCGGCCCGAACATCGGCACACGCGGAAGCCCCACCGGCCCGGTCGTTGTCGTAATCGTCGCCGGCGTCGTGTTCGTGCTTTCCGCGCCGCTCGCACTGTGCCGCGTGCGTATAAGCGCCCGCACATCCGCGCCCGATATGAAGGTGCCAATCAGATAAGACAACGGCCGCACATTGCGCCGGAACAATCCGCCATTCTCGATCGTCATCGGCACGAGGATCGGCGTTTCGCTGCCCGTTGGATTACTGCCATTCGCAAGGTAAATCGCCCATGTATTCGCAACCGGGTCGTCATCGATCGCGGTGTAGTGCGCCCGCGCGTACACGCCGCCCCCGCCAATCTCGCCCTGTAGCGACATATTCGTCGGCGCGGATGGATTCTTGACAACCAGCGCGCCCGTGCTATCGATCTTCGTTTTGCGCTCATACCGGTTCAGGCTGGTCAAGCCGTAGGCGTTTCGATAGCGCACGACGATGTGATACGTGCGATTACCCGAGCCCGGCGGTGTCAACGCATGGTTAAACGGTAGCGTGGCGCTCGTGGTCGCCGCCGTCGCCGTTAAGTCCGGCGAAGTGTCCGTGCCGCTGTAAAGTTCGTACAACCGCAGCGCGTTATTTGCGCACCGATACAGCCCGGACCACACCGTTGAGTACGTGGTGGCGGAATAGACAAATTCGATGTTTAGCGAATTGCGGATTTGCGCGCCAGCAACCATGCCCGCTGGCGTATCGCGATGTATCCAAAGCCCGTAATCCGCGCTGGCCGCAAGTGAAGCGATCGACACACCCGTCGCGCTCGTCGTCTGCGCGTTCCATGTGATGCCGGTCGGTGCCGTTGTTTCGTTTGCAATCGTCTGGATCGCGTCACTGCTCGGCGCTTCAAGCCCAACACGGATACCCGGCACCGCGTCGATCGTATCGGTGTTCGCCCCCGCCGCTGCGCTGGTCCCAAGGCGTCCGCGCCCCGCCGCCGGCACGGTAAGCGATGTGCTCGTGCGTGAAGTGTAATAAACGATCTCCCGCGTGGTGCCCGCGTTCTTGATGTGGCACCAACCCGAAGTAGGCCAATCCGCGAAACCGCTGGCCGTGGCCGTCGTTATCGTGCCGCTGCCAGAACTCCCGAGTTGCGCGGTGCCCGACACCCGCTGCGTGCCAAGCGTCTTGATCCAGACCTTGATGTCTGTGATCGTCGCGCCCGAATGGTTGCGGATAAACGCCGCCCGATAATTCGCCTTGCCCGCCGTCGCGTCGTCGCTACTGATATTCGAGAAGCCAAGCAGATCGTTGAACACATCCACCACATCGATCGCCAGATTGCCTTTCGGCGTATCGCTCGACATGCGCGTCACGCGGATCGATTTGGCGACCGTGTTGCTTTCGATGAGTTTGGTTTCGCCGTTTGCTACCGATACCGCCGTGCCCGCCGTCGCGTCGTAAGGGTCCCAAATCAGCGAGGTAGTGCCCGAAGCGTTCAGCGCGCTGCGCCCTGTTCCGTTGCTCCCGCTTATCCAGTCGATACGAATCGGCTTGATGCCAAATCCGCCACGCACCACAAATCCAAGCCGCTGCACCTCTTTGCTGCTGCGATACCCGCCAAGCGCCGATGCCGGGAGCGGTTGCCCGCCACCCGCCACGGTTGCGCCCGAGAGGTACAGGCCCAAGGCGTCTATTTTGGTGAACGCGGTAGCCATTAGGTGCTCCGCGCCGAAACGGTGAGGTTGCCGGTGCCCGCGTTATACGCCAGCGATATGCGCGGCGGGTCGGGGTTGCGCACCATCGTCATCGTGAATTCAACGATGCTCTCGTGACCAAGATCGTCCAGCGCGATAATCCGCCAGGTGTGCTCCTCTTCGTCATCCAGTACCGGCGTGGCGAATTGGTAGTACCCTTCCCCATTGGCGAATATCGTGGGTTTCCGCGTCGTCCATTGCGTGTTGGCGCCGACCGTCTCCTGCTCTTGCGCGATGTAATATTTCGCGTCCGTCGCCGCGTACCATTGCAACAGCATGTAGGGCGGATTAACCATCTGGTCTACGTCCGCTTCGCTCTCGGTGGAATCGTAGACCTCGACCACCGGCGGCTCTTCGTTGTCATCGTGATCGAATATGTGCGAGGTCTTCGTGGTGGACGGGAAAAATACGTCCCGCCCTTTTGCGATAACGTGAAAGCGCGAAGTGCCCGACCAGTTGTATTGCCAGCTGAACGCCGCGGGCTTGGTGATGGATGTGATGGAGGAGGCCATTAGTCGCCAACCTTCATGAACGGTTCGCGAGATGTCAGCGCTGTTGTGTATACATGACCGTTACGGTCGGCAAACACACTTAGCAGTCCGTTCTGTCCTCCACTGCCTTCCACTGCGGACGGACTCCATTTCCAAGTGATTGCGCCGGTGTCAATATCAAAGGCAAACAATCCGCGATAAAGGTTTTCTGCTGCACCATCAATCAAAACGCCTTCCATATATGCGACAGATAGCTCAGAGGCATAAAAGAATAAATTTGCGGATTCATCGACGGCGATGTCGTTGTTTTCGCCCGCGCCTCCGGTATTGCCGAGGCTGAGCCAAATATCATGCAGCCGCGTGCCCCCAGTGTCGTATAGACGCGCGATACTTATGCGCTTGTCTGCGGTCGCGCGATTACCTTCCTCTGCGAAATACGCTGCGGCAATATAGTTTTCTTCACAATCAACATTTCCGTGTATTTCATAGGGAATCGGCGCGCTCGACGCGGACGCTGTCTCGGCAACAACAAATTGTGTGACAGGTGATGTGCTTGCGCTGATAACCGCCAATGTGTCATTTGTTATACCAAGCGCGCCAAACCGCAACGAATATGCCGTCCCCAATGCGACAAGATCGTCTGATGCGCCAATACCCCAAGCAATATCAACAAGCCCTGTTTGCGGGGGCGTTACGGAATAAATAGAGCTTAAATCATGGTCATATGCGCGCAACCCTTGCGCAGACGATACCGTGCTCCATGTCCAAAGTTGCGTCGAGTTAATTGCAAATCCATGACGGTTTACAGCGCTTCCATACAAAACACCTACGGTCGCCAAGACGGAACCGTCATCAGGATCGAGCTTTGCGATTTTAGGCGCACTATCGTAGTACCCAACAAATACCGCGTCGTTTGTGGCCTGCACCTCGTGCGCGTCGTCGGATGTTCCGAGGTCAACACCCCAAATAAGGCTGCCGCTCGACGATAGTTTCCACACGTTCGCGTAATCGCCACCATCACTCCAATCGTTATTGCGCTCACCAACCACGTAAACGGTTCCGTTTGGCGCAGCGCACACGCTATACGCTTCGCCGCCCGTATCGAATCCCCATTTTACGCGCCCGGATGCCGCGCTCAATTTCCACACGTTGCCGTACAGGCTACCGCGCTGTAGTGACTGACTCGGCCGTTGACTGACGACAATCTTTTTCCCCAACCGCGTCACCGCGCACCCGCGCCCGCCGATGATGTTTGAGCACGCCATATCCGCAAGCGCATTCAAATCGCTCGCGCGTATCGGTTGCCCTTTTGTGAATGACGGCTTCATGTTTTCGGCACGATCTGCGTGGAGTAAATATTGATGACGACGCGCTGCCCGATGCGCACGACGTTTACGCCTTTACCGCCGATCAATCGTTCGATAACCGCGTCGGCAATAGCGTTCAGCCAATTCGCCGGGATTGGATCGCCCCGGTTGATTCGGTCCCGCACTTCTGGTGACAGCATGGCCTACACCGCATACAACTGGTTGAAGTCGCCCACGGGATACCAGTCCACCGCCGTATAACCGGAATTTGCCACAAGGTTCGGCGGCGGAAGGTTGATGCGTTCGTCGCGATAGATCGCGTATGGGATATGCGTTTCCGGCTCGTATAGAAATTCAAACGTGAACTTCCATCGCGGCAAAAACCAATCAAGCGTGTTGATGCTGTTTGTATCGGGCGGTTGAAACAATTCCCACCGCACGTCGGTACACATCCACGTATACGGCGCGCCGCCAGCCCAATAGATCGCGTTGAGGTAGCCCGCGCTGTTGCCTGAGATATAATGCGGATACGCCGTGCGGATAATCCCTTCCATCACGATCGTAGTCTGCGGACTCAGCACGTCTACTTCTGCGCCTTGTGTCACGGTTTCGTTCGCGTAGTCATCGTCGCCTGCTGGAAACGTATGCGATACGGTGATTTGTGCGCCGTTTCGGTCATACGCAATCCGCTTCTGAATCAGGCCCGTTCCGCCCGTCACGCGGAATTCGCCTTCGTTCGCATTGAACACATCGCGCGACACCGGCGCATACTCGCAGTACACATAGGCTTTATCAGGCGAGTTTTCGAGTATTTCAACATCGCGATCGACAACAAACAGGTTCGGGTAGCTCGCGTGAACCTCGCCGTAAACAGGGATGCCCGGAACTTCTAACGCTTCTTTCAATATCGAAGACGATGTACTGCTCAGTCCTTCGACAAGAAACATCCGGCGCATGGACTGCATCACGCCGCCCGTTTCCCGGCCTCTTAGGTCGCGGATCATATTGGGTATAACGGTTGCCATTACGCCGCTACCGCCGTATTGTCTTCGGTGTTTTCGGCAATGCGCCCGAGTAACTTATTCGTCATTTGCAACTGTGGATCGCGCACACTCTGCACGCGCGCGCCGTTTGGACCCGTCACGCGCATCCCGTTGATCTGCGTGCCACGCGCCACGTTTTGCAGATACCCTACGACGCCCATGCGCGATACTTGCGCAAACTTTTGATCGCCTTCGGCTTTATGCAATTTCTCTAGCGAATCGCCGACCAGCGCGTTATCTGCAACACTGGCCTCTGCCGCCGCGCGCGATTTTGCGATTACGTTATCGAAGTAATTGTCAACGTCCTTATCGCTGATCCATGGGTTATCCTCTTTCCACTGCTTGAATGCATCGTCGGCGTCCTTAATGCCCGTGCGCAGATTGCCGATAAAGTCATCGAGCCAATCCGTTGGAATCATTTTCGTGGTCGTTCCGAACACGCTATCAGCCCATTTGTTGATAGCGTTAAATCCGTGAATAAGCTTGGATATGCCAGTCAGTGACCGTTCCAGGAACACATCGATCGCAATGCTCGACGCCTTGATCGCAATCTGAAACACGCGCCATCCGTTAGAAACGTACTGCACGCCCTTCGCAAGCATGCGCATCCCGCTCGTGACCTTATCCCCGAGCGCCGTTCCGTTTGCCGTTGCCTCCGCAAGCCGCGTCGAAAGTTCCGTCACGAACGGCGCGACTTTCACGCCAATCACGCCAGCGACGTTTTCAAGCGCGATGGATATATCCTCGAATGCATCGTTGGCCGCTTCGATTTCTGCAATATCCACTCGGCTGAACGCAGCGCCGAGCCGCTTGGCGTCTGCTTCCATCGCGTCCAGGCCCGCGCTGCCGTCTTCAAGGAAGGAAAGAAACTGACGGCCCGCGTTGCGCCCAAATAGTTCTGTGGCCGCGCGCAACCGATCGGTTTCACTGGTAAGCCCCATGATGTCGTCCGCGGCAAGGCGCAAACCTTCATCAATACCGATATTCAACCCGGACTTGCTGAGAAGGTTTCCAAAGCGCGTCAATCCAGCAATGAGTGTCTCTTGTTCCAGTCCGCTCTTGCGCGCGCCGATCTCGTAGGCTTTTAGTTTTTCGGTGTTGATACCAAGCTGGTCACTGGTCTTGCCGAGCGCATCCAGCGCGTCCATCTGCGTCTTGACAAACCGAGCGCTTGCGCCGAGTGCCGCCGCGCCAACAAGCCCGCCTACAAATCCCGCGAGCCGCGCGTTGGCGGAGTCGATAACATTGCCGAACATGCGTACCGGCGCCGTCGCGGCCTTCATTCCACGACTAAACGGCGCGGTGATCGCGGTAAGTTGAACTGCGAGTGTGGCTATGGAACTGATAGCACACCTCCATTCGCAACAAGCGATAACCCAAAAGTTCTGTCTAGCTTTTTGCAATTACAGGAATAATGCGCGGGTTGAATGTTTTCTATTGCGTCTATTCCACCTTTGGTTAATGGTTGTATATGATCAAATGAAAAACTCATTGGGTGCGGATATTTCACAGATAAATCAATCTCTAAGCCGCAAATCCCACACCACTGCCCGCGAAGCGCTAATACCTGCGCTTTTGTATATGGCGTATGTTGTGCGCCTTTCTTTATAGCCCGTCTTTTTTGGCATCTTTGCTTGACTTTTTCTGGATTAGCCGATCTCCACTTTCGACAGTATTCGCTTATCTTTTCTGGATTAAGTGCGCGCCATTTGCGATTGTTTTCTAATCGCTTCACTGGATCGGCTGCGTGTAGTCTCTTATTTTTTAATCGAGTTTTCTCTTTATTTTCTGGTTTCGCTATCCAATTACGCCACACTTCGCGCACTTTTTCTTTGTTTGCATGAGCATATCGCCTGCTCGATGCCCGGCATTTTTCTAAGTTGTTTGCGCGATATATTTCGCCGCGTTTTCTATGGCATACCTTGCATGCGCAAGCGAGTCCGCTTTTAGTACAGGATGATTTACAAAACATTTCCAACGGCAACTGTTTTCTGCACTTACTACATTGCTTCACAATCGCCATATCTATTTTCCTGTAATCATCGCGAAGCCGCGTTCAACTTCGCGCATCATTTCTTCGTCTGTCATCTCGCGCCCGCGCGTGTCCGCAAACGGCATGAATTCATCGACCCGCGCGTTGCGCCCTTTGCGGTACGGGTTAGAGTTCGCTACCGTCGCCGCAACAATCGCGTTGCGCAGATCGCCCCGCTGCTCGCCCCACGGCTGGATCGCGTAATACGCCATCCATAGCGCAAATTCCTGCGAGTCAAGTTCGTTCTTCAACTGCCGCACTGTCTTCCCGAGCGATAGCGCCAGGAAGTGCCAGAATTGCTGCGTTATGTCGTTTCGGAGTTTTTTTCCATCTCCGCCACGGCCTCGTCAGTCATCCCGTTAAGGCGCAGCGCAACTTCAAATATGCGATTGAGTGACGACGCGGATTTTTTCTCCAGCATCGGTAAATCTTCATCACTGAATAGATCGACTCCGTTTTCATCGCAGCACAACATGCACGCAAGATACGCACGCGACCCGATGCGCTGGTCCTTAAACCGAACCTCTAACATGTCCCGTTCGTTTGCAGTCATTACGCGCACGTTCACTGAGCCGCCCCATTCAGGCACGTCTACGGTTTCCCATTTGCGCGCGTCCTGCTTGTTCGCAATATCCGATTTGCTCAGGCACGCCATTACGTGATCGCTCCCGTGCATTTGAATACAACGGTTCCAGTAATCAGTGTTTCGAGTTCCGCCGTCTGCTCGCTGCTGATAACGAATGCCGATACGCTGCGCGCGGCCGCGTTCGGATACGTGATCGTCAACGTACCCGCATTACCAAAGCTCGGGAACGTGCCGTCGCCTTCCGTCTCGATCTCAATCTCGCCGGGGTCTACCAGGTTGGCCGGCGTGAAGTCGTGCCAGCTTGTCGTGGTCAGCTTGCTAGCGTTGATTGCCTCTCGCTGAATCCCGCGCCAGCGGATCGCCTTTGCCTTGTACGTGATACCGGAAAACGAGTACGTCGTCCCGGTCGCCACCACACCCGTTACAGCCATCGGTTATCTCCTATACGCCGGAAAACAACGGCGCAATTTCCTCGTTTGCGATCTTCCAATCCTGAATCACAAGATGCCGCCCTTTTTGCGAACCGTCTATAGGCGGATCGAAATTGTCTTGTTCTGAATCCAACATGCAGTGCTTGATCTGTACCGCTTCACCGTTCACATCTACTTGTCCGCGGAATCCGCCAAGCGCCAGCCATAAGGCCGCGGCGATCTCCTTCGCGCTCCGGTAATTCGCCGCAACGATGTTGAGTTGCAACCGCGTCCACGCGATACCGCTCGCACCCGTCAGGTGGTGCGCGTGCTGTTTGTCCACCATCTGAATCACGATGTACGGGAGAATGTCCGCGTCTTTTTTCTGCGGTGCTGCGCCAAGCCAAATGCGCGTGCCGACGATTGCGGTTACTTCTGTCACGTCGAGCAATCGCTGCACGATCGCTGTCTCTGCGGTTGCCGCGCTCATTTGGATTTGGCCTCGCGCACGACGCCGGCGGCGAGTTCGCTGCGCATAATTTGCTTTGCGCGCGATTCGTTGTTATCGAACGCCGGGCGCATGAACGGCTTGGGTGCCCCGCCAGGATGCTGATATGGCTCGCCGTCGCCAATCTTGATGCTGTGTGGCGCTGTGCCATATTCAACCAGGTGCGCGTACTTCACAGGATCGCGCCGCATTGTGCGTTCCCCGCTTGGCGTGTTCACCGTCACATCGGTTGCGAATCCAGTACGCGGGCCCACAAGCGTTATGATTCGGCCCGCGCGCGGGTATCGCTTTTGTTTTACACCCATGCTTTTTTTAAGCAGTCCGGTTTCTTTAGGCGCTTTTGCTTTGGCGTCTTTTGCGACAGGCGCGAATGCTTTACGGCTGGCCCGCGCGACAACCTTGCGGTATACCCTGCCGCCAAGCCCGTTGAGTTTGGCGATCAATTCCTTGTCGCCCGTCAATACGAGCCGCGAAAGTTTTGAATTACGCGCCATCGTCTTCGTCCTGGTCGCAGTCTTCATCGCGCACCGGCGCCATCACGCCAATCTCTAGCCCTTCATCCAACACGACGATCTTATTGCCGGGGAACATCGGGCGCAGACCGTCCGTGATGCCCCTAATTTGATCTTGCGACAGCCTCGCTTTCGAGCACACGACAACCACGTCCTGCGCGCGCACGCGGATACGCGAGAAGTTGCCTTCGATAAGCTGTACGCGCGGTTCATCTACCGACACGCCGCACACTGCGCATGTTTCGCTATCACTCATGCTTCCGTCCGTTCCTGACACATCAGAATCGTTTTACGTCCGCGTTCATCAACATCAATCGGCGGTTCTTGGACATACATCAATCGTCCATCGTGCCGCGCCCGCCACTTGGCGGTTACTGGCGGGCCAGTGCGAATCGTTATCGCGTGCGTTACGCTGCTTTGTATCTGCAACGACGCAAACCGCTCATTGCCGCGCACGGGTTCCACTGCGGCCCAATACGTGCCGAATGGCTTCCATGTTTCAACTGGTTCATTCGTCACCGCGTCCGCCGTTTCCGTGCATTCTTCCAGCGTCACGCGCTGCCGTAACTTCCCGGCCGCTATTGCGCTCGCGACCGGCATTTAGCCCGCGAGTACCGCAATGCTTAACGCATTTGTAGTCGTGCCGGACAAATCCCACGTCTTGTCGCTTGCGCCAACGTCCTGCCCGCCATCCGCGCCGTAAAACAAAAACCACGCGCCTGCGGGTAACGTCACCTTCCAGCTTGACGAAGATGCTGAAAGCGAGTGCCCGTTCGATGCGCCTTCCGTGATGGTGATCGGCGAGTTAGACGCGGGGTTGTAACAGAGCAATGCCTGCACCTTCAGCCCGCTGAAGTCCGCGGCGCTCTGCGAAATATCCGTGAGTGAAGTAAGGTCAATCGTCGCCGCGCCGCCCGACATCGCCTTGTTCGTGACATATGCCTTCGTCACGGGAATCGTGCTCGTCGGCAACGTCAACGACTGATTGAATGCGTTGTGCGTTAGCCGCGCGCCGCCGCCCGTAGCTCCCGGCGTGCTCGTGGAATCAAACGCCTGCACAATCGAGAGAATGCCTTGCAGGTCAGCGGTTACTGTATAGGCCATGAGAAAAACTCCCTGTTACGCGACCATCATCATTTCGGGCGCGAGTGCGTCCACCATTAGCGATTCAAGCATCGCGTTACTGACTTCGTCGTCGCCTCGATGTTCGTACTTGTATGCGACACCCTGTAGAATCGCGTCCTTAATGCAGAATGGAACGGCGCTCGCAGCGCCGTAGCCACACACATACGTAATAATCACAGCGTTCAAGATTCCTGCCTGCGTGGAAGGCCACGAATAATCCGGGTGTAAAATCACGCGCGCTGGCTCGCTCACGGTGTCCACCTGGTACTGCGCGCTACTCCACGTCTGCGTTGCGCCAGCCGTATCCACATACGTGATACTCGATACCGAAGTCAGCGGCGGATACGGGATTGCAATGTCCCGACGCCCGCAAGGAAACGCGCTCAAATACAAGATGCGCGTCGCTGTAACGATCTGCTTTCCGCCGAGTAGCGTTGACGCCTTCTCAGTGCAGGACTTGATCGCGTTCTCTACCCACGTCTTTTCAACGTCATCGTCGATCCGGCAATGCAACTTCGCTTCGTCATACGAAACCGGCTGCTCTGCCGGAACTACCGAGACTTTGCAGCGGAACGGCTCTTCTGCCCATATGGAGCCGTAAGCCATTTACCCGCCAACCCAGATGTAGAACGTGCCGGTTTTAGTATCGCCACCGGACGCCACGACCACCTTGATACGCTCGCCTGCAACAACAATCGGCCGCAATGCCGCCCGCGTGCCGTCATACGTCGCTGCTGCGCCGGTTGTGTTTAGATGCGATGCTTGCTGCGGGCAGCGCGTGCCGGATGCGTTCACATCGTCCTCGTCCCACACGATGACCCCGGTGTCTTCCAGGCTCACGATGATGTCAACGCCGTCCGAGTAATTGCCGCTACCTGCCTTCGCGTAGCGCAATTGCTTGATTTCGCCATAGTCGATTACATCGGTATAGCTGGTGCCATCGCCGCTGCTGTTCGTTACAACCGTTACGGTGTGTCGCTTTACAAACATGCGGTTAGCTCAGCGCCACAGAGCCGACGTTCACAACCACCGTGCCGCGGCCTGTGCTGTCGAAGTACACAACAAGACATTCGTCACGCGCGTTGAGCGTTGCCACGTTATTAGTCCCGTTGAACGTGCCAGCCGTGAGGGTCAACGTATGCGCGGCGGTTCCGCTTGCGCTCGTGTCTTTCACGACGAACAAGCCTTTGTGGTTTGCCGCATCCGCGATGGTCGCCGCAACAACATTCGATGCGTGGTTGAGTTCTACGGACTGAACGCCCGCCGTCACCGCGCCGGATGCAGTCAATTCCTGGATGCGTGCGGAAATATCGCAGGCGTTGTTGATCTCCGCTGCCGTCGCGCCTATTGCAACGCCGGCCAGCTTTAGTGATCCGCCGGATTCAATATCGATTTCGCCGCCGGATTCCACATCGAGCGATCCGCCGCTCGCGACTACTTCGCGATCGCCGCCCTGCTGCATGTAGACCTTCGGCTGGTAGGTTCCGTCTGCCATTTAGCAAACTCCTTGAAGCCGGGGCGTGTTACCGCCCCGGCGTTTCAGTTAATTACGCAGTGCCTTCGGCGGGCTGTACGAACGCCTCGCCCGTGATGGTTCCGCTCGTGGTGTTGTCGACAGGGACGTTTGTCGGGTTGTAAAGATCAACCCAAATGCTTTCGAGCGTGGAAGAAGTGCCGCGCGCGACAACGAGTTTCAGGTATCGCTTCGCCGGGCGCTTTACGTCTACCCATACATCCTCATCGCTTGTCCCGGACGTAACGCTTGTGCCGGTCAGGTCGCTGTATGCATCCGTCGATCCGTCATCGTCGGACTGCTGTACTTTGACAGTGTTGCCGGAAGCCGCCGTGCCAAAGCTGGTACGAAAGAACGCCCCGCCGTAACCTTGCGTGTCGACGGCATCGGAAGTAACCGCGCTTGTGGCGGCGGTCGTGTGATCTTGGATTTTGATCACCTTCACATTTTCAGAAAACAAACCAACCATGTCCTATCTCCCGCGAGTCGCGCCGCGCGCGATCGCTTTTTCTCGTTTCTGTTCGTTCATCGTGGTTTCGATGTGCGCCTGACCGTCCTCGACAAGCGCGCGCGCTTCGCGGTCCGGCAAATCGATCGATTCGCCGATGCGTTGAATTCCGCCCAGGCTTACGCGCTCCGTATCGAGAATCACGCGCATCGTTACGCCTGCAGCATGTGCTTGACGGGCGCGACGCCTGCGTCAACCAACACACCGTCGTAGCGCGCGAAGGCCACAAAGCCTTCCTGGTCAACTTCGGCATAGCGTTCGACGAGGCGGCGAAGGCGAATGGCGCGCACTTCGCGAATCTTGTACTTGTTGAGTTGGCCGAAGAGCATCGACTTCAAGCCGCTTGTGGCAGCAGGCATGTCGTTATTGATCGTGTAAGGGAATCCCCAGATACGATCGACTTCACCCGCCTGCGTGCCCGCGGACCACAGGTATTGACCTTGGCCGTCTTTCAACTTGCGCAGAAGTTGCAGCGTGGTGTCCTTGAACATGAAGGAACAACCGGCGGTGCGGTAAGCGATGTCTACGGAATGAATCAGATCGATCACTTCGTCCATCGTGATTGCCGTTGCGCCCGCGGTCGTTTTGCCGAGCGTGCTCATCGTGGTGATGCCACGCGGCTTCGCTGCGCCGTCGCCGGTCGTGAAGTGCGTGTTGGTGATACGTCCAAGGCGTTCGCCGAGCATGCCGCCAAGGATCACGGGTATGTTGAACGCCGAATCTTCCAGGAGTTCAACTGGCACTTTGACCATCTTCGAGCTGTACTTGTGGGCGTACAGGTTGACACCGCCGAACGATGGATCGGCGGTGCTGACTTCCGTACTCTCCGCGATGATTTCGCCCGTGTTGCTCGTATCGTTCGCGGTGGGGTACGCAAGCGTGTTGCCGCTGTCAGTGCGGATAATGTCCGCAACCTGGCGCATTCCGCCAAAGTGCAGCATCGCCATTTCGAGCGAGTTCACGAAGGCATCGCCGTAAGTAAATCCGCCCGAGGCGCCAATGTGGGTGCTGAGTGCGCGGGTATTGACCTTGCCTACAAATGCCGCGCGGGCTTCGTTAACCTGCTCGCTCGTGCAAAGATTGAAACCAAACTCACTAGCGTAGGGGTTGACGCCCATGCGTTGACATGCGTCCATTTCCTCGTCGGTAATGGTGCGCTTGTCCGAGAAATACCAACCACGCAATGCAAGGCCGCGGTCCTTTTCGGTGACTTCGCGGGATTCGCCGAGGCCGGCGGCGGGGGCGGGGCGGAAGTCGTCACGGCCAATCTTGCGCTTCTCGCGTCGGTCGGCTTCGTGGCGATCGTGGATTTCGGTTGCGCGCGCACCTACTGCCGCTCGCTTTTCTTCCGCTTCAAGCGCCGTTGCGTTCGCGTCATAGTCCGCATTGCAGCGCTCGTAATTGGATTGGTCCTCGTTGGACCATTCCTGTTTTTCGTCATTTGCCTTCTCTGCGAACCGCTTGATCTCTTCGGCGAGTTTGTCGCGCTTCTCGCGCAACTCCAATAGCTTACTCATCTTCTTTGCTCCGTTTCGCCGGTGGACGGAGCAAAAGAAAAAGGGCAGCACTCGCCACCGACATAGTTTTGTATGTCGTTGATCGAGCCGCTGCCCGGACTAGGCGGGAAGTCAGTCTCGCGTTACCCTCGCCGTTCCCAAGCGACTAGGCGCTTGGTTCAGACGGGACCACTTCAACTTTCTAGACTATGAATACCACAATCGCTTGTGGCTGTCAATACTTAATTTTGGCGATTCCGACTAAAGTTTAGCGAGAATCGAGCGAGCACGCGCCGCAACTGCCACGCGCCTGCGGCGTTCGTCGGCGTCCATTCGGTCAAAAAATGCCTTTGCGTCGTTTAATTCACCGCGCATACGCACCCCGGTTGAGGTGGATTCGTAGGCAGGGAATGTCACCGGACCCACGTCAAACAGTTCCACACCGCGAATTTCCCGGATACGGATTCCGTTTTCCTTCCGGGGCTGTTCATCGGTGATGACGAATGCGAAGCTCGATCCCTGCACATCTTTGCGCTTGATGAATTGGGCCACGTCGCGGTAGACGGTCGTGTCGCCCGGCTCGATTTCGTAGCGCAGCCCGCGGTTATCGTCAAACAGCCGGAGCGTACCAGCGCTCTTGCGCCCAAGCACCATGTTGGTATCGTGGTTGAAAAGCGCCCGCACATCGTCACGGTTGACCGCCTGCGAGAATGCGCCCGGCATAATCCGTTCCACCATGCCGGGCCAAAGTTGGTATTCCGTGTTGGGCGTGCCATCGTAGTAAACGGCACCGTACCCGTGAATCATGCCCGCGCCGTCGCCTTCCGCGCGTAGCTGGACCGATGCCGCGGCGATGTTGGTGTATCTGCGTTCCATGTTGCCTCCTACGCGCGCGGGCGATATGCCGCGTCAAGTTGATCTTTTAAATCCATTAATTGTTTTAATGTGATGTCGCGGCCCGATATTTTTGCTGCAAGAGTATCGTTCGTGAACTCGGCATATGGTTCCGCCTGAATCACTGCCAGCATCCTAGCCACCGCGCCGTCAAGATCGATGCGCGCATGGATGCAGTACGGCGCAAGCGCGTCCCTGATTTCGTCGTGCTCCGCGGCGGTCAACCCTTTTGCGCTCCGTTTTTGTGCTCGCGTGCATACGCGCGCGGCCGTCTTGCGCACCACAAATAGCAGCGCATCTCGCAGGCGCATGCGCTCATCCTCGCCTTCGCCTTCGTCGTCCGCCGGCGCGTCCGTGGGTTTCATCTGTGGCGCATCAGGCTTGACCGGCTCGGCTTCTGGATCGCCACCGAGGTTCCCCATGTTGAGCGGATCAAGATACGTTGACCCAACGCCCCCGGGCAGCGGCGGCATGTTTTCCATCGCACGCACTTCGTCGGGCAGCATGTACGGGCGTCCGGCCAGCGCGGTGCGGTAGCCGTTCTGTCGGCTTTGGAAGTCGGTACGCATAAGGGATTGCCGGTGAAATTCCACGATGATCGCGTCGCCCTTCTTTTCCTCGGGCGTGCTCAGTTTTTCGCGGAATTCCGCTTCGGCCATAGCCATGTGCGGATCGATCGATTCGTCTATAAATTCCTGATTGGACTGTTCGAGGCTTGCGAATGACGTGCGCGCGTCGTCTCCGAGTTTGTACGCCGGCAGATTCAGGAAGTTTGCCGCCTCGCGGATTCCAAACTTGCGTTGCTCGATAAATTGCGCGTCACGGCCAGACACGACCCACGGCTTAGATGTCATGCCGTTTTGCAAAATG
This sequence comes from Candidatus Hydrogenedentota bacterium, assembly GCA_020848835.1. Classification (GTDB taxonomy): domain Bacteria; phylum Hydrogenedentota; class Hydrogenedentia; order Hydrogenedentales; family SLHB01; genus JABWCD01. The sequence goes on from JADLHJ010000094.1 coordinate 39,440, forward strand.
AGCGGCTTTTCCATGTTCGCTGCGCCGCTATGGGCTTGACGATACCGCTCCAAAAGCTGCGCGTATGATTTATCGTCAATGATTTTGGGGTATTCGATAACAACACTGGCCTTCATGCCGTTTTTATAGAACACGCTCGCGTGCTTTTGCTGTGCCAGACCAAGGCCGATACACTCGGAAGCGTGCTCGACAAGCGACAAACCGATCGGCCCGTCGCCCCATCCCGTGAAGTGCAACACTTCATCGGGCATCATGCGCACATCGCGATCGCCGACTTTCGTCATATAGAAAAGCTGCGTGTCTTCGCGGAAAATGTATGTATCGTTGGGGTCGAGCGGGATATACTCTTGCGACGGCCGGCCTTTGTCAAAGATGTAGGCGATCGAATTCCCGCGCAGAAGCGCGCGCCAGAACATCGTCAGCTTCCAGCGATAGTCGGTGTATTCTTCGCACGGACGGTAACGCAAGCATTGGTAACGCGGATCTTCGGTCGCGCGTTCCTTGTCGGAGCCTTTGCCCTTGCGCTCGTACATGTGGATCGGCGTCTTGGCGAGCGTAGTACAAATCAAATTTAGTCCGCGCCAGATAGGAGAGTAGTGCAGCGCCGACTTCGCGTTCACCCGTTCACCGGAATGGTTGCGGCCGCTCGCCCCGAGCGCATCGTATAGCCATTCGGCGGGATTGCTAAGGCTGGTCTGCGGATTCTCTAGGCTGCGAAGAAACGGCGCGAGTACGCTCATATGCCTTCCCAAGCATGTTTAGTTCGAGCCATAAAAGACCCCCAACAAGGAAGATCGCCGCAGGCCAGCCCCACATATAGGCAGACCCTACGCCGATCCCCACAAGTGATAGTATAGCCAACAGCATAATTAAAAGCAATCCAAAGTTTACCGATTCTCGCCAAGTTTTAGCCTTTTTCACAAGAGTTTCCTTATCGTATCAATTCTGCCGCGTCAAATACCCCAACCGGGTCCAACAAACTCGTCCCATACCCCATGCACATCGCGTGTACCCCGTCAATCTTGAAATGCACCTGTGCTTTCCCGCGGCCGCCCTTGGAGTTTTTGACCAGATATGTCCGGCCGCCGCCGTCCTTTGCGGCTTGGCAATTCGATATATGCCAATTCAGTACCGGGTTGTTCGGATGTTCCAGCGCCCGATCGAGCACTAGCCGCATAATGCCAGTGACCGGCTCGTTCATCGCGCCAGCCCCTTGCTGGAACGGCCCCACGTCAAACCCGTCTGTGGTTTCCAAGTCGGTCGCCAGCTTCCCGGCAAACGCCTTGTCGTAGCCAATCGTGCGGATCGCGTGCTTTTCGCGCAGCGCGTTGATCTCCGCGCGGATATATTCTTGGTCGATATTGCGCCCCGGCGTCGTGCGTAGATGCCCCTGCTTAATCCACACCGAGTACATGCCGGAATACTCAACGTCGAATTTCGCAACCTGCTCTTCCGGCACCCAAAACCGGCACAGCATCTGGTGCTTTTCGCAGCCCGCTTGCGGTGGAAACCACAACACAAACGCCGTGATGTCCTGTGATTGGCTCAAATCTAGCCCGCCATAACAAACCAAATCGGCCAGATCGTCTTCCGTGTACTCGCCCGCGCAAGCGTCCCACTCGCCCATCGGCATCCATGCGTGCATTTGTGCCGTCCAGATGTTGCGCAGTAGGCGCTTGGAATTGGATTCTTCCGCGGGATCGGATTCGATGCGTTTGATTACTTCTTGATCGTCTTCGACTTGGAAGGTGATGCCTACGCTCGGGTTTGTCTTCACGCACATCGCCGGCGTGTGCCATTCCGGCTCCTCATCCTTTGTGAGTCCGCAAACGTAGGCAAAAAAACTCCAATCGGTGTACGCCTCGCCGTTGCGCACGCGCTCCGCCTGCTCGTGCAGTCGCCATCCGAGCGAAGTCGGATCGTATACGCCCGCCGTAGTGAAGCTCATAACTAAAGGTTGACGCCGGGCGCGGCCGCCGTACAGTAGCGCGTCGTATAGTTCCGGGTTTGGGAATACGTGCGTTTCGTCCAGCCCGATAAAGTACGGTTTCAGCCCGTGTGCGCTGGAAGACTTTGACGACATCGAACGGTAGAAGCTCGCCGTGGGGTGATACACGATCCGGTAGCGGCTCGGAACGAATTCGAGAATCTTCGACAGTGACGGACTCGAGCGCGCCATTTCGTAGAACGCGCGGTACATTACGCCGGACTGTTCGCGGTCCGTCGCCGCTGTGTAATTCTCCGCGCCTTCCTCGCCGTCGCCCACGAGCATGTAGGCTTGCGTGCCCGCGGCCCATGTGGTTTTACCTTGCTTCTTTGGAATCTCAACATACGCCTGCCGAAACCGGCGCGTGGCGTTCGGGCGCTTCCAACCAAACACAGGAATCGTAATATCGAACGATTGCCAATCGCTGAGCATGAATGGTTGCCCAGCGAGTTCGCCTTCAAAGTGACGGAGCAAGGAATAGAAATTTGCGACGTTCCGCCCTGCCGGTTCATCCATCCAACACCCAGCCAGCGTCGCTTCAACATCCCCCCAATTACGCAACCACCACGGATTAAACGACGGTTGGCCCTTGCGCCCGCGCTTCGCAATCTCGACCACCTGCTTATACTTCGGGTGCGTCCATGCGGGTTTCCCGAGCGCATACGCCCACGTCCCCTTGCGGTAGAGATCGCGCACGTCCTTCGCCTTGAACGGCGCATCGTGCGGCGGCATTAACGGGGCGTCGATCATTTATTTATGCGTTTCCTTGGCAAAACGATTGCAGCTATCTTGTCGTATTTTTTTGCCTTTACTCTTAAGGAATCAAAATCTGCGGGCGGTCTTTGTTTCGCTGGAAATCTTTGATTCCATTCCTCGGCCATTCGCATCAAATCACCATTAAACAGCTGAAGCATTTGCCACACTATTTCGGAGACGCTTTTGGTTCCAATATTTTGTATGGAATTGAATTCCTCCCACGAAATATTAGCGAGCTTTTCTACTGTATCTATCCCCGCTTTGCTCAACCCATTATGACTTCTAATAGAGAGTTCTAAATCGTCAATATTCACTTCTTCGCCCCTTTCTTCCACGCGGAAAATTCGTCTTCCTTCTCGTCGGTGCCAATAGACAGCTTGGCCCGGTACGATGCGCCGACACCAAACTGTGCGGCCCACTTATCGCATTGCTGCTGTGCGCGCGCCTTCACGTAAACCCACGGGTTTTCTTTCTGGATCGTTCCGTATGCCGTGGTCTGAGTGACGATGTCGCCTTCGGTTTGCAGATGTTGCTCCGCGACAATCAAATCCGCGTATGACACGCAGAAGTTTGCGAGCGCAGGGACATCGCTTGCGGTGAGAATTCCTTGCGCACTGAATTCCGGGGCGAGTTGAAACCATGCGCTCTTCGCTTCATCGCGCAACCATGCCGGCGGTTCCAGCGTAGTCAATTCAGACGGCTTCGGTTCCTTCACTCCGAGGTTCTTCTTCTTGCTCGGATTGCCGCGAAGGATATGTAGTTTAGTTGGCGTCGGCTTTCTACCTTTGCCCATCGTTGTAACTCATTAAAAATGAATCCCTAA
>JADLHJ010000095.1 GCA_020848835.1 Candidatus Hydrogenedentota bacterium
ACCAGAATCCGCTCGGCGGCACAGGAAGCGACAACGGCCATTTCACCAGCGGGCAGATTTACCAGATTGTGCGTGACGAGGACATGTCCGTGCGTTCATTCAAGAATAACGCTGACGTCGAACGTGGCGGCAAGGTAAACGTGAAGTGGACCTCCGGCGACGTTGGCAAGAATGTGCGCATTGAGCTATGGCGCAACGGCCAGCGCGTCGCGGTGCTGCTTAAGAAAACCAAGAACGACGGTGCGCAGGGCGTGGTGATACCCGGAGGTGCATCCGCGGGCGGCGGTTACACGATACGCGTCGTTTCCACCTCCGATCCCGAGCACTACACCGACATGAAGAAACCATTCACTGTCCAGTAACGCGAGCAGCCCCGCTTCGCGTGAAACCCACGCGGGCGCTTGGGATCACACCCAAGCGCCCGTGTTGTTTTTCATTCAATTAAGGTTGCGCTAAGACAAATCGTTCGTTGGCGTGAAGAATATTGCGGGGACTGTCCACTATTGGTGCGTTCGTCCATCTTGATTGCTAGCCAGGAGGGTTGCCGCGTGGGTGGCGCTGCGCTACGGCCACCGTTTGATGCGCGTAGCGCGCGTGTGAAATGAAGCGGGCGCCTGGAACCACATCCAAGCGCCCGGAGATCTTCTTAACAAACGAAGAAATGGAGTCTAATCGGATCAGACTTTCGCCATCGATCCGTTCTTGTAGAGTTTCTTCATGTCGTCGAGCGACATTTGCTTATAGTCGCCGGCGTGGCCTGCCTGGCCGAAGGCGACCATGCGCTTGATGTAGACCTGCTTCGAGGCTTCGCGCGCAGGTCCGAGCCAATCGCGCGGATCGAACTTATCGGGATGCTCGACGAGCACCTTGCGGACCGCGCCGGTCATCGCCAGGCGGCTGTCGGTATCGACGTTGATCTTGCGCACGCCGTGCTTGAGTCCGTCCTGGATTTGTTCAATCGGGATGCCGTAGGTGTTGGGCATCTTGCCGCCGTACTGGTTAATGATGTCGACGAGTTCCCGTGGCACGCTCGACGAGCCGTGCATGACCATGTGGCAGTTCGGCATGCGTTCGTGAATGTCGTGGATGCGGTCCATCGCCAACGCGGGAGGCAGCATCTCGCCGGTCTTCGGATCTTTACGGAGCGATTTGTACGCGCCGTGGCTCGTGCCGATGGCGACCGCGAGAGCGTCGAGACCGGTCTGTGCGACGAAATCTTCCGCCTGCGCGGGATCGGTGAGGTGGTCGGTGTCGTCCACCGCGATGCCGGCGCCGTGGCCGTCTTCGATACCGCCGAGGCAACCGAGTTCGCCTTCCACCGTTACGCCGAGCGGGTGCGCAAGTTCGACGACCGCGCGGGTGACTTCGACGTTCTGTTCGTAGCTGTTCGGCGTCTTGCCGTCTTCGCCGAGCGAACCGTCCATCATGACAGAGGTGAAGCCGAGTTCGATAGCTTGTTTGCAGGTGGCAACGCTGTTGCCATGATCGAGATGCAGCGCGACGGGAACGTCTGGATATTCGATAACTGCCGCTTCCATTAGTTTCTTCAAATAGATCATGCGGCTGTACTTCAGCGCGCCGCGACTGGCCTGGATGATGACCGGGCTCTTCGTCTCGTTGGCGGCTTCCATGATCGCCTGGATCTGTTCCATGTTGTTGACGTTGAACGCGCCAACGCCGTAACCGCCCTTGGCGGCCTCATCGAGGATTTGTCTCATTGGTACAAGTGGCATAGGTTTTCCCCTTTATGCAATGCGCAGTGGGACTACGGTCCCCCAAATTTTGCGCCCACGGTGCATGTAAATAAACAGGTAAAGTCTAGCATTTTAAGGATCGAAATCGCAAAACCAACGCCGAAATACGTCGCGGCGTTGCAGAATAAGATTGATCGCGGTCTACGCATAAAAGGAGCACGGGCGTCCCGCCCGTGATGAGTCATTTGCAAAAGCCATTAATCACGGGCGGGACGCCCGTGCTCCTTTTACTGCACATGCAGAGACGCCGCCTTTTGCGTTTTTGGGGTACATGTCATACACTGTTTACAGTTACGTGGATCGGGGTCATGCTGCACAATTTCCGCAGCGCAACACGCGAAAGCTTGGCATTGGTGCGTCTATCTAAGAATAGTGCTACGCGCGTTGTGATGTTTGCGGAAACCCGCGGTATTGTGTGCGGATACCGGAATGGGGCATCCGGGTGTGCGAGTGGCGTAAACCTATACGTGGTTTGGGCTAAGCGTTGAACACCCCTGTCCCTACCGACGAAGGGTTAATGGCCCTTCTCAGCGATGGCGACCAATCCGCGCTCGCTGAGCTTGTCCGCCGGTACCAGAATGACATTTTCAGGTTTTGTCTCCACTACGTGCGGGACGTTGAACGGGCCAAGGAAATGTCCCAGGAGACGTTTATCCGGGTGTATGTGGCGCGGACCCGGTTCGATGCGAGTCGCAAGTTCCGGCCGTGGCTATTGTGCATTGCGCGCAACTTGTGTTTGAACGAAATCAAACGCAAGAAGGCGGTGACGATGGAATCACTCGAAGAGTACGCGAGCACTGCGCGCGACGAATCGGGCGACGTATTCCAGTCCGCCGCCGATGGGCCAGACCAGATGATGATGGCCGCGGAACGGCGCACGATGGTTGCGGAGGCGCTTGCGAAGCTCGACCCGGAATCGCGCGAGATTGTGACGTTGCGGTTTTATGAACGGATGCAGGCACGAGACATTGCAGAAGTTGTGGGCAGCACGGAAGGGGCCGTGCGGACGCGGCTGCACCGCATCCTGAAATCAATGCGGACACTGTATGTGGCCGAGAGAGA
>JADLHJ010000096.1 GCA_020848835.1 Candidatus Hydrogenedentota bacterium
ATCCTTAACGGTCTGGGCTGCGGAACGATCCTCGGTGCAAAGGAGTCGTTGACCAGATCCACACTTAATGGTTCCAAGCACTGGACGCATGTTACCACAACATATAGGGGTTGTCAACAGGTTTCTTGGGGGTGTCAACTTTTCTTTTTACGAGCCATTTCTACTATAAAGGGTAGCTCGTTCTATGGGTTGTAGCATGGCTGGTATGCGCCTGGGCTGTTTGTTGCGTTGTATGTTTACAACGCTTTTCATCAGCCCTTCCTAGATATAGTGGTCTGTATGAAATCCATGTTGCACGCATGACGGAAAAACCCCAATTCTTGCGGGTATTCCAACCCTGTGTTACGATTTTAGTGTGCGGATTGCGCAATATTCGGCTAGGTGGAAGAGGTGATTGTATGCCCTTGTTCGGTTTCGTCTGTGAGTCTTGTCAACATGAACACGAGCTATTGATCCGTGCGGACGCCAAGCCTGATTGCCCGGATTGCGGTTCCGGCAAAATGACCAAATTGATGAGTGCGTTCGCGCCGCAAACCGCCCGTGCCGCGGAGCCGGCCATGTCCTGCGGGGCGCAGGCCTGCTGCGGGATGCGTGGCGGCTGTGGAATGAATTGAGGCAGCGAAAAATGCCCGGCGACCCCGATAAGCAGGAGCCACGGGACGGCGAATTCAAGCCGGTAAAGACCCTGTGGACGCACGTCCGGAACGCAAACCGCCGGATTTCGGAGTTCCGCCCCACCAGCTTCTACCTATTGATCGCCATTATTGTCGTGCTGTTGCTCGGCCTGCAGATTGCCGAGTACCGAGTGAACCCCGCGCGCTCCACCTTTGTCCTTGGCCTCCTCTTCCTGTTCTTCTTCGCGGTCATGGTATTTGCTGTACTCGAAGCGGGCCAGATTGTCCGCCGGTCCCTGCGCGAAAAGCGCGAACTCTGGCAGTCTACCCTCGGCGAAGAAGCGTTCCTCACCGAACTCAGCAAACGCGTCCGCGAACATCGTGACTCGTAAAGCGTTTCAAGATTGCCGGTTCCTATTCGCGTGCTCGTGCTCCTGCTCGTCATCGTAATCGATCCTTTCGAGTATCGAGTGCGCGAGAACGATGACGAGCAGGAGCACGAGCACGAAAAAGAGGTATCTTCAAGTTTGAAGCGAACTAGCGGACCGCGCTCTCCAAAAAGAAACGGTCTCATCCATTCGCGCATTTGCGCGAATGGATGAGTTATCTTTTGTTCGTGAAAAATATCCTTGCATTGATTCCGAATTGGGTGGGCGACGTCGCCATGTGTACGCCCGCCTTGCGCGCAGTTGCGCACAAGTATCCCGATGCGCAACTCACGGTGGCGGGGCGCAAGACCGCGTGTGACGTGCTCGAAGGCCTGCCCTACATCGCACGCAGCATAGTGTTGCCATCGAGACCGGGCGCATTGCAGATGCTATCTGCCGCACGCAACTTGAAACCTTACGCAAGCGATGCCGCGATCATCTTCCCCCACTCCACGCGCGCAGCGATCCTCGCACGACTCACGGGTGCAAAACGTCGTATTGGCTACAACCGCGGCAATCGCTCATGGCTATTAACCGATCGCGTCGAGCCTCATCGTGTAAACGGCAAGATCGAACCCATCTACATGGCGAAGGAATACCTCGATCTCCTCGCGCCATTGCAGTGTGAAGACGATGACAAGGGACTCGAACTCCGCGCGAGTGAAGCGGCACTTGCGCAAGTGAAGCCGCATCTCGAAGGCGATGGCCCGCTCGTGGGTATCGCGCCAGGCGCGGCATTCGGCCCCAGCAAACTATGGCCCGCCGAACGTTACGCAGCCGTTGCAGATGGCTTGAAGGAAAAAATCGGCGCCCGCTGTGTGCTATTGACAGGCCCCGGCGAAGAAGAAACGCGCGACACCGTCATCCGCAATGCGAAGCATCCCCTCATCCAATACGACGAAGGCAAGCAATCGATTGCAAAGCTAAGGGCCGCAATCTCGCAACTGGATTTGTTAATTGGCAACGACTCCGGTACACGCCACATCGCCGTCGCCTTCGGCGTGCCCGTCGTCTGCATCATGGGCCCCACTTCGCCCAAATACTCCTGCGGCCCCTACGAAAAAGGCGAAGTCCTTCGCGTAGACGTCGATTGCGGCCCCTGCCAACAACCGGTCTGTTCAACCGACCACCGTTGCATGACGCGCATCACCGCAGAGCACGTGCTACAAACCGCACTGAAATTTGTATTCGCGCGATAGCGCCTTGGAGTGCAGAGCGAATACAAACTCAGTGAGCGATCACGCCCAGCGCTTTAGCGGATGCGAACGCTCCTTCAGCGGAATTTCCACGCGCTTGCCCTGCACATAAGACTCAAATACCGCCTGAACCAATTCCAGCGAATCCCGTCCGGAATTGAGATTGATGGTCGGCTGCTTGTTCTTCTCGATCGAGTCGATGAGATCGTTCACGATAATCGAGTACCGCAACAGGTGGTCGCCTTGATCGGGCGACTCCGGCGCGTTGGGCATAGGCTCCCATTTGTTCTCCGAACCGCCCGGCGACCACGACGGATCTTTGAGCACGAATATCTCTGGCCCGATGTTCTGCCGGATCGACATCACGCCCTGCGTGCCGCAAATGTCCATCCCCCAGCGCCCGCCGTTACCGTCGCGGCTTTTCATACTGGAGAAATACGCATTCACACCGCCTGCAAGACCGTAGGTCGCGTTGATGCGATTGCCGACAATCGGTCCAAGCGGTTCCGTTGCCTCGGTCACATTTTCCTTCGTCGCCGCCTTCCCATTAAACGTGATATCCGAAACACACCACTGCGGTTTGCCAAACAGGAAATTCACCATATCGAGCAAGTGACAACCCAACACGAGCAGGTCCTCGCCACCAGCGCGATCGTCTTCTTTCCCGCGCGTGCGCACTTCCAGGACCGATCCAATGATCTTGTCTTCGAAGATCAATTTCTTCGCGTGCTGAACCAGCGGCGTCGAACGGAAATTAAACCCAATGGTCCACTTCAAGCCTTTCGCGTCCATCGCCGCGATGATTTCATCCGCCTCCGCAAGATCGACACACAATGGTTTCTCAATAAATCCATGCGCCCCCACTTCCGCACACGCGAGTAGATACTCTTTGTGCTTGGGCGTCGTCCGCGGGCATACGGCCACGAGGTCGGGCTTCTCTTTCGCGAGCATTTCCTTGTAATCGGCATATTGCGTCTTCGCGCCACAATCCGACGCATGTTGCGCACGGCCCGCCTCATCCGGATCCGCAAGACCAACCACCTCGACATCCTGCCGCGTCTTAAAAATCAGATGAACATCGTGCCCATACCCGCCGTCTTTCGTATCGCCGATGATGCAGGCGCGATACTTCTTCCCCTGCGCAAACGCGCCGCCCGAAGCTGTCACGATCGACGCCGCCGCCGTTGCCGCCAAGAATGCCCGCCTGTCCATCGACATATGAGTTCTCCCACGTTGCCACCGTGCTATCAGCAAGGAATCGCGGCGCAGCCCATCGCGCCACCGGCACGATAGCGCATTCTCCGCCGCGCATACAATCCGCGCCACGCAAGTAAACCTCAGCGCAAACACCGGCATCGAAAAGGAGCGGGTGGAGATTTCCGATGTCAAACATTGAAGAACCAGCAAAGCCGGAAACGTCGCCGTGGTGGCGCGCAGACTACGCCATCATCGGCTATTTTGCCTTGATCAAGGTGCTCATCAACGGCGCTTTCATCACGCGCTACGGGTTCCAGCGCGACGAGTTGTACTTCATCGCCTGCGGCCGCCATCTGAGTTTCGGCTATGTGGACCACACGCCGATGGTCCCCTGGATTTCGCGGCTCACGCAGGTGCTCTTCGGCGAATCGCTCTTCGCGTTGCGTATCCCGGCGCTCGCCGCCGGCGCGCTCAGCGTGATCCTAGCCGGCCTGCTCGTCCGCGAAATGGGCGGCAAGCGTTGGGCGCAGGCCTTCGCGTGCGCCATCATGGTCGCCGCGCCCGCGTACCTCCGCGTGCACAGCATTCTTCATATCCCCACGTTTGAAGTCGTCTACTGGACCGCCTGCTTCCTTGTCCTCGCAAAGATTATCAACAGCGGCAACGAAAAACTCTGGCTGCTATTCGGCGCGATTGCCGGCGTGGGCATCATGAACAAACCCACCGTGCTCTTCCTCGGCACGGGCGTAGCCGTCGCGCTGCTCGCAACGCCAATGCGCAAGCACCTTTTGCGTCCCTGGGTCTACGCGGGAGGCGCGATCGCCTTTCTCATCTTCCTTCCGAACCTCATCTGGCAATACAACCACGACTGGGCCACTTACCGTTTCGTCAAGCAACTCAACGAAGAAACCATGAAAGAAATCTCCTTCATCGATTTCATGCTCGGCCAGATTCTCTACATGGGCCCGCTCAGCGTTTTTGTCTGGATACCCGGACTGTACTTCCTCCTCTTCTCGAAAACTGGCGCAAAATATCGCGCACTCGGAATTATCTGCGTAACGGTATTCGCAATCATGGTACTTGCCAAAGCAAAGGTCTACTACCTCGCACCCGCCTATCCCGCGCTCTTCGCAGGCGGCGCAATTGCGTGGTCTGGATTGGTGATAAATCGGTGTTGGCTTCAACGCGCTGCATTTGTGCTGCCCATCGCAGGCTTGATTTGGACAGCTCCGCTCGGCCTGCCCATGCTCGACATCGAAACCGCGCCGATCGCGATCAACAAAATGACCTTCGGCATTGTGGACGAAAACACCGCACACGAAATCACTGGCGACTGGCGCGATCAGCACGGCTGGGAAAACACCGTCGCCGAGGTCGCCAAGGTCTACCAATCGCTGTCGCCCGAAGAGCAAAGCAAGTGCATCATCTTCACGCGAAACTACGGGCAGGCCAGCGCGCTCAACTTCTTCGGCAAGCAGTACGGCCTGCCCGAAGCCCGCTGCAACGCGATGACCTACTACTTCTGGGGACCCGGCGATCGCCCCGGCGACATCGCCATCATGGTTGGTCTCAAGCCGGAAAACGTAGGGTCCTACGCTGAATCCAAGATTGTCGCGACCGTCAAGAACGAACACACCATACGCTGGGAAACAAACATCCCCATCATGATCTGCCGCACCCCGTCCAAACCCATACAGGAAATCTGGAAAACAATCCCGCGGCTCGGCTTCTAACGTAGCGGCTATACGTCCATCGAGCCACGCCTTCATTGGGCCGCGCGAAGCGCTTTGGAGCGCGCCGCGACAGCGGCGCTTTTCTTCGCCGCGCTCATGCCCTGTTGAAAGCTAGGTTAGGCGCGTATATACGCAGGGCAAGCATTCCGCGCCAAAGGCGCGAAACGGTTCCAAGCCTGGGCTGTGAGGCCCAGGATCAGAGAACACCTCCAGTTTCTCAAGGCCTGAAGGGCCGGTACATTCAGGCGGAGTAGTGGGTTTCGGCAGTGCACCGTGCGCACTAGATCTCCGAGCGATCCGCACAAACAAAACGCGCACCCGTAGCGTCTCGCTCGCCTGAGCGCGGCGCGCCCCAGCTTGATGCGCACCTCCCCCGCATGTGCTATCCTGTTTTTCTTCATGCAGTCGCCCTGACCAGAGGCGCGTGCCGAGGGGAACGCGCAAGATGGAATGGATTTCGGGTCCCGGCGATCGCGGACAAGGGCGCACTTCCTCACTTGGGCGTGCGTGCGCGACAGCAACACGCAATCAA
>JADLHJ010000097.1 GCA_020848835.1 Candidatus Hydrogenedentota bacterium
GTAGCGTCTGAGGCCAACGACCGCAGCCCAATGGTTTCAGGTTAGTACGCTATACCGTGACCCTCTTGCGCCAAGAACACGGAAAACACGGTATCCAGGCACTCCCCGCACTGAGCGGCGGGTTCCCAAGGCCCGCCGCTCCCTCCTTTAATAACGGGTATATCGGGTCTCGGGTATGCCGGGTCTGTCGGCGGCTACTTGATCGACGTCAGATACGCAATCAAATCCGCCATCTGTTGTTTGTTGATGGCTTCTTCCCAGCCTTCGGGCATGATCGATAGATTCTCGCTGCGGATGTTTTCGATGTTGACGCGGAGGATGGTGTCGGTTTCGCCGTTGGCGCGTTTAAGGGTGATGCTGGTGGCGGACTCGGATGCGATGACGCCGCTGTGCGTGGCGAGGTCGTCCGTTTCGATCGTGTAGTTCATGTATTGCGGGTTCACTTCGCGGTTTGGATCAAGGACGTTCACGAGAATCTTTTCCGCGCCGGCGTTCGATACTGTCGAGAGATCGGGGCCGACCGCGAAGCCGTTACCTTGCAGCATGTGGCATTTGGAACAATTCTCAACGTAAACCTTTTTGCCGCTTTCTATATCGCCTTTCATTTGCAGCGATTCCTGATACGCGTCCACGGCATGCTGGCGCGTGCCGTAGTTGAACTGCGCGAGCAGTTTTTCTGCGCGGCCTTTGATGTCCGCGTCGGCGTTGGTTTGCAGCGCGCGGATGCGCGTAGAGTCGAGTTGGTTCGCCTTAATCTGCTGCGCCTCGATCGCGTCAAGCAGTTTCATGGTCCACGGTTTGCGTGAGAACAATGCTTCAATGCCTTGCGCGCGCACCTGCGGACTGTAGTCATTCCAGCCCGCCACGAGAATCGCCGCGATTTCCGGATCATCAAATTTGCGCAGGCCCGCGAGCGCGGCGAGCTGCACTTCGTTTGGCTGTGCGATGTTGAGCAGCGGCGGCAGGACTTCTTTGTTGTGATCGAAGGAATCGAAGCCGAGCGTCTTAATCGCGTCTACACGCGCGGCGACTTCGGCGTTTGCGTCCGGCGCGACGGCGCGCGCCTTTTCTAATGATTGCGCGAGGAGTGTTTGTGCTTTCGCAGACTTGGCAAGGATGCCTTGCGCCTGCGCGCTCTTGCCACCAATCGTGAGACCCTGCATCAACGCGCGCACCTGCGCCTGCGCGAGGGACGCTTCGCTTTCCGGCAATCCATCGATGCCCGCGAGCGTCGACGCGAGTTCTGTTTCTATGCCTCGCGCGCCGACCTGTTCCGCGAGCGACGCGAGCATGGATGCGCTCTCTGGCTTCGCGCGATAATTTTCATCGGAAAGGAGCGCCGCGAGTATCTCCGACGATCCGGCGAAGGACGAAGTGAGGATCGCGAAGTGGAACCATTTGTCCGCGGCGTCATTTTTTGCCAACGTCACCAATGCCGAATACGCGCTTGGGTCGAGTGCGTCGCCGAGCGTGTAGGCGAGTTGGTATCGCACAAGGTTGTTGTCATCGCCGGCCATTGAAACGAGTTTCGCAAGGACTTCGGCATCTTTGATGAAGCCTTCCGCGAGTTTCACGGTGTTTGCGCGCACGAGCGGCGAGGCATCGTTCAAACCGAGCACGACGTGTTTTGGTGTAAGCGCGCCGAGCGTGCCGAGTGCATAGAGCGCGTTTTTGCGTCCGAGTTCGGATGACGAAGATTTGGCGAGTTCTTCAAGCGCGGGCACGATTGATTTGTCCTGGCGCTCGTAGATCAATCTCGCGGCGGTTTCGGAGTGCCACGCATTCTTGTGTGCGAGTAACGGCACGAGCTCTGCCGTCGTTGCTTTGCTGAGTTTTGGTATCTCAGGTTGCTTGAAACCATCCGGCACGATGCGCCAAAGGCGTCCGCGATCGCGTCCACTGGTGAGGTCGAGATGCTTCTTGATAATCGGCGGCAGGCTCGCGGGGTGCTCGATGACTTCGCGATACATGTCGAGCACTATCAAATTGCCGTCCGGGCCGTTCGAGAATTGCACGGGACGGAACCAAATGTCCTTCGAGCGGACGAATTCCGTTTTTTCTTCGCCTGCGCCGCGATGCGCCTTCAGGCTCACGCCATCCGGCTCTATTACTTTTCGGTGCACAAGGTTGCTGCCGACGTCGCCGATAAACGCGTTGTTGCGGTATTCGTCTGGCCATGCATCGCCGCGATAGATTGTCACGCCGGTGGCGCTGGTGAAATAGCCCGCAGCTTTGCCGCCGCCTTCGATAATGCCCGGTGTGATGCCTTTCACGCGCAGGCGCGTGCGCACCACACGCCACGGCTCGACAGGACTGATGCGGAATACGTCGGCTGCGGGACCATCAACCGCGATGGAACTGCGCGAACCCGGCGCGGAAAGATAAGGATTGCGCGCGGTGTAGCGATCCTCGTAATGGATCAGTTCAATGTGCGAGCTGTTGTGACACACGTATTTGCGGCCCCAATCGTCATAGCTCATGCCGTGCTGCGCGCCGCCGCTTTCCGCGATCAGTGCGCGCGTCTTCGGGTCCCACGCGAAATCGCGCCCGCGCAACGATAGTGTAGGCGCGTTTGGATCGTTCGCGAGTTTAGCGTCCGCGCCGGTGCTGCTGGCGGACGCGTGGATGCGGCCGTCCGGTCCCCAGAGGAAGGTATTCATCATCCCTTGGACGTTGTTCCAGTTGAATCCGGTATAGACGGTTTCGCGAATGTCGGCGACGCCGTCGCCGTTGGTGTCTTTGCAGTAAAGGATGTCCGGTGGCATTCCCAGGAAGATACCGCCGTCGTAACAGGCAACCGCGGTGGGCCATTGCAGGCCGGTAAGGTACACGCTGCGTTTGTCGTATTTGCCGTCGCCGTCGGTATCTTCCAGCAACGAGATCTCGCTGATATTGTCGTCGCGCTCTTCTGAGTAGCCGCACATCTCGACCACGTAGGCGCGGCCATCTTCGTCGAATGCGATCGCGACGGGATCTTTTACCAAAGGTTCCGCGGCGATGAGATCCATGCGAAAGCCGGATTTGACTTCAAAGGCGGATGCCGCGTCGGCAGGTTCCGTGGGCATAATACGCGGGAGTTGCTCGGCGTAATCCCGATCAATGCTGTCGCCTTCGGGGTTGTCCTGAGCATTCGCAATCGCGGCGAGCGCCACAAATGTCGCGGCAAATAAATAGCGCACGGATAATTCCTTTCGGGTTGGAAAGGGGAAGTATCGCGGCGGAAACCGCGAATTTCAAGCGGTTCGGCGGTGGTGCAACGGCGGGCGCATGTACTTCGGAAGAAAGTTTTAGGGCCTCTTGACGTGCTCGTGTTCGTGAGTTGTCATCGTACTCGCGCTCGATACTCGAAAAAATCGATTACGATGACGAGCAGGAGCACGAACACGGAAACCACGAACGGTTGAAGTAACCAAAAATATGGCCCCGCCTGCGACTTGCGCAAGCGGGGCCATCTGCATGGGGGAAAAGAGGACTGCAGATAAAACGCTATTTTCCGAAGATACGTCCTGCTTTCGACAGTACTTGTTCGGCTTTTACGCGGACGTTTTCCTTCGTTCGCGCGCCGAGATACTTCATGCGCGCGCGCGGATCGTGGCAGGCCTTGTACGACTCGACAAACTTTTTCACCGGGTCGCCATTTTCGCACGCGATGAAATACGGCGGGCGCATGTGCGGATCGTAGAAGTCGCAGGACATGTATTCGATGACCCATGCCCAGCGCTCATTTTCAGAATAGTTGCGCGTGGTGTAGTGCAGTGTGAGCGAGGAGAAGATCAGCACATCTCCGGGAACGGTCTCGATGAATTCTTCTTTGCAGGGTTTCACATCGCAGGAGAGGTGATTGTCCACCTTGCTGTGCGGAAGCAGGCCAAATTTATGGCTGCCGGGCTGAAGCCATACGCCGCCGTTCTGCTTGTTCATCGGCGTGAGACCGATCCAGAACTGAAAGTGCATGTCCTTCAGTTTGTTGTAGGCGTTATCCTGGTGCCAGGGGAAATCGGAACCGCCCGGGTACTTGCCGACGGCCTGGTCCCACCGGATCCAGAAATCGGGACCCGCGAGTTCTTTCATAACCTCGATGATACGCGGCTGCGTTGAAAAGTCTTTTAAGTATTCCGTTTCGCGCGCAATGTTGCCGAAGAAGACCATGTTGTCCTTGTTCAGACAATGTTCGCGGCCCTGCTGGGCGCCCGCTTTCTTGATTTCGGAAAGCAGTTCGGTCATCTGGTGCGGATCGAAGAATTCGCGGAGGACGACAAACCCCCGTTCGTCAAACTCTTCCTTGAGAGCCGTCGCGTGTTCGGCGAGCGCAAGTGCAGCCATGCAAAATCCTTTTCGCGGAATTGCTCCGCGTCGTGAAGGGCAGCCCCCCTTCGTACCAAGCGCAGATGTTCATCATAAACTATGTCGTGTCTGCGGGCAATGCGAATTGGGCGCAGACAGGAGAATTCTAAGCATAGCGTATGCCATACAGACTGCACTTTTGGAAATGCTTACTACCGAGCAGGTTACGAAAAACGGCGTATCAACGGGGCAAAATACTTGCTCAAAATTGACAACTAATAGTCCTGAAATGACGAATCAAGTATCGCCTATGCTAATTTGATCCTACACCGCACATTACAATACGCCGTGCGTGAATGTTACTTCGTGACAATTTCGGTCACCGCCCCTTCTATAACGTGGGAAAGGGCGGCGTTCATGGCTACGGGCAGGGCGGAACTATCGGAGGTGGCGAGCGCCTCTGAAGCGGTCAGGGTCTTGGCCCAGACCAAGTCGCGCCCCGCGCCCTCACGCAGTTCGAGGCGGATTTCGCAGATAGCGCTCCATGGCGTGGTGTCGCGAACGAGGTCAAATTTGCGCAGTTGGCCGGTGAGGATGAGGTCGGGAACACCCAGGTCGATGGCTTTGGCGGCGTCCTTGAAGCGGCCGCTGGCGTTCAAGGCGTCGATGAGGACGCGGGTTGCGGCATCACTGGGGAGTTCAGACCATTCAAGCAACGTGTAAATCCCCATTTCCGCGCCTTCGCGGTACACGACGTTCTGTTTGTAGGGGCGGGCGGGTTCGAGCGGGCGGACGGCGAGGGTCTTGCCGGAGTTTTCCGCCTTCGCTATCTGCGGTGTTGGTTCAATGACATAACGCAGGGGCGGCGTGGGCTTATTCAGGCCAACACAGCCCGCGCTCAGCAGCAACAGCACCGCCATGGGTATTTGTACAAAACGCATCCGCTATTCCTCCGGCCGCGCCGTGCCGCGCACGTAGGGGTTTTGGTTGAGTGTTTCGGCAAGTTGCCGGATCGATTCCAGCGCTTCGTTCAGCTTCTGCGTCGTTTCCATCATCGAGCGCGAGACATTCTCGACCGTGTAGGGAACCGATGACGAGGCATCGTTAATCTTCTTTGTGACTTGTTCGAGTTGATCGCTGAGCGCGATGATCTTCGTTTGAACCTTTTCGAGATCCAGCGGTTCGATTTTCGCGCGCAGATCGTTGAGCGTTTCGTCGGCAGTCTTGCTCAGTTTCATCGCGCTGTCCGCGACATCGCCGAGTTTCTTAATGCCGGGGCGCGCGTCTTCGATGGCGCCGTGCAAATCGCCCTGCACGGATTTTAGGGTGTCGCGCGCATCGGCGATAAAGGCCTTGGATTCCTCGATGAACGGTTTGATCTCCTGAACGATTTTTGTCAGTTCGCCTTCCGGCATGTCCTGCAGGCCTTCGTCGATCTTCTCGGCAATGCGGTTGAAGGTCGCCATGAGATCGCTGGCTTCGCTGCTAAACGAATCGATGAGTGAGGACCCCGTAGGGATGATCGAACCCGGCGGCAATGCCTCCGCTGTCGGGTCGCCGCCTTTCAGCGCGACACACATCGTTCCTGTTGCAAAGCTGTAATACTCAAGGCTTGCCTCGACGCCTTTGCGCAATGTCACTTTCGTGGGATCGATGACGAGATCCACGTGGGCCTTGCCGTCATTACTCACGTAGATGTCGTCCACGGTCCCGACCGGCACACCCATGAATTGCACCATGCCGCCCTTATAAAGACCAAGCACGGTTTTTTCGAATATGACGGTGTAATTGTAACGTTCGCCCTGGCGGTATCCGGCGATTATCATCAGGCCGCCGATAATGAGCGCGGCGCTCAACAGCAGGAAGATACCGACCTTCGTTCTTTGTGTGCGAGTTGCCAACCGATCCTCTATCTACCGGATGTCCGGTAATTCCTTACCTGCCTTGTTGTGCCATCTGTTCGTCGGGACGCCGCTCGAAGAATTGCCGCACTCGCTCGACGGAAGAATTGAGTGCCTCGTCCAGCGAGCCGATAAAAATCGCCTTACCCTTATCGAGCATCAGAATACGGTGCGAAATCTTGCGGATCGAATCGAGCTCGTGGGTCACGATGATAAACGTAATCCCCAGGAGCTTGTTAAGGTTCAAAATCAGATCGTCGAGGCCGGACGCAATGATGGGGTCGAGGCCTGCGGACGGTTCGTCGAAGTAGATGACCGGCGGGTCGAGCGCGATGGCGCGCGCGAGGCCGGCGCGTTTGCGCATGCCACCGGACAATTCGCCGGGCATCAAGTCTGCCGCGCCGCCGAGTCCGACCATGCTGAGCTTTAGCCGGACCAGCGCGTTGACCAGGGTCTCGTCGACTTTGCCGTACTCGCGCAACGGCATAGCGACGTTGTCGCCGACGGTCATGGAGTTGAACAGCCCGCCGGACTGAAAAGCGATGCCGATATTCCGCTGCACTTCGGCGATTTGTTCTTCGTCCAACTCGACGATATTTACACCATCGTGGATGATCGTTCCGGACGTTGGTTTCAATAACCCTGTCATGTGTTTGAGAAGCGTGGTTTTTCCGCAGCCGCTGCCGCCGATGATTACAAATATCTCGCCGCGCTTTACCGCGAAGGACACGCCGTCGAGCACCTTTGTCTCGCCGTAGTGCGTGACAAGGTCTTTCACCTCGATCATATTTCCGTTTGTGCTGGGCACTAGTCGATCACATAGTAGAAGAGCAATGCGAAGAGCATATCGATCACCACGATGGCGAAGATGTCCATGACGACGGAACGCGTGGTCATCAGGCCGACGCCGCGCGATCCGCCTTTTACGCGCAGACCGTTGTGACAGCCGATCAACACGATCACGATTGCAAAGGCAACACTCTTGATCATGCCTTGCGATACGTCGCGCAGCACAACTGCGTCGCGCGATTGCGCCAGCCACGCGCCGGGATTGATCTCCAATACGAATACGCCCCACACCATTCCGCCTGCCAGGCCGGCAATCATACCAATAGCCGTCAGGCAGGGTTGCACGATGAGTAGCGCGAGCAGTTTTGGTGCTACCAGGAACTGCGGCACGTGCAGGCCCATGCCGCGTAGCGCGTCGATCTCTTCCTGTACCTTCATGGTCGCGAGTTCGGCGGCGATGGCGGCGCCGGTGCGCGCGGAAATTACAACTGCGGTCATGATCGCCGCGAGTTCGCGCGTGAACCCGATCATCACGAGATTGGCGACGTAGATGCCCAAACCGAACTCGCGCAACTGCGCCGCCGACATCATCGCGATGGTTAGGCCGAGCAGGAAATTCATCACGAAATTGATGCGCACGGCGCGCACGCCCATTTCGTGGAGTTCGTCCATCCACAGGCCCCAGCGGAACCCGCGGCCTTCAAACGGCGCGATGGCGGTCCAGTAGATCGATTCGACCAGCAGCGTCGCCATTTCCTGGGCTTCTTCCCAGACCTGGATGCCGGTGGCGCCCAGCTTCGTGATGAGCGTTTCCGGCTCTTTCGCTTTTTGCGGTTTTGCGAGCAGACCCGGTTCGATGAGCGCTACGTAATCGGCGACGTTTCCGCGCTGGCCTTCCCACGCGAATTGCAGCTCTTTTTCGCGCGCATAGTCGGCGACGGCAACAATCCACGCTGCGCCGCGGGCATCGATGGATTCCGTCTTGGAAAAGTCGAGGGTGATAGCAGTGCCGTTCGTGCGCGTTTGTTGCTTGGCATCGTCGAGCAGCTTGCGGCCGCTCGCGTCGTCCAATGTTTGCGGGCATTCAATGCGCACGCTATCTACTCCGCAGCATTCGTCATCGCGTCAAACTCATCTTCGGTCAAGACTTTGACGCCAAGCTGCTTGGCTTTGTTCAATTTCGATCCGGCCTTTTCACCCGCGACGAGGTAGTCCGTGTTGGCGCTGATGCTCGATGCGGCCTTGCCCCCAAGGTTCTTGATACGATCGTGTATTCCATCGCGAGAATATTTTTGCAGCGTACCTGTGACGACAAAGGTCTTGCCGGCAAAAGGTTGCGGGCCATCGCCGCGCGCGGGCGCGGCTTCTTTCATGGTCAGGCCGCGTTCCATCAACTGCGCTATCAGCGCCCGGTTCTCTTCCGTTTCAAAAAAATCGTGCACGCTCGCGGCAACGACGCCGCCGATTTCGTGGATGTCGTTAAGTTCTTCCACGCTGGCGTTCATCAATTTATCTATGGAACCAAAATGAGAGGCCAACACTTCCGCGATGTGGCCGCCGACGTGACGAATGCCGAGTCCGCCCAGCATACGGCTGAGCGGCCGCTTCTTGCTGGCTTCGATTCCCGCGATCAGGTTGGCCGCCGACTTCTTGCCCATGCGTTCCAAATTGACGATTTGCTCGTCTGTGAGCGAATAAATATCGGCGGGGCCATGAACTAAACCTTCCGCGACGAGCTGCTCGATCACCGCAGGCCCCATTCCTTCGATATCCATTGAACCGCGCGATGCGAAATGCCGCAGCCGTTCCTTTACCTGCGCGGGACACGCAAGGTTCAGGCAGCGCCAATAAACGCCTTCCGCGTCTTTATGCACTTCACCGCCGCATTCTGGGCACTTTTTTGGAACTGGAAAAGGCTCGGTATTTTTCGGGCGCAGTTTTTCGATCACGCGCAGTACTTGCGGGATGATTTCGCCGGCCTTCTGAATTTCGACGGTGTCGCCCACGCGCACATCTTTGCGCTCGACTTCTTCGAAGTTGTGCAGTGACGCGCGCTTCACGGTCGTTCCCGCAAGCAATACGGGTTCCATTTCAGCAACCGGCGTCAGCGCGCCGGACTTGCCAACCTGGATGGCGATATTGATGACTTTGGTCTGTGCGACTTGCGCGGGATATTTGTATGCAATAACCCAGCGCGGCGATTTCGAAGTCGTGCCCAACCGTTTGCGGTGCGCGGCGGAATCGACCTTGATGACCAGTCCATCGATCTCGAAATCGAGCGTGTGCCGTTTGTCTTCCCACGCTTCGACCACGCGCAAAACGGCGTCGATGTCGTCACAGTGTTCGCTGTATTTGCTGGTGGGGAAATCGAAGGAGCGCAGCAGTTCAAGCGTTTTCCAGTGCGACGCGAAAGTTTCGCTGTCCCGCTTGGCGATGTCGTAGAAAACAATGTCGAGCTTGCGGCTGGCGACCACGCGCGAATCCAGCATTTTCAACGTGCCAGCGGTTGTGTTGCGCGGATTGGCAAGCGGCGCCTCTCCCGCTTCTTCGCGCAGCGCGTTAATTCGGTCCAATTCCTTTCGATGCATGAAGACTTCACCGCGCACTTCCAGCGCGGAGGGCGGATCGCCGTTTAGCCGCAAAGGCACTGCGCGGATGGTGCGCACATTCGCGGTGACGTTATCGCCCCGCTCGCCGTCGCCGCGCGTAGCTGCTCGGGTGAATACGCCGTTGATGTATTGCACGGAAATCGCGACGCCGTCCACTTTCAATTCGGTCACGTAAGTTGGCGCATCGCCGGCGAGCCCGCGCCGCACGCGTTCATCAAACGCACGCAATTCTTCTGGGTTATAGGTGTTGTCAATCGAGAGCATCGGCACTTCATGTTCGACCGTCTCGAATCCTTCGATCGGCTGACCGCCGACGCGTTGCGTGGGGCTGTCGGGCGTGATTAATTCCGGGTACTGCGCTTCGATTGCTTCAAGTTCTTTGAGAAGCCCGTCAAACGCTTGATCGGAGATCTCCTGAGTAGCTTCCACGTAATACAAGCGGTTGTGCCGATTGATTTCCGCGCGCAACTTCGCGCATTTCGCGCGTGCTTCTTCGATAGATTTTGGGGGTTTCGCAGACATCGTGCGATTATACTTATCCCTTTTCAGGGCCGCACGTTCCCTCGTACGCGAAAAGAACTTTAGATTTGAAAATTCGCGGTCTGACCGGCCGCGATCGCGGGTGGTTGCTCAAACACCTTCGTAATCAGTGCAACAAGCTCGGTTGTCCGGTACGGCTTTTGAAGAAAGTCTTCGATGGATTCCGCGTCGAAGCGCAGTGCCGCGTCCGAGCGGCTGTATCCGCTGGACACGACAATGCGGGCATCGCCCTGAATTTCTCGAAGCGCGCGAAATGTTTCTTCACCGCTCATGCGCGGCATGGTCATATCGAGAATGATTAGTCCAATTTCTTCATGGCGCTCGCGGAAAATCTCGATGGCATCGGCGCCACTGGATGCTGTCAACACGTTGTATCCCGCGCGTTCGAGTCCATGTCGCCCTACGTTGAGCACGATCTCTTCGTCGTCTACGACCAGGATCGTCTTGCCGAAGCTGTGCGCACGTGGTGCGGGACGCATCGGCTGCACTGCGCCAGACACGGCCGCGGGAAGGTACACGCGGAAGGTGCTGCCTTTACCAACCGTCGAGCTGACGGAAACTGCGCCGCGATGGCCGCGGACAATCCCAATCACCGCCGCAAGGCCGAGCCCGCGTCCCGTAAATTTTGTGGTGAAGAACGGATCGAAAATGCGTTCCAACACGCGTTCGTCCATGCCGCAGCCGGAGTCGCCCACTTCAAGCACCGCGTAGGTGCCGTCGGTAATCGTCCCGACGATGTGATGTAAGCGCAACATTTCGTGATCGACGTGCTCGGTGCGCACCGTTACCGTCACCACGCCGTCACAATCGCCGTAGGATTCGCTCGCATTCGATACCAGTCCCATAATTGCCTGGCGTAGCTGAACTTCGTCCGCATGAATCAAGGCCTCGCCGTCGAATCGACATTCGATACGGTGTTGCCTGCCAATCGATGCTGAAAGCGCGGGGGCCGCGTCCTGCACAAGTTGCCGCAGGTCGGCTCGCTTCAGCGAATACGACGCGTTGCCGGAGTACGCAAGCATCTGCTGCGACAGGTTTGCGGCGCGTTGCGCGGCGGATTCAATCTGATCCAGACAATGGCGGATGCGCGAGTGTTCGGGTACATCCAGCATCGCGATACTCGCGTTGCCCAGGATACCCATAAGCAGGTTGTTGAAATCGTGCGCGATTCCCCCGGCCATCACGCCGAGGCTCTCGAGTTTTTCGGATTGAAGAACGCGGGTGCGTAAGGTCTCTCGCTCGAATTCCGCGCGCTTGCGCTCCGTTATGTCTCGCATCACGGCGAGGATCGCGGGTTGGCCGCGGTAATCGATCAAGGTGGTGTGGATGTCCACGTTGATTGGCGTACCGTCTTTCGCCAGGTGGACACCTTCGAAACGATAGTTCTTGCGCGCAAGCTGTACTTGGACGCGCCTGTCGAAATCGGCGGAAAAATCGGGCGCGTCAAAGTCGTGCGTACGCATCTGCAAGAATTCGTCGCGCTCGTAGCCCATCCGTTTGCAGGCGGCCGCGTTGCATTCGAGAATCTGCCCATCGAGCGCATGGACAAACAACGCATCTTCCATGCTGTTGAGCAGCGTGCGGAGCCATGCCAGCTCTGAATGCGAATCGTCCATAGACGACGTTTACGATCCCCCAGCGCCGCAAAAAGACTACGCGGCGAATCAACGGAAACCTAGTTTTCTAGTCACGGCCAGACAACTGAACTAGCTTACGGGCGAGCATTTCGATTTGTCAATACGGGATTTGCGGTTTCCGGTTTTTCGCAGATTCGCCGCGTGTCGCTGTGGAACCCGGAGCAGGTGGAGTCGTATGATCGCTGCAATAGACGGTGCAGCAATTGTCCGTCGCAGTATTCGGGGGCTTGCCATGCGAATCCTATTATCATCTGTCTTCCTCCTCACTTTTGTGTTGGTCTGCGCGGACGCGCAGGAACCGGCGAAATTCTATGTCGCGCCGAACGGCAACGACGCGTGGTCGGGCAGATTGCCGGAGCCCAACGCGGATAAGACGGACGGGCCCTTTGCGTCTGTACAGGGCGCCAAGGCCGCCATGCGGGCGAACTACCGTGATTGGTCCACTAAACTGGGTGAAGTGAGGCCGATCGAAATCTTGCTGCGTGCGGGGTCTTATCGCATCACGGATGCGCTCGAATTCACCTACGAGGACACACAGTGGTACGTGATGCCGCGTCAAAGCGTGACGTGGGCAGCATACCCCGGCGAGCGTGCGGTCATAAGCGGCGGATTGCCCATCACGAAATGGAAGAAGGAAGGCAACCTGTGGGTCGCCGAACTGCCAGACGTGAAATCTGGCGCGTGGAACTTCACCGCGCTGTGGGTGGACGGCGAATATCGCTGGCGCGCGCGGACGCCGAACGAGGGCTATCTGCGGACGGCAGGCAAGGCGCCCGCAATCAAAGACGCGGAAGGAAAAGAGAAGCCTTCAAACGTCGCGTTCAAGTTCGCGCCTGGCGATATTCAGCATTGGGACAATATCGAAGACGCAATGATCGTCGCGATGCACTCGTGGGATACGTCGCACAACCATATCGCGTCGATCGACGATGCGAACCAGATCGTGAATCTCGTTGGCGGAAGCGGCGCGTGGCCCTTCGAGAATTGGGGTCCCCGCCAGCGCTACTACGTCGAGGGCATCCGTGAAGCGCTCGACGCACCCGGCGAATGGTACCTCGATCGCAAGAAAGGCTTGCTCTACTACTGGCCGAAAGAGGGCGAAGACCCTGCAAAGACGGAAGTCGTCGCGCCGAAGGCCGCGCAGATCATTACATTCGCTGGAAATGCCGCGGAAGGCAAGCTGGTCGAAGGTCTCGTGTTTCGCGGTCTTTCGTTCCAGCACACGAACCACGTGTTGCCAGCGGAAGGAATGCCCTGTCAACAGGCCGCGTGGTCGGTATCGGGGGCGATCGACGGCAATGGCGCGAAGGGTTGCGTGATCGAAGATTGCGAGATCGCGCACATCTCGAACTACGGCATCTGGCTGCGCGAAGGTTGCACCGACAACATCATTCGCAAGAACCACGTTCACGATATGGGCGCAGGCGGTGTGCGCATTGGCATCGGTAGCGATCCGAAAGTTGAGGCAGATGCGACACTGCGCAATGTCGTGGACAACAACTGGATTCACGACGGCGGTAAGAAGTATCCCGCGGGCGTTGGCGTGATCATCCAGCGCAGTTCCTACAACACCGTTTCGCACAACGATATCAGCGACATCTTTTATACCGGCGTGTCGGTGGGTTGGTCCTGGGGCTACGCGCCGAGCAGCGCGAACCACAACGTGATCGAATACAACCATATTCACAACATCGGTAAATACGTGTTGAGCGACATGGGCGGCATCTATTCGCTTGGACTTTCGCCGGGGACCATCGAGCGTTACAACCACATCCACGACGTCTATTCATACAGCTACGGCGGCTGGGGTTTGTACACCGACGAGGGCAGCAGCGAAATGTTGCTGGAGAACAACGTCGTCTACAACTGCAAGACCGGCGGCTTCCACCAGCATTACGGAAAAGAAAACCGTATCCAGAACAACATCTTCGGGTTTGCAACGGAAGGCAATGTGATCCGCTCGCGTGAGGAAGAGCACATCTCGTTTTTCTTCGAACGCAACATCATCATCTTCGATAACGGTAAGCCGCTGGGCAGCACCTGGAAGAACGGTAACTTCAAACTCGATTTCAATTGCTGGTGGGACACGGCAAATGCGGACTTTAAATTTGGCGACAAGACCTTCGCCGAATGGCAGGCGGCGGGCAACGACACGCATTCGCTCGTAGCTGATCCGCTCTTCGAAAACGCCGCTGCGCGCGACTTCCGCTTGAAGCCCGAATCACCTGCAATCACGAAACTCGGTTTCCAACCGATCGAGATTTCGACGTCTGGTCTCTACGGCGATGCCGCGTGGATTGAAGGGCCGAAGAAGATCGTGCGCGAACCCGTGAGCCAGCCCACCGACTAGCGAACAATGGAACAACATAGCGTGCGGAATGCGAAGGGGAATATGATGCCAACATGGTTATTCCGCAACGGACTTGCGGCATTCTTAATCGGAATTTGCGCAGCGGCGGAACGCACCCCGGCAATAACCCCCAAGATTGTCCCGGAGGACGAAAGCGGCATTCTGTCCCATGTCGTTCACCACACCCAGGGATGGGGCAACATGGGCGTCAACGCCTGCGCTTACCAGGCAGGCGTTGAACCGCAACCGCTCCGAATTGGCGAAGTCACTTACGCCACCGGCCTAGGACTACACGCGCCGGGCGAAACATGGCTCGCACTCGAGGGACACTTCTCAGTCTTTGAGGCGGAGGTGGGCGTTCAGAAGCAGGCAAGCAACCAAGGCTCTGTAGAATTCAAGGTCTACGCAGACGGCACAGAAGTTTTTACAAGCGGGATCATGCGGGAATCGGATCCCGCAAAACCGGTTCGGCTTGCTGTGGACGGTGTCCGCTTCCTGAAACTGGAATTCACCGATGCCGGGGACGGTATCACCTGCGACTGCGCGAACTGGGTCAATCTGCGTCTTACCCCGGCGAGCGGCGCATCCAATGCGGCGTCGCTCGTATATGAACCGCTGGATATCGCTCCGTTTGCGCGTGTGCTCGGCTGGAACCCGTATCGAAAAGATGGCACCCATGCCACGCGCACCGAGGAATTTGTTGCGCGCGATCTGTATCTAGGGACAGCCGTAGCCCGCGGAGATGACGGCACCTACGCCATTCCCGTGATCCGAGACCCGTTTTCCGGCGCGGGCTTTGGCTGTATAGGTCTCGAATGGCTGGAGCAGCGTCGCGTGCGCATGGCCGAGATACACTTCGACGGCGCCGCTCCGGATCCAGCAGGCGCATCGGTCGAGCTATGGGCCATGACACCCGACATGCTCGGCACTTCCGGCGTGTCGCAATGGCAGGGGCA
This sequence comes from Candidatus Hydrogenedentota bacterium, assembly GCA_020848835.1. GTDB lineage: Bacteria > Hydrogenedentota > Hydrogenedentia > Hydrogenedentales > SLHB01 > JABWCD01. The sequence continues at coordinate 15,067 of JADLHJ010000097.1, forward strand.
TTGGGAACGCGTCATGGCGGAAATTCAGCGCAAGGACAACTCGTGGTCCATCGAAATTCCGCCGACACCCGGGACTTGGCGACGGCCAAAGACACTGAAGCTCCGCTGGATTACGCCACCCAGCATGAGTGGTCATCGCGTTCAGAAGTTCTCCGCGTATACGGATACGGATTGGCGCGAGGCGGAGATCGTCCTGCGTGCGCTGCAGCCGGCCGCCAATGCGCAAGCCACGGTCAGTATCTATAACGGTGCATTCCGGGATGGCGACGATGGCGGCCTACAGCGCACGTGGTCATTGGCGGAGCCGCTCCCACTGCGGTTGCGCTATGCCGCAAGGCACCCGTGGACGCTCAGCGAGTGTACGGTGCTGCGAATTTCAACTCCCACGCATGCTTTCGGCATTGGCGTCGAGGACGTACTGAAGTCTGGACACCTTTTTGTAGAAGACGCGCAGATAGTCGCCGTGGTTGCGGAGAGGGCCGATACCATTGACGCGGAGATCGCAGCGCTCGCGTCGAAGAAAACCGTCCTCGAAGAAGTGCGGGAGATGCCCGATCAAACGTTTGCCAGCGCGCTCGACCGGCTGCATCGGCGTGAGGCCGACTTTGGCCCGACTCTGCTTTCCCTTGCAAATGGTAACGAGAAGTTCCTGGTCCAGCGCAGCGGTGCCATCGGTTTCTACGCTCCCGGCGACGTCAAGCGCAAGGAAATGCCGCGTCGCAGTATCTCCCCATCGTGGGAGGGCCAGTCCGAGGACACCACGCAACGTCACTTGGAAGGTGGCTGGATGCCCATCCCAGTCGTCTCGCACACGCAAGGCGCCGTGACGGTGCAGCAGCGCAGCTTTGTCGCGCCTCTTGGAGAAACGAACGCGGCAGACCGCGCGTGGTGGTACAACGACCAGCCCTTGTGCGTCGCCGAGTACACATTTACGAATTCCGGCCATGCCGCAGCGTTCGAGATGACCTGGACATGCGCTGCCGAAAGCGACGTCACGCTACGCGCACACGGGCGAGGCGTGACCATGGAATCCGGAGGACAGTTTGCAGCGTTGCTCGATACCGGTGGCGCAACGGGGCTGCAACCGCGCATCGATGGATCGCGCATGATTCTCTCCGGTCAGATTCCTGCAAACGGATCGGCAACTTGCGTGCTTCTCATACCCGGTTGGGCAGCCACTCCGGAAGCTTTACCCGCGGCGGATCGCGTCACGGTGCTTCTGGAAGCGACAAAGGCCCATTGGCAGCAGGCCATGAAAGGGAGCGCGCGCATATCCGTGCCGGATCCCATGCTTACCAATCTCATCGCGGCGTCACGCGTGCATTGCATGCTGGCGGCGCGCAATGAGGACGGCAATTCCATCGCACCATGGATCGCTTCAACCTATTACGGTCCCCTCGAAAGCGAGGCGCATTCCATCATTCGCGGCATGGAGTTCATGGGGCACGACGATTTTGCGCGGCGAGGATTGGCGTATTTTGTCCAGCAGTACAACGAGCGCGGCTACCTGACAACGGGCTATACCCTCATTGGCACGGGGTGGCACCTTTGGGCCTTGGGAGAGTATTACGCGCTGCACAAAGATAAGGAATGGTTGTCTGGAGTCGCTCCCGAGGTCAGCCGTGTGTGCCGGTGGATCATGGCGCAGCGCAAGAAGACGATGCAGGTTACCGATGCAACGCAGCGACCGCCCGACTACGGCTTGATGCCTCCGGGTGTTCTTGCGGATTGGAGCGTGTATAGCCACTACTTTTATCTCAATGGCAATTACTACGCGGGATTGAGGTCCGCAGGCGAAGCGCTCGCCGAAATTGGCTGGGAGGGGGCGGATGAGATCTGTAGCAACGCGGCAAATTTCCGAGGCGATATCGATCGCGCGTTCCGCTATGTGCAGGCGCAAGCCCCCGTGCTGCCGTTGCGCGACGGCACATGGGCCCTGCCGTATCCGACGCAGCTCTATGCGCCAATTCCTACGGGAGAGCTGTACGCGGATGGCGACGACATGGGTCGTACGTGGGCCTATGACGTAGAACTCGGCTCGCACCATCTCGTTCCCATGGGGGTGCTGGACGCTACAGATCCTTCGGTGACCGCGATGATGAACCACATGGAAGACGTGCAATTTCTGAATTCCGGTTGGAATTATTATCCAGAAGCGGACAACCGGGCCGACTGGTTCAACTTCGGGGGCTTCGCAAAAGTACAACCGTTCTATGCGCGCAACGCCGAAGTATACGCGGCGCGGGACGACGTCAAGCCGTTCATTCGAAGCTATTTCAACGCCACCGCGTCGTTGTTGAACCGCGAAGACTTGTCGCTGTGGGAGCATTTCTTCAACGGCGCGTTTAACAAGACCCACGAAACCGGGTACTTCCTGTACCAGTCACGACTCATGTTGATCATGGAACGCGAGAGATCGTTGTGGCTCGCTCCATTCGCTCCCGCGCAATGGTTGGAAGACGGAAAGACTATCGATGTTCAAGACGCGCCAACGCTGTTTGGAACGACGGGTTTTACCATCGTCTCTCACGTGAACGACGGGTACATCGCCGCGACCATCAACCCGCCTGCGCGGCAAGCGCCCGACGCGATCGTGATTCGTCTACGGCACCCCGGCGGAATTCCTATCCAACGCGTAGAGGTCAACGGCGCGAAATCGCATTCGGTAACTCCGGAAGATTCGACCATTCACCTGGTCCCCGGCGGAAAGGCGATAACGATAAGGGCGTACTATGGCGCTGCGAAATAAGGGCGCGCGAAAGATTCGCTGGAAATCTGCTCTATAAGCGTCCGCGACACCATTCGTTGCCGCACACGCACTGCATGCCCTTCGCGTGCGGCGTTTCGATGTAATCAATTGTGAGTTCGGAATTCGCGCGCACGCGCCGCAGCGTATACATCTCCACGCGCTTGCCAATGATCCGCAAGTAACAGTTCGGCGCGCAGGAATGGTTTACATGCCCCAATGCGCTGCCTCCGGAACAATCCAGCGCCCAGCGGTCATCGATCTCTACCATAAAGATCCGTTCCTGATCGCGCACAAGCTTTCGTGCTACGCGCAACGGCAGCAATGGGCCAGTCAATTCGCCAATTTTCTTGCGCGCAGGCAAATTCGCAAGTGTGTGCACGCCCACGCCGTGAATGGCGCTCTTCATGATCGCAAAGGGATAACGGTCCGTGGGTACTTCCGAACCTGTTGTCTTTTTTTTCACCGAGTTGCTTTTCCTTTTATCTCTTCCAATGCATCGAGACTTGCAAGCGCTTCAATGCAGCGGCGCGTCATCGGGTATTCCCCAGGGTATCCGAGGAATTTCGTGCTACCGCCACCGGCCTTTGGGTCAGGAGATTCTACCCATTCGCCACTTCTACAATAACGACCGGGGCGCTTGATAAATACGGGGACCTGGACCGCGGCGGTACCTTTACGGACGGATTTAGGTCTTGTTTGCCTCTTGTCGTATCGGCATAAAGAGGTGACTACCGCAATTTCTACCATTATCTTACTCCGTCAATAAAATCTAATCTGGCCCCCTTCCGGCAAATTCAAAAAGGGCCAGATAAGACTGCTTACCCCGCTTGCGATTCGTCAAGAAGCGGACTGGCGAAAGATACGGGTCTGATGAGGATCGTTGCGAAGAATTGCCAGAGCGTCCTCATTTCGTTGCAGATTCGCCTGCTCGTCGAGGTTGCTGGGCTGAGACACCGACGCGGGCGGGTACTTTGCGTCGAAGCGGGATTCGTAGCTGCGCAGTTGTGCGTGGATGTCTTCGAGCGCGAGCGAAGCGAGGCTGCGTTTGCAGATTGCTTCGTCGAATGCGGCGCCGTCGAGTTCGCGTGCGAGACCGCAGAGACGTTCGGTTGCGCGCCGGCGCGCGGCGATGCCGTCGGCGATTAGTTTTGCAGCATCATTCGTTGTTGCCGCGTGCGCGCGCAACGTGGCGCATACGTCGCGAATTGTGCTTGGGGCGAGTCCCGCTTCGCGCGTTGCGCGCAGTGTTCGCACGCCGTGCGCACCGTGCAACTCGATGTGCATTTCGTTATCGCCGATTGCGTGGCGGCGATAGGTGCCGGAGTCCTCGCGGATGGCATCGCCGTCGCGTTCCAACCATTGGATCGGGTGCGCGCTTTTTTCCGTTGCGCAGACTTCGCCTTCGAGCGTAAACCCATCGATGCGAAATCCGGCGAGATAGCCGTCTTGTTCGAAGCGCAGATCGAGGTGCGGGCCATTGGCATCGTGGTGCCGGTGCAGCACGAAGCGGCCGTTGCTGACGGAATACGCGCTTGGGTCGATGGTTTCGTGCGTTTGTGTGAGGTTCCAGTACATGCGGGCGATCTCCTTAGTGTTTTTGAACGCGAAGCGGAGCTTCGGGACCGTGTGAGTTCCCAAGCCGGAGCTTGGGAACGAGTAGATTTCGGCCACTTGTTACGACTTTATGATCTGCTGAAACAGCGTGACGACAACGGCCACGAGGTTCGCGACGAGCAGCATCACGCCCCGCGCGAGTGTCGTCTCCAGGCGTTGCACGCGGTCCTTGAGTTCGCGCAGGTCGTCCGCGAGATTTGTTAGCTTCACGTCGTTCACGCGCGCGCATGCGCAGGGTTCTTCGTTTCCCATTGGGTGTTACTCCTGCGCGCTTTCGGCAGGCAGTGCAACGCTGATTTCATCGGCCCGCGCGCCAATGGCAGCAATTAGCGGATCGTCTTTTGTAAATCCGGCCTGCAATAGTTTGGTCTTCACATCGCCGAGGGCATCTTTTTTCTGCGCATCCGTTGGCGCGGGCAATACCGCCGCTTCAAACGCCGCGAGTTGTTCCTGCGACATGATCGCTTCGAGGGCGGCAATCACGATCTCGGGAGAATTGTCCATCGCGAGAGCGATGCGTTCGCGTTGTGTGAATTGCCCGCCCTGCGCATGCGCAAAGCCTGCGGTGAGCAAGGCGAGCATCAGCGCGACTGCCAGGACGCACAAGATAGTTTGTCTAATCTCTTGAGACTTCATTTGTTATTCCTATCTTTGGTTGTTTGACTCAGCTTCTCCGGCAAGACACCGTGCCGGCCCTTCAGGCCTCCGGCGTGAATTGGGCTTCACTGGTACCTGGGCCTCACTGCCCAGGCTAGTAACCGTGTCACGCCTTCGGCGCTGAAAAGAACTGTGTCGATGTATTGCGGATTTTGTTCGGAGACTGTCAGTTCCCTTATGTCCTTTAAGAATGTGGAGCAAGAGTTTGGCTTTACGTCTATTCGCGGGCCCAGCATTGTCGTGACCACAGTTCGATCGGTTCGTGATAGGTCTTTCGCGCGGCATCGAGCGCGTCGCGCAAGGGTTGTGGGCATGCGCGCGTGGACATCGCGCCGCGTTGCAGCGCGACAAACCCGGTGCCTTGCGAGCCGGAGGGCACGACCGACCCTTCAATCACTTCCAGCACGTTGCGCATCACGTAGTGGCACTGCGCATCGCCGTAAGCGCGGCCAGGCACGTGATCGCAGGTGCGCAGGTCTTTCGCGCAGATCGAGCATTCGGGCGTCTCGAACGAAAAGCCAATCGAGGTTTCGCGGTACACGCCGCCTTCGATGTTGAGGATGAAGTCCTCATTGTCCTTCGTACGCAATACGTACACGTCCGGGCGCACAGTGACGCGATCGTTGTCGCGCGCGACTTGCGATCGAAAGAAAGTGCCGCGCGGCAGGGACCCACGTAGATCGTGACGCTCCATCAGCGGACGCCCCGGCGTCATTGCATTGATCTTCTCCAGTTCCTCGTCCGGGAAGCGGCTGTGATGCCGGTCCACCTTGTTGTGGCACAGATCGAGCGTGAACACCGCAAACTCGTCCGCGGCGAGTGGCCGCAATGCAAAACGATTCACATCGCCAACTACACCGCTTTCCCCGGGCGCGCGGCGCGTTGCAATCAGCGCGCCTTCGCGCTGAAAGATGAAGGGTTCCAGTTCCATTATCCGTTTCTCCTCAGTTGTGCTTAGCCAATGCCCAGCAATTTCGCGGCGGTGTCGTGGTTCACGAATCCTTCATCACGCAGTTGCACCGCATTTTCGATTTCCCGCGCGCGGGCTTGTGCTTCGCGCAATACGTCCACGGTGCGGTTCACGCGCATGTTCACGCGCGCTTCCGCCTCGCCCCACATGAGCGCGAGCTCGAAGTTGTAGAGCCGCTCCAATATTCGCTTCACACTGCGGTTCACGGATTCGACCTGGCGGTTGATGATCTCGAACTGCGCGGTGCCGTAGGTTTCGGTCGTGCCGTAATTGCGGCCCAGCAGGATCGGCATCAGGTGCATTCCGGTGATAATTTGTTCTTCGACAGCTTTGTGGTTTTCGTAGAAGATTTGCGCGTGCTGGTCGCCACGTAACAGCGAAACACTCACATTGTCGTAGGTCACGAGGTTCTGATCGGTTTCGAGGCCGTTCAGCTTTCCGCGCAATTGATCGAAGTTGCCGCGCACGCGCGATTCGTACGCTTCGACCGATTCGCCGCGCTGTTTCTCCTCGGGTGTGTAGCGCACGTGCAGTTTCGACCAGCCGGCGTTGTGCGTTGCTTTTGCCATGTCTTCAATGAGACGGTGCTGAATTTTCGCAATGAACGGGATTGACTGAAGCATCGAGCGGCCATAGGGATTGGTGCCGTCACGGTCGAGCCCCACGTAGATGAAGCGATCGCGCGGCAGGCGGATCTCTTCGCCGTTGTGGATTTGATACGGCTGTAAGACCCCGCCTTCGCGGCGGAAGCGCACCGTCCATACATCGATTGGCACTACGTCGTGGATCGTCTCGCGGCTTTGCGACAACACGATTTCGAGTGCCGCAGCGCCGTAAGTGAAGAGCGACGTGTAGAACACGTCGAGCAGGCCGTCCATCCCGCGATCGCCAGAGTTGACGCGCGTGTCGAGTTCGCGCAACAACCGCTCGGCTCGCGCCTTCGCGTAGTCAGACGAAGCGCGCAATATTTCGATGTCGTAGCCCGTCTGGCACAGCCGCTTCCAGGTCCAAACCGCGTCCGAAATATCGGGAAACGCATCGCGCAGATAGCGATATACCGGGAGCATGTAGAACGGTGTGTCGTTCGCCAGGCTGATGAAACGCCCCGCGCCCCATTCCCATGCTGCATTATCCTCTGGTAATGAAAAGCTCGATTGCCGCACGCGCGTGTCGCGCTCCGAGAACGTCGCAATCGTTTGCGCAGTTTTGGCGCCGCCTCTTGCTGGCCGTTTCCCCCGCACCCAATCCAACCAACCTGTCATACCGCAACCTCCGTGGCGTTAGCGAAGACGTCGAATTGCCTTCACTAGATACGCCCACGGCGTTGCACTTTTGGCACCGGTTTTCTCGGAGAGTTCGCGTGAGCCCGGCTACAAAAAATAAGGCCCGGCGCGTCTTAAAGACGTGCCGGGCCCAAAGCGATCGATCAGTTTTATTTCTTCGCGGGACGCGAGAATTTGAAGTCCTGCGTAATTTCCCCGTCGGCGACCTTCACCGTCGCGACCTGCTTCGGCAGACGCTCGTGGTACGCGGTGATCTCGTATTCGCCGGGCTCCAGTCCGTCAATCTTATATACGCCGTCTTCTTTCGTGATCGAAAAGAACGGGTGCGTTACAACGGCGCAATACGCGCCCATCCACGGATGGATATCGCACTTGAACATGAACGGCGCTTCCGCCTTCTCAAACGTCAAGTCCTTTTCCTTCATGTTCGCAGGCATTGCGAAATTCTGCGGCGGGTTCGCCTTCGGCAGATAGTTCACATTGTGCAGAATGCCGTCGGGATTGAGCACCTTCAGCGGCTGGCCAACGCGCACCGCCACCATGCGCGGCGCGTAGCGGCAGCCCTCCTGTGTCAACACGATCGGTTCCGTCGGCACCGGGTAGTCCTTCTGCGGCACACCCTTGGTCACTTCGACGTAGATGTTCGCCATGGTTTGCCCCGGCCCCAGCACCAGTTCCTCGCGCATGATCGGTTTGTCCTTGTGCATCGCGTGGCATTCCGGCACCGCACTCGTATCAACCGGCTTCATTACGATGGGCTCGCCTTCAAACACGATCTTGCCGGCAACGGACCCGGCCTGCGCGGTGGTCGCTATTCCCACTGCGAACGCCGCAGCCATGACCATATGAATAAAACGCTTCATCGGTATACTTCTCCCTAAGCTCCAATTCTGTCCCAAGCCAGACACTGCCGACCATGCTAACAAAGGTAAGCCGGCAGCGGCAACGCCGGAATTGCGGTTCAATACAAGCAGACTTATGCCTGGGGCGTAAAATTCATCACGATATCGAAGGTGGCGGCGAGCTCTCCTGCAGCCGCCCCCGGCAGCAGCGCGAAATCGACGATTACGCTTTTGCGCGCGGCCTCGTCTTTGATATCGCGCAGCACACCGTCCTGATCGTTCAGCGGCTCGCCTTTGACGTAACACTGCGTCGTAAACCGCTCGCGGCCTTTGGTATGCACGGCATAGTGGATATGGCGCGTACGCCGGAACGAGGAATTCCCGTAGGGTACCGGCTTGATCGTGCGGAAGTAATACTCGCCCGAAGACCCGGTCAGGAAGCGGCCAAACCCCTGGAAGTTGCCGTCGCGCTTGTCCCCATTGTCGCTGCCTTCATGGATATAGGCGCCATTGTTGTCCACCTGCCAGATTTCCACCAGCGCATTGCGGATCGGGTTACCGCTCGCGTCCAATATCCGGCCGCCCAAATGTACGATCTCCCCCACTGCCGGCGTGATCCCGTCATTGACAATGAGCAAATCATTGTCCGTGTCCAGCGGGAGCCGGTTCGGGTAGAACGGCCCAGCGGTCTGCGCTGGGGTGCGTTGCAGCGCCTCGGCAAGGGCACCGGGCGCAAACATCCCCGCCAGGATTGACTGGCGGACAAAGTGGCGTCTCGTAAGTATCATGAATGGTTGTCCTCAGGCCGGAACCGTCATGTTCGGTTATTCTGCAATAATAATCAATGTATATTTTATGTAAATTGACTATGGCTTAATTCGCGCGCGGAAGCCTCTCGTGGCTGCCCGTCTCGGCCAGGGAGACTGCAACGCGCTGGGCTGAAGGATGGGTATTGAAGTCGCGCCGATGCTCAGACCTTTGCTATAGTCTTCCCCCTGACACCGGGCGCATTTACGCGTATTGCCGGGCTGGACTTGGTGCACGTAAGTTAGCTGTATGGGCCTGTTTTCCTCACAGATCGCGCTGAAAAAGGTGGTGCCGCTGTGCCGCCAGCTTGCGACGTCCTACGACGCGGGCATCCCGATCCTGCGCAGCCTCGAACTGGTCAGCCGAAACCAGAAAGACAAGGATGTGCGCGAGGTCATCGAGCGCATGCACTCCTCCATCGGCAACGGCTCGACGCTCGCCGAAGCCGTCCGCGCGGAAAACAAGTACCTCCCCAAGTTCTTCATCGAGTTGCTTTCGACCGGTGAACGCGGCGGTAAACTCGACGTAATGCTGCGCGATCTTGCGCAGTACTTTGAAGACCAACTGGAAATGCGCCGCGAAACCATCCGCGCGTTGACGTATCCCGTCATTCAACTGATCCTCGCGTGGTTCGCCGGATCCTTTGCGCTTGGCTTAATCAGCCGGCTGAAAGCGCTCTTCCTGGGCAACGGGCAAAGCTTCGATTTCGAGTCGTACATCCAATGGTACCTTCGCCTGCAGGGGGTTGCGCTTATCGTGTTTGGCGTCGTGTTCGCCGTATGCGTCGTACTGTCGCGCGCAGGACTGTTCGGATACATATGGGGATCTTTCGCCACTTACGTCTGGCCGATGTCGCGCGTCACGCGCATGTTCGGCCTCGCCCGCTTTTTCCGAAGCATGTCGCTGCTGATCGCAGGCGGGCTTCGCATCGATCATTGCATCGAAAATTCCGCGAAAGTCACTGCGAATCCATATATGGAAAAAGAATTGCTGAAAGCGGTGCCGCGCGTAAAGGAAGGCGATACGCTCGTTGAAGCATTCGCCGATGTACATGTGCTGTTGCCGCAATCACGCGAGATGTTGCACATCGGCGAGACATCGGGCCAGCTAGAAGCATCGTTGCGGAAAGCCTCCGAGTATCATCTTGCCGAGGCCATGCACGCCGCGGCGATCGCCCGGCGTGTTCTTGGTGTCGCGATTTCGTTGACCGTGGCGCTGCTGGTCGGATACGTAATTATTTCATTCTATATGACCTATTTCTCGATGGTTGAAGGATTGTTGAATGTCTAGCGAACACAAAGTGGAAAGTCTTGGACTCGATATCGACGAGGTTGCCGAAGGGCGCGACTACACCAAGTGGGTCTGGTTCGGCGTGATTGCGCTGTTCGTGGTATTGGGCGCCGTGCTTTACACGAGCGAAGGCATTAGCCCAAGTGTCTCGACCGTGCGCGTGCGGCATATCCTCATCTCCTTTAATGACGCGGACCCGACGGAGCGCGCACAGGCCCTCACCAAGATTCGCGAGATTCGCGACCGCGTGTTGCAGGGGGAAGACTTCGGCAAGCTCGCACGCGATTATTCCAACGATCCCGGCAGCGCGAGCAAAGGCGGCGATCTGGGCTACGTGCAACACGCAATTCTCGACCCGAAAATTGACGGCTATATCTGGACCGCGCCGATCGGCCAGCTCAGCGAAATCATTCAGACAAGATTCGGTTTTCACATTGTCGTCGTGGATGACCGGCGCTTGTCGGAGGCGGACGCCTTTGAAGAGCGCAAACGACAGCAAGCCGAAGCGCCCAAGGGTTTGACCACCGCGCCGCCCACCCAGAATCAGCAATAGCGCGGACGGACGACACACGAATGCATACCTACGAATCCCTGGCGGCGCCCATTCTCGCCGCCTTTCCGGAATTGACCGCTGCGGATCTCGTGTTCGCGCCCGCGCCTAAAGTGGAAATCGCCGACGTCGCCCTGCGCACATTCGAACCCGCAAAAAAACTGGGCATGGCGCCGCCGCAACTTGCCACCAAGATTCGCGATGGAGTGACGTTCGGTCCGGATGTCACGGCGGTATCCCTTGCGGGACCCTATGTAAATTTCAAGCTCGATCGTGGCGCGTTTGGCCGCGGTATCGTCGCGCGGATACTCAGTGAACACAAGCAGTACGGCTCGAACAGGAGCGGCGCAGGCAAACGTGCGCTCGTCGAGCATACCAGCATCAACCCCAACGCAAGTCCGCACGTGGGTCGTGCGCGCAACGCGATGATCGGCGACAGCCTCGTGCGTCTGCTGCGCTTCGAAGGCTACGACGTCGAAACGCACTATTACGTGAACGACATCGGCAGACAAATCGCGCTGCTGGTGTTGGCGTGCGACGATCCAGCGACACTCACCTTCGACGAAATGCTCGACCTGTACGCAAGCGCAAATGCCCGCGCGGAACAGGACGCAGCGTTTGCCGAGGCTGGATTCGAACTGCTCGCGAAGATCGAGCAGGGCGATGCCGAGGTCAAGAAGAAATTCTTCGCCGTTACAGAACTGTGCTTGCAGGGGCAGCTTGCTGTGCTCGGGCGGCTCGGTATTCGATACGACCGCTTCGATCGCGAATCGGATTTCGTAAAGGACCCGCGCCTTGACAAGATCCTGGATGCGTTGCGTGAAAAGGGCGCGCTCTTCACCGATGAAGAACAACGCCTTTCCGTGGACATGTGTCAAATTGGGCATCCGCAGTATCCCGCGAACGAAGGGCGCTACGTTGCGCTGCTTCGTTCCAACGGAAGCTCCATGTACGTCTACCGCGATGTTGCGTACACCATCGAGAAAATGTCGAAGGGCGCCGATCTAAATCTGATCGTGCTCGGCGAAGACCACCTCATGTACATGCAGCAGATCGCGCTGATTCTCGCCGCCGCAGGCATGGGCGCACCCGAGCCTATCTATTACTCCTATATCTTGCTCAAAGAGGGCAAGATGTCCACGCGCCAGGGCAAGGTCGTGCTGCTGTCGGATTTCCTCGACGAAGCAACGGCGCGCGCCGCGGAACGTGTCGAGGAGCAGTGCCAGGAATTGCCCGAGGTAGAGCGCAAAGCCATCGCGGAACATGTCGCCGTCGCCGCAATCCGCTTCGCAATCCTGCGCGTCGGCGCGAACAAGAACGTGATCTTTGATTGGGATGCGAGCCTGTCTTTCACCGGCGACACAGGCCCCTACGTGCAGTATTCGTGCGCGCGCATTTCCTCGATCTTGCGCAAGCTGAATGCGCCGCTGCCTGAATCGCCCCGCGCGGATTTCCCGGTCGAGTCAAACGCGGAATGGGCGTTGTTGTCTAAGCTGGCTGCGTTTCCAGACACAATCGCCAACGCGGCCGCGGCGCACAGCGTTGCGCCGGTTGCGCAGTTTGTTTTGGAAACCGCGCGATTGTTCACAACCTTCTATCACGAATGTCCCGTGCGCGACGCCCCAAGCGAAGCGCAACGGATCGCGCGCGGGCATATTTGCCTCGCCACGCGTATAACGCTGGAAAACGCGCTGGGCCTTTTGGGGATTACGGCGCTGGAGCGGATGTAGCGCTCGATTGCGCCACGATGTCGTGCCGGCTTGCAATCAAGATAAATCGAACCGCAAGGACGATAGACACGCCGAGCCATAGCACGCCCCACACCATTGCGGGCACGCCGGTCGCATCGGCGAGCAATACGGCATCGGACACCGCTTGCGGCCGATCGAGAATGTCGCTCTTGATGTCGAGCACGGCGTAAAGACAACTCGTTAGACCAATCACAATCAGAATCAATTCGGTAATCATCGGCCGAAGAAAATTCGCCAAGGCAATCAGCACAAGCCCCGTCGCCAACCCGAAGCCAACGCCAAAGCCAATCAATGGCCGCACCCAGATCAACGTCACGACGATCAGCAGTCCCCCAAGTAATTCGAGCACAATCTGACTGCCCTTTGTGCGCGTTGCAAATAGCAGAATCGCGCCGCCCCACAGCAGGCTCCCAAGATAACCCGCGGACAACGTGAGAAACCGGTTACCCCCGCGCGTGATGCACAGGCCGCCTTCCTGCGCGTTCATCTGGATCTCGACTATCGAGCCACCTGTAATCACCGCCGTTATACCGTGGCTCAACTCATGAAAAAACACGACGAGCAAACGAAGCGGATAGACAGCCCAGGTGTCCCACAATACAACGATGATGATAATGCAGGCGACAAGACCGCCGGCTTGCGCATAATCGATCTTGCCCTTAGCGGCCACGCGAACCGCGCGCTACTTCTTCAGCAGTTTGCGCATGTTGGCGGTGTTCGACTCCCATGCGCGGGCCTTCGTATAGTCCGGATATGCGCGTTCGATATTCGTGAACTCGCGCGTGTGGATGCGGCGGCGTCCCGATTCGCTTTCCTCAATTCCAAGGTGCGCGTGCAGCATTTCATGGTAAACGATATAGCGCACAAAGAATTCGGGAACGAACGGTTGATCCAAGGCAGGATGCAAGCGGATCAAATTTGATTCCACGGTATAGCTGCCGAATCGCATGGTGCGCTGGCGGCGCCGCGGTGAATTGCCGCGCTTACCCCAGGTGATCGCCGCGGTGATCGTATTTTCAAAATGGACCGCGTTCACTTCGTTGAAAATCTTCTGCAGGTCAAAATGCTCCCCCGCCGAACGCAGCAGTTCAAGACGCGGTGGCTTGCGCCGCATGCGGTGCCGGTTCTCGCGAACGTAACTGTCGATCTGCGGCAAGCGCGACTTCGGGCGTTTTACCCACGTCGCCACTGCGCGCACGACATCTGGTCCCGCATCGAGAAACATGTGGTGCAGTCGCACGCGCACGCCGCCCACAACACGGTCAGGCACCATCGACATCACCGTGCGTGAATTATCGGTAATCGAAAGTTGAACGCGCGCGCCACTGAGTATGTTGAGATCGCGTTCGAGATCGGTCTCGCCGCGAAGCGGAATTTCGAGTTGCATAAGGAATATTTCACCCGATCGCGCGCGGCAAGTCAATCATCAAATTCTAAGAGGGTGGAGAGCGTAGTGAATTTTGAGGAAGAATGTGCTAGAGCGCGTCAAGGCCAGATGTAGCGGCTTTTCGTGCTCGTGCTCCTGCTCGTCATCGTGATCGATCTTCTCGAGTTTCGAGTGCGAGTACGATGACGACAGGAGCACGAGCACGCGAAACGGTACAAGTAATCGTGAATCGCTCCAGGCGTCACATCTTGAAATGTTCGCCGAGATAGGTGCGCCGCGCAATTTCGCTCGACGCAATTTCCTCCGGCGTGCCGGCGACCTGAATCTTCCCTTCGCCGATGATGTACGCGCGATCGGTGATGCCAAGCGTTTCGCGCACATTATGATCCGTGATCAACACGCCAATGCCCGTGCGCTTCAGGGAGCGCACAATGTCCTGCAACTCCGCAACTGCAATTGGATCGATTCCCGCAAAAGGTTCGTCCAGCAGAAACACCTTCGGATGCGTCACCAGCGCGCGGCAAATCTCCGTGCGCCGCCGCTCACCGCCGGACAGTGTGTACGCGGGCGCATCGGCAAGGTGCTTGATATTCAGCTCGGTCATCAAGGCTTCGGCCCGTGCGCGCCGCTCCGACGATTTTATCGGCATGTGCTCGAGCACGGCCATCAGATTTTGCCGCACCGTCAGCCGGCGAAACACCGAGGGCTCCTGCGGCAGATACGCCATTCCCGCGCGCGCGCGCCGGTACATCGGATAACGCGTCACGTTCGCGTTGTTGAAGTGAATGGTCCCTTCGCTCGGACGCAGCATGCCGACGACCATGCGAAAGGTTGTGGTTTTTCCCGCGCCGTTTGGCCCAAGCAGCCCTACGACTTCGCCCGCGGCAAGCTCAATACTCACGCCATTCACGACGGCGCGGCGCTTGAATTTCTTGACCAGTCCTTCGGCGCGCAGCAGGGGCGCATTGATTTCGGAAAGCGCCATTTACGGTTGCGCGTCCTTTTCTTTTTTCGATACGTCGATAACATCCGACTGGAGGCCGACAAACTTTGGACGGCCTGTGACTAAATCGTATACGAATTGGCGCGCCGTCGCATTCTGGAAGTCTGGCGTGGAAACTTTCACGTTACCGTCAAACGTCAGTTTATTGCTCTGCATATTGAGGTCGGCCGTGTCGGACGCAGCCGAAACCTCGGGCGCCTGCACGTCTACTCCGCCGGACATGACGACTCGCTGCGGTGCGTTTGCGCCTTCTCCCTGCGAAAACCGAACTTCCTGCGACTTCACATTGATCGGCTGGTCTTTCGGATCGTCGGGATGCATCGTCAGCTCTACGCCGCCGCGCATCCAGTTCAACTGCTGGCCGGTAATGGATACTTCCGGCGCGCGCACAATATCCATCCTCGAGTAACCCGCTTTCTTCTTCTCGCCTTCCGCCGGCTCCTTCTTCTCGGTTGGGTTCGCGATGGCAAGGCCCTTCGCGGTCAGATTCGTCATTAGCGCTTCACCGGTCTCAAGGTTATACGTAAACTTGTCGGCGTCAAACCGTTCTATCTGTTGAAGCCCGCCGTTTACTTTTCCCGAGAACACGAGTTCTTTCTTTGCGAGATCGAAATCCGCGCGATCGGCGTGTATTGCGCCCTGCGGACCATCCACACGCACGCTGCCGCGCATCGCAATCGCTGTCGGCTGGCCGCCCGCTCCACTCCACGCAAAGGTCGCGTCGCCTGCATTGAGTTTCATCGGCTTCGCGCCGGCAGCGCTCGGTGTCAGCGAAATGTTCACGCCGCCGGACATTGTTTTCACTTGCCCGCCGCTCGACACCACGCGGCCTGCGCGCTCGATGTTCATACTCGAAAAATCGGTCGCAGCATTCTTCGCGTCGCCGCCCGGCGCGCCTAGCTTGATGCCGCGCGCCACGAGCCCGATCATCTCCGAGTCGCCGCTATTCATGTCGTAGGTAATGCGCTCGGCATCGAACGATTCAATGGATTCGGACTTGCCCTGCACGTTGCCGGAGAACTCGATTGAGTTCCCCGCAAGGTTTAAGTCGGCGGCGTTTGCAGTGATTAGTCCCTGCGGCCCGTCAACACTCACCCCGCCGTCCAACGCGATCGTCTTCGGTTTGGTGCGTTGTTCGGCGTCCCACCCAAACACGATCTTCTTCGCTTCCAACTGCATCGGCTTTGCGTTTGGATCGGCAGGACGTAGCGCGATTGCAACGCCGTCTTCGATGTGTTGCAACTGTCCGTCAACAAATTCGCCGAGCCCACCCTTGGTAATATCGATGAATTGAAATGAACCCGCATCTGCGGCATCGGCAGCTTGTGAATCCGCGAGACTGACCGCGCCGCTTAGCGCATGCAGCAACAACGTACGCGTGTCGGTGTTGTACTCCATGCTTCCCGCCTGGAGTTTTGTTTCGCCATCGCTCACCACAACGGGATTCTGCGTCGCGGCCGTCATCGACTCATTCGTCCAAATCACGTCCTGCATTTCCACGCGCTGCGTTCCAGTCGTGCAAACGACGTGGCCCGTGAGTTGCGTAGTCTTCGTCGTGTCGTTGAAAGTTCCGCCGTCCGCTTCGAAGCGCGTCTCGGTGCCGTCTTCTCCGTAAGCAACCGCCGTCGCTTTTTCGACGACGTACACGTTGTCACCGGTCGCCTGATCAACCGTCATCGCAAAACGATCGGCCAGCAACTCAAAGCTGGGTTTCTGCGGCTGATCGGATTCGAGCACATCACGGAAGAAGCGCAACTTGGTTCCCGTGCTGGAGGCAACGGTTTCACCCGCAGGTGCGGTAGGCGCAGGTGCGGGAGTCGCTGCGGCAGCCGGTTCAGTCGATGCAGCAGGCGCTGCCGTTGCAACGGACTTGGATGGCGCAGCGGGAGTGCTCGTTCCTGCCGCTGGCGATTCCTCCTTAGACGGACCGCAGGCTGCGATAAACAGCACCGCGGCTAAGGTCATGTAGTTTCGTTTCACGCAATCGCCTTTTCGTTCTTGACGAAAACCGCGCGCAGTCCCTTCAAAGTTAATAGGGAATCCACGCGATCGATGCGGCGGCACAGCGGGCCGATGAGCGGCGCGAATCCGCCCGTCGCCACGACCTTAGGGTCCGCGCGCATCTCGTGTGCAATTCGCGCGATCAGGCCGTCCACCATATCGGCGTTGCCGTAGGTGAGGCCCGCGCGGATATGCGACACGGTGTCTTTGCCAATCACATGATCGGGCGTAGCAATTTCGATGCGCGCCAGTTTCGCGCAACGATCGAATAACGCGTCCGCGGAAATCTGCACGCCCGGCGCGATAATCCCGCCGAGGTATTCAGAGTTTTCCGATATCACTTCAAACTTTGTCGCGGTGCCAAGATCGACCACGATGACCGGCCCGCCAAATTCTTCCGCCGCTGCCACCGAATTCACGATGCGGTCCGCGCCCACTTCTTTCGGGTTCTCGACTTTGATCGTGATGCCCGTGCGCACGCCGGGCACGACAAACACGGGGGTAATCTTGAACAGGGTCTTGCAGACCGCTTCAATGGTATTGTTCACCGGCGGCACCACGCTCGCGATGCAAACCCCGGTGATCGATTTCGTCGAAACGTCTTCCTGCATCAACAGCGCGTTGAGCATGATGCGGAACTCGTCAATCGTGCGGCTCGTAGTCGTGACGAGCCGCCAGTTCGCGATCAACGTCTCCCCATCAAAAAGCCCGAGCTTGGTGTGCGAATTGCCCACGTCCATGACGAGGAGCATGGTCTAGCGGCCCTCCAGTTCGACGATCTCACCCAGCATCACGCGCTTCAGGCCGTCTGCCGACTGGATCACCAGCGCGCCGTCGGCAGCGATGAATTGCACCGTGCCTTCGCAGGACGCGCAGCGCAACCGCCGGCCAACTACGCCGCACGATTCCGCCCACTCGTTGAATACCTGTTCGATATTTCCGTCGCGGATCGCCACAACACGCTCATCAAGCTGCGTCAATACGTCGCGCAGAAGTTCGCCGCGATCAATGTGTACACCCGTCGCTGCCTCGATTGACGTCGCCCGTGCGCGCAAATCATCCGGAAAGTCTTCCACCCGGTGATGAACATTAATCCCTATACCAACTACCGTGCGGCCCTGTCGTGCTTCCACGAGGACGCCGCAGATTTTTTTACCATCGATCAATACATCGTTTGGCCATTTAATTTTCGTATCAACGACTGACGCGAGTGCATCGTGAACAGCCAGCGGCGCGGCGAACGCCAGACCTTCCGTAGGCCGATCGAACGCCACGCTGAAATATAAACCCATACCCGGCTTGCTGTGCCATGCGCGCCCGTGGCGCCCGCGCCCCGCGGTCTGCATCTCCGCAACGATTACCGTGCCATCGCCGCCAAGGCGCAGCGCGCGATCGTTGGTGGAAGTAATCGTCTCATACACAATCACGCGCGAGCCGACGACGTGCGTAACCAGCGGCGTCGCGATCAGCGGTGGCGTGCGCAGCAACTCAGGCATTGGCAATCTCGAGCGAAAGGTCAATCGCCGGCGCAGAATGCGTGAGTGCGCCAATGGAAATGATGTGTACGCCCGTGGCAGCCACATCGCGCACGCGATCCAGCGTGATGTTCCCGCTCGCTTCCAAAACGATGTCGCGTCCGTTGACGAATTTCACCGCCTCGCGCATCTGCTCATTGTTCATGTTGTCGAGCAATGCCACGTCCGCGCCCGCGGAGATGGCTTCGTCAAGCTCGGCCAAGTTGGTTACTTCAACGCCGACACTCATCAGATGGTGCGAGCGGTTGACCGCGGCATGCACAGCCTTGCTTACGCCACCAGCCGCCGTGATGTGGTTCTCTTTAATCAGGATGCCGTCGTACAACGCAAAGCGATGGTTCGATCCGCCGCCATGGCGAACGGCTTCTTTTTCCAGTTCGCGCAGGCGCGGTGTCGTCTTGCGCGTGTCGCAGATGCGAACGTTGAATCCATTGACGCGGCCCACAAACTCCGCTGTCAATGTGGCGACGCCGGAGAGTCGCTGCACAAAATTTAGCGCAACGCGCTCACCCGACAGCACGGCGCGCGTATTGCCTTCAAAAAGTGCGATGTCATCGCCCTTCCGAAAGCGGTCGCCGTCCTGCTTAGCATGCCATCCGGTGACCGAAGCGTTGAGCTGGTGGAAGACATTACGGAACACGTTGATGCCGCTGAGCACGCCGTCCTGCTTCGCGTAAAGCCGCGCCTTGCAGCGCGCGTCCTCCGGCACCGTCGCTTCGGTCGTCGCGTCGCCGCGCCCGATGTCCTCGAGTAGCGCATCGCGAACTATTGCATCTAGGCCTAACATAGCTCCTGTCGGCCGGAAGTTGCGGCGGTATCGCGCACAACGAATGGGAAATAAAACGGCATCCGGCCCGATCTTATTAGGATAGCATTTGGATGGACTGGAAAGCGACGTTTCCGCTACTTCGCGGGGGCAAGGCGGACGTTTTCGTCCAGGATTCCGTCCAGCATCAGATTGGCGATCCGCGGGCCGTCTTTCATCATCGTCACCCAGATGACGTGGTCAAACTCGCCCTCTGCCACGCCGCGCAGTTTTGTGCTGCCGCCGGTGGTGGCGAACACAAAGTACTTGTGGGCATGCCGCTCGAACTTCATGTAGCTGTGGCGGTGCCCCGTGAAGACGGTGTGCGGCCGGTCCTTCAGCATTTCTTCGACCTTTGCCCAGCCCGTCGGTTTCGGGTAGTCCCAAAGTGGTTTGTGCATGAACACCAGCGTCCAGCGTACGTCTTTGTTCTCATCCAGCGCCTTGCGCACGTACTCGACTTGTGCGTCGCTCATATTCGTGTCGGGCGGGTCTTCCGTGTTCAGGCAAAGGAACAACACGTCGCGGTAGCGGAAGTGGTAGTAAATCGGGCCGAAGCGCCGACGCCACTCCTCCACCATCATGTTGCTCTTCATGTCGTGATTGCCGGGGACGTGAAAGAACGGCATCTCGAGTTTGCCAACGATACCTTTGAACTCCTGCCACTCCGCATCCACCTGCGCGGCGTTTGCCTTGTCGCCTTCAATCAGGTCACCGACACTCATCACGAATTCGGGCTGTAGCAAGTTGATCTTATCGACCGCGCTCTCAAAAATCCCCGGTCGCGCGCCGCCCGTGCGGTCCGTGACGATCACGAAGTGAAACTGATTGGGATCGTTGTTGAGATCAAGGCTCGTCCATGGCTTTTGCTCTGTGGCGATGTTGTGCTCGATCTCCGCGTGCGAATGGGAATGTGTGTGCGCACAGCCGGAAACGAAAAGTACAGCGCAAACACCAAGCGCTATTTGCAGTGCGGCGGCGGGTAGACGCCGCTTTGGCTGACTCTCACGATATATAAAACGCGACGCGGTACTAATCATATTTTGGGTTTACACCGTCGTAGGTTTCGGTGGTCTCCGCCTCGTGCGCGGCGATATACGGCAGCGCGGCAGCCGCGGCGAAAACCATCCACCAGATTTTCTGCTGCAAAGCATGCAGGAACAGCCCGCAGAAAATAAAGGAAAGCACGCTGGCCATCAAGGTCCCCGCAAGCAACGCAAACCGCGCGCTGCCTTCGTCGCGGAAAATACGTTCGGCGCGCTGCGTATTTAACAACGCGCGAATGATAAAGAAGAGCATGATCAATAATCCGATGGTCCCCGCTTCCGCGCCAACCTGTAAGTAAAAGTTGTGCGGACCATAATAAATCGGGTTCCAGCCAAGATAGCGCACCATCCAGCGCAGCATCTGCGCGGTGTCAGTATTTTCTTCATAGAAGCGCGGGCCAAACCCGGCGATTCCAATGCCGAGCATCGGGTATTCCTGCATGTATTTCCACGCGTACTGTTGCAGCTCGACGCGCGCCGCCGTCGATTCGCTGCGCGAATATTTTGTGAAGTCGATGACGCGTTCTTTATACGCGGCAGGCAGCGCAAACCACGCAATTAGTAGCGCGACCGCGAGCCCCGCGACGCGATGTGGCGTGAGGCGTACGGTGTGTTTTGCGATCAGCACGAGAACGGTCAACAGACCAACAATCAAACCCAGGCGCGTGAAGGTGAGTACAAGCGCGGCAATCTGTAGGAGCGTTATCCCTATCACGAATACCTTCGCGCCGCGCGATCGGCGCGTGGTAAACCAGTAGATATTTAGCGGCATCACCAGCAGCAACGTAAACGCCAGCCAGTTCGAGTGGCCCGTACCGCCCGTTACGCGCACCGCCGCGCCGGACACCGTGCCTTCCGGATCCACAAATGCCAGGTCCGCGCCAGCGCCGATGCCTTCGATACCCGCAACACCGACAAACTGATAGATCGGCAATAGGTACTGCATAATCGCGTACAGGCTCATAGCCGCTGCGCAGGACACGATGATGATCACGTAGTTGTGAAGCTTTTCTTTCGTGTCGAGCACGTGTATCGCGAAGATGAAATACGCGATAAGATTCAACATGCGGGTCCATTCGGGAAGCTGAATCCGCCAGATCAGCGAATACCCGATACTCACCAGCGACCACGCCGCAAACGCCAGCACGATCCAAACGTCCCATCCCAACCGCAGTTGCTTGCGCGCCGTGAAGGTGTGCAAAACCCACGCGGCAAGCGCAGCGATACCGCACAAGCGCGCAGCGGCGCCCGGCATCGTTATCAGCGTCCCGCCAATCGGAATCGCAATGCCGGAAATCAGCAGGAGGATTGTCGTGAGATAAAGCCCGCGCACGGGTTCGCGAAGGAAAACGAGAAACAGGTAGACGCCGATGATTGCGGCAATGGCCCAAGTGCCCGCGACGACCACCGCGATAGACAGAACGGTGCCGAGTACGACAACAAGACCGACGGTCATGGCGTTGATCGACCCGGGTATATCGGTACGTGGTAGCGCGGCCATGTACACGGCCTCCCCAATAGGTTGCGCGAGCAGCCCACAAACTGGGCCATCTATACTATATATAGCCTAATCGGCGAACCAATGTCCACTATATTGTGCCGGCGGGTCGCGGTTCCGCCGGTTTCCGGCGCATCACGTGCCACAGCGCCAGCGCGTAGGTCACAACCCCCATCGTGCCTTTGGTAGCGGCGACGACCCAGGCCATGCCAAACACGCCGAAGGCGGGGACCATCGCGAGACCACCTATCAGTATGGCGATCATTTTAGCGCATTCAAGCGCCGCAATGCTGCGGGATTTTCCTAGGCCATACAGCGTCGCCCCGGCGGGTGCGCTGCCGAGCGCGAATGCGGTGCCGATGAGCAGCAGGGCGAACAGCGCGCCGGTGTCCGCGTACACGTTTCCAAACGTGAGGTCCGCGATGAAGTTTGCGCCAAGAACCAGGGGCACGAGCGTCGCGAATCCCATGGCCGTAGGCAAACCAAATCCGCGCAGAAATTCCAACAGCTCGCGGCGTTCGTGCAAGCGGCTCGCGCGCGGAAGCAGAACGTTGAACAAGGTGATGATCACCAGATCGCCCAGCAAGGTGAGTTGCACCGCGGCACAGTAATCGCCGACGGAATCTTTCGGCACATCGAACGCAGCGATCAGAAAGACATCCAACCGCTGCGCAAGGCTGGTGAACGCGCACGCGGCAATCACCCATTTCGTAAAGTGCCAAATCTCGCGCCAAATCGACGAAGGAATCGCGTCGCGGCCCGCGGTTACCACCGGCGCAATGAACCATGCAAGTGCGGCAATCACCACCGGCGCGCCGGCGTACGCCACGAACATATTGGTTACATCGGCGCTACCCGACACGGCGAGCGCGCCAACGGCAGCAAGACGTGCGAGCGCGCCGCATACTTCAAGCAGCGCATACGCGCCAAACTGTTGCCGCGCCTGGTAACTGCTCTGCACAAACGCATACATCATCGCCAACGCCGCGCCCACAAATGCAAGGCCAAGCGTAGTAAGCGGCACAAGCGCGCCGCCTTCGCGCAGGAAGATGATCTGCTGTATGGGCCACACGAGTATCGCGCCCGCGACCAAGATGGCCGCGGCAAGCGCCAGCTTCACACGAAGCACCGCGCGCATGTAGTGCGCGGCCTGCGCTCCGGTGGATTCCGCGGCGCCCACGAATCGCACCAGCGCTGTGTCCAAGGCTGGACCTGCGAGTTCTGACGCGACCTTCATGATGGTAAGGAGAATGACCAGGTCGCCGTAGTGCGCGCGGCCCAAGGTGCGACCGAGCAACGCAATGGTGAAAAACGTCGCCAGACTGCCGACACCGCGCGCAAGGAAGACGGAACTAAACGCGCCAAACCACGACGCGCGCAATTTTTCCAGCAACGACATTTGAGTACGGGCCAGCGGCTCGCCCGAATGCGTCACCGCGCGCCGTGACCCGTGATGACGACCTGCACTGTGCGCATGAGGATGCGCAGGTCCTGTTCGAGCGACCAGTTGTCGATGTAGGCGAGATCCAGTTCGACCCATTCGTCAAAGGCGACGTCGCTGCGGCCGCTGACTTGCTGCAAGCCCGTGATGCCGGGGCGCACGCTCAAACGCCGCCGCTGATCCCATGAATACTGCGCCACTTCCTTCGGCACCGGCGGGCGCGGGCCCACGAGGCTCATGTCGCCGAGGAGCACATTGATGAACTGCGGTAGCTCGTCGATCGACGTCTTCCGAATGAACTTTCCGATACGCGTCATACGCGGATCGGCCTTCATCTTGAACACCGGCCCGTCCGCCTCGTTGTGCGCCGCAAGCGATTCTTTCAACGCTTCCGCGTTGGGGACCATCGAGCGGAATTTGATGCACTTAAATTTGCGGCCGTTCAGGCCAACGCGATCCTGTAGAAAGAAAACCGGGCCGCGCGAATCGAGCTTGATGATGATTCCCATGATTGGGAAGAACCACCACGCTACGGTCAGCACAAACACCAGCGCGCCAATCATATCAATCGTGCGCTTGAGCAGTAGCTGCCCTTGCGCTTCAGGGATTGCGGACAGCGACAGCAACGGAATGTCTTCGAGCTGATGCACGCGGCTCGTCGCCACGCGCAACGGAAACAAATCGGCAATCATGCGCACCGGCACGCCGACGCCTTCGCACAGGTGCGCGGCGCTGTTAATCGTCGTGTAGTACTTGCGCACGGGCAGGCAGATATACACCTCGTCGATCACCTGTTCGAGCAGCACGCGTTCGAGGTCATGCACGCTGCCGAGATACTCGACATTGAAATCTTTCAGGTGCTTTGCGCGATCCGGTTCGTCGTCGAGCAGTCCTACAAGGTGATAGCCGTACTGCCCGTGGCCCACCATGATCTCGACCAGATGCCGCGCGCGCGGGTTCGCGCCAATGACAAGGATCTGTCGGAAGTTGTAGCCCTTGCGGCGAATGCTCCACAGGAACAGCCGCATCGCCACGCGAAAGATCAGGATATAAACAATCACCGCCGCGCCGAAAAGCCCGAAGTATTCGCGGTCAATCGTAGCGCGCAGGAAGAACAACATCAGAATCAACGACACGCCAAGCGCAAAGGCCAACGTACGGCCGATGGCGAGAAGCTGCGTCAACAGGCTGTCCCCGCGCTGAGAGGAGAATAGCCGCGAATCGGTCGCGCCAAGCAGCCATGCGAGGATGAACAACCCGAAGTACATCCGGTGTTGAATGAGTTCCTCGCGCCATGAATTTATGCCGCGCGCCGGATCGGCCAATTCGGGATACAGAATCCAGGACGCGGTAACTGCCGCGCCAAGAATCAACACCACGTCAAACGCGGCGAGCGTGAGCGTGAGTACCCCGGCATTTCGCTTCATGAAATTCATGGTGTGATTACTATGGTCACGGCATCACCGCAACCGGACGGAAGGCCTAAAACGGCGGGCCTGTCGGCGGGGAATTGGACCCTTCTTGCTCCAGTGCTGCGCGATCGCGCTTATCCTTGGCTCGGTCTTGCTAACTGCTTAAAACCTACAGTGCAAAGGGTATCGCGCAGTTCAAGGAGTTGTCAAATATAGTCGCATTTCTCGCGCTCGCATCGAAAAGTAGCGCCGCGTTCCGGCGAACGCTGCGCTACTGGGCGGCCAAATACTAATGGTCGAATCGAACGAGGTAGCTCAGAACGAATACCCCTCACGCGCGTCACCGCGCCACAACCGGCAATTCGATCTTCGAAGCCTGCGTCGCGCTCCGCATCATCGTAATTGTGGGCTCGCCCGTCTTCGGGTTGCGCGCAAAACATGAGGCGTCGTGCCCCGCGATGGCCACGCGAATCCGGTCGCCCTTGCGCAGCAATACTGAAGTAGGAATCAAATCAAAAGAAATCTCGGTGACTTCACCCGGCGTCAACATCTGCACGTCCGCGCGAGCAAAAGTGTGATATGGCCCAAGCTCCGAATAAGGCGGCGTTGCGGTCGAAACCGCCCGGTGCCGCGCGTGCAGCATTCCCTCAGTCAGATACGTAACGCGGCCTGACGCATCCACGCGTTCGAGATAGACGAAGAAAGCGCCGTCGTTTTCGGTCGAAGACGCATACAGCGTCACCACCGGCGATCCGGTTATCTCTGTATCTTTATCAAGTGGCGGCGACGTGTAGGACAGCAGTTTCTTGTCCTGCTCCGCACGATCCGCGTACACGACATCTTCGCCCTGCGCTTCCGTGCGCCAGCGGTTGCGCTCGCCGGTGGTCGCCGTGAAGTCGACTTTATACGCATCGGACGCATCGGCATCCGCGGGCGCGGAGGGCGACAATGCGTTGTTCGGCGAGAAGTACCACGCGCGCGGCGCAACGCCTTTTGGCGGCCACACGTCGGTGGTTTTCCATTTGTTCTCGCCCATTGTGTAATAGGAAATCTGCCGCGCTTCTTCTGCGTCACTATCTTTTAAGTGCGCGGAGAAGAATTGAATCAACTGCTGTTCGCGCTTTTCCTTCGTCATTTCGAGCGCCGCATTCGCGCCGTTGAACGGATTTGCGTCAAAACGCCCTTGGTGGGACCACGGCCCAATCACCACGCGCATCGGATTCGAGAAGGTGTTGTATCGACTCAGCGCTCCGCACACCGTCGCCGCATCAAGCCAACTCACCCATACAAACATCGGGGCTTGCGACTGCTCGATAGCCTCCTTCTTCGCATACGAACTAAACGCCGCAAACGGCGGCCCGCTGCCAAAGGAATCGTCTTTGTATTCGGCCTTGCGCGCGGCGGCGTAAACGTCCGCATTCTGGTTGCGCAGTTGCAGCGCCGCGGCGAGCAGCGATCCAGACGAATCTTCGCTCACACGCTTCACGCCCGTGATCACGCGTTTTAACGTCTCGACGTCGTGTCCTTTCAGTTTTGCGACGGCAACGAGATCGTTGTTGTCGAGCATGTGCGTGCCGTCGCGCCAAAAGCGAATGAACCATTCATTTAACACACCGCCTGGCGACACCAGATTCAGCCAAGGATCGAAATCGCTGAACATCGGCGCGACGGCCTTCACCGCGGGATGATTGCGCGTCAGCAACAATTCCGCCGCAGTGCCTTCATACGCGCAACCCATCGCGCCAACTTTGCCGTTCGACCACGTTTGCGTGATAACCCAATCGACCACTTCCCTGTAATCGTTGAGTTCGTCTTCGGTGAAGGGATGCAGCCGCGCCCCGTAAGATGCGCCAGTGCCGCGCGCATCGACATATACCAGCGCGAATCCTGCCGCGCCAAATGCGTCTGCCTCGGGCTTGTTCATATCTTCCGTTGGCACAGCACCCACCGCACCCAGCACGCGAAACGCACCCGTGCGCTCCGCAAGACCCACCGCGCGCCAATAACTGGTCATCTTAAGAACGGCGGGGACTTTCTGCCCCTTGGCAAGAGTCGCGGGCACCCACACATCAACGGCAATCTTCACGCCGTCGCGCATGGTGAGATAGATGGATTGGTTTTGCGGTATTCCCGCGGGCGTCATGGTGTCCGCGGCAAAAGCGATGGATAACGCGCTTACGAGGAGTGCGACAATAAAGGCCCGAACGTTCATTTTTTAGATGCTCACGTTTGAAGACGAAACGCGAAAAAGTACACGGAATCGGCCCACGATTGCGAATCCAGCAGGAGAACTTGATAAGCAATCGCTCGTCAGAGCACCTCAAAACGGCATGTAACGGCTAGGGTGAATTGCGGACACTACCACATCCCCCTCAATCCCCCTTCAAAGGGGGACTTAAGAATTGCTCAACGACTCTATTGGCGCTGCATTAAGTCCCCCTTTGAAGGGGGATTCAGGGGGATGTCATCGCGGCACAAACTTAACTCTCCAGAGCACTTTGACACTCCGTGGCTGTCGCCCGAACTGTATCGAGCAACTTTGCGAGATGCGTTTCGGTCGTCAGCGGATTCAGCAGCGTCACGCGCAGGTGCCAGCCTTTCGGCAATTTTGCCTGCACTATGTAGAACGCACCCGAACGCACCAACCGTTTTCGAATCGCGGTGTTGAGCGCGTCAACGTCGCTCACACCCTTTGGCGTATGCCGAAAGCAAACAATGTTGCAGTCAGGTTCGATTGCCAGCTCGAAATCGTCCGAGTCATTGATCTTTCCCGCAAAAGTACGTGCGAGATCATATTGCCGCGTCACGTAGTCCGCGAAAAACGTCGTGCCGTAACACATCAACCCCGCGTATACCTTTAAGCACAGCATGCGCTTCGTGCATTCCATCGTGCGATGACCGGGGTTGTACCACTCCTCTTGCGGACTCTTCTCGATCAAATACGACGCGCGGTCATCAAAGGTGCAGAACGAGTGCGCGGCATCGCGAAAGATTACACCCGTGACGAGTGCGGGCATCAACATCATCTTGTGCGCGTCGAACACGACGGAGTCCGCGCGTTCGCACCCATTCAACAAATGACGATATTTTTCGCTCAGACCCGCGGGCCCGCCGTGCGCCGCATCAACATGAAACCAAAGATCGTGTTTCGCGCAGAAATTCGCAATAGCGGCAAGCGGATCGTAGGAACCCGTCGCTGTTGTGCAGGCACTGCCCACGACGCAGATCGGGCGGCGTCCCGCTTCCTCGGCGCGTTTATATGCTTCCGGCAACGCATCTGGCCGCAGGCGAAATTCGTCATCACTCGGCACGGGTATCGCCGCGCCTTCGCCCCAGCCCATGATCTTCACCGCGCGCTTCACGGAATAGTGCGCCTGATCCGACACGAGCACCGCGGGCGGCTTTCCGTTCAGCATGCTTTCCTTCACGCGACGCATCGCGAGCAGCGCCGTCAGATTGCCAACGGAACCACCCGACGTTAAGACGCCATCGCACGCCGCATCAAACCCCACCACGCCACCCATGAATTTGATGAGTGCGCGTTCCATCGCAACGCCCTGCGGCCCCATTTCGTAAACCGCCATGCCGTTGTTCAGGAGCGACGCCACCATGTCGCACAGCGCGGCCATCGGCATCGGCCCCGGCACCTGGTGGCCCATGTAGTGCGGATGATGCAGATGGTTCGCCTGATCGACGGCGCGCGCGAGTAGCGCGTTTAGATCGTCCGCCGGCCTCTCGGGAAACGTCTGCGGCCAGCGCTGCAGCATTGCGTCCGGCTCGACCCACGGCAGCACGGGCATCGCCGTGTCCGTAGTGGCGCGCGCGAGATAATCTGCGAGTGTATCGATCAGCGCGTGACCTTGTTTACGAAAAGTCTCCGGGTGAAACGCATCGGGTGCAGAACTGTCGGGCATGAATAACTCCTGGAAAGGGCGCAATTCTCGCAAGCGCGGCTGGGCCAGTCAACGTGCTAACGCGGGACCATGCGCACATCAGGATCTACACGCTTATCCATTAGGCCACGGCGTTGCACTCGGGACTCCCCACGAAAGCACGAGGGACCCGAAGTACTGGTATTTCCGTACGCGAATTAAGCCATGTTTTATTGACGAATCGGGAAATAGAACACAGCGCAGTGATGTGGATTCGAAAAGTGCGTAATTGTGTGCGTTACACGGGAACGATTTCCACGCGGGGCGCGTAGCCGAGTTTGTGGAGGAGTTCTTCGCAATCTTCCCATGCGAGGCCAAATGCGCGTACATCGGCTACGCCGATACGGGCAATTACATCGGAGAGGGTTGCCGTGTCGTCGCTTAGAAGATCAGCATCGAGTAATGCGCGCTCCGCCCAATCGACAAGTGTGTCGAGTGTAATCTCGTGATGAAGATAAGCGGCGAGTTTTTCCGCGGCAATTTGCTTCGTGATCGTCATGGCCTAATCCTACACCTTGCGGTGGCCTGTATCCACTGGGTACTTCTCGTGTATTTCAATCGATTGACCGCGCTCGTCGTAGATTTCTTGCCAGAATCTGAGGGTATTTTCTATTGCATCCACTTCTTTCAAGTAACGCGCGGACCAACCCGATTTGCCGGGGACATCGAGCGAATAGAGTCTGCCTCCTCCGGGAAGGAATTGCCATTGTGAAAATTTTGCTTCGTTTTGTTCGCGGGTGCCCATTTGGCAGTGAGTGTGTACTGCGCACCATAAAGTGCGCAAACTCCTTCTAATTAAATGTCACCGTATTGTACTTCCAGAACTCTCACGGATCGCACGGAGCCAATCGTCCACCAGGCGGCGATCTAATAAAAGTCTTCCATAAACTGGTGGGACAGCTCGGCGACGGTGCGGGTCATGGGGAACTCTTGCTGGTAACGGAGGTAGCCGATGTGGCCGTCGGAGTAGAGGATGTTTCCGCCCGACGACCCGCTGGTGGTTTCGGTGGGAACGGTGGATAGAAACTCCCAAGCCAGCGGGTAGGACGACGAATCGACGATCTCCGCCGATTTCAAGCTGTACTGGTTGTGGTCCTCGTCGTAGGCCTTCAAGGAGCCGTCGGGATCGTATTCGAGCGGGGCGGAATTGGCCGGGTTCAAAAGCGTGTGGTAGTAGGCCCTGAACTCGGCGTCGCTCGTGACGATGTAGAGCATTTCGCTCACGAGCATGTTGTCGCCCTTTCCGATGTCGAGTGTTTGGCGGAAGGCTTCTCGCGCCTGTTCGCGCGTTTTGGGCGTGGGTTTGCCGGGACGGGCTGCATTTGCACCGTCGGCAAATTTGCCGATGGCCTGCTGGCGGAATGCCTCTTTGCCCGCGACTTCTTTTGCTTTACGCATCGCCTTGGAGAGCGTGGGCAGGTACAGCGCCATGAGGATAAGGATGATGGCGAGGACGACGAGGGTCTCGACAAGAGAGAAGCCTTGCTTTGCACGGCGTTTCATTGTTGGCCCTCCTATGTACTCGCATGCAAGAACCACGACCCGGTTCGTAGTTCCGCCTTCAGGCGGTCTTCGCCCAGCACCATCCTGCTCGTCGCGCGCGACACAATCTCCAGTCCCACGACCGCGGAAACGCGGAACCAAAAACCTAATCGCGGAACTCCAATGCTACAGCGAAACGATGCCTTCGATGGCCAGGACGCGCTCGTATATCGCCATGACCTGGTCCGAGGATTGGAAGTGTCCTTTGTACGTAAGCGACACGAAACGGCCATTCGCGGAGGGGCGCGTGAAAAACTGCACGCCCTCGAAATGGCTTTCCAATTCGACCAGTTTGTCCTTCGGTACGATAAATTTAAACAGGTAATCGCCGGGCCATTCGTGGCCGCTATCGATCAAGGCATGTAGCCTAACCAGTTTGTCTGACAACGTTCTATCCTAATTATGGCCCGCAAGGGGCCAGGCGATCATTGGAATGCGAAGGCCTTGATTCGGTAGGCTATGCGTTTCCGCGCCTTCACTGAGCATACGCACAATTAACAAGTAAATAAAGGCGATCCATGTCACAAAAGCAGGAAATCATTCTCTCCGGTATCCGGCCGACGGGCCGGTTGCATTACGGCAATTACTTTGGCGCGGTGAAGGCGTTTCTGGAGCTTCAGGAAAAGGGGCACCGCTGCTACTACTTTATAGCCGACTACCATGCGCTGACGACGATCACCGAGCGCGTGGATTTCTACCGGCAGACGATCGACATGCTGCGGACCTACGTGGCGTGCGGGCTGGACCCGGTGAAGTCGGTGATCTACCGACAGAGCGATCTGCCCTGCACGGCGGAGTTGAACCTGCTGCTGGGGATGATCACAAACATTGGGTTCCTGGAGCGCGGCACGACCTATAAAGACAAGATGACGAAGCTGGCCGCGAACGAAAATATGGAAGGCAATCCGCTGTCGTTTGGGTTGCTGGGGTATCCCGTGTTGATGGCCTCGGACATTTTGATTGTGCGGGCAAACACGGTGCCGGTGGGCGACGATCAGCGGCAGCACGTCGAAATGGCCATGGACATCGCGCAAAAGTTTAACTCGCGTTTCGGCGAGACGCTTACGATCCCGAAGGCGGTGTCGCGCAACGCGCTGCGGTTACCGGGTCTCGATGGCGCGGCGAAGATGGGCAAGAGCGATAACAACACGCTGGACTTGCTGGACGATCCGGCGACGGTGTTAAAGAAAATAAAGGGCGTGCAAACGACGACGGATCCCGGGCCGTTGGGGACGGATTCGGACGAGCCGGAGGACGTGATTCCGTTGCTGCCGCACAGCCTTGGCGCGCTGTATCGGCTGCTGCATTTGCTCGCGCCTAAGGACGTGTATCTCGATTTTGTGGGTAAGTATCGCCGCGGCGAGAAATTTTATGGCACGTTAAAGACAACGCTTGCGGAGCATGTGTCGAAGTTCAATGCGCCGATCATCGAGCGATTTAATGCTGCGGGCAACGACGAAGAATCGGTCAAGGAATTCTTGCGCGAGAATGCGAAGAAGGTGACACCCGTAGCGTTGGAGACGGTCGAGGCGGTGCGACAGGCGATGGGGATCGGGCACAGCTTATATCGTGCGTAAACGCGATTACGCCGGCAAGGGTCTCGGCGCGGGTTGCGCGGCTACGGCACGTTGAAGTTCCTTGCGTTGTTTCTCGCGGACGTATTCTTCGATGGCGAGAGCGCGGACAACCACGGCAAGTGCCACGAGGAACCAGTAGGGTTCCATGATGCGTACGATGATAAAGCTCACCGTACCGAGCGAGTGGATGGTGAGTGCTAACGTTCCGGCGAAAATACCGATGCTGATTCCCTTGCCAAACCAGTTGCCTGCGAAGCGATAGGCTTCGCGCGTCGTCTTTAATAATCTTAGCTGCAAGAATACAAACGCCACGCACCCGATTACACCGGTCTCGATCAGTACGCGCGCGTATTGACTGTCAAGCACGCGGTCCCACGAAACCCCGCCGCCCATCCAAGGCCACACGTGCAGGTTGTACCACACTTTTTTCCAGACGTAGAGACGTTCGCCGGTGGACTTGTCCACCTGCACGCCGGTTTGGTATCCGGCGACGGTTACGTCGGTGCCATCACCGCGTTGGAATGTGTAGTTGACGCGGTCCTGAACGTCTTCCGGCATGATGAAGGGGGAAATGACCAGGATGAGCGCGACGGCCGCGACAGTGGTGTAGTGCCGCGCGGATACGCCGAGCGCGAGCGCCCCCACGATAAAAGCGAGATATGACGCGCGCGAGAGCGTAAACAGGAAGGGCAGGAAGGCCATCGTAATCAGCGCGAGCAGTATGAGACGTTGGCGCTTCATTTTTGCCTGCGAATACAGACCGCCGGCGATACACATCACGAGTACAAGATAGCCGCCAAGCGTGTTGGGTTCGGTGCCGCCCTGTTCGAAGGGCGCGCTGACGCGTTCCATGCCCGAGAAAAATCGCGAGTACATCCCGTACAGGGCGACGACCATCGCGACGGCGAAGAAGAGATAGATCTGCTGTCGTACCTGTTTCATGCTGCGTATCGCGTTACCAACGAGCACGAATATCATGTAGAACTCGGCCATCTTGAGAAGCGTGAAGAATGCTTCGTGCGTGTCGAACAGGGGCAACGCGCGCTGGTATGCAAACATGCTCGACAGCAGGCAAACGCCGTAATAAATAGTAATGCCGGAGTTGATGGGATTTGGAAGCCATAACGACTGGCGCCCTTCGAACGCGCATTTCACGAGCACGCCGACGAACACGACAATGATTAGGCCGTCGTTATAGCGAACGTTGAGCGCGCGGTTACCGATACCGACTTTACCCGCGTCGATCTCCGGCGAGAGCAGCATCGCGATCACGAGAAAGAAAACGCCGACATCGACGCGGAGAATCGTGAAGCCGAAGATGATTGCGCTGACACCCAGGGAAACGGTCAACGCAATGTTTTGGAAGTAGCTGTGAATGATCAGCAGCGCGACCGCGGACACGAGCATGATCGCCGCGAAGAACGGGAATTCGAGGCGGCTTTCGGCGGTTTCACCGCGGCCGATCTGGTAGTCGGTATTCCGGAAGTTCAGCATGTGCGCTCTACGCGGTGCCTGAATCTACGCTATTGGAAATGGAACCAGCGTTTCTTGCGGCGGGAGTCGCTGTCGTCATAGTAGTAGTAATAATAGTAGTAGTGACGTCGCGTGGCTTCCAGGCCGTTCAGCACGACGCCGGCAAGTTGCGCGCGGGCGCTATCGAGCAATTTCTTGCCGCGGATAACGGTCTCGCGGCGCGCGTATTTCACGGAGAGCACGAGCACGCAGGCGTCCACTTCCGTAGCGAGCAGCACGGGGTCCGTCACGACGAGCATCGATGGCGCATCGCAGATGACGAGATCGAATTCGCTTTCGAGTTGCGCCATCAATTTGCGCATGCGATCAGAACCAATCAATTCCGAGGGATTCGGCGGCACGCGTCCGCTCGATACGATCCAGAGGTTGTCCACACGCGTAGGACGAATGACGCTGTGCACGTCGTAGCCTTCGCGCAACACGTCCGCGAGACCCGGGCCGCGTTCGGTTTTCAGTACGTGGTGCACGTGCGGGCGGCGAAGGTCCGTGTCAAGAATGAGCACGCGCATGCCGCTGTCCGCAAAGGTCACAGCCATATTCACCGCGGTAGTGGTTTTGCCTTCGCCGGGCACCGCGCTGGTCACCATGATGCTCTTCGGTTTCAGGTGCAGCGTCGAGAGCTGCAGGTTCGTGCGCAGCGTGCGGTAGGCTTCGGAGATTGGCGACTTCGGATAGTTCTGCGTGACGATGCACGCGTCCACTTCGCTGCCGTCGGTGAGCGGGACATAGTCGCCGCGATATTTGCCGCGGGCGCGGCCGAAGCGCATCTGCGGGATCGTGCCGATCACGTCAAGGCCGAGATATTCGGATACGTCTTCAATGCTGCGGATCGAAGTGTCGCTCAATTCAAACATGACCGCGAGAATGAAGCCGACAACGAGGCCGATGAACGCGCCGATCACAAAACTGAACCACGGCTTCACCTGGCGGCTCGACGGCACTTCCGCGCTGGAGGCCATGTCCTGGCGATCAACGGAACCCTGCTCCTGGCGCAGGCCCGTGGCGATCTGGAATTCCTTGTCGAGCAGGTTCGTCAATTGGATGCGCAACTGGTCGGTTTGACGGACGAGGTTTTGATACTCCTTGTCCTTTGCCGCGAGATCGGGGAGCATCGTTTCGAGCTCGTTGATCAGCTTGCGATTGGTCGCCGCCTGGATATCCATCTTCGTCAGTTGCAGTTGAAGGCCGAGATATTGCTCGCGAAGGCTGCGGCGATCTTCGAGCACGCTGCGTCCGCCGGAAGTGCCCGAGTCCAATTCTTTCATCGCCAGAAGTATGGCCTGTTCCTTTTCTTCGATTTGGGCCTCGATGTCGGCAAGCGGACCTTGGCCGGGTTGCCAAACTACGCCAAGCTGAATGCGTTGCGTGTGAAGTTCGACGAGTTGATCGCGCAGTGTGGAAACGACCGTGTCTGGAATTTCGCCAATCGACAGCGGCAGCGTTTCGTTTTTCGAAATAAGCTGCTCTTCGATATTCGACATCTGCGCCTTGGTTTCTTCCTGCGTAGTGTCGGAGTTGATGATCTCCTGTGTCAGCTTCTGCATCTGTTCCGTCACCTGGTCCTTGGTGCGGAATCCCATGTCTTTGCGGAACTGCCACAGCGCGTTGTCCGCCTTGTCGAGTTCGGCGCGGATGGTGTCGAGTTTCGAGACAACGAAGCGGTGTGTGTCTTCTTCTTCTTCGTTGAGGAACTGGCGGTTGCGATCGATGAAGACGCGCGCGGCGAGCTCGGCCAT
This sequence comes from Candidatus Hydrogenedentota bacterium, assembly GCA_020848835.1. Taxonomy (GTDB): domain Bacteria; phylum Hydrogenedentota; class Hydrogenedentia; order Hydrogenedentales; family SLHB01; genus JABWCD01. The sequence continues at coordinate 50,028 of JADLHJ010000097.1, forward strand.
GCGTTTTGCGGCGTCCGCGTTGTCGGCGTGCGCTGTGATGTGAATGGTCCCGGAGTCGATTACCGGTTCAATCGTCAGGCGCGTTTCGATCTCCGCCACTTTCGCCGCGAACTCCTCCGGCGTCGCCACCATCGCGAATTCGCGTCCCTCCGCGATGTCTTGCTGAATAAGCGCGTTGGTCAGATCTTCTACCACGCCCCGCCGGCTGACGCGTTCTACGATCGCCTGCGGGGACGAGGGAAACAGCGGCTTGCTGCCAACGTCGCGCAGCAGCTCGCGCTCCCAAGGCGATTGACGCACGGTCAGTTTTGCGGAGCCTACGAACTGCGGGCGCATCTTGAACACGAGCATGCCGTAGATGCCATAGCCAATCGACGCGACCAGCGTGATGATCGCGATCATTTTCCAGCGGCGCAACGCAACGTTGATGACAAAGCGGAACTGGTTGTCGCGCGTTGCCGATTGGTTGGCTGCCTGGTCGAGGGCTGCGGTTTCAGTCGCCATGCGGGTGTTAGTCTCTGCGCGCCTCGTTCTGGGCGAGCGGCACGCCAATGGCCGGCCCTACAATTTCCGAATTCTTCGTCACATCGAGCATGCGGTCCCAAGTCACGGTTTCCGGCGTGTCGTGCACTGTCGGCGTGAGAAAGACCATGAGTTCGGTTTGCGCGCGCGACTTCTCTTTATGCTTGAACAAGTTTCCGACGAGCGGCAGGTTGCCGACGCCGGGCACTTTCTGCTCCACGTTGCGCAGATCGTTGCGGTAGATGCCGCCGACGACGAGCGTCTGTCCGTCGCGCACATTCGACTCGCCACGGTAGCTGCGCACGGAACGGATTGGCACGCCGTTGTTGGAACCCGCGGGGAAGGACACCTCGGGCTCAAATTCCAGTTTCACGTAGCGGCCTTCGTCATCGCGAAACACATGCGGCGTCACAACCATCTTGATTCCCAAGTCCATGAATCGCGTCGAGAAATTTGAACGGCCCGAGACTTCCGTGCCGAATTCGGTGTACGGAAATTCATCCGTCATTTTAATCTCTGCCTCGCGATGGTTCACGGTCAAAATATTCGGGTTCGCCAGCATCTCCGCTTTGTCGTCCGCGACCAGCGCATCAATGAGAAGGCCGAGATCGATGTGTTCGTTCAACAGGCCCATGAAAAGCTGGCCGGTCTTCGCAATGTTCACAGGAATTTGGACGCGGCGATCAAAAGATGGCTCGTCCAGGAACCGGCGTGTCAGGCTGTCGAAGCCGCCATTGTTGCCGCCTTGCGTGCCAATGATTTCGTTGTTCAATGGCGACGCGGCGTTGCCCTTCA
>JADLHJ010000098.1 GCA_020848835.1 Candidatus Hydrogenedentota bacterium
CAAATCCTCACCGGATCCGAGGATCGCACCGCGCGCTTATGGGATCTGCAAACCGGCAAGGAAATCTTTCGTCTACCTGAGCACGAAGATTCCGTAATCGATGTCGGTTTCTCGCCGGACGGAACAACGATAATCACCGGGTCCTATCTCACCGTACGCATTTGGGATCGCGCCACGGGAAAGTGCTTACGCACGCACGAACTGTACGAGGATTTTGGTGACGCGCGGCAAGTCGTTCACGCACTAACGTGCGGGAGGTTTGCAGCGCTCTGCGAATTCAACGAAACAAACTTCTGGGACGAAAATGGCCTTACACTCATCGCGACCGATCCGGCTTTGTTGTCCTACATTGAAAAGCTCCCCCGGAGGAATACCTGGTACGGCGCATTTCGCGACCACATAATGATGTTGTCACTTGAATTGAACGATAAAATTGTCTCCTCAGATGGCAATTCGCCTCCGAGTGTCCGGCCATATGCGGAATTGATCACCACGACATGATCTTCGAACTCGCTCGAGACTTCACCGACGCCCTCGCTGCGATGCCGCGCGAGCATCCGAAGCGCCGCACGCTCGCACTCTTCGAGGAAGCCATTCGCCGCGACATTCATTTCATCGACCGCCACCCAACTACGATGTTTCAATGCATGTGGAACCTTTGCTGGTGGTATGACTGCCCGGATGCATATCTTCATCTAGTTCTTCCGCCAGAGGTGCCCTGCGAAGAACCGAGGGATAAACCCTGCATGCATGGGCTATTGGAAAGGTGGGCTGCCAGCTTTCGAGCCACGGGGATCAATCGAATCTGGATTAGATCATTGCGTCCGCTGTTACCAAAGCTCGGCTCCGGACAGATCGCATTTCTTCGCCTGGGCAGCGACCAGATGTTCGACGTGGTCTGTGCTGCATTTCACCCGGATTGCCGCAAAGTCATCGTTGGCGGAATACGAACGGTGGAGATATGGAACGTTGTTAGCTGTCACCGTAGGGCTGTTTCCGGCCCCGTGATGGTAAAAGCATTGGCGCCCTCTCCAGATGGAAGTAGGGCGGCAGTGTTGGAACAGTTCGGCAGCCTTGCAGTCTGCGATACGGACGACTGCCGGCTCCTTTTCAGGACTCGCTTTACGGAAGACGCGGTCTACTGCGTCGCATGGTCGCACGACGGCAGATGGGTGGCGGCCGGAGACGGTGGCTGGGAAGGTTGCATCTATTTATGGGAAACCGAGGATTGGCAATCTATTGCACGTAGTTGCGTTGGCGAAGGTGGAATTACAGGCATCGCGTTTTCTCCCGATTCTGGAAAAGCCGCGGCCGTGTCATGGGATGGCGACCTGCGAATCCTTGAAGTCCCAAGTTTACGTCTTATCGCCACACTATCGCGCGCTGCTGATGGGAGTACTTTTCTTCTCGAAAGGCCCGCAAACTGTATTTCATGGGCACCGGATGGACGCCGTATAGCAGTGGGATATTCAGATTGTACGATTCGTATCTGGGACACGGAATCGAAGTCCGAGTCATTGACTCTCATAGGGCACACTGCAGATGTACGTGGTGTGGATTGGCTATCCGACAGCCGCAGAATCGTAAGCGGAAGCCTCGATGGCACGGTCCGGCTTTGGGATGCACTTGATGGTGTGCTTTTGAATACCTTTCATGGCCATGAATCATCCGTAATCGCAGTCAAGGCGTCGCACGACATATCCGTGGCTAGTGCATCTGAGGATGGGACGATACGGATATGGGACCCAAACGTCTTGGTCGTTGGGACAGCCCTGCAGGGCCATGCTAAAGGTATTAAGCAAATAATCGCTTCCCACGATGGTACGCGTGTAGTTACATTGGGGTATGACGACAGCTTGCGCATGTGGAGCGCAGCCAGCGGTACGCAAATGATGGTGATGCAAGGCAAGTATCATGGCGCTGAATTTTCTACTGACGGGAGAATCCTGATGGCGCGGGTCAATGAAAGTACGATGTACTGGGACACGCAAACTGGGGAATCCATCGACCTAAAAATCAACGAATGGCTCGGGGCCGAGGGCACAGGCAGCACGATTCGTCAAAAGTTTCTATTCGAGAAAGATACAATTCTTCTCAACGATGAAGAGCGCAAGACCCCATCGGCGTGGTTTTCCAGAGCACCGAGATCGATCCCGCTTTCCGATGATTGCACCTGGGCCGCTTGCTTGGGAAGTTACTTTACGATTCTCCGGCTGGAGGGCGCGGAAGACGCTCCGAAGATGTTCCCAACTGAGTCGACCGGCCCAAGAGTTGGACTTCGTGAGATTGAACGCGAGCCAGTGAGTTAATGGCGCTCGACCGCTAAAGCCCCCAATATGAAAGCTCTGGACTGAACGAAGAACAGCGCCAATCGCCCCAACGTTCAACTATTTGTTGGAATTTGGGGTCGTCGCGCACGCCTGGGAATCGGGGCACGGTGCGAAGTACCGTGCCGTAGATTTCTTCCTGTCGTTCCGCATTCGACGTGATGCGCGCTTCGATGAGTAGTGCGCGGATGAGGTCTTTCGGGTGGTGTTGTTCGTAGATCGCTTGGGCGGTCTGCAGATCGCGTAGCGCGTCGGTCTCGGTGCTTTGGCATTTGGCGCGTTGAACGTATGAGGGGGCTGGCGACATGTTCGCGTGTTCGCGATACGCAATGTTCTCCTGCAGAATCTGGAGCGCACGTGGTATGTCGCCTCGGCGGCGCAACGCTTCGGCCAAGGCGTCCCCCATCCGGGCCAGTACGCGGTGCTCGTTGTGTCCGTCGATTTCCAGCGAAAGCGCCTCGCTGAGTGCCTCCTCCGCGCGCGAGTTTTCTTCTTGCCCCAGAAGGTACAGCCCCCAGTAAAAGCGTTCGAGGGCAACAAAGCCTCGCTGTAACGATCCGGGGCGGAGGGATACAAATCTTTCGTGTACCTCGTTAACGATCCGGTGTGGTATGAGCCCGAGTGCGACTCCAACCTTTTGCAGGTCGGTGTAGTGCGCGACTGTGGCGGTGGGCATATCGAACAAGTCCATCGCGCGGTCAGCAGCAAAAGTATCGCCCGCTTCTGCGGCAAGCCAACAGTGCAGCCTGTCGAATTCCTCGCGGTCGCGTGGGCGGTAGTGATTTCGATCGGTGGCTGTGTGACGAACCATCCGCAGCCCGCTTGCAAAGTGGCCGCTCTGATAGTGGCGAGATATTTGGGCGAGCACATCCGGGTCGGGCGGTCGATTGAGTATGTGCGCCGCACACCATCGTTCCAGTTGTGCGATTATTGGTAGCGGCCGCCCTGAATCGTATCGGCTCTCAGATGTGAGCAAATACAGGATACGTTCAAGATTGTTCACGGCAACTTCGAGATTTCTTCCTCGTGCATACACATCGAATTGCGGAATGCCTACAACAAATGCAGGCCCGTCGTTGGGTGAAAACTCCCATAGATCCACTGCGGCATCGAAGAGGCCGCCGAGTGTTCCGATTCGGGCGCGGACCGCACTGCGCCTCGCGTCAGCACAACGTTTTGAAATCCCCGGACTGAGTGACTCTGCGCGCTCGGCATCCACAGCGATTGCCATGGGCCAGACGCGCTCACGAAGCAGCCAGCGAATGACGGTTTCAGTCCTGGCTTCCACTCCGTCCGGCGCGTAGGGCGCGTGTGTAAGCATCCACGCGATTGCCTGCTGTCGGCAGTAGGGAACAAACCGCGGCTGCAACGGGTCGGTCGTTGACATATTCAAGATGACGGCGCCCGCTTCGATCGATGCCACTGACCGGTCCGTGGCGTCTGCGGCGGTCCACCACGCTGTCTCGAATTCTCCGATCTCGAAATGGATTTCAGAGCGATAACCCTTCACTTGCAGGTTTTGGCTTTCAACAAAACGGGTCTCAATTTTGTGCATAGACTCGCGCCTTTGCTCCTCCAGCCCTTTGGCGTTGCCACGATGGAGCAACAATTTGTACAGCGCGAGGTGTGCGCGCGCGAGCACGCTATTGCGCAGCGTGAAACACTTGCTTTGGACAGCCATAACTTCCCTCGATCTAACGGTTTCGATTTCGACAGCTTCCCGTAACGATATTTCGGCATCCTCTCCCCCGCTGCGTCCTTTTTCGAGGAGTGCCAGCGCCAGAAAATGCGCGGTGTCGAATGACCAATACTTTGCGTCCAGAATTCTCGCGAGTTCGATCGCTCTATCATGCTCCCCCGTCTCTGCCATCAGTTGAACCAACGCCAGGCCGCCACGCATGGAGGGATCCGAAGACTTGGGCTCTGCGGTAGCGTTGAACACATGGAGCAGGGATTCGTTGTTTACCCACCGCGCGGACAGCGCGAAGTCGCGCAAGGCAGAGCGAAGCCAGCCGCAAGGCGCGTATTGTGTTTCCAGCATGATCAAGACCCGTGGCATTACTGGCTGCATCATTTTGGCCCATTCATGCCTATGGCGCGGGCGATGATCAATCAACGCCGCGATTCCGCTACACCACGCGGATATGGAAAGGACATCACCAGCAACGCCAATCATGGCGTCAAAGTTCTTTGGCCGTAGCAAGAAGTTTCGCAACGCCGCGAACATCCCTGCTTTCGCGAGTACCATTGGCGCATGTCCCCAAGATACCGGTGCTTTATCGGCGGAAATGCTCGCAACCGCCGCTGCAAACATTTTCGCTGCATTGCGTAGCGCGGCCCGATCCCGCAAGTCAGATGACTTTCTGAGTCGAGTCA
>JADLHJ010000099.1 GCA_020848835.1 Candidatus Hydrogenedentota bacterium
GCTCATTTTCATTTCGCCTACGATTGTCGATCTCCGTACAATGAAGCCAGAGATGGACAGCGCCCTTAATTTCTGGCAAGACATGGAATGGGAGAACAGCGAACAATTGAAACAGGAAGCGGACTTGTTGAACGAAGACCTATAGCCGGGCCTTCGTTCGTGTTCAGTTTTTCGCGTCAATATCTCGTAGCGGTCCTTTGCGGCGTCGCGCTGGCGCTGGCATTTCCGACGTACCACCTGTTTCCGCTGGCATGGGTCGCGCTGTTTCCCCTGTTTCGCATGGGACTGAACGCGACTCCCCGCGAAACGGGTATCCGTTTTTTTGTAGCGGGTTTCGCGTTCCACCTCGTTTTGCTGCAATGGCTGATGAGCAATGTTTATTGGGCGGGTGGCTGGGCGTGGTGGGGCTATGTCGGGCTTTGCATCATTCTCGCCTTGTTCTGGTTTGTGACCGGTGTCCTTTGGCGTCTTTCCACGTTGCACATGCGTTGGCTACCCGCCGAACTTTCGTTGCCAATACTTTGGGCCGCGATGGAGTATCTCCAGTCGTTCGCCTTCACCGGCTTCGGTTGGAGCGCAATCGCGTATTCCCAAGCCCGCGATCTCTGGTTTGCACAGTGGGCGGCGGTCGGCGGTGTGCCGTTACTCAGTGCAATTGTAATCGCATTCAATATTCTCATCGCAAAAGTATGGAATGAAAAGGCATTACGCGGGATCCGCGTCATGGCCGCGATTCTGATTGCGTTTGCTGTACACGGGATCGGTGCGATGATGCTCGACAAACCCGATTACGATAGCCGTCCGATGAAAGCTGCGGTGCTGCAGGCCGATTTTCCGTTGGAAATGAAGTGGGACCCTGAGTACGCCGTCGATATGGTGCGCAACAGCGCCGAAAAATCGCGGATGCTGATGAACGAGAATCCAGCCGATCTGATTGTGTGGCCGGAGGCCCTGGTCATGGAGGACATAGAGACGCCGGGGATCATCGATGAGGTCTCATCGCTCGCACATGATACTCGCGCGTACTTGTTCACCGGCGCACACCGCATGAGGCCCGATACAACCGACAGCATGAACGCGGCCTATTTAATCGATCCGGAAGGCACAATCGTCGACTATTACGACAAGATTCACCTCGCCCCCTTTGGCGAGTATGTGCCACTTAGCGATTTTCTACCTTTCATTAGCACGGTGGTGCCTTCAATCGGCGACATCAAACACGGAGACGCAGTCAAAGTGTTTCAAACCAACGAGCGAAAACTGGGACCGTTGATTTGCTTTGAAGTCATCTTTCCTTGGATGGCGGAACACTTGCGTAGCGAGGGCGCGGATTACCTTGTCGTTATCACAAATCTTGGCTGGTTTGGCGCGAGCAACGCTATCGGACAGGAACTGGAAATCGCGCGCATGCGCGCGATCGAAACGCGGCTGCCGCTCATTCACTGCGCGAACACTGGGATTTCAGGCGTGTTCGATCCGTGGGGCCGATTCTCCCCCGTGGATGTCTATTTCCGCGACGCGACAAACGCATACAAAGTCGATGTCACGAGCAATTATTTGACCATCATGTCGCGGCTTGGCGGGGTGTTGCCCGTGGCCGCACCGGCAGAACGAACTGCCGGCGCTGGCCCGCGCATCGTGCCAAACATCTTTCTTGCACTCGGGGTTGTCATCGGCTTGGCCGCGTGCATTCTGCGTGTTTATAAGACGCGATCGATGAAGGTGAAATAGCAGGCACCGAGCAGTACAATCTTGCGCATTCCGCTTGAGTCTCCGGCGGATGGCGTATTTCAATCGAACAGGAGATTCACCCTTGCCTTCTTTTCATCGGACTTTCGTTCTATTTGTGGCGTTGTTGCCTTTGGTCTTTGCAGGGTGTAGCAAGACCACAGCGCCGGTCCATTCGGACTCGACATCATCGTCGCCTCAAAACACCGCTTCGGCAAGACCTGAGATGAATAAGCCCGTTTCAGCCGGCAGCATGGCGTCGGCCGCGGCTGGATTGGCCCTGCTTGAAGGCGCTTACGATTTTTGGGGTGACGTCGCCGAAACAGCCAAACCTTCCCAGCCGGATATGCCCGTTTCGGACGCGTCGGACGGTGCCGAGCGTATCTCGGACGAAAAGCAGGCCGAATATAAAAAGATCTTGGAAGAATTTGAAAAATCAGCCAAACGAATTGAACAACTGAAAAAACCCGAAACGAAACCGGGCGGCATTTCATATGTCGATGAAGAAATGGGGTTCGGTTTCGCAGTGAACCCCGGATACAATTTCTCTACGCCGAACGCAACGGAATACACAATCAACGGCGAACCGGCCAAGATGAAAGTCTACGTCATGAACGCAAGTGATCGGGACGCATCCTGTATTGCTGCCATGTTTCACTTGCCGGCGCGCCTTACTCTGGATACTGCCGCGAACACCTTGATTGAGCGCGGCGCGAACGACATCCTGAGCAACTGGAAAATTGGCGCATCTCCCGTCAAGATCCAGCGCGTGATTGAATCGATCCCAAGCGAATTGGACGAAAGCCCAGGCCACGAGTGGTGGCTGGAAATCAAAGCAGGCGACCGAGTCTTTTTTAGCTATATCACGGTATACCTAAAAGGAACACATCTCTGCACCATGGTTTACACCGATACGACAGAAGAAGCATTAGAATCGGAAGCGTGCTTTGACTTCTTAAATTCGCTTGTCTTGTATTGATCTGTGTAGTGCGCGCGATACAACGCAATACCAAGCACGCACTGCATTCGCTATGCCCGCGCGCCACCTGAAATGACTAAAGTCTCCCCCGTGACCCATCCGGCATCGTCCGACGCAAAGAACACGACTGCCTTTGCTATGTCTTCCGGCTGCGCGATTCGGCCAAGCGGCGTGGTTTTCTCGGTTTGTTTGCGGAAATCGCTCTCCGCAAAACCTGCGGAATGAAATCCTTCTGTCTCCACCATGCCCGGGTTCACAGAATTGATACGAATTTTCTTCGGACCAAGCTCGATTGCCAGCGCAGCGCTCACCGCATCCACGGCGGCCTTCGTGGCGCTGTAAACGGAACCGCTCGCCACTGGCATCTTGCCGACGATCGAACTGACATTGATGATGGAGCCGCCTTGTCCGTCGATATGTTTCACTGCTTCTTGCGTCGCGAGGATTAAACCAAGAACATTCAAATTGAACTGCTTATGGAAATGCTCGGGTGTGATGGCTTCGAGCGGAAGGAACTCGAATATGCCCGCATTGTTTACAAGCACGTCGAGCTTACCGTACGCCGATTTCGTCTCGGCGAAGAGCCGCTTGATGTCGTCAAGCTTCGACACGTCCGCCTGCACGGCAACGGCCTTGCCCCCCTTGTCGGTTATGCGTTTTACAACCGCGTCCGCGCCGGATTTACTGCTCGCATAATTCACGACGACCGATGCGCCTTCGGCCGCAAGATGCTCGGCAATCGAAGCGCCGATCCCTTTTGACGCTCCAGTGACTACGGCAACTTTCCCCGATAATTTTCCCATGAATGCATCTGTCCTCATGTTGATTTGAAATGTGGTTAGCGAACACGCGCGTGCGTTGAGCAATGAAACAGAGTGGTTGCTCGGATTATTCCTACGCGATTTCTTGACCGCGCGCGCCACGGGTGCTACGCTCCGGCGCATTTGTAAGCAAGACGTTTATGACTGATAAATCTGACCGGCATAGCCTCACGAAATTCGCGGCAATCTTCGCCCTAGGCACGATGTTGAGCCGCGTGCTCGGCCTTGTGCGCGACGTGTTGATCAGCACGGCGATCCCCGTCGGTCCGCGTGAAGCGTTCCTTGTTGCGTTCCGTCTGCCGAACATGTTGCGCGACGTGGTGGGCGAAGGCGCGGCCAACGCGGCTTTCATTCCGGTCATGTCCGAAACGCTGGAGAAACGCAAGGAGAAAATGTTTCGCGAGGTGGTCGCGGCGGCCTTCGGCACGATGATCCTGTTACTCGGCGCGATCACGATTTTGGGCGTAATTTTTGTGCCGGAGATATTACAGGGCGTCAACATCCTTCAGCCGATCACGGGCGGTAAAGAATACACTGCGGAAGAGTTGACGCTGCTCACTGCGCTGACTCGCTGGACGTTTCCCTACATCTTTTTCATCGGACTCGCGGTGTTCTCGATGGCAGCCCTCTTCACCGTCAAACACTATTCCACGCCGTCCTGGGCACCCGCGCTGCTGAATGTTGCAATGATCGGCTGCATCGCCGTATTTGCGTGGTCACGCGCCGGCACTGCGGCGGCGAACGATTCAAGTCGCTTGGCAGAGGCCGCGTGGGCACTTGTCATCGGCGTGTGGATTGGGGGCATCGCGCAGGTCGCGGTGCAATATTACGCGATGGGCAAGTTCACGGGCGTTTGGAGACCCTCCTTCGACGTGCGCCGCAAGGAGATCGCGACAATGTTCGCGCTGCTAGGTCCCATCGTAATCGGCCAGGCAGCCGGCGAGGTGAACAAGCTGGTGGATCTCATGTTTGCGTACAAGAGCGGCGCGGGCGCCGTCACGTGGCTTTACAGCGCGAACCGTCTTGTACAACTGCCACTCACCATTTTTGGTTTTGCAACTGCCGCGGCGGTGCTGCCCGCTGCATCGCGCGCCGCCGCGCGCAACGACCACAACGAAATGCGCGAAGTGATCATGCAGGGATTGCGTCAAAGTTTCTTCATGGTATTGCCATCGATGATTGGCTTAATCGTTTTGGGTAGGCCAATCGTAAAATTGATCTTTGGTTGGGGCCACACCAGCAGCGCGACGGATATCGATGGCATGTCTATTGCCACGGCGATCTATGCGACAGGACTTCTGGCGTTTGCCTGGGTAAAGGTGACGGTATCGGGATTCTTCGCGGTAAAAGACACGCGCTCTCCCGTTATTATCTCGTCGGGAAGCATGATCTTGAACATGATCCTTTGCGCGCTATGGGTAAAGCCCTACGGATATCAGGGCCTTGCATGGGCGACCACCATTTCGTACACGGCAAATTTCGTGGCGTTGTATGCGTTGTTAAGCGCGCGGCACGGCGCGATGTGGGACGGTCCATTCCTCACGGCGCTTGTGCGCATGAGCGCGGCAACGGCGGGCATGGCGGCGGTGGGGTACGCAACCTACGTGGGCATGCTGCGCCTTATACCTGCCGATGGATTTGTTGAACGACTCGTGCAGGCCGGTCTGCCCATCGCCGCGTCGGTCGGCGCGTTTCTCTTGCTCGCGTGGATGTTCGGGGTCACTGAACTCCTCAGCTTTGCGCAGCTCGTCACTCGGCGTTTTTCGAGACAAAAAAAATAAACACGGCGCGCATTACGCGCCGTGTTGCCCAAAGTATTCTCCAAATGTCGAGAGCTATTTCCGCTTCGCATCTGCGTCCGAGATTACACCGTCCTTATTGCGATCGGCCTGATCAAATGCCTCTCGCGGGAAACCGGATTTCGCGGTGGCAAGTTCTTCGAAAGTCACACTGCCGTCCTTATTCGCGTCGGTCTCCAAAAGTTTTGAGACTGCTTCGTCAACGCCTTCTTTCATGTCGCGCGCGAGTTGAACACGGTCTGCCGGCGACAGCACGCCATCTTTGTTCTTGTCCAACTCTTCAAAACGGACTTGCGGGAACTTAGGAAACGCGGCGTGCAGTTCGTCAAACGTCACGCTGCCGCTTTTGTCCTTGTCAGCTTTCCGCACCATCTGTTCCATTGACGGTTGATTGGTATTCGATGCGGTCTTTGCTGTTTCCGCACCGGGTTTGCGCGCAGGCAATTCCTCTTTTGTGATTGCACCATCGCCATTTTTGTCCCACGCCGTGAAGCGCGTCTGTGGTAGACGCGGCGCGATCGCGTGCACTTCCTCCCACGTCACCTGCCCGTTGCCGTCCTTGTCCGCCTTCTTGAACAACTGTGCGGGCTCCGGCGCGTTCTGCTTTGCCGCAGCCGACGCGGTGTTTTTTGTTTTCGGCGCGGTGATGGTGCGTTCATCGTTCGTCAGAAAACCGTCGCCGTTCTTGTCGCGCGCTTTGAATTTCTCCTCAGTCACTCCGGCAAACGCGGACTTCATCTCTTCGAACGACACCTTGCCGTCGCCATCCGTATCGATTTTGGCCGAAGCTTCGCGTGGTGTTGGCTTTGTCTTTTTTGCATCTGCCGCCTTTTCGGCGAGGGCGACGAACGCGAATAGCGCAAGGGTGCTTGCGCAAATCGAGATTTGGATGTAACGCATGACAGTGACTCCTTACCCTCAACTTCATTCGGCGAATACAACCCGGAATTCTCGCGGAAGTTCCTTCAATCTAGCATAAATCACACCCCGCCGGATGTTGGAAGGGAGCAGGCCACATAGGTAAGATCGCGTTCCGTTTTGGAGGATGGAACCATCGCCTTCTACTCAAATACCGAGCTAATCGATTGTTTCTCGAGCGAATTCGGCGGACCGCCGCAAATCCTCACACGCGCGCCAGGGCGTGTGAACCTGCTCGGCGAACACGTGGACTACAACGGGCTTCCGGTCCTTCCAATGACAATCGACCGCGCGGTGACAATCGCCGCGAGAAAACGCGACGACCACTCGGTCACGATTCGGAACCTCGACAACGCATTCGCCGGAGAAGCTTTCGAAAACGTCTTAGGTCTGCCCCACTCCGCACAAGGCTCTTGGATCAATTACTGTAAAGCCGCGATGGAGGGTATCAATACCGACCGCATGATAGAGTCGTTTCCTGGCATGAACATTCTTTGCGCTGGCACGATTCCGCCCGCCTCGGGCTTGTCGTCATCGTCCGCGCTCGTGGTTGCCACGGCGCTCACCTATCTATCCGTTCTTGAGCAGCCTCTGAGAAGCGAGTCGCAGCGCACGGATCTTGCCGCGCTCTTGGCGGGCGCGGAACGCTACGTGGGCGTGCACGGCGGCGGCATGGACCAGGCCATAATTCTCCTGGGCGGAAAAGAATGCGCGTGCAAAATCAACTTCTTTCCGCTTCGAGTCGAGCGCGTACCCGTCTTTCGCGATCATCTATTCGTCATCTGCAATTCGCTCGTCAAGGCGGACAAGTCCGGTTCGGCGGTGCACCGCTATAACGAAGGCCCGCTCACGTGCAGGCTGATTCGCGCGCTCGCGGAAAAACACGCGCAAATGGCATTCGGGGAAGAAATCGAAATCGAGCACCTCGGCGATTTGTGGTTCGGTCCTCTTTGCCTGACAAACGCAGAAGTGGAATCACTCTTCAGCGAGGCGTTTCCCCAACCGCGCACGACGCTCGCGCAGGCCACCGCGGTACTCGGTATTGGCGAAGCGGAGATCCGCCGAAAATGGCTCGGCGATCTGCCAGAGCCGGATGGCGGATACAATCTACAGGCCCGGGCTCGTCATCAACTCACCGAACTTGCGCGCGTCGAACAAGGCCGCGATTGTCTGCTCGCGGGCGATGCGGCAACCTTCGGTTCGCTAATGAACGATTCGCATCAGAGTTGTGCACACGACTATGGCGTAAGTTCACCACAATTGGACACGCTGGTTGAGGTGGCGCGCCAAGCCGGCGCGCTTGGCTCACGTCTCACGGGCGCGGGATTTGGCGGATGTACGGTAAGTTTGATCGAGAAGGACTCGTTGGAATCGTTCGCCAACGCCATCGCCACGCACTACTATGAAGAGTACCTGAACCTCGCCAACGCAGACCCGCTGGCCCAGGATTGGGTATTGCCCGCGCAGCCAGTCTCGCCGGCAGATTCCGAATACTTGTAAAGAAATCGGTTATCCCCTAGAATGCAACGGGTTAGGGCACAAATCTTTTTGCATTGGCAGGGCGGATATGGAATTGGATAGGGTGCTGCTAACATACTAGTTTTCAACGGGTTAAGCAGATTTCACGTTTTGACAGGATTTCGCCATGCGTGGTACCGTTGAAGTGTGGACAGCTCGGGTACGTGCACCCAAGTGCTGTCCTTTTTCGTTAACGGATACTGCGCGCCACCCGCATCACGTGCGGCGGCGATTCCGTTTTCGGGGAGGGACGAGACGTGCCTAAGTTTGCGTATCGTGCAATTGACAGTGCGGGCGTCGAACAGACGGGGATTCTCGAAGCCGCAAATGAGGCGGACGCGGTGAACGAGGTCGGACGCCGGGGATTGTTCCCCACGGAAGTGCGACCCGCAAACGTCACTGACGACATCCGGCAACAGTGGCGCGAACAGCAACAGCGACACAAGGAACTGGAAGCGCGCCGCGCAGATCAGCAGCGCAAGCGCCAGACGCGCCAGCGCCTCGTGGTGCGATACAAAGATGGCAGAACAGAATACGGTGTGTGCTTCGCTTTGAACCCCAAGGATTCAGGCTTCCACCTTGACAAGGTGGATAAGAACGGCATAACGACCGGCAGCACCATGCATATCCGCTATTCCGATTTAAAAGCGGTGTTTTACGTTAAGAGTTTCGATGGTAAATACGACAAGAACCAGCGTTATCGCGAGTGGGCGCCGGAAGGCAGCGAATTGGTAATCGAGTTCGCGGACGGCGAGATTTTGCGGGGTCTGTGCATGCAGCACTATGATCCCGAAGACGCTCGCTTCTATATCGTTCCCAAAGACCCAGCCACGAACAATATCTGCGCGTTGGTGGAGCGTTCGGCAACCGCCAAAATACAGACGCCGGAAGAATTCGAGGCCTCGCGTACCGAGCGCCACGAAGCGAGAAAGGCCGCGGAAAAAACCGAACTTACACAGGAAGAGACGATGGGCGATTTCTACTTCGAAACGCGCAACTACGCTGCGTCGCTCGAGCAGTATGCGATTGCCCAAAAGAAGTATCCCGATTCCAAGCGTTTGCGCCGAAAAATCATGGCTTCGCAATTTAATATCGGGGTGAGTTTTATCAAGCGGCGTGATTACGCGCAGGCCCTGGATTGTATGCAGAAGGTGCTCCAGATGGACCCGACCAACGAGCACGCGAAAAAGAAATATCAGCAATTGCGCAAGATCGTCGAACGGCCGGACAAAGCGCCTGCGCCCAAGACGGTCGAGCAGGATTTCTAAACGACGTGCGCGGGCGGCTGTGCCCGCGCTCCAGGTTATGTAGCGAATGCAGATTGCCATCATTGCCGATCTCCATGCCAACCTCGAGGCTACCCTCGCGGTGTTCAAGGAGATCGACAAACGTAAACCGGACCGAATCGTCTGCCTGGGCGATCTCACCGGATATAACGCGAACCCAAATGAAGTCGTCGATATCATTCGTGAACGCGAAATCCCATGCATCATGGGCAATCACGACGCGGCGGTGTGCGGATTGGAAGACCCCTGGTTTTTTCGCGCCGCCGCAAAGCAGGTAATCGAGTGGCAGATTAACGAACTGCGCGACGACAACCGCCGCTGGCTTTCAATGTGTCCCGAACAAATCGTGTTTCGCGGCACCTGCCTTGGCGTTCACGGTTCGCCCAGCAGCCGCGACGACTACATCATCGACTGGCTCGATGCAATGCGCCAACTCGAGTATCTCAACGGACGCGATGTGACGATCTGCTTCTTTGGACACAGCCATCGTCCCTCGTTTTTTAGCGAGAAGGGCAACACGACGGTTTCGAACTCGAACATTCGGCAGTTTCAACCCGCGAACCGGTACTTCGTGAATCCTGGCGCCGTGGGCCAGCCGCGCGATCGCGATCCGCGTGCGGCCTACGGTTTCTACGACACGGACAAGAATACATTCGAGTTCTGCCGCATCGAGTACGACATCGACACGTGCCAGCGAAAGATACTTGCCGCGGGCCTGCCCATGGAACTCGCACGGCGACTCGCCGTAGGAAAGTAATGACGGCCTCTTCCCCATCCCTCGCGCATACCGGCGCGCGCACCGTGCGCGAACTGCTGGAGGAACGCGAACGCACCGCACTCAGCCCGTACGCGACATTGGCATGCAATTCGCGCGGACGCGCAGTACCCGAAGAAGAACACGATTTTCGCACCGCATTTCAACGTGACCGCGATCGAATTCTTCATACGAAAGCGTTCCGGCGATTGAAGCAGAAGACGCAGGTGTTCATCGCGCCAAAAGGCGATCACTACCGCACGCGCCTGACCCACACACTTGAAGTTGCGCAAATAGCCCGCACCGTCGCGCGCGCGCTGTTCCTCAACGAAGACCTCACCGAGGCAATCGCGCTCGGGCATGACCTTGGCCACACGCCCTTTGGCCACGCGGGCGAAGCAGTGCTGGCGGAATTGTTCTCGGAAGGCTTCAAACACTACGAACAGAGCTTGCGCGTGGTGGACAAACTCGAGACGCGCCGCTCCGGCAAGGGCCTCAATCTCACGCACGAAGTGCGTGAGGGCATTCTGAACCACTCGATCGGCAAGACTGTCCTGCTTGGACGTCCAAGCGTAAATACTACGACGCCGGAAGCGGTAGTCGTCAGCGTGTGCGACGCGATCGCCTACATCAACCACGATATTGACGACGCGCTACGCTGCGGTTTGATTACCCTTGGCGATCTCCCCAAGGACGCAATCGATCGGTTGGGAAATGCGACTTCGCAGCGTATTGACCGAATGACTACCGCGCTCATTCTCGGAAGCGAAGAAGGCCGCGTGCGGATGCAGGAAGACGTGCGGCAGGCGACCGTCGATCTACGGACGTATCTGTATAAGAACCTCTATCCCTGCGATGCCATCAGCAAGGAAATAAACAAGGCCAAGAAGCTACTGAAGGAACTCTACCTGTTCTTGCTGGAGAACCCGACAAAGGAAAGCGCCGCAGGCGATCTCAGCGACAGCATCGAGCGCCGCACGGTGGATTTCATCGCCGGTATGACGGACCCTTACGCGCTGCAACTCTACAGCGATCTGTTTTTTCCCGAATCATGGCCGGCGTGATTGGTATTGTCTCGGGTTCCGGCCTCGATCTTACTCCGCTGTTGGATTCCATTTCTGCCGAGTTTTCTTTTCAGGACGAACTTGGATTCGACATTGACGCGCTGGAAGGCCACGCGCGAAAGTTTGTCCGCGGTACTTGCGGCGATCGCGAGCTATTGCTTCAGTGTGGCCGACTGCATTTCTACGAGGGGTATACGTTCGAAGAAGTAACGAGTACGGTGGACGTACTCGACGCATTTGGCGCGCGAACGATCATTTTCACGAACGTTGGAGGCGGATTGCGCCCCGATCTAAAACCCGGCGATATCGTATCGATCGGTGATTTGCGCACGTGGCCATATGTGCGTTGGGTGGATCGACCGGACTCGCTCGTGACGGATTTTCAGATCGAAGGCGCCGACGCAAGCGGTACCTATTATTGGATGCACGGCCCGTCGTACGAGACGCCGGCGGAAATTCGCGCCCTGCAAATCCTTGGCGGCGACGTTGTGGGCATGAGTACCGCGCCTGAAATTGCTCGGTGTAAACAGCTTGGCATACGCGCGGCAGTGCTCACTATCGTCACCAATAACTGCTGTGCGCCGCAGGTGTTGACTCACGACGAGGTGGTGCGCGTCGCACAGTCCGCCTCGGCGCGCCTGGTGCAACTTCTGTACGGCGCAATTCAGCGTTTGTAAACCGCAAATCCGCCCTGCTCTTCTCCGAATACCTGCGCGGAAAATCGATATAACCGCGCGTCCGGAAATTCCCATGCGCGGTCTGGGTAGCCTGCCTTTTGGCACACGGCGCGCAAGAATTGATCAACACTCCAACCGCGTTCGGCAGCGACCTGTGGGAGCAGAAGCCCACCGCGATATGGAGGCATTTCAATATACAGTCCGTCACGGCCGATGATGATCTCGTCCAAGCCGCGCACCAATTTGAAAGGCGTTTCTGGCGAATCGCCCGGCGTTAATGCGGATATCTCAATCGAAATACTTGGCAGCTCGTCGGATTGCACGGGATCAAAGCGAGGGTCTTTGCTCGACGCGTTGATCGCGTTCTCCATTACCACTCGTGCCAATGTTTCCCTGTTTTGTGTATAACCGATGCAGCCGCGCAGTTCACGGCCTTTGCGTAACGTCACAAACGCGCCGTGAGGCTCTTGTAACGCCGGTGTAAGCGCGTACGACAAAAGGTCGATACGATTCTGCCGCGAGACCCAGTCGGTTAGCGCGTCGCGTGCGATTCGCAGCAGCAAGCATTCCTCGTCGCGTGACAAGAAATGTTCATTCGGTTGGGTGCACTGCGTCATTTGGAGGCGCAACCTCCACCGACTCCGAAGGAGGATTGATGCCTCCTGCAGGTGGTGCCGCCACTTCGGCGCGCGGTTTGTCCGTAATAGTAATGGGCGCCTGCCGCGCGGCGCGTTCGCGCATACCATCGATAAACACGATCGATGCGCAGCTTACCGAAGCGCGCATGTTTCCCGTAATCCGTCCGGTCGTGTCGTATCCCACCATGACCCCGCCGGAAGTGGGCGGCATGAGCCGCATGAGAATGCACATCGCCTCCGGGCCGGTAATCGTGTTCTTGGTTTCTTTCATATAGGCCTGAAGTCCGCGCACACGGCGCTCTTCCACAAGCCGGATTGCCGCCATATCCAACTGGGCAATATTCTGCATGATGTCGGAATTAAAGGGCGTGTAGTTGTGGATTGCACCGTAACGCGTGAAATCCGAGCAGGCAATCACGAGCGTTTTCTCATCAATAATTGCGCGCAAAGTATTCACAATCGAATCGAGCGCCGGTTCGTCGAACTCGCCAGTCACTTTCTTGAGATCGCCCACCACAATCGGCACCAACTTGAATTTGCCCAGTTGCACCTGAAGAAACGGGAGTATCACCTCGACAGCGGGTTCTTTTTCGTGAAGCTCCTGTCGCGCGGTGTAGGGGCTGTCATAGACTTCTTTACGGTAGACGAGCGCGCGAATGTCGATCAGTTTGTTTACGGTAAGGCGGCGGATTGCTTTGCCATCGAGTTCCACGTCGCCCAGGGGCGTGCGGTAATACTGCGCCGACGGTACGGAGCATCCGCGAAACTCGGCTTGCAGCGCCGGCGATAAAACAATCACGCGTTCGTATTGCCCGGGGGTTAAATACTTGAACGCACTCGCCATCACCGCGCCGCCTGCCCGATACGAGGCGTGCGGCACGACGCAGCCAATCACGGGCCCCGGCAACTTCAGCGGCTCGACACCGCTTATGTATTGCGTCACTGCCGCGGACAATTGCGCCGGGTTGGCGGGGTAATACTTCCCCGCCGCGATGGGCCGACGCACACGATCGTTAAGTCCGGCCGCCCCGAGTAAAATCGGCAGAACTGCGAGGAGCGCAATTGAAAAGTACCACCGCTTCATGACTACATGATAGCAGGTACATGCCGTGCACGGTAAAACTACCTGCATCTTTCGCCATGAAAACTTGGCGCGGCTCGTTTGGAGTACCGCGTTCGCGCGGTCTTCTGTCGCAGGCGCTGAGAAATGCGCTAGTACTGGTTAAGCGCGGCCTGAAGACTGCGCTGTTCCATCTGCGCGTCGATAGCCTCGATGTCGGAGGGGCCGATATCCGCCGGCGTTTCGGATTCGGGCGTCGGTTCGTATTCGCGGTAGGTGCCCTTGATGAACATCTCTTTGAAGCCGCCCTGGTGACCCTTGCTGCTCTGGCGAGAAACATTGTGCCATTCGATCACGCCTTCATCGATTTTAAAGTCCTGCACGGGCTCGCCTTCAAGCGCTTCGATCATGAAGTTGGTCCACACGGGCACGGCCTGGCGCCCGCCGGTGTAGTTCGCGCCTGTACCAAGCGATCGGTTGTCCTTGTACCCGAGCCATACGATGCAGGTGTACTCGGGGGTAAAGCCGCAGTACCAGAGATCGCGCGCGTTGTTCGTTGTGCCGGTCTTCCCGCCGCGTGGACGCCCCAGTTTTTGCGATGCCGCACCGGTGCCGTATTGCGCAACACCCTGCAACATATAACGAATCACATAAGCAACGTCTTTGCTCATGACCTCTTGTTTCTCTATCTCGCAGTGGTACCGCTCGATCCCGTCGCGGTTCTTAATGGACTCGATAAAGATTGGTGGCGAATATACGCCGCCGCAGGCTATTGCAGCGTACGCCGCGCATTGATCGAGCACGGTGACTTCGTGCGTGCCTAGCCCCACGGTCAGGCCCGTGTCGTTGCGCACTGTCACGCCGGGGAAACATTTCTCGATGGTAGACTTTACATTCTGAAATCCGAATTCCTTTACTAGCTTCACGGTGACAACGTTGATCGATTTTTCGAGCGCGTAGCGCAGGGTGACGGGGCCGGAGAATGACCCGGAAAAATTCTGCGGTGCCCAACGCGTAGTGCCAACTACGTGAACAAACGGCTCGTCCACGCGAATGGTTGCGGGGCTGATGAATTTTTCCCGGCCATATTGGAGCGCGGTTGCAAAGACGAATGGTTTTACGCTCGAACCCGGTTGGCGTAGCGCCTGAGTGGCCATGTTGTATTGTTCAACGTCCCAATCGCGACCGCCGACCAGTGCACGCACATAGCCCTTGTACTCGTCCCGGTTGTCCATGCACACGAGCGCGCCCTGCACCGGTACAAACTCTTCCTCGCGGCCAGCGCGCTGCAATTGTTTCAGCTTGATTTCGTCAAACTTCGCAAGCTGATCGAAGAGCGCCTTTTCCGCCGCCTTCTGCAAACGCATGTCGAGCGTAGTGATAATTTCGTCGCCGCTTTCGAGCAAGGTTTCATCTTCGAAGGCCTTGTTACGCAGCGCGCGCACTTTCATCTCGCGCACGAAGTAGGGCGCCAGGAACTCGTTGGGTTGACGCACCTTGCTGTTTTCTTTTTCCAACTCTTCCGCGCGCTGCTGCGGCGTCAGCACGTAGCTGCGAACAGGCGTTGCGCGCGCCTCGTCATACTCCGACTGCGTAATGAAACCATGCTCGAGCATTCGATCTAACACAAGATTGCGCCGCACTTGCGCCGCTTCGGGATGCAGATCGGGACGAAACGCATTAGGCGACGGGAGTATCCCCGCGAGCGTGGCGGCTTCTGTTATGTTGATCTTTTTGTCCGGATCGGTTTCCCGGCAGGATTTTCCGAAGTATTGCTGCGCTGCGGCTTCAACTCCGTGCGCACCGCCGCCGAAAAATACCTGGTTCAAATAAAGTTCAAGTATTTCGTCCTTGGTGAATTCGCGTTCGACTTGCAGGGCGGCAACCATTTCCCGCGCCTTACGGGCGGGCGTCTGCTCTTTGGAAACGCCCGTGACCTCCTCGGCGTTGCGGACGAGCTGCATAGTGATGGTACTACCGCCGCGGATACGTCCCGTCTGCGCGATGTACATCACCGTTTTGACCATGGCGTCCGGGCGCACACCCTTATGCTCATAGAACACCGCGTCTTCACCAGCGACGACCGCCTTCTGCACGATTAGCGGGATTTCGGTAAGCCGCACAAGCTGGCGATTCTCGACGTTATACTCGCCAAGTAAAGTCGCCCCTTCGTCTGCGTAAACCTTGCTGCCGATGCGCGGGCGGAACTGATCGAGCGCGGCGATCTGCGTTTTTGCCTTTTCCATTTGATAGGCAAACAGCCCCAGCCCGGCGCCGAATCCCGCCCCAACGACGACCATGATGAGAAAAAAAAGGAAGCCGCAACCCCGCGCCTGAAGGCGTGTGGCAAGGCTCGCTACCTGAGGGGTCGGCTCACTCATGGGCAGATCGTATCACGTCGTTTCCTAGCTGACAATGCATTGCGTCTCTTAATACCGCCTCGCGCTCAAAAGTTCGCATCCTGCGCGCGAATCGAGAACCCGTTGCGCCAGTAGGAGTAACACAGCGCCATCTGCGCGAGGGTTGCGCCCGCAAGATCGGCCAGCAAATCGCCCACATCGAAATTACGGTTCGGAACGTAGAGTTGGTGAATCTCGTCGGTAATGCCGTAGAGGACAGCGAAAAGGATTGGCACAAAGCACTGCGCCCAGGGCGACACAGCCCGGCCCGAACGGCGCATGCCAACGGAAACGATTGCGCCAAGCACCGAGTAAAGGACCGCGTGGATGACTTTGTCCAGGCCCATAATCTGCCACGGAAACTCGAACTTCGGCGGATCGCTGTCTGCAGACAAGGAAAACAAGAACGCACAGTACAGCACCGTCGCGACAATGTACGGCAAACGCATGGGGACCGCTCTAACGAATGTAGCGCGTGGTGATGCCGTGGTCATCGAACTCAAATATGTAGCGCGTATTTTGATACGCAATGGAATTGCAGAACCACATATCAACAGGCACGGCAACATTCGAATACAGAAGATTCCCGTTGGCGGGATTGGGTGGTCTAACCCAACTCGCGTGAATGCGGCCAATACTTGCCGTCGCGTACGAGACGGCGCCATCGAGCGAAGTGGCGAGAAGCGGTGCGCTATTTCCGCCATCGGACAGCAGATCCGCAAGCAACAAATACTGATCGACCGCTTCCTCCTCGGTCAGTTGAAAGAGGGCCATCGCCATTTGAAAGACCGTGCGCGAATCGATCACATAGATATAAGCGAGCGCGGGAAGAAGCTCATCGGGATTATTTGCGTACGTTCCGGGCGGCACCATGCGGTAATGGCGCAAATAGCGCGCCCCCACGTGTTGCGCGTTTGCAAGAATGATGTCGCGCCGCGCGGCGAGCGCAGGCCGCTTCCAGAATTGGACCGCCTGCACCGCGCGCACGATTTCCTGCGCGGCCACCGCGGTGAATTGAGGGGCGTAGCGACCGCCACTTTCAAGAAATTCCTGCGGAGACGTGTAGACGTTCATTGCAATATACGGTAGATAGATGACCTGGCCGGACGTGATGAAGCCCGTGCCGGCGGGAATGCCCGTGGAGTCGGGGACGATAATAGCGCGAATCGCGTGCAAGCGTTTGGGAATGGCTTGCAGCAACGAAGAAAGGCTTGCATAGTGCTGTGCGCTGAAGGCGTTATTGTCAAAAACGAGAATGCCGTGAGTTTCCCACACCGCCGCTTGCGCGGGCTGCAGGCCCAGCAATCGCCCTGCGGCCGTGCGTCCACTGGCAACCGCGTACTCGCAAACGGTGAGCGAGGTCTGGACGTAAAATGCGTACTGCTGCGGAGTGCTTGCAAACCCGCCGAGTGTTCCGCTGCCAATGGCCTTCGCAAGCGACGAGTAGACCGTGCCGCGCGCGCTTGTGTCCAACACCGGTGCCACGTACTGCAGCCAGCGAAACGACGTCGCGAGCGATTGATACGCGGCGGGTAATGCAGCCGCATTCGGAAGCGCGGGTTTGACTGCCTCGCTAGCACAAAGCGCGGATATCAGCGCGATGCGTGGTTGTTCCGCTTCTTCCGCGTCGGCGATGGCCGATTCCCAGAACAGCGCGAGCGCCGTGGTGAAGGCGCCGGTGGTGAAATACGTCTGGAAATCACGCTGCCACAGTTCGGTCTTGATCGCGGGATCGTCCACACGCGCAAGTAAAAAGTCCGCCGATGCAGCGTCAGATGACAGCGCGACAGCCTTTAATGCGTCTACGACTTCCGTATTCTTTGGTTCTTCCGCGGCATGAGAGCGCACCGCGCAACCGCAAACAAGACCGGCGGCAAGAAGGCACGTAGCGGTGAGGCGCGACGCGGTTCGCATCAGAGCACTACTCTTTGGTCACGTGTGACCAGGCGGTTTCTTCTGCCGCAATGGAAAGGGAGCGCGCGAACTTGATCAGCGATTCTTCCATGGGGCCAGGGTAAATGGTGAACAGCTTGTCGAGATTTGTGATCTCAAACACCTTCTTGATATCGGCGTTCAACGCGCAGAGACGAAGTTCGCCGCCGCCTTCCTTGCAGGCCTGGTTGACGCGCAGCAACTCCGTCAACACCGCGCTGGACAAATATTCGACGAGGTGAAAGTCGAGCAGCAAACGCAGTCCCGTATTTTGGCGCACATACGATCCAACTTGCGCGCCGAACTGCGATACGTTCATCGCATCAAGCACGCTGCCGGCCTTGATCACCCCGATCGTGATGGCCCCGCGCACTTCGAACTCAACCAACGTTTCACTCACTTTGCACACCCCTTGCGATCGATACCTTTGCGCCGCATGCGCATCTCCAGGCATTTGCGCTCTTTATCGTAAGTCACTATTTCCATGCACCACCGGATTAGGCAGATTCCGCGGCCATTCAACTGCTCCAACTGTGGCTGATTTACTTCGCAGGGCGAAAATCCCCGTCCTTCGTCGAATACGCGGATGATGCAGATATCGCCTTCTTCGGCCATTTCAACGCGCACCTGCTTGGACGGATCGCATTCGTTGCCGTGATCCACTGCATTCACGATCGCTTCTTCCAAACACAACTGAGCGTAGAACTTTTGATCCGGCTCCACCCAGCCATGTTCGATGAGCGAGCGTAACGCTGCCTGCAGCACAGGCCCGACGGCGTCCATCGTGCTGCCAAACTGCTCCACAAAAAACGGTTTCGTCACAAGCAAGCCTCTGTGCCGGCATGACCAAGCTGGGGCAAGGATACCACAGGCGGTGCTGCATCCGCGAAAGGCATTGAACCATATCAATATACGGTTACTCGCGCTTGGACGGTCCGCCGGATGGTAGCTTCTTCACATACCCGGCGGCTTCGGCTTTCGAGGTCTTTGCCGGCGTGCCGGAATAGGTCTTCAGGTCGTCATCCGTGCTTGCGCGCGCGCCGGTAAAGGACACGATGGCAATGTCCAGCGAATCCTTTTTGCCGCTAGGAGTAGTCTCCACCTGCCACAGTTTCGGCGCCGGCGAAGCCGCGTCCAAGGGACGGGCAAAGTAGCCACTCTTTGAGAGCGCCTCGCCGACCGCAGTGCGCACGCCGCTCGACGGCTTGCCAATCAGTTCGACAGGTGCGCCGCAAAACGCGATCGCAAGTGCAGTCTCCTCCGAGATATCTTTCGCCTTGTCTGCATCGAGCCGCACCGGTCCGGCGATGATGCTGTATTCTTCAAAGCGGGCCGTCGACGCCGCGGCGTCAAGCCAAGCGTCGCGGTTGTCGCCCATCGCGCCGCGCGATGCGGCATACACCGGTGCGCCTCCCGCGGCTTTGAGCATCATGTCGAATGCGCGCGCATTGGCGGTCGCGCGGGAAATGTTGAAGTGTTTCAACACTTCGTTTGGCACCCGCGACGCCGCGACCACGTAAAAGTCAAAACCCCATCCGGCGACTTGCTTCAGGCGTTCTACGCCAAAAGTCATGCCTTCTTCGTTTGCGGGGTTGAGCCACACACGACCATCTTCGGACTTTGCGATGAACGTGTCTTTACCACCGGAAACACAGAGGGGATCAACGGTAATGCCTGCGCCGCCCTTGCCCTGGTGCAATTGCGAGGCAGCGGATTTCATGTCACGCGGCCAATCCGGGGATGAACCTTCGAGCGATCCCGGTCTCCCCTCCCACGTCACCGGCACAAGGGCGGCGTCTGCGCCAGTCCAGTCATTCCGGGCGGCCTGGAGCGCGGCAAATGATTCCCCATCCTTCACGGTTACCCATGCGCGTGGCGCGGTCTTGGAGTTCGCCGGTTTCGGGAAATTGATGTGCGCCTGCGCGTAATACAAATCGACATCGGATGGCGTCGGCATCGAAAAACAGATGAACGCTGGATCGGACTGCAAAGTCTGACCGGGTTCCAGCCTCACCGCGGGATCGAAGGTGTTCGTGATGCTGCCCTGCCACGCACCAGAGAACTGCTGCAAGTCGGCGGTCGCGTCGGCGCGGCCGTTCGTCAGCGAACCTATTGCCAAAGTGGCCTTTGCATCCGGGTCATTGATTATTACCGCGTAGGGCGTCGCCTCCGGCGAATAGACTGCGCAGGGTCCATGCATGACGAATCGGCGCAAGTTAACCGTTGAACTGGCGCCCAAACCCTTCATGCTGCCTGGAGGCACGATGACCGGGCTGATCTTTGCGATCTCCACCGGGGCCGTGCCCTCGTTCTTCACTTCAAGACGGAAGGTGGAGAAAGGGTGCTTATTGAACACCGTGTACGAGTGGCGCATGGAGATGCCGTCTTTGGCGGGAATCGTGACGATATATTCCACGCCTTCGCCGAGCTCCGCGCTGAGCTTGATTCGCGTGGTCACCCCAACGCCAAGATCCGCACAACTGATTTCGCGTCCATCCGCGAAGGTAACGGATGCATTCACTCGATCCATCAATGGCGCGCCGTTCAGACTGAGAGCCCACTGCCCGTTGTCCCCGCCGTAGATGAACTCGTACGGCGGCATCCTGAACGTGTAGTGGTCGCGCAGGTTCCACGCGAGATCCTTGGGCTCCGGGGGAGGCGCGTCTTTCTTCTTGCTCGCGGCAAACGCGTCAGTCATCTGGGTAGAAAGCAATGCCAGCGCGAATGCCGCAAAGGCTCGTGAGAATCGGCGTAACGACATGGGTGTCTCCAGCATAATTGAAAAGTGGCAGGCGCGAAGTATAGCAAATGAGCGCGACCAGCCGCGCTTCTCGATAAACAGACGCGAATAGTTTTGCATGCCGCGAGTTCCCCTCGTTTTGCAAATCGCAGTTTAGTGCGTATGCGTCAACCAAACAGGGGTCGTTTCGCAAGTGAGTATGTATTCTTCGTGTCCAACCTGCCTTCATGGTGACCTCTTGCGAGTGCAACGCGTTGGGCATATAGATAAAGGCAATCGCCGGTAGTCTCCCCGACAACTTCCGGTTCATTGATTCGCTACCTGCACGCGAGTAGGATCGTGCTTGCTCGTTTTCAACGCGCAGTGCACACCCTTATCGCAGGAGATCCGCCCGTGGCCCTTACTGTTTCCGCCGATAACGCGATTACCGCGTATCTTGCCAAGACCGACCCGGACAAAATCCATCCGGGCTTTCTGTCGTATATCGCCAATCTCACACAGGTGGCGAGTGTGGCTCCGGGAATTGCCCGCGGGATCGTGCAAGAACTGGCGGACCAGCGCGCATACATAAAGCTTATCGCCAGCGAAAACTACTGTTCCCTGGCAACACAGGCGGCGATGGGCAACCTGCTCACGGATAAATATGCCGAGGGCTTCCCCGGCACGCGCTTCTATGAAGGTTGCGACAATATCGACGACCTCGAGGCCTACGCCTGCGCGCAGGCCTGTAAGTTGTTCGGCTGCGATCACGCTTACGTCCAGCCGCACAGTGGCGCTGATGCGAACATGGTCGCCTTCTGGGCCATCCTCCAGGCGCGGATTACAGTGCCAAAACTCGCGGAGTTGAACGCGAAGGATCCAAGCGCCCTTTCACATGAGGATTGGGAGCGCATCCGTCAGGCCATGGGCAACCAGCGCCTGCTAGGCCTCAACCTCGCCGCGGGCGGACACCTCACCCATGGCTACCGTCACAATGTCTCCGGCAAAATGTTCGAGGCGCACAGCTACGGCGTACACCCGGAGACGCACCTCCTCGATTACGACGCGATCGAAAAGCAGGCACGCGAAGTGAAGCCGCTCATTCTCCTCGCGGGTTACAGCGCCTATCCGCGCGCCATCGATTTCAAACGCATGCGCGCAATAGCGGATGCCGTCGGCGCGGTGTTGATGGTGGATATGGCGCACTTCGCAGGTCTCGTCGCCGGCGGCGTGTTCACGGGCGATCACAGCCCATTCCCGCACGCGCACATCGTCACATCCACCACGCACAAGACGCTGCGCGGCCCGCGCGGCGGCGTCGTGCTCTCGACAAAAGAATTCGCCGAGTATGTCGATAAGGGTTGCCCGATGGTCCTCGGCGGACCGCTATCGCACATCATGGCCGCCAAAGGCGTCGCATTCACCGAAGCCAATACTCCGGCCTTCAAAATCTACGCACACAAGATCGTCGAGAACGCCAAGACCCTCGCCGAGTCTTGCATCAGCGAAGGCATGAAGGTCGTATCCAACGGTACCGATAACCACCTCATGTTGATCGACGTCACCACCTTCGGCCTCACGGGGCGCCAAGCCGCAAGCGCGTTGCGCGAGTGCGGGATCACGTTGAACAAGAACACCATACCCTTCGATCAAAATACGCCGCTCGTCACCAGCGGACTGCGCCTCGGAACGCCCGCCGTTACCACGCTCGGCATGGGCGCGGAAGAGATGAAGGAAATCGCCGCCACCATCAAATTCGCACTTTCCAATACCAAACCTGACTTGGTCGAATCCGGCGCAAACGCGGGCAAGCCCAGCAAGATTAAGCACACGATAGATGCCACGGCCCTCGAAACGGCGAAATCACGCACAAAAAAACTACTCGATCGCTATCCGGTCTACCCGGAGCTGGATCTTGCGTTCTTGCAGGAGCATTTCGCGTAGGGTCGAATCGGAATTCGGCTCGTCTTGGTCAACGCATTCGGCCCCGCCGCCGTTCCATGACTGACATGATGCAGTCTGCCGAATGGTTCGGCTGCGTGATATAGTCATGGCCAAATGTCGCGACCCGCTCTCTATATCATAGCAATCTCCGCGTGCCTCGCGTTTCTCCGCTGCGACCCAGCGGACGCGCCGGCGCGCGCCGAAGCAAGTGTTACGGTGCAGCCCGCCGAGCGGCCCGCCGCGCCGATATTGGCTGCGGCGAATACCTACACAATAGAATCGCCTACCGCGTTACCCGCGCAAACACTCGACCAACTTAAGTCCCAGCTAAAAGAAATCGCTTCCGAACACGTCACTTCGACGCCGGTCGTCACACCGGAATCGACTGCAGAGCAACCGCCCGCCGCGCCGGGCGAAGTGCAACAACTGCGCCACGAAGTAGAGGAGCTTCACCGCGAAGTGTCGCGCCTGCAGGAAACCGTCGATGCCGCGCTTGCCTATCTCGTGGGTGAGTTGGGCGACGAGAACCGTCGTCTGAAGAAGGACCTCGCCACGCGCGACGAACTGGAACAGGGACCCGCCGGCGAAGTCGAGCCGATACCTGCTCCTGAACCGCCAGTGTCCACGCCCGCGCCCGGTGTCAATTATGGTGAGGCCGGCTATCTGTCGGTGAAAGAGTGGGGCCGGACCCCGGAGCAGGCCAAAGAAATGGGCCCTGAGGTCGGCTCGCTGCGCGGCATGATTTGTGCCGTGGCGCCCGGTTCGACTGACGATCAGTTGAAAGAGATTGGCAAGAAACTACGCGACGCCTGCGTGGGGTACGACAACGTCAACATCGAAGTCTTCGACGATGAAGCCGCCGCGCGGGATTATGCCGAACGAAATGTGCGTTCCAATCAACACTTCGTGATGAACATTACGCGCCACAAGGCCAGCGGACAGGATGTGATTGTTCTCGTGCGGGACGACGGCGCACGCGAAGTCGTTGTGGAGTAGACATCCCAGAAAGGACACAAGCGCTATGGCGCATTGGAATGCAGTGCGGGTAATCGCCGTAGTTGCAGTGTCGCTCATATTGGCCGCGTGCAATAAACCCCGGCCAACCACAGCGCAGTCAACCGCCGTTCAGGCGCAGCCCCCTACCACGCCCGTGGCGGCGCCTCCGGCAGCGGCGCAACAAGACAGCGCGCCTGTGCCAACCGTCACATTGGCAAACAGCGAGAAGATCAACAGCCTGCTACAGGCCGCGCGCGGAAAGGTGCTCGTGATCAATGTTTGGGCTACGTACTGCATACCTTGTATTGAGGAAATGCCAGAACTGGCCACGTTTTATAAAGACCGCGATCCGCAACGCATCGAATTCCTCAGCCTGAGCGCCGATGGGCCAGTCGCTCTTGAAGACGCAGTAAAGCCTTTCTCAGCCGAGAAACAATTGCCTTTTCCAGTCCACGTACTCGACGAACTGCCGCCAGACGAATTGGTGAAGTTAATCGGCGCCAATGCTTCCGGCTGGGATGGGGAACTCCCGGCGACTTTTGTATTCGACGCAACGGGTGCGTTGAAGAAGTATTGGCTGGAGCGCGTGCACCTGAACGATCTCTCCGCGGCGGTCACGGGGGCGCTGCCAAGCTGAGCCGGCAGTGTGGCGCGCGGTTGGTATGCGCTCGGCTGAATGGTAAACTAACGCGCTCGGGAAGCAAGGAGTCAGCAGTGTTTACCACCCCCCTCCGCGCGGCGGCATTGTGCGCGCTCGCAGCATTTTCGTTTAGCTCGTGTTTCGGAATAATCGACAAGGACCGCCGCAAAATCGCAATGTTTGACGGTAAAGCGATCACGCGCGGCGATTTCAATAAAGTCCTTCGCGACATGTCGCCGGAGACACGCCCCAACATCCGCACCAAAGGGGATGTGCGCAGCGCCTTGCAAAATTATCTGGACAAACGGGTGCGCCACAAAAACGCCGAAGACCTCGTGGCAACAGGAAGAATTTCCATTCCACGCCAAATGGCAGAGGCCGTTCTCCGGATCAACAAACCGGAGATGTTCTTCAAGATCGAGAATCCCGAAGAGTACCACATGACGGAGCAAGACCTTAAGTACATGGAGGAAGAGCGCGAAATCCGCATCGATGAAATGCTCAAAGAACTTGAAGCGGAAGAGGGCGTTTTATTTCGAATCGACCAGGCGATTAAAGAGCAAACCATTGCTGTTACAGACGACGAGTTTCAAAAAGAGTTCGAGTTGCGCAAAGCCGACCTGAAACATCCCGAGCGGATCGCTTTCAGCGGCGTGCTGATACCGGGCGATTCACAGGAGGCGCGCGCCGCCAGTGCCGAAGCTACGCGCAAGTTGCGCGGCGGATCTCCTGTGCAAGATGTGTTAAACGAATACGCGTCTGCAAAAGCAGAACTCATCGAGGCAGAACTTGAGAAGGACCCAACGAAGGTGAAGTTTGCGCCGTTCTGGCAGCAGGCATCCGGCGCCCAAGTAAACGATGTCGTCGGGCCCATCTTCATCCAAGGATGGACGCAAGCTACGCAAGATGCAAAAGGAACCACCTCACAACGCGAGTACCCTGCGGGGATGCTCACGATTAAGGTTACTGGCCGAACCGATGAAACTCAGCAGACCCTTGAAGAAGCAAAGCCGAGACTGCAGCGCAGCATTCTCTACGGAAAGGTCATGGACCAACTGCGCACGGAAAACGGCGTGCAGATCTTTGAAGACAATCTCGACGATCCAGGGATGTTCGACCAGCGGCAGTAGTCTCTCTGTAAGAGCGGCTTACTGCTTCTTTTCTTCCGCGCCACCCTCGAGCTTCTTGATCTGTTCGTAGAGCACGTCCTTATCTTCGGCGACCTTATAATCCATGTCGATATACTGAATCTTGCCGTCTTTATCGACTACGAAAACCGACCGCTGCGCGAATTTGTTACCGCTGAAATCTTTCAGCGGCACGCCATAACCATCGATAATCCTGTGCTGAGGATCGCCGACGAGCGAGAAGGGCAGCTTAAATTTCTCCTGAAATTTTTCGCTGTCGATTTGCTGATCAACACTAACCGCGATTACCTCGGTGTTTGCGCTCTGAAGCTTTTGTATATCATCGCGATAGCCGCAGAGCTGTTTGGTGCAGCCTGGAGTGTCGGCTTTCGGATAGAAAGCAATCAGCGCGTTCTTCTTGCCTTTCAAATCCGAAAGCTTGGCGGGCGCGCCTTCCACAGCTTTTTGCTGCGGGATGTCAAAATCCGGCGCGGCGTCACCTACTTTTAGTTTGGCGTTGTCCTGCGCGATACCAACAAAAGGCACGGTAATCATCACGACCACGAAGGCAATCAATACTCGCGTAAACATGCTCAATCTCCTTGCAGATCCAGACGAAGATCATAGCACATGCATTCAGCGCCATGCCGCGCTGCGTAACCTATTGTTGTGGCGGGAGATAGCGACCCCTTGAAATAATGTCGGAAGGGTCCAGCGCACGCTTGATCTGCGCTGCGACATCCCAAAACACATCGCCGTCCTGGAATATCATTGGCATCGTGCTGAGCCCGGCCCGATATGGAATATAGCCTTCTTTGATGAGTGCCTTCACCAGCTCGTGGTGACATGCCTCGGCTTGGCGCGTTTCCGTCACATCGCGCTTATCAAAATAAACGTTTAATACGGCAACCATCGACCGTTCCGTAATCATCGTGAAAGTGGTCATCGGCTCGAAGCCATGCGCCGCGAAAAGTGGTTCTACGATTTGCATTACGCGGCGCGCATCTTCGCCGCGCATGGGTAACACAGGAGAAACCCACATGACGCCGGCGCCCGCCTCAATCGGATCATTCACGTCCTGCGGTGGTTCGTGACGCAATCGCCAATACGTCCCGCGAATGGGTTGCTCGGCGGGAATTCCCATCGCCGCGGCGAGTACCGGCTTCGCCGACGTGATGAAACTTGCGGTACCACGCGCAATCCCAAACTTACTTAAAAGCCCGAACGCCTGGGCCGCGAAGTCCAGTTGCTTGTCGCTCACAAAACGCAGGTTTCCAAGCCCGCGCAACGCTTCGCGAACGGCCCGTCGCGACGCGCGTACGTGCGCCTTCGTGCCCGTCACTGCTCCTGCAACGTTCCAGGCGCCCAGTCCGTAGCGGTCGCGCAACTGTTTGCGCACTTCCTGCGGCAGTGGCGTGGCTCCGTTGGTCATATCAAAGGGATATCGCCCGCGGCTTGAAAAAATGCGGTAGTCGTTGCCGATGTGCACCGCGGACTGAACAACACCAGACATGCGTAGCGGCCTTAGCCGATCGATGAAAGATACAATGTCTGCATCGTTGGAAAGTCTTACAAAAAAGAAGTTAAAGGCTTCCGGTGCGGGAGACAACCACAACCCTATTTTTGTCACAATACCGAAGTTTGATTGACAAAACAGTCCATCCAAGGAAGGGCCTATTCCGTAGCTGTAGACGCGGCCAGCCTTCGCATTGGGGTAATGCCCAAAGCCGGTGTTCAGCACGCGGCCATCCGCAAGAACAATCTCCATCCCGCACGTCGTACTCACATGATCGCCGTAGCGTGTGTGGCCAAAACCACGATCGAGCGTATTGCCAACAAGGCTCGCTTCAGGCCCCGCGCCGGTACAGTCCATCCACAAGCCCGTGCGATTGTCTTTTAAGTATGTGTTAAGTTGCCCCTGCGTCACGCCCGGCTCGATGACCGTGTAGGCGAGTTCCGTGTTCACGTCGAGGATGCGGTTCATTCGCCCTAGATCGACGATTGCCGCGCCGTTTGCCGGCGCGCAGGCATCGCCATAGCCCCAGTTGCGTCCGCGCGAAATGGGATACACGACAGTGCGATGTTCGGATGCGATGCGAACTATCGCTTGCACTTCTTCGGTCGTAGATGGAAATAGAATACAGCAAGGACGCGTCGCGGAGGGCTGCGTCGTACGTGCGTAACGGTCAAGCGTTGCGGCGCAGTCATCTACTTTGTCTGCCCCCAATGCCGCACGCCATGCTTCAACTACGCTGCTCACCTTTGCGAAGGCTCCGGCTTCGTTACTGCTGCGATGCGTTCTGTCACTACTTCGATCAGGCGTGCGTCTATCCCCAGCGGATCGGTTACCGCGAAGGAAACACCTGGGAATCGTTCCGCCGCCGCCGCTGCCAAACACGGGATATCAATCGTACTGTGGCGGCCCGGCGCGAGAAAGTACGGATGTACAACAATGTGTTCCGCGCCTTGGCGAATACACGTGGAAAATGCTTGCGCAACCGTTGGTTCCGCCAACTCCATATGCGCATGCTCAACGATGCCGCCTAGGTGCTCGCGTACGATCCGCGCCACCTCGATGAGCATATTGTTCGCTTCCACATGCTTCGAGCCGTGGTCTACGAGTATAATCCCGATCTTTTCCTGATCAAGTTCCATGCGATAACTACAGTGTTGTATTCTTCGTGCTCGCTTACCCTCCGCAACGCGAAGGGAGTGTTCGTAATCGTAATCGTAATGGCGATTCGTAATCTAATCGTATGGAGTGGTCTATTTATGCCCACGCAGCGTCTATTAAGAGTTGGTCACTTGTCCATCCTCGGTTTGTGCTCTCTAGTCGCATGGGCACAACCCGCTTCTCCTTATCCCCGTATCAGCGAAGAAGCCTACAAAGCGCGGCTCCCATTTTTCGACTACAACAAAGAAATTCCGCTCGAAGCGCGTATCGTGCGCGATTGGGACGGCGAAGACACGCTACGCCAGAAGATTGTCTTCCGTGGTGCGCAAGGTTTTCTTGTACCGGGTTATATTGAGTTGCCAAAGAACGCGCCCAAGCCCTGCGCATTGGTGTTACTGATTCATGGTTGGTCCGGCGGCAAAGAAAATTGGTGGGAAGACGACAACTATATCAGCGGCGGTGAAATGCGCAAGGCACTTCTCGAAAACGGCTACGCCGTTCTAGCCCTCGACGCACCGGCGCACGGGGAACGTAGCAACGAGATCGACTATTTGCACGTAAATACCTACAAAGATTCGAGTGCTCCCGACAAAGTAAACCTCTTCACGTTCACTGAGATAGCGGTACAGACGGTAAAAGACTACCGTCGCGCACTTGATTATTTGGCCGTGCGGCCCGAAATAGACATGCGGCGCATCGGCGCGTTGGGCTATAGCATGGGCGGCATGGATTCGATCTATCTTCTTGCCACCGAGCCGCGCATCAAAATGGCAGTCACCTGTGTGCCCCCGATGCGCTCGCTCGATTATGGCCCCGCCGCACCGGTGGATTACTCTTGGGGCGTCAAAGGCAAGACCATCTTAATGCTGATGGGAGAAAAGGACGGGTTCTACACGGTGCCCGAAATGAATGCGACCTACAGCGCGTACTTTGAAAGCCCAAATTCAAAACTGATTTGGTACAACCAGGACCACAAGCTCACAAAAATCTATGTGAAAGACGCACTCGCCTGGGTGAAAGAGAAGCTCTAACGACTCGCGTCACGCGCTTTTCTGCGCAAGAATCGCAAATTTATTTGGACAGTTGCGATAAAGAAGGGCAAGCGCGACTACGAACGGGGCTTTTGCCAACCTCTGCCACATTGGAAATACGCTACGCACAACTTGCTCGCCCTTTATGTGAATAGGATCGCAGCTACATGAAAACCCGAGTTCATCGAGTATCGAAAGCAGCGCGCGCGGATCAATCGCGGGCTCGTTGTTGTAAGGAGCGACTCGGAGTAAGGAGTTCGGCTCTTGCGTAATACGCACGAATGGGTTTCGCGCATCGGGTTCGACAATTGCGAGCCAGCCCTCAGGCCGCAGTATGCGGTGAATTTCCTTTAGCAGTGGTTGCTGCTTTCCTTCGAGATGGTGCAGCACGTCCACGCAATAGACTGTGTCAAAGCTCTCCGAGGCAAACGGCAACGCCTGGGTCGCATCGGCAACAATTGAAGGCACGCCACACTTGCTGGACAAACGGGCGCAACGCGGCGACACGTCAAAGCCGAATACTTTCGCCGCATCGAAAGCGGCCGGTATTGCGCCATCGCCGCAGCCAACATCGAGTGTCCGCCCCTTGTCCACGATTAAGGCGTTTAGTTTTTTCAACGATTCCTGCGGGTATACGTAAAGCTGTTCGCCTGCCGCCAACGTATCGAACAACACCGCCTGTGGACGCTTCACGCGTCGGGCTTCCTGCCTACATACAGGATCGCATCGCCCCGGAAGCGCATGAGAAAGCGGTGGATGCCTCGCGGAAAAAGGTTTCCGGCGATGAAGAGATTATGGTTGTACGCACAAAGTTCGAGAGTAGTCATGCCATGCGTTTCAAATAGGAATCGCATTGAATCGTGCGTGAAGGGCCGCTTGTGCGTGATGTCGTTCCAGAAACGGAACTTGTATTTCATGATGTCCGGAACAGTGATGAAAACGATCCCGCCCGGCTTGAGCACGCGGCGAATTTCCATAGCGATCTTCTCAGGGCAGCTCAAGTGTTCCAGCGTACTCGTCATTGCCAGCAGGTCGATTGAGCTTGTGGCAAGGGGGATGAGTCCGCGCTCCATGTCCGCAAGCACAAAGTCGATGCCGCACTGCTTCAGCTCTTTCGCAAAATGTGAATCGAAGTCCAGTGCGATGCGCTGCTTAACGGCCGGCGACCTATAACTGAGAAACCATCCATTCCACGCGCCGCAGTCCATCACGCGGAGTCCGGTCCGGCCACTGAAATACTCGTCGAGCACCCACTTCAATGACCAAATCTTGTGGCTGTTCTGGCCGAGCTGCGCGGCTTTCTTCGATAGCACGCCGATAAACATGCGCTGAAACGCGCTCGTCTTTTCGAGGCAACATCGTTCGTAGTTTTGAGCGTAATCCATATTTCTCTTAACTAAAGGCCGATAAATCGTGCGGGACGGTTTGGGCGTGCTCGCAATTGATTTTCAATTTACGCCCCAAGCATACAACGTTATATCGCTATTTGACGCTTCATCAATACGTCGCATGTTTGCTTCTACCCACGCCACGTCTTCCGCAAACATCGGCCACATGTTAAACCGCCGATGCTCTGCAATGAAATAGCCTCTCGGATGGGACGCGACAAACGCCTTCAATTCATCCAAGGTGCGCATGCCGTACATGCCCGACTCGATGTACTCCCAGACAATGATACGGCTCGGATACCAATTGTCCACATGCCCTACGTAATGATACGCGGTGATAAACGTTGTACAAAGAACGGCCGCATCTCCGCGATGTTGCTTTACGTAAGCACAGGGCGGCTTCCATTGCGGATGATGCACGGCCAAAGTGGTATCGCTGCCGGATGCGACCTCTATGCAGTCCTTCACCAGTCTGACTTGCGAAAGCGCCAGACGCGCGCCAAAGACCAAAATCAGTCCGGCGATGGCCATGCGCCACGCGGCGTTTCGCGAATCCCGGACGAATGTCGCAAGAAAGCAAATTCCATACGCACATGCCGCCACGTAGAAAGGATAGGCAAAAAACAGAAATCGATATCGCCTATTGCTTGGAATCCCATAGTTCAACAGGATTAAAGGAACGATGAACGCTAGTAAAATAAGTAGACCTTGTCTCCTGCCTCGCGCTAGGAATAATCCAAATCCAAGGCACGCGACAGTAAAGAAACCCGAACTCAAGTTGTTTGTATAAAAACGAATGTAATACAGCGAATCGCTCTGATCGTGGTCAACCAGTGCGCCTTCTTGCGGCAGGCCTTCACGAAGCGATTCTTTGAACATTGCATCGTGCTCGGCCTTCGGCAATGAAACGTAGTAGCCCGCAATCGTTCCTGCGCCAAGTATTCCGCAGATGACAATGAGCGCTGACCATCTCGAGCAAAACCTGCGCACACCCAACCAGCGGCATGCGGCATACGCGCCGATGGGGCCGAGAAAAAAAATGGTTTGCGGTCCCGCAAGTAAGCCAATCAAGTAAGCGGCTACAATCGAAATAGCCCACCCATAAACCCGCTTTCCTTTTGCTTTCCCCAAACGCCATACGGCGAGTATCGCCAGCAGGTATACGGTCTGGTGCAGCATGTAAAAGCGTGCCTGCCTTGCCCATGCGAGCTGCCAGGGCGACCACGCCATGAGCAGCGCTGTTAACGCCGCTGCGGGCCCGCCAACCAGGGGTCGTAAGATTCGGTACGTTATGAAGATATTGATCGCGGAGACGAGTGCCGATATTGAGCGGACGGCGGCCTCGCCATCGCCAAAAAGTGCGACCACCCCTGCAAGCATATAGTTGTACAAGGTACCGTTCGTAAACACGCGCCCGCTCAACAGCAGCGGATATCCCGTGCGAATAATTTCCTTGCCGACGTAAACGTGAATCAATTCGTCGTGCCAGAGTGCGGGCTTGCCCAAATTCGCAAACGCCAGCACGAGCGCCGAGACGATCGCGGTAGCGACCGCGGCCCGCTCCGCGATCATCGCAGCCCGCGGCTGGTTTGCGTACCCTTCGAGCGCGGGGCTACTCACCTTTCACGATCTCGACTGTGATCATGGAGCCTTTCATTGAGGCAAAGATGGCATCTTCAATTTTCGCCAGCACCATCAGCGGCAGCGTGAGCACTTCCTTCAGCGCAAACAAGGCCCACGACGGCGCACCTTCTTCTCCCGGCACCGCAGGATTTCCGGACATGCCCATCGCGCGAGCAAGCACGAACTGCGCATCGGAAACATTACTCTCGATGACGCGGCCCTGAAAGGAGATACGATCAATCGTTGCTTTCACCGGAAGCATCGCGGCAATTTCTTCTGAACTGTAGCCGATGACCTTGTGATCCTCTGGGTCGAGATTTGTACCAAACCATTTCCCGACGCGCATTGCATGTGACTGCGATGGGCACGATACACGCAACACCCCACCAATCCGCAGCACACGCAAGCACTCTCGCAACAATATCTCCGGAGAATCCAAGTGTTCGATAATATGCGAGGCAATGACAACATCAAACGAACCGTCGCGAAAAGGCAGATTGGTAGAGTCGGCTGAAAGGCAGTTTGCTTGAGCGGCAGGAGTTGTCGCCTGCGCGACGTATTGGAACTCGCTCAACGCGCGGGGAGACAAATCGCACGCGGTTACGCGAAAGCCCATCCACGATCCAAGCAATACATTGGCGCCGCCGCCGGTTCCCGCATCGAGCACATTGACGAAACCACGCCCGCGCATCCGCGCATAGAATTGGCATACCGTGCCGATGCCCATGCGCGCGCCAAAATGCCAAAACGGCATGTAACCGCGCGGCACACGATACGCCTCAAACATGTCGCCCCACGCTTTGCGCCCCCAATTGCCTGTGTCCGATTGCCACAGTATAGCCGTGTCGAAGTGCGAACTGAACCGGCTGCAAGCACTTGCGCGCCCCGCACGCCTGAGTTGGGAAAGTGCGCATAGCGTGCTATATTCATGGGGAGGTGCGTAGTCCGGGAATTTCACCGGAGGCAGGTGGTCGTTGATGGACCGTTTGGAGTTCCGCGTTTACGCGGTCTTGGAATCGATGAATGGCATTTGTCGTTTGTACGCCAAGACTTCGTAAACGTTAAACTAAAGACGGACATTCGGGCGTATTGGGTGCGCCACGGAGGCCTCGATTTGGCTACGGTCTATTTGCTCTTGGGTGCAGTGGGTTCCACCCTCCTTATTTTGCAATTCGCAATGACCCTTCTCGGTTTCAGTCATCACGACTTTGATACCGGCAGCATCGACGTCAGTTCCGTAGACGTCGATCATGACATCGGCGGCGACACCCAGGTTGGTGGGCACGATCACAGCGTGGACCACGGCGACAGTTCGGTCTTTTTCAAGATGCTCAGCTTTCGTGCGCTAGTTGCCGCGGCTACCTTCTTCGGATGGAGCGGGCTCGCGGCGTCGGAAAGCGGCCTAACCGAATTGCGCGCGTTCAGCGTGGCTATTGGCGCTGGCCTTCTCGCGATGTACCTCGTCGCATGGATGATGCATTTCCTCACAAAGCTTCACGCCGAAGGCAACGTGCAAATCGCGCAGGCTGTCGGCGCGAACGGCACTGTCTATCTTTCGATCCCCGGCAACCGCGAAGGGGTTGGCAAGATTCACGTAAACGTGCAGCAGCGCACGATGGAATACAGCGCCGTCACCGCGCACGAAAAGCTGCCCACGGGCATGCCCGTCGTCGTGGTGGGCGTCGTTGATAACGAAACCCTGGAAGTGCGGCCCGCGCCGCGTATGGAGGTTGTCGAGTAATGGGAGCTCAATTGGCAGTCTTAATTGCGGGCGGCTCCGCCGTCCTCATTGTCAGCACCTTCATCATGCTGGTGGCAAAGCGCTACAAGCGCTGCCCCAGCAACCGCGTGCTCGTTATTTACGGTAAAGTCGGCAGCGGCGAAACGGCGAAGTGCGTGCACGGCGGTGCAGCATTCGTCTTGCCCTTGATCCAAGATTATGCCTTCCTCAGTCTCGAACCGATTCAAATCGAAGTGCCGCTGAAAGACGCCCTCTCCGCGGAGAACATCCGCGTGAACGTGCCCAGCGTGTTCACCGTCGCAATTGGCACGCAAAAAGAACTGATGCAAAACGCCGCAATTCGTCTGCTTGGCTTGAACATCATGCAGGTCAAGAAACAGGCGGAAGACATCATCTTCGGTCAAATGCGGCAAGTTATCGCGTCGATGAGCATCGAAGAAATCAACAAGGACCGCGAAAAGTTTCTTCATAACATTCAAACCTCGCTCGAACCCGAACTGCGCAAGATTGGTCTCATCCTGATCAACGTGAACATCACCGACATCACGGACGAATCCGGATACATCGAAGCCATCGGACAAAAGGCCGCCTCGCAAGCGGTGCAACAGGCGCGCGGCGACGTGGCGGATGAAGTGAAACTCGGTGAAGTGCGTGTGGCGCAGGCGGACCGTGACAAGCAGGTCCAAGTGGCCGATGCCAGCAAATTGCGCAATATCGGAATCCGCGAAGCCCAACGTGAGCAAGCAGTACGTGTCGCCGAATTGGAAAAGGAACAACAAATCGGCGAGCAGACCGCTGCGTTCCAGCGCGAATCGCAGGTGAAGGAGGCCGAACGGCAAAAACGTATCACGGTCGCCGAGGCGGAAGCGGTGGCCGTAAAAGGCGAGAAAGAAGCGGAACGCACAAAGCGTATTTCTGTAGCCGAAGCGAATGCTGCAGCAATTACCGGTGAAAACACCGCGCAAGCCAAAGTCGCCCAGTCAAACGCGGAACTCCAAGTGCGGCAGGCCGAGGTTTACCAGATTGCCGAGACGAAGCGGCGCCAAGCCGAGGCCGCCGTGCTTGAGGCGCAAAACCTCGCCATGGCCAAGGCCGCACTTGCGGAGGCCGAACGCGTCGAAGCGGAGCGCCGCGCGCAACTCGAAGCGCCTGCAAAGGCGCAGAAAGCGCAGACCATCGTCGAGGCCGAAGCAGAAGCAGAACGCATCCGCATCAGGGCGCAGGGTGAAGCGGCCGCTATCTACGCCAAGCTTGAAGCTGAAGCAAAAGGCCAATACGAAATCCTGGCCAAGAAAGGCGAAGGTTTGCAGCGCATCGTCGAAGCCTGCGGCGGACCGAACCAGGCCTTCCAGATGCTCATGCTCGAACACCTCGACAACCTCGCCGACTCCGCGGCAAAGGCCATATCGAACATCAAGTTCGACAAAGTCATTGTGTGGGAAGGCGGCGGCGAAAAAGGCTCCAGCACAGCCAACTTCATCCAGGGCATGGCGCGCACGTTACCGCCCATGCTTCAAGTCATGCGCGACATCGGTGGCGTGGAACTGCCGGAATCGCTCATCAAACTCAGCGGTGAATCAACGGACAAAGCCAATCCCGACGGCAAGACCGGAAACGGAAAAACGTCGCACGATGATTCGGTAAACGCTCCTGCGCCGCCAAAGGTGTAGATAATTCGCATGAGTAAGCGAGCCGCATTGAACCGGAGCAAGAAGGCTATTCACGATCGCATCAAGCATCTTGAAGACGCGATTGTTAAAAGCCGTGAGTATCTGGAAAATGGCAAGCACGCACATTGGCATGGGTTTCAGCCATGGTTCTTCGACAAGGTAAAGGTAAAGGATGGC
The DNA here is from genome assembly GCA_020848835.1 of Candidatus Hydrogenedentota bacterium. Classification (GTDB taxonomy): domain Bacteria; phylum Hydrogenedentota; class Hydrogenedentia; order Hydrogenedentales; family SLHB01; genus JABWCD01. The sequence continues at coordinate 35,304 of JADLHJ010000099.1, forward strand.
AAGATTGCTCCGCCCCACAAAGATTGGATACGAAACGTATTTATCCCAAGGAACGAAAGGGCGCTAAGAGCAGCGCAGGATAGATTAGACAAACTTTCATAGGAAATTAATTCTCTCGCTGCGACTCTTGCAGGATACGGATGAGTTTCAGTTGTTACGCCCGAATTGATCTTCGAGATTCAGCGGCGCTTGTCCGCGTATCCTTCGGAAAAAATTGGTCAACATCGCGCCGCACTCGTCCCCGCACAAGCCCGGTGTAACGATCGGCTGATGATTAAACCGCCGATCCTCCAGCAGGTTCATCAGCGTTCCGCAGACGCCCGCCTTCGGATCGTAGGCGCCGAAATACACCTCCGCCACCCGAGCGAGGATGATTGCGCCGGCGCACATCGGGCACGGTTCCAGCGTCACAAATAGCTTCGTGTTTTCCAGTCGCCAACTGCCCAGATGGTTTGCCGCCTGCGTGATTGCAAGAACTTCCGCATGCGCCGTCGGGTCCTGCAAGCGCTCCCGCTGGTTGTGCGCCTTGCCGATAATTTCGCCGTTGTGAATGATCACACAGCCGATCGGCACCTCGCCCTCTTCTTCCGCGCGCATCGCCTCGCGAATCGCATACTGCATATATCGTGAATTATCGTCCAACATGCGCGCGATTGTGCGGAGTGTGTGCGAGGAAGTCAAACCTCAGCGTGTAACTTTAATCACGATGTCACCCGTAATGCGCGCGTCTTTGTCAGGCTCCGCCCCCTGATCATCGCGAAGGTTCGGCCCGATGCTATATACGAGATAACCAGAATCGCCTTGAAGAAAGCGCAGCGGCTGTTCGTCAAAAGGATCAATCGGCACAGCGTCGAGATAACGCGGTGCCAACGCACTAAGGGAATCCGGAATTTTATTCTCGGCTATCCGGTACCGCTCTATCGCGATGACCGTTGCGGCCACGCGCAACGTCGCCAAATCCCGGTCATGCGTTTCGTGCGTGCGCCCGAACGCAGGTACCAATACGCCCGCGTAAGGATTGAAAGAACCATCCACAGCTTGCTGGATGCGGGCGAATTCATCCCGGCGCTTTGCACCGCTCAACCGGCCGGCTGCAATAACCTCAGTGACCACTTGCGCGGTGGGTGTTGCCAGAAACTGAGAGATGATAGGAGTGCGACGTATTGGAGACGAGGGATCCATCGACAAACACCGTTCGCCGACAAACGCGCGATAGAGTGTGTCAGGATCGTCAGCCGCCCTAATCAGGCTCTGCAAGCGTGCAAGTTGTTCATCTGGCAGCGCCACGCGATTGAGAACATGTTCAACGCCGCCGCACGCGAGCGTGTGACACGCCACACGCACTAACTGCGAGATGAGAAACGGTTCGTTCCGCAACGTTTCCGAAAGTCGAAATGCACGTTCCAGCGTAACGCCTGCGCCGACTGCGTCGCTTGTTTCTGCCTTGTATGTTGCATCCAGTACCAGCAAGCGCGCAGCGCCGCGAATCTGATCGAGGTGCGAAAGAGGGCCACCCAGGACCATTCGTGTATCGATTGGGTAACGGCTATTGTTGAGCGAGTCGATGCCCGCAATACTAGCCAAGCATTCCCTATTGGCGGCGAGGTACGCTGCGATAGCGGACATCGTATCGGCAGGAAGTGTTTCACCATTTCCATCCCAGGCCACTTGTCCTTCCAAGTACGACCGTTCCATGAGTTGCGGGAGCGACACATCCGACGGCGGCTTCTCGATTTCCCCTGCGGCTTTCAGCACCACCAGCGCGGCATTCTCTTCCTCGGGCACTTGGGTGTACCACGTATTTAACTCCGCCAAAGTGGTGGGCTCACCCTTTGCACGAATTTCCTCTTCCAAACTGCGCGAGGTGTACACCAGCCAGATTAGGACGCCCATTACGGCGAAGAACACGATTCCAAAGAAAATGAGCAGTATCCGCCCGCAGCCGGAGCGCGTTTGACGATCGTCAGGCATGGTTTCCCCTTTCGCAGACCTAATGGCGTCTGGGAGAAAAAACGATCACGGCGCCGATTTACACGGCGCCGTGGCTGCAAAGTTTGGAATTTAGCTATGCGAACGCGGTCGCGATATTTGCCCGCATTTTTTCGATGCCGATTTTCGCCGCTTCCATCGGTTCCATCTTCCAATATTCCTCGTTGAAGATTTCGAGCGACAGTGGCCCGGTGTAACCGATTTCCAGTAGATCTTTCAGGCATTGCGTCAGCGGCAAGATACCGTCGCCGGGCATCACGCGGTCCTTGTCGCGTGTCTCGAACTGCTCCGGCGTCGCGGGCACGTCGTTCCAATGGAAATCCGCGATGAATTCCGGTTGCAGATGCTTGATGCCGTTGAAGCCCGAACCGCCGCGATACAAGTGGAAGGTATCTGGCAACACAGTCGCGGTAGGCTCATTGCTGTCCACTGCAATGCAGCTTGCCTGACCGAGGCGATGCACACCTTTCAGGAAACCGATGAACTCCATCGTCACGGCGAGGTTGTAATCGTCGCGGCCGATGCGCAACAGATCGCGGTAGCGATCTGTGCCCCAGGCAAGGTCAAAGTTTTCGCGATCAGGGAAGGGAAGCGCGGCGACGTGCTGCGAACCTACCTCCGAGCACATCCGCATCCGGTCGCGTGTTTTTTCCAGCGACACTTTCCACTCTTCTTCCGTCGGCGGCATACTGTCCCACAGCCCAATAACATTCGGCACAAACAATCCGCGGTCCTTGATCTCTTTCGCGATGTCCGTGAGTTTGTGGCCGCCCTTCTCCAACTCTTCAAGATCGCTGATCCACAATTCAATGCCATCGTAGCCTGCTTCCGCCGCGACGCGGATCTTGTCTTTTGACGGGCACGGACGAATCGTGCTCGCATTCAGTACAACGGGCCACGGGCTCGACTTCTCCTGATATTTCTTTTCCGGTCCTTGCGCTGTCGCGGCCGTCGCAGCCGTGAGTGCACCGCCTACTACCGCCGTGGATTGAAAAAACTGTCTGCGATTCATCGAACCCTTGCTCATTACTGCTGTCCTTTTTCTTCGGAGGGCGGGTTTTCCGACCCGCCTGTTGTATTGAATTCACCGTCGTCCCAATCAGGCGGATCGCCGGACTCGTCCTGTTCCGCTTCCCCCTCCAGCCGTACCTGCTCTTCCAGAACGTAATTCACTTCCGGTTGGTAGATTGCCTGGATGGGCATCAACACATTGCCGGCGTTGCCCGTGCCGCGTTTATGCCAGTAATACACCCAGCCCTGTTCTTCCATCCAGAGGAACAGTTGATGCAACCCATACAACATCGCGACCGCGACCAGCACCTTGATCGCGAGCGAAACCAACTAACGCGCCTCAACGCCGTAGTAGGCTTTTATCGCCTGCACAATGCCGTCCGAACTCGACGCGACGGGATCTACGCCGCGCCCCGTGGCGTGCTCGATGTCCTGTATTGCGATCAAATCCATCGGATTTGCCATCGCGAGGATAAGGCGGTCTTCTTCCAAGCGCAGCGGGATACACACATGGTGCGAAGCGAGACGCTCGCTCACAAGCTTCACTGCCGCTGGCACCGGTTCATCCTTATCCAAACGCACAAACGGCACCTTCGCCTGGCTCGCCAACACCTGCGCGATTATGTCCCCTTCCGTGTAACCCAGCTCGATCAGGATTGATCCCAAGCGACGCTGCGGTTGTTCTTGTTGAATGCTCAGCGCGCGTTCAAGCTGCGCATCGGAAAGTACGTTCGCCTCGATCAGCATCTCGCCCATGCGCCGCCGGCGCCCTGCTTTATCGAAACCGGTGAGATTCAGATCGAGTTCATCCGGCTCCGCGACTTCATCGAACGTATCACTGTAGGCGGCTGTGTGCGAATCGGATGATACACCCTCGCCGCGCAACCGGCTCACCTCTCCGCGCAACCGCGCAAAATCGCGTTCGAGACGCGACCATTGCTGCTGCGTTGGTCCGCCGCTGCCTTCGGTATTCGAGATATGCTGCTCAAGCCTGCTAACACGATCACGTTGCTCATCGAGGACCGCGCGCAATTCGGAAATGGTCTCCGATGCGGCTTCAGCGCCCATGCCGTCAAACGACGACTGCGTTGCGCCGATATGCGCGGCCATATGTTTTAACCCGCGCACGTCTTCTTCCAGCATCGCGAATGCCTTGTCCAATTCCTCGGTGTGCGCTAGCGCCTGTTTCGCCGCGTCGGTGCACTGGCGCAGTGTTTCCTGCAGTGTGGTGAATTGCGCTTTGTTCGCTTGGAGCGTCGCGGCGACCTGCTCAACCTCCACTTCGCGCTCTGGCACAGACACCGCGCGCTCACGCGCCGACTCAACCCGCGCCGCCAGGTGTTCGTGGGTCGATTCAACATCGGATGCCCAATCGGCCAAGGCCGATTCCAGCCGTTCGAACAAGGTGTCCGCGCTTTGTGCCATACAAAAACCTCCACTTAGGCGCGCAGGTGCAATGCGCGTTCGCCGCGTCGCGGGAATCATTGTATGGTCATGCTTTAGCCCAATCAAGATGAGGGTGTCCGAGCACTTTTCAGTCCCATTCCTACAGAAACTATTGGCATAATTTCGATGATTGCACGGATAGTGCGGATAATTTCATAGATTAAGGGGTGCGCGTCGCGCGTCAGTTTGCTATATGTTGTAAAAGTATTTTGCAGTCCGTCAGCGTCGCAGCAGTAATGGTCGCTAGGGGCACGCTAACTAGACGGGGAAGAGTACGTTTTGTCTGTTGAAGGTTTACCACAAGAAATCGTTCGGTTTATCCGTTCCTGCATACATTCGGTCGGTCAACTGGAAATCCTCCTGCTGCTGGAGAGTTGCGAGCCGATCGCGCTGTCCGCTGCGCAAGTAAACGAAAGGCTTCGATCGAATATTGAGGCAGTCCAACAGCGGTTGGCGGCACTGCTGCGGTGCAATCTGGTCGAACCCGACAATGCGGACGCCTCGCGATTTCGATTTGCGCCGGCGAACGACGACCTTCGGACCAATACTCGCCAACTCGCGGAACTTTACCGTAGTTATCCAACGCGCGTTATTGATGCGATCTACTCCGCGCCGGACCGCATGCAGGTGTTTTCGGACGCATTCCGCTTCAAGAAAGACGGGGATTCGAACAATGGGTAGCGTGGTATACATCTTGTGCGCGTTGACCAGCGCGGCTTGCGCCGTATTGCTCACACGCGGCTTCCTGCGAACGCGAGAGCGGCTCCTGCTCTGGAGCAGCCTGTGCTTCATCCTGCTCGCTATCTCAAATGTCTTGCTTGTTATCGATCTCGCCCTGTTGCCGCGAACAATCGATCTATCGGTGATTCGCACGGTGCCCGCTTTCCTGGGCGTGTGCGTACTGCTCTTTGGCCTAATCTGGGAGTCGCGCTAATGTTAGATTTCCTTTCCGGCGCGATCATGACCGCCTGCCTGGCCTGCGGCGTGTTTTTCTTTAAATCCTGGCGCATAGGAAAAGACCGCCTGTTTCTGTGGTTCGCGCTCGCATTCTGGGTACTCGCCGTAGAGCGGTGGATGCTCGTTTCCGTGGAACCCGAGAATGAAATGCGCTACTCCGTCTACACGTTTCGGCTCATCGCCTTCGCCATTATTGCCCTCGCAATTATCGACAAGAACCGAGGCGGCGGCCATCGTCCGGAGTGACATGACGTGGTTTCCCTTGAAGCCATCGCGGGTCCCGGCACCGACATCGTGGTCGACGCCACAGCCGGACCCTACATTCCCACGATACTTTCTACTCCGCCGACAATATCATCATCAGCGGCACAACCTCTTCCACCACGCCTGCTGTTAGCGGGCTTGGCATAGTCGGCTGCATGTTTTCCGCACACCCAGCGCGGTTGCTATGGGGGTGCCATGCCCTAGCCGGTCGCGCTGTTTGCTCTCATACCGTAGCCCATCGCGTTGCACTCTTCTCACCAAGGATCGCACGGATCGGAACGTTTGGGAAACAAGGGGTGCAGAGGCGTAACAGACGCAGATCATGCCTTAAATGCCTGGCTACATTTCGTGATGAATTATGTTTTGCACTTGGTCGTTGAATCCGCATGCGAAACGACCCGAGTTTGATTGACATGCGACAACAAAACTGTGATTTACGAACGACCATGGCCACGGTCGCGTAGTATTGTTGGGAACGATCGCGTGCTCGGGAACGAGACAGGGCCATACGCCTACGCGGCGCTGACGTCTGAAATCGCAGGTGTATTCCCTGCGTCGTGCGTTATTGCGGGCGGACCTTCTTTTGGCCACGCATCAGCGACTTCGCCAACATTTCTTGCTACCAAGTAGCAATAGACGATCTCAATGATAATGCCAAACAAGTTTATGACAATATCGAACGTAGTGTCTGCATTTGAAATTCCGTAAAGCTCAGCGGCAATGAAAACCGCCATGAGTAAGATCAACGGCGCGATGATAGCGACCAGCAATCGGATGCCTACCACCCACCCGATTGCGAAGTAACGTGAAAAAAACGAGTAGCCGTTTCGGCCTCCATTCCGTATATACGCCCAGAGAATTCCAGCCAGCACAATGACGTGGTAAATTGCGCTGCTCAGCAGTTCGACCGAACTGGATGATGGCTCGACCGATGCAAAATATGTTGAGGCGTAGACATCGAGTTGCATCAGGAAGGCAACAACAAAGTAATACGGCAGGGCTTCGTGGTCCGTCAATGGCCGCTCTTTCAGCATTGCCTTCAGTGCGTGCAAATTCCAGAAGTACATGCTCGCCTCCATCCCTAGATTTCCGCCAATGTACCCAGAATACTATGTCGAGGAAGATTTTCGGCAAATTGTTTGACGCGCGTCACCAGCCAATTACACACCTTGATCGAACATATCCGGCAGAACGGCTATACTCTTTGCATGTCCGATTCCGAATCTACAGAGTCCGCGTTGACAAGCTGGACGCCGGAGCAAATCGCGCTCGGCAAGAAATGGGTGGAAACGTGGTCGCGGGCGGGCGAGGCGCTGGAGAAGATTCGGCGAGAAGAATTGCGGAATATCGACGGGTATCGTGCGATTGAGTTGTTGTGCGGTGAGTAGGATTACACCGTCGAGCCAAGAGCACCGAAGCCTTGGTCGGGACTCGTAGAGCAGCAGTATTGGTTCAAGTGGGCGGCCGATAATGGACGATGATTGTCTTAACTCTTGCGGTTGCCATTGTTGTTGATATTCAAGTCTAAGTCGCGCCTTCATCCAAAGAAGATGGGACACTCCGCAGCCATGTATTAGCCACTTCCTCAGCGTACTTTACCGTAAAAACAACGTAAAGCAACTGCATGGTTGTCAAGCCTTGCGCGTTCGGTCTCAACCCATTGCTAATTAGGCAAGACGTAAAGGAAGATTTTACCCGATAAACCAATTGCACCGGTAGCACAACGATCAGCGCTTGCAGGTAAGGTGGTTATACTGTGGCCTTGGCACTTCCGTACGCTACGTTGCACGGATATTTTCGAATGTGTTTCCATGCCGGGTAGTCTGTGTTTCTGTTCTCAGAGCATTTCCATCCTGCGTCCGATACTGACGTGGAAGTAAGCTGATCGGCAGTAGCTGGATTCACGCACATACTAAGATAGCTGTGAATTTCACATTTTATTTTACCATAATAAGCTTGCTCCATGCCTCTTGGTATATCAAATCTCATCCGCGCTGAAACCCGAAAACAGTACTCCGTTATTGCCGGAAGAACTAGTGGAACAGGGTCGAGACGCGCAAGCTTCATTTCGCGGCCGAAACGTTCGGCGATTGCGTTTAGCTGTTGGTGGATTTTCTGGTCTGCGTTGCTCTTCGCCTTTTGAAAGACCATGCCGAGTACACCGAGATGTCCGGCCAACGGAACTTTGAATGACTTGAGTTCCGCATATACCGTCCTGGATACAACTTGTGCCTTAAGATAGCACGATGAGCATAGTGGCCAACGAAACGCCGCCGGGAATTGCTGTTTATCCACCATATCTTGCCCTTCTAATAGTAAGCTAAAACAATCTGATGTAAATTCAACCGCACAGTTTATTTCTTGCGTAGCATAACCATAAATATCACAACTATTACAGCTTACGCATGATCGCAATACTGGAAAAGGAACATGCGCACCAAGACTGACCATTAGCGCGTTTGTAAGATTTCCGAGCGAACTAGAGGACCGAAAAGTAGCAGCTAATTCTTCCAACACTTTGGGATTTATCCCACATACGCTAACGTCTGCTGCTTCGTGCAATAAGGCTTCTCTGCTGTCTCCGTAGAGAATATGGTCGCGTTTAATCTCCAAGTAATTGCCACAAAAAGGCGCAAGCAACCATGACTCTTTTCCAATCGCTGCGTCATTTCCGACGACTTCGAGCTTCTTTTTAGGTAGTGCATAGGTGGGCAAAACCTCGGATTGGATGGGTATAGCGACCGCCGGAACGGTAATGACGCAACCGCAGTGTTTGCAGGCACCGCGCTGACCGGCATACTTCGCTGGTATGCTCAACGTGTGGCGGCAGGTGGGACACTCGTACCGAATCGCATCCATTTTTGGTCCCCTTTTGGGAAGCACGCTCCCGCGTCAATGGGAAAATATACGATTCCATCAAACCAAAAGCAATATGAAATAACGAAAAGACAATTAATATTGCCTTGAGGAGATGCTACAGGTGGCGTGTCACGTGAATTGAAGAGCGCTTAATCAATGGAACTGTCGGCGATCAATTCTTTTCTCGGAGATATTTGGCGTGATTTTCCGCCCAATCCGAGGGGCGGTCGTGGGCTTTTCTGATTACGTTGGCGAGTCGCACCGACAATGGTAACCCGAGCCTTGCCGGAGTACTCTTGGCGTTTGCGGTTTCGACGCGCACTTCTTCTCCATCCTTCAATGGAGTGGGTTCGTCGAGAATGATTACTCCATTTTCGAAATGTCCTTTATAAGTCATAGCGCGCTCCCACTCTAGGCATTCTAGACAGACGGCCCGCGAGATTTCACTTTGCGGTGTTTCGCCAGGCTGCAGGTTTGCAATCTCAACATTACTTTTTAGCTAACCATTGACACTATACTGCGCGGCGATTATGGCAACCATCACTGTAGCGATATGTGCGCGGAATGCGCAGGGGATTATTGGGGCGTGTCTGGAGAGCATCCGGGGGCAGACTGTCGCGCCGGATGAGGTGATTGTTGCGCTGGATGAGTTGAGCGATCCGACGGCGGAGGTGGCGCGGGCGTTTGGGGCGCGGGTGATTGCGAGTAATGCGACGGGGTTGTATGAGGCGCGGAACGCGGTATTGAACGCGTGTGCGACGGATTACCTGGCGTTTAC
>JADLHJ010000100.1 GCA_020848835.1 Candidatus Hydrogenedentota bacterium
CGTTCGACGAGCGCGGCAATATCATCGTGTGGAACCGTGAAGCCGAACGCGTCACCGGCTACGCTTCGCGCGAACTCGTCGGAAACCCGCACGCGCTCGGCATTCTCTATCCCGATCCGGTGTATCGTGCACGCGTGGTTAACGAATGGACCGAACGTGGGGGAGATTACCGTGATCAGGAATGGAACATCGCCTGCAAAGACGGTTCCGTGCGCACGGTGTCGTGGTTCAACATTTCCGCAAAATTCCCCATCCCTGGCTGGGCCTCGTGGGACATCGGCGTGGACATCACTGATCGCCGCAAGCTCGAACGACAAGTGCTTGAGATCAGCGCGCGCGAGCAAATGCGCATCGGCCAAGACCTGCACGATCGCCTCGGCCAACATCTCACCGGCGTCGCCTTCAAGAGCCAGGTGCTGGCGGAAGACCTGCAGGCCAAGAAAGTAGCAGAAGCGACGACGGCGTCCACCATCGTCGAAATGGTCTCCGACGCGATTAATCAGACCCGCGGCCTCGCGCGCGGCCTCTATCCCGTTCACCTCGAAGCCGACGGGCTCATGACCGCGCTGCAGGAACTTGCGGCGCAGACGCAATCGTTGTTCAGCATCCGGTGCAGGTTCGTATGCGAAGAGCCCATCTTGATCCATGATGTTTCCGTTGCCACACACCTCTACCGCATCGCGCAGGAGGCCCTGAACAACGCCGTGCGGCACGGCAAACCAAAATCAATCGAGATTCGATTGCAGGAGAACGGCGACGCTGTTGAACTGCGCATCCGCGACGACGGTATCGGCATCGATCCGGAAGCGAATGGCAAGCAGGGATTGGGACTCAGCATCATGCAATACCGCGCGCGTATGATTGACGGCACGCTGCAAATCGCGCGCGCCGAAGGCGGCGGCACAATCGTAAACTGTTCCTTGGTTGTCCCGGAAACGGGCGAGTTTACAGGGAGTGTGTAGTGGAACGAGCGTACAAAGTGTTATTGGTCGATGATCACCCCATCGTTCGTCAAGGCCTGGCAGAGCTAATCAGCCGCGAAAGCGACATGACCGTCTGCGGCCAAGCCGAGTCCGCTGCCGCCGCGCTCGAACTCACCGAAAAATCACAGCCCGATCTCGCGCTTGTCGATATCTCGCTCGACGACATGAACGGCCTCGTCCTCGTCAAAGGCTTAAAATCTCGACAGCGCAACCTGCGCGTGTTAATTCTCTCCATGCACGACGAAGCCCTCTACGCCGAACGTGCGCTACGCGCCGGCGCGCACGGCTACATCATGAAGCGCGAGGCTCCCACGAAAGTGATCGCCGGTATTCGCCGGGTGCTTGCGGGCGACGTCTATCTCAGCGACGACATCTCCGCGCGCATCATGCGCAAGTTTGCGAGCGGTACGGATGCGGCAGACGAGTCCCCCGTGGCGCGCCTAAGCGATCGCGAACTCGAAGTGTACAACCACATCGGCCAAGGCCTGAAAACGAGTCAGATTGCATCCAGACTCAGCCTCAGCGTGAAGACCATCGAGACCTACCGCGAACACATCAAGGAGAAACTCGGCCTGAACGACGCAACCGAGTTGGTCCAAAGCGCAATCAAGTGGGTGCATGGCGAAGGCAATTAGGGCCGCCCCATCGCATGGAATAACCCCCGGTGTCATTTCTGTTATAATCCCCCTGTAGAGAGAGACGGATTCTGAGGCTGGAGTTTGTCATGCTTCGTATCCGTTTGTTCAAGGCCGCTGCAATTGGGTGTGCATTGGCCACGATGGTTGTGTTGACGGGTTGTCCCAAGAATCCGCCAACCACCGTTTCGTTTGTCGATATCGAGAAATACCTCGGAAAGTGGTACCAGATCGCCGCGTATGAAGAATTCTTCAACCGCGATCTCGTGGGTGTCACTGCGGATTATTCGCTAAATGACGACGGCACGATCCGCGTGTTTAATCGTGGCCTGAAAGGCTCGCTCGATGGCGAGGAAGATACCATCGAGGGGGTCGCGCGCGTCGTCGATACCGAGACGAATTCCAAACTGTCCGTCCAATTTAACTTCCCGCTCGGCCGGTTGTTCAAGGGTCAGTATTGGATCGTAGACCTCGATGAAGAGGACTACTCCTACGCAGTCGTGTCAGACTCTTTCCGCAGCACACTTTTCATCCTCAGCCGCACGCCACAAATGGATCAGGATGTCTACAATGGAATCATCGCGCGACTTCAGGCAAACGGGTTTGATACCGACCCGCTAATTGTCACCGAACAAGCTGCGCCCTAGAACCACTTACGAAATCTCAAACGTCGAACGCCACTACTTTTGTCTGGCAGCATTAGCGTGCCCGCGCAAATCGGTCGCCGCTCGCAGAAAGGATAAAATGTTACGTCGTATTCAAACGGCGCATTTCTTCGGTCTTCATGGCAATGCCATCACAATCGATATAGGCCTCATCATCCTTCGTGTCTGCGTTGGATTGGCATTTATGACAATCTTCGAGAAGGTGCTGCCGCGCGAAGGCATCTGGGGCCCGCAACAGTGGTTCATTGAAGACGTGGCAAAAATGGGGTTTCCCGCACCAGTTGTATTCGCATGGATGGCGGTGCTGATAGAGTTCGTTGGCGGCTTCTTACTCATTATCGGATTGGGGTCGCGCTTCGCTGCACTTTCAAATGCCGGAGTAACGTTCGTAGCCGCATTCATCTATCACCATGGAGACGTCGGCCAAAGCGGTCTGGCAGCAACCGTATTCTTCATGATGTGTGCGGTGCTCACCATCACCGGCCCCGGGCGGTTCAGCATTGATGGGTTTCTCGCGAAGAAGTTCTTGGCAGGGCCGGAAGCTAGTCAGCAAAAAGTCTAGGAAAGTTGCGCACACGAAACGCGGACGCAGGTACGCCAAGAAGGCGCCTGCGTCCGTGTTTCGATCATTGGCTTTTTCTCACGAGCCCCCAGGACCGGTTAAACGAAAATCAACAATACAGCACCCATTCTCATGGTATCCTGTTCATAACCGATCCTGGGGGAAGTATCGGCGAAAAGGGGGACCGCATGCCTAGAGGTGAGCGGACCATCAACGCAGTCCGCGTCGCGTTTATTGCAGCCATACTCGCTACGATCGGAATCGATGGAACTGCACAGACCACAGTATCGCCGGTAGAACGCGCGGCGCTGCATCCCATCGTTCGAGACAAGCCCGGCCCCGACTTCTTCGAGGGCGCGCTCCTCGGCAACGGTGCAATGGGAGCCGTTGTTACTACGCGGCCTGACGCAATCGTCGTGCATTTTGGCCACAACAACATCTGGGACATTCGCATTGCGGAAGGCAACAAAGAAAAGATCGGCACATTCCGGGAGATATTCGACAAAGTAAAAGCAATCCCGAGCGAAGCACCGAGCCTCGAATCCGACCCGTGGTATCGCGAGTACATGCACATGACGCGCGAGAACTACGATAAGCCTTATCCAAGACCGTTTCCTTGCGGCTCCGTATTGTTGGGATTTGACCGTAGAAACGTGGAACTGCTCGGCTATCGTCTCGACATCGCAAGTGGCATCTGCGACGTAAACCTGTTGGTCGAAAACAAACCCGCACGTCTTCTGCTATTCACCGATATGGAATCCGATAGATTGTGGATGCGTCTCGTCGATTCCGAAGATAATCCGCTCCCAAATTGTTTTGAGCGGGTGAAGCTAATGCCCGATCCGGAAACGCCAACGGACATCCCCGCTTTCCGCGCAAACGACATCGCGGCGCCGCGAACGATATCTTTCTCACAAGTACTTCCATTCGACGCGCCGGTGGACGGCGCGGCCGTTGAGGCTAGTTCCAAAGATCGCGCATTTAGATTGTCTTTCACCAGCAACGCGGAACTCGCAAGCGAGGGCCGCGTCGACCTGTATGGGCAGCGACAACAACTCGGAGCGCTTGAGCGTTCGCTTAACTCACAAGATCCCTTTGTTGCTTGCATCCAACTCGATAATGGATTAGCCTCTGCGCTGTCTGCGTCCAGCCTCCCCACGCCAAAGCCAACGGAGCAGAACTTCCAATCGTCCGCGGCGCGCGCTCAAGAGGTATGGCGCGCCTATTGGGCTCGCTCCGGCGTCGCGCTCGACGACGACCCTCTCGAACGCGTGTGGTATTGGAACCACTACTTTCTCAATTGCGCTACAAAGTCCGGCGTAAACTGTCCCGGTCTCTTCGCCAATTGGAGTTACCGCCGCATCGGTACCGCGTGGCACGGCGACTACCACATGAACTACAACACGCAACAAGCGTTCTGGTTGCCCTTCTCCAGCAATCGCGTCGAGAAGAATCTAGCCTACGTCGAACTCGTCGAACGGTTATTGCCGGTCGCGCGCACGTGGGCCCGCGATTATTACGGCATGCGTGGCGCCTACTTCCCGCATTCCGCGTATCCCGTCGAAATGACGATGTCACCCTATCCCGTGCCGACCTGGGGCTGGGAAATCTGCGAGACGCCGTGGACGGTCCAAGGCCTTTGGTGGCACTACCTCTACACCATGGACGAAGCGTACCTGCGTGACCGTGCATTCGTCCCCATTCGCGATGCCGTCCTATTTCTGATCGATTACATGAAACGCCCCGAAGCGCACGGCCCGCAATGGGGCGATGACAAATACCACGTGTTTCCCACGGTGCCGCCGGAACTCTATGGCCTCCGCCCGGGCTTCAAATACAACAATGATTGCCTGGTGGATCTGACGTTGATCAAATTTGTAATGAAAGCGTATCTCGAAGCGGCACGCGTGCTCGAGATCGAACGCGCGGAAGCGGAAACCATCCGCGATGTGCGCGATATACTCGATCATTTCCCGGAGTACCCGACTGCAGAATCACAACGCGGCAAAGTCTTTGTATCCGTCCCCGGCGAACATTCGGAAGTCGTATTTAACGTGCCCAACAGCCTCATGACCGTCTTCCCCGGCGAAGACCACGGCCTGCATTCACCGCCCGATGTTTATCAAACGCTCGTGAACGCGTACCACAATCATCAGAACGAAGGCGGAAACGATCTTGTATTTCTCAATCTTCAAGCCGCGCGCCTCGGGCTGCTGGATCTGTATCGCTTCAAGCGTCATGTCAACTACTGCCTCATCGACAACGGCACCTGCACGGACATGGTGTCGCAGGTCCACGGCCGCTACGACGACACGACCCCCTTCAACTTTATGCGCCCGATGGGCATCTGGTTCGAGAACTTTGGACTGCCCGTTGTGATCAACGAATGCCTGCTCCAAAGTTACAACGGCACAATTCGTCTCTTTCCGAATTGGCCGCTTGAACGAGCAGCAGAATTCACGACCTTGCGCGCAGCCGGCGCGTTTCTTGTCAGTGCGTCCTGCGCGAAGGGCAGTATCGAACACGTCAAAATTGTTAGTGAGGCAGGAGGTCGACTGCGCATCATTACGCCGTGGAAACCAGGCGCGCGAATTGTAAAAAAAGATGGCGAGACTATCGTCAAGGATGCCTTAATCGATATTCCGACGCAGGTCGAAGAAATCGTAACGCTACTACCGTTGGAAAAATAAAAAAGGGGCGGCGCTCCATCGGCGCCGCCCCCCGCAAAAACTACTCTTTAATGAATCCGTGATACAGGCCCATGTAATACGGCATCAGGAACACCGCACCGTCCGCGAGCTCTTGCCCATTACCGCCGTAATCCAGCGCCCACGGATTTGTGTTCCAATGTCCGAAGAAACGCTCATCCACCGGGATCACTTTGCCATTCGTGCGATACCCCTGCGGACGACTCATCACTTCTTCTTTCGGCTCCACAACATCGCCTCGTTGCACGCGTGGCAGTGGCACGATGTCTAAGCGGTGCGAATTCTTGTGTTCCCAATTGAAGCGATCCAGCGGGAAACGTTTCAGTGTATCCACCGAATCTTCCAGCCAACCATCCCATGGATCGATCTTCCAATCGTTATACGCGTTCGGGTAGGTCGCGCCTTGACCCATCGCGGCGTACGCGAAATTGAAGAAGGGATTCATCTCCGGCCATTCAAGCGCCATGTACTTGTAAAATGCATACGTCATGCGTTTCTTCAGCGGCTCGTCCTTTGTGTATTTCACGATGTTGTAGAAACACATAATCGCCATCTCGTCGTCGGAATGGTTCCCGCTTCCGAACCCATGATGCATCTTTGTCATGATCGCGTTTGTGTCATAAGCGTGCTCTTCGCGCAACGTGCGTATCGATTCCGTATATGCCGCGTCGCCCGTCATGTACTCGGCCACCGTCAAATACGAAAGCATGCTCAGCGAATTCAGCCCGCGCTCCCACGACCACAACGGATCGTGGTTCAGCTTCTTCGGGCTATATACCGCCCAGCGGGTCGGCGTGCCGTCGTGATCCACCAAACAATAATCGTTGCGCACGAGGTGATCGGTCAGATCCTTTACGACCTTTCGCACGCGTTCCTTTTCTTCGTCCGTGTCTGCAACGAGATCGTAGTACGCCGCATAGAAGAAGTAATGTCCGTCAAGCTCATCCGAGCTTGTATCGGTCTTGTACCAATACTTCTTGTCCTTCGTCAGCGGCCAGCGCGGCGTGTACGCCTTCCACATGCTGTCGCCTTTTTGCTCTTCCTTCTGGCCTTCAAGCGTGTAATTTTTCTGCAGATTCGGATCCGCTTCCGTGGTTTCGACTACCGTGCGCGCGACAAAGCCCGGTTGTTGTTTCACTTCGCCATCCACCGGCGCAACACTCAGGAAGCGCAGCGCTTCAAACGCCTTCTTTGCGCGTTCCTTCGCCTTCGGGTCTTTTGTCGCGGCGTACGCAAAGCACTCGCCCGCGCCATACATCGACGTCCACAAACCATCGTTGTCACTGTCATGGTTCTTGTGGGTGGATTTGTCGCCCGGCTTTTCTACGCTGCTTCCCAACACATACCCATATTCCGTACGGCGGTTGTACTTGTCGATCTCGTCCTCGTACCACTTCGCCTTTTCCGCCAGCGTCATCGGGCGGCGCTCAATCACGCCCACGCCGTCCTTCGTTGCAAACCACGCGTTGCCTTTCGCATCGACAGCGACGGCACGCAGATCGTCATTGGGGACCCAACGCTTGCCCTGACGATAGTTCCATGTTCCGTCTTCAAAACGGATAGCGCCCTTCGTCGTTGCAAACCAAACTTCGCCTTTCGGCCCGCAGGCAATCCCCGTGAACTCATTGAACGGCAAACCGTCAGCACCCGTGTACAACGTCCACGCACTTCCCTCAAGGCAACCAACACCTTGCAGGCTTCCAAACCACAACTTGCCGGCGCTGTCATAGGCCACGGCCCGCACCGCGCGGGGCGCCCAGCTCTTGCCGTCCGGTGTTGCCGGGTAGAGCGCCGTCCATTTGCCATTCACCGGTTTGTGATAAAGGCCGGATACGCCGCCGACAGCAATTGCACCATCCTTGCTGACCGCTACGCTGTACACCGCCCGTGTCGCGCCGAGTAAATCGTTAAGTTCCTGCAACGGCTTGGTACTTTCGCCAACTTGCATCAAACCGTCATCCGTCGCCAAAAGCAGAATGTATGGGTTGCCCGCCATCGCGTTGACCTTCGCCGAAGGCACGCTTCCCACCAGACGAGGTTCGTTACCTTCATCTGCCTGATAGATTTCCTGTCCAACAATCGCCGCGCCGCCACCGCTCCAGGATGCCAAGGCCGAGCACGGCGCATCCGCGACCGTGTTCCAAGAGCTGCCGTCAAACACTGCGACACCTGCGTCGGTTCCGGCGTATATCGCGCCGTTCGACGCCGTCATTACCGACAGCACATTCTTCGACGGAAGCGTCGTATGCACTCCGGCTACGTCCTGCAGGAACGAGCCCACGTTCACACTCGGCCCCTCGGCCCCAGCCGCCATGCACGCGGCGACGCACATCAGCGCCAAAAGTAAGTTACGGAATTTCACAACGCCTCCTTCCTGGTACTTCTAGAGTCTCAATGAAATGCAAATGATGACGCATTCATCCTGTTTCTGCGCCAACGGCGCATCGCCACCATGGCCAGGATTAGGCCCCTGCAAAAAGGCCGAGCCCAAAATGGAATGAATACGACCAAGCGGGACGCGCAGCCGTCCCCCAAAGCGGTTTATAACATTTCAATCGAGTGCCGCGCCAACGCCCGCAATGCTACTGATCGATTACCCCGCGCAGCGCTTCGCGCACCGTGCTAACCGGCGCTTGCTTCACGCGGTACACCTGGGGACGCCCCGCCACCATCGCATACCGCAGGTGGTTATCATCAGGACAGATCTTGCCGATCGAAACTGCCGCATGCGTCGTCGATTCGCCCGCCTCGTTTTGTGTCGTCACCGTCACAGTCAGGGTAGGTTTGTCTAAACCCAGGATCGACAAGTCGGGCGGCGTAACTGCGGATTCGACAGATTCCGCATTCAGTCCATCGAAAGCGCCCAGCAACGCGCGCATGTCGTCCTGGCTTTCCAATACCTTGCCACCGGGTTCCCGAACGAGCCACGCCTGCTCACCCTTCGAGAAAGCGTAGGCCGTATCCTCCAGCGTCAGTTTCATCTCGCGCGCTTCCACCTGATTGAACGACATCAGCGATCGCGCCATGAAATCCTTCGGCGAGCGCTTGAGTTTTTCCACATCGTTCTCCGGCAGCATGGTCACCACACCGGAATCCTGCGTTACAAAGTACCGGCCTTGCGTCGGGTCCTGCGCGCCCACGAGAATCTCCGCGGGTTCGGCGACGTCTTTATACGTAATCGCAATGCGAATCGAAGGCACGTCCAGCCCAAAGTAGGGTTTACGTTCCGGGTAGGAAGATTTTCCCTTCATCTCCAGCAGCGCCGCAATGAATCCCGACACGGCCATCTGGTCTGTCGCTTCTTCCTGCGGTTCTTTGAGCTTCCACCCGCCTTCTTCATTGACCAGCAAAAACTGCTGCGGGCCCGCGCTATACTTGATCGACGTAATATCGCTGCCTTGTCGCGTGATGAGCCGCTTCTCGCGCCACGCGTCCGGACCCGCCTGAGGAAAGTTGTTCACAATCTGCGCATCGACAACGAAAACGGACGGCTGCCCTTCCTGCATCGCATAAATGCCGGGGTTCTCTTTCGACTTGGGCTCGAACGCGCCAAAGTATGCGGTCTGCAATTGCCCATCCTCGCCCTTCACGCGCACGCGCGTTTTCGGCGGGTCGAGCTGGTAATCCTTTAGGTCCTCCGGTGCGTCGACGTAATCGCGCCCCCTCGCAAACTGCAAGTCACCCGCCAGCGTATTCAGCATTTCCTGGTCCGCCGTGCCGGGCGTGGGCGCAACAACGGACCACAATCCCTGCGCGTCCTTTTCCGCAATGACCGAAACAGCCCGCTCCACGACCGGCTGGTCGCCGTCCGCGGTCCCGGCCTTAGCGCGCATCGGCGTATATTCGATATACGAGATGCCCGCCTTCCCTTCGTTAAACAATTCGCAATCGCGCAGCCATGTTAGATCCCGGTCCAACTCGAAAAACTGGTTCGGCGCCGCCAAGAAAATCGTATCACCTCCAGACTGCGCAAATCGAAACTTCTGCGTGGGATCCATTTCCCCAAAACGAAGATCGACCTTCGTACCGTCCTTTGCCGTCGCGCGTACTATTAAGCGCGGCTGGTCTAACTTGTATACCGAAAGCTCGCCAGGATCGGTGACGGTACGCTGGTTGGTCAATTCCGCGATATTTTTTGCGACGCGCTCCCAGATAAGCGAATTCGCGGGAATCGTCATTGGCGCGGTAATCCTCCACGAACCCGCATCGCGAACGCCCGTGCTTGCGCGCTCGCCCTCACGTTCAATCGTGATGCTTGTAATGTCCGTGGGCGCAAATGCGAATAGTCTTTTCGCTTCTGCGACATTGATCTTGTGCTGTTCCTTTGAACGTTGCGCGTACCAGTAACCAACACACAACGCCAACAGCACCGCCAATAAGGCAATGTTTGTGCGCGTCTTCAACGGTAGCGTCTCCGCGACAAGTACACCACCAGCGAAATCAGCAAAACCCCCTGCACCACGCCCATCCCCGCGATCCACGCGATGACGGTCTCGTCCGCGGTCGTCAATTTAATCGGCTGATTGTCGCGGCCAGTGGGGCGCACCGCGATCAGTTCTTCACGCTCCGTCAACCACGCGAACGAGTTCATGATGAAATTCAAATGTCCGCCTAGCGTAAGCGATTGCGCCTTCACAAAGTCGGAATCGCCTATCACCACGCAACGCGACGTTTTCATCTGGCCCGAATCGCCGATCGGAATATCCGTTTGCAGCGTGCATGCCGCCGCCAGCCCAACCGATCCGTATCGTTCCTGCGGATCGCGCGTCGGACGCACGCCCTGCTTGATCGCGGCAACATTGGTCTCCGCCCAGCAATACGGCAGCGTCCGCAGTATCGTATTTCCCGTCACGCGCGGTGTCGGCGTTTCCGAAACAGCCACCGAACGCGCCACGTTCAACGCCATCAGCTTGTCAAAATTGCGCGTAATCGGATTGGACTGCTCGTAACACCCGTGAAACTCCACGTCGGGCACGTCAACCTGCTTAAATACACTCGTCGCGCCCACATCGGTCATAAGCGTGATTTCGAACGGAGTCTTATCCACCGTAGAAATCACGATGTCATTGCCCGTCAAAATGCCGTAGGTCTCTTTGAGCCATTCCAGCAATCGAGGCCGCTGTGCACCGGAAGCTTCTGCCAACTCCACGTCACTAATCACCAGCAATCTACCCCCGCTGCGCACATACGTGTCCAGCGCGGTGACTTCTTCCACCGAGTAGTCCGTTTCCGGCGTGACGATCACGATCACGTCATAGCCACCTTCTATACCGCCCTCGCCCGCACGAATCGTCATCGACTCCGCGACATACCCCTCCCGCGCGAGGAACGTTGCCAGAAACTTTAAGTCGGGCTTTGAAATTTCGTTTTCGCCGTGTCCAGACAGGAAGCCAATCTTCGGCTGCGTGTTTTGAATCACATTCACCAGCGCATTTGTAAAATCACGCTCCTCAAGCCGCGGTTGTTCTTTCTTACCGCCCAGCGGAATCGTGCGCACGCGGGCACCTGCCTTCACCGCCACGGACCCGCGCGGATCCGCAAACGACAAACCAAGCGCATCGAGCTGCACTTTGCCCAGTTGCGGGTCGATATGCTCGACTTTCAAATGCGGGGAAATCTTTGCGCAACGTTCCAGGAACAGCCGCGCCTTTTCTTTCGCCACTTCAAGCTGGCGCTGTTCCGATGGGATGTCTTCGTTAAACAGCGCATACACCGTCACGTCTTCGGTGAGCCCCTGCAATATCTGCACCGTCTGCGGCGCGAGATCCACCCGCCCTTCTTCCGTAAGATCCCACTGCTGCTTCCAATCGCTCACAAAGGCATACACCACGATGCAAATGCCAAGAAAAATGAGCGATCCCACAATACCGCCAAGATTCGACGATTTATTCGCCCGCGCGGTCTTGCCAGCCCGATCCACCATGGTCAGCAATATCCATACAAACGCCCCCGCCGCGGCGATACCGAGCGGCAGCAGAACCTCAGAAGTAAACGCATTGCGCCGCACCGCGACGATGTTCAACGCGACGATCAGCAGAAGGAAGGAAACCGCTCCGGCAATGCTGCGCAATTTGCCCATCACGCCCTCCAATGGCGCGATTCGAGCGCACGAAACGTGAGGAACAGGAAGAACGCCACGAACAGTACGTAATACGCGATGTCCTGCGGTCGCACGATGCCCTGCGCCATTTGCTCGCAGTGGCGATCCAGTGGAAGTTCAATCACCAGCTTGCGGAATATGCCCCAGAAAAACTCAATCCCTCGCGACACCGTCGCGCCCCATGCCACCGGCGAATTCAAATGCTCCGGAAGGTCCTTGCCATACGTGCCCAGGACATACGAAATGAACCACATCGCAAACGTCAGCACGCCTGCGGTCACCGGCGAGCGCGCAAGCGCCGACACAAACAAACCCAGCGACATGAATGCCGCGCTCATCAAAAACAGCGCGAACATTCCGAACCACAGAACCGCCGGCTCCACGTCCGTGTAACACCCCACGATGCACATGTGCACGCTCACTACCGTCATCATCGCGATCACGATTCCCAGGGAGGCCAGATACTTCCCAAAAATGATCTCGCGATCGCGCAGCGGATACGTGAGCAGCAATTCCATCGTACCCCGGCTGCGCTCTTCCGCCAGCAAACGCATCGTGATCAAAGGGCCGATAAACATGACCAGTTGCCCGCAGAATACGAGGTAAGGACTAATCATTAACTCTTCCAGATTAGGAATCCCTTCGTATCCGTGATCGGCAGGGGAGACCGTAATCCGGCAAAACTGAATGAAAGTAAGCGCAAATGCGAGACCGGATATTGCCGTAAACGTCCCAAGAATCACGTAACCCACCGGCGTCGTGAAGAAACTCGACAACTCGCGGCGGCACACTGCCAGCGTACTTCTCATTCCACGCCCCCGCGATCGGCCGCAACTGCTTCCACAAACACATCCTCAAGCGTGCGGCCCTTCCGCTGGATGCCTACCAGCGAGCACTCCGAACCAGACAGCGCCTGCACGATCGCCCCGCGTACGTCTTTCCCGCGCGGCGACACCACGCGATAGCGGCCCCCGCCAAGCGTCTCTACCTTCGTCACATCGCCAATTGCTTTGAGCCGCGGCGTAATCGTGTCTGATACCCCAAGCGCCTCGACTTCCAGCGATTCGCTGTCGCCGCCGGTGAGGTTGTGCATCGTGTCCTGCGCGGCGATTTGCCCGCGGTTAATAATGATCACGCGCTCGCACACCATCGTCACTTCCGGAAGAATGTGCGTGCTCAGCAGCACAGTATGCTCCGGCGCGAGGCTCTTGATAAGTTGCCGGATGTCGATAATCTGTTTTGGGTCAAGCCCCGCAGTGGGTTCGTCGAGAATCAACACCGGTGGATTGCCAATCAGCGCCTGTGCGAGTCCTAGCCGTTGCCGGTAGCCCTTCGACAAGTTACGCACCACACGGTTCGCCATATCGCCCAGCCCGCAGCGCTCCATCGCCCGGCCCACTTCGCGCCCCACGTCCCCGCGCGGTACACCCTTCACGGCGGCCACATACCGCAGAAACGCGCTCACCAGCATCTCGCCGTAGGCAGGCACATTTTCCGGCATATAGCCGACGCGCCGCTTCACTTCGATGGGATGATCTTCAATATGGTACCCGGCAACTTTGGCCACACCGCTGGTCGCGGGCGTAAATCCCGTGAGAATGCGCATCGTCGTGCTTTTCCCTGCCCCATTTGGACCGAGAAAGCCGATAATTTCCCCTTTCTCGACGCGGAACGACAGGTCACGGACAGCCGTGATGCTGCCGTAAACCTTTGTCAATCCACTTACTTCGATCAAGGGAGGCTCCTTCGCTGTTAGCCTAACGTAATCCTGCACTTCCGCGCAACGCTCACGAACGATTTATCGGAGAAAGTGCTAATTCTATTTCCTCTTTTGTGTCCCCGATCTGGCAATTTCCCGTCAAACAGAAAAACTACTGACAATCCTACTGCCCAGTAAGCGGCAGTTTTTACCGCGGTTTTGGCAGCAAATTGCTGAATCGGTTAAACGTGCCCAAAGCGCGATTGGTTTACAACCCACCACTTGATAACGAGTTACGCCCTATTGCGGTATTTGCGGTGTATTTGGCATACACTATGCATATCCGTCAACAGAACTCGGGAAGGAACCCGGGGAGGAAGTACAGATGATTGTTCAATGTTGCGTATGCGAAAAGGTCCGGAAGGAAAACCAGTGGTTCGTTCAGGCCAAACCGGTGGACCCTCACGAAACCGCCGTCAGCCACGGTTACTGTCCCTCCTGCGCCGATAAAGCCTTCGGCGAACTGTACCGCCGCGCACGGAAGCGCGAACAATCGCAACTCACCGTGACCGCCGCGTAACACATTCATCCACCACCTTACTCATAGCAGAGGCGCCGGCAGCAAAGAACAGTTTTCTTAGCTGCCGGCGCCTCTGTAATTTTATCCTGCCGCTTGTATCCGCTCGAAGTTCTTGCACCGATAACCATTCAACTCCACAGATACCTTTGAAAATGCGTAGGCAAAATCGACAACTTGTAACTGCCGCGGAGATACCGGCCTTGGGCGGAGAATTCCAGACGAAACATATGCAAGGATGCGCGAAGCGATCGGCGTCTCTGGCGGAGCATTGATACATGAAGAACCGGCGAAAGTTTTGGAGTCTCTCGATGCATGCGCTCCCCAGCTTTGGGCTCTTATTGCAAGGTTCGCTGTATCTGACTACGCAGAAATTCATGCCCTATCACGCGGACGCGCTCTCAGTCACGTGGGAAGAATTGCCGCCCCATTATCAAGGCTTTGTTTTGGGAGTCATTCGCGGAATGGGTGCCGGATCGGTAGCGGTGTCGTTGGCGCTGCTCATCATGCTCTTCATTCCGTTCCGGCGCGACGACAGGTGGTCAATTTGGGCAGTTCCTCTCATTGGAATGATCTTCACGCTTTTTACCGCGTACGCAGCGTATACGATCGATACCCGCACACCGGCGTCTACTCCGTGGCGTGAGACGCTAGGGTTGACAGCAACGTACCTCGCCGGCGCGGTAATCTCCTACTGGCCGCGAAGAGCTACACCCCGCTCTACTTCAAAAAATCCGTAGTAGCCCCCAGCCACTTCAACCCCGTCTCCTTGATCGCCGTATCTGGCACGCGCTTCATCGGCGTATACCGTGGATGACTCGACTTCCCGTAAGGACTATTTCGCTTCGCGTTGTAACAACAAATCAACGCCCAGCGGGGATTGGGAGATGTGTTCTGGTCCGATCGGTGCAGCAAATTGCTGTGGAACCACAGCGCATCGCCCGGCTCCATCGTCACGTACTCCAGCGGACAATGCTTCTCCGCTTCCTTGCAACGCTCAGGGTCCGCACCCGTCTGCTGCCCCACGCGAATGTGCTCAATACGGCCCAAGTGATGCGATCCCTTCAACACCTGCAAACAACCGTTCTCTTTCGTGGAAGGATCAATCGCGATGAAACAACTCACCAACTGTGGAAACAGGCACGTATCGTTGTACCAGTAGCCATAGTCCTGGTGCCAAATCCACGCACCGCCAACAAACGGCTCCTTCTGCATCATCTTCGAATGCCAGTGGTAGGCCTCATCGCCAAGGATCTGGTCAGCGGAAGTCGCCATCCGCTCGCAGCGCGAATACATGCTAAGCAAACCATCATCCTCGTCGTTCCACAAGGTGATCTTGCTCTTACCGCCTTCGCCGTCCTCGCGTTCCATTGCCTTGCCCGCAATGCTCGGGTCCTGCCGCGCCGCCGTCTTCAACAGCTCCGCCTCCTCCTCATCGAACAATTGCTTCACGATCACGTAACCGTCTTCATTAAATTGCGCCAGTTGGCTCGCCGTAAGCATGGAACGCTCCTCTACTGATTCGACCAGTTCGCCCAAGACCCCGCCATAATACCACGTGTATTCGCGCGAAGCGCCTTGGAGTGCGGTGCGATAGCGCCGCCTTTCTGCGCATCCGCCGTTGACGACAAGCGGATTTCATAGTGTAGATTTACGTAATATTGCTCCGATGCCACACGACCAAACAAAGCAAACAATCCTCATCACCGGCGCCACCGGCACCGTCGGCAGCGGCCTCGCACCCTACTTCGCCGCACGCGGCCACCGCGTCATCCTCACAGCCCGAGATCGCACACGCCTGGATCAACTATCCGCTTCTCTAAAAAACGCCCCAGCCTACACCGCCGATCTCTCCGACACCGATTCCCTCGAATCCCTCGTCGCGCAGCTGCAACTCGATGAACACGCAATCGACGTCTTAATCAACAACGCCGCGGACGTAACCTCAAAACCATTCCTCGAAACCTCCCTCGAAGAGATCGATAGCATCGTCCGCACCAACATTACCGGCACGATCCAACTCTCGCGCCTCATCGGCGCAGACATGGCGGTGCGGGGGAGAGGCGCCATCGTCAACATCTCCTCTCTCGCAGGCTACAAACCCAACCCGGCGCAAACCGTCTACAGCATCACCAAAGGCGCGCTCAACGTCACCTCCGAAGCCCTCCGCGCCGAACTCGCCCCGCGCGGCGTCCACCTCGTCAACGTCGCCCTGATGGGCGTAGGCACGGAGGCCATGAAAATCCCGGTTGAAACCGTAGCCCAACGCATCGAACGCGCCATCGCCAACCGCGAACCCGAAATCTTCTTCTACCGCAGCTCCAAATTCCTCATGCGCCTCTACTCCGCCTTCCCCTTCCTCACCCGCCGTTAGCAATCGCATTAGGTTCGGAGTTCCGCGTTCACGCGGTCTTTGTAGCGCCCGGCTTCCATGCCGGGCGGGAAGTGCGCAAACGCCTACGGCTTAAGCACGCCCGGCATGGAAGCCGGGCGCTACATAACACAATTCTAGGTTTGTTCAACCCATTTGCACCCTCGCCACCGCACCATGTTCAATAGACCCGCAGGCTGTCGCACCAAACACCCCACGGGGCGCAAACCGTGAACCACGCGATCGCATATGTGCTGATGAACCTCTCCGCGCTCACCGCGGCCGACCCCGCGGCGCTCGATCATTTCGAGTCGCAAATCCGTCCGCTTTTCATTACGCACTGCATCCAATGCCACGGCCCCGAAAAACAAAAAGGCGGACTTCGCCTCGATTCCCGCGCAGGCTGGATGAACGGTGGCGAAAAAGGTCCCGCCATTGTTCCAAGCGAAGTTGAGAACAGCTTGTTGATCAAAGCGGTCCGCCGAATCGACGCGCATCTCCAAATGCCACCAGATGAAAAGCTCTCTGCAGAAGAAATCGCAGCACTCGAAAAATGGGTCGCCTCTGGCGCACCCGATCCCCGTGAAACATCCGAAGCCGCACCCAAACGCGAGAAAGCTGATCCAAAAACATTCTGGTCCTTCCAACCCATTCAAGATCCCGCGCCGCCAACGATCAGTAAACCCGATTGGGTACAAACCCCAATCGACGCATTCATCCTCGCAACGCTCGACGCAAAAGGTCTCACACCCGCGCCGCGCGCCGACCCGCGCACACTTGTGCGCCGCGCCTACTTCGATCTCATTGGCCTTCCACCAACGCCCGAACAGGTCGACGCATTCGTAAAAGATCCCTCTCCAGAAGCATGGTCAAAGCTGATCGACGAACTCCTCGCATCGCCGCAATACGGCGAACGCTGGGGACGCCACTGGCTCGACGTTGCGCGCTACGCCGACAGCGGCGGATTTGAAACCGACATCTACTACAAAAACGCGTGGCGCTACCGTGACTACGTCGTGAAATCATTCAACGAAGACAAACCCTACGACGTATTTATAAAAGAACAAATCGCCGGCGACGAACTTTGGCCGGGCAATCTCGATCTCGACGGCACCTACAAAATCCCCGAAGAAAGTTTGCACCGCCAGGAAGCGCGCATCGGCACCGGCTTCTACACGCTCTCGCCGCAAATTCACGAATCGAACATGAACGGCAAAAAAATTCGTTACGAAACCTTCACCGATTGGGTGGACACCACCGGCGCTGCGTTCATGGGCCTCACGATGAGTTGCGCGCGCTGCCACGATCACAAGTTCGATCCAATATCGCAACAGGATTACTACGGCCTTCAAGCCGTCTTTGCTTCAAGCAAACAGGTGCAGGAATCCGTAGTGCCGCCGATGAGCGTCGCAGATTATCACCAGCACTACCCGAAAATTCTCGCAGTCGATGAAGCACGCCGCGCAGTGCGTCTGTTTGATGAACACACCAAAGGTCGCGATCTCAGCGACGACGAAAAAACAGAACGCCAAAAACTAATGATCGCACTCGCCGAAAGCGTTCTGAAAGTTCAAGAAAAGACCGCGCAAGGCGAACCCTTCGACAGCCTCTATGATCTCCCAACCGCAACCGTCCTCGGCCACGAAGAACCTGAACTCATTCCAGCGGTCCACGTCCTCAATCGCGGCGAACTCGTGCAACCCCGCGACGAGGTGAGCGCCGCAGTGCCCGCAGCATTGCGCGATGCCAGCGCATGGACAGATCCGGTGCCCACACACTATGGCGCACGCACCGCGCTCGCCAATTGGCTCACGTGCAAGTCACACCCGCTCACGTCGCGCGTAATGGTCAACCGCATTTGGCAAGGCCACTTCGGTCGCGGCATCGTTTCAAGCGTGAACGATTTCGGCCAAATGGGCGCACGCCCCACGCACCCCGAACTCCTCGATTGGCTCGCCACCGAATTCATGAAAAACGGCTGGAGCATCAAACACATGCACCGCGTGATCATGAAATCGTC
Source organism: Candidatus Hydrogenedentota bacterium (assembly GCA_020848835.1). GTDB lineage: Bacteria > Hydrogenedentota > Hydrogenedentia > Hydrogenedentales > SLHB01 > JABWCD01. The sequence goes on from JADLHJ010000100.1 coordinate 18,321, forward strand.
CGCATACCAGATGGACAGCGCTTGGCAAAACGAAACCAATAGCGCCACCGATCCCACGAACTACTATCTCTGGAAAATGAACCGACGACGCCTCGAAGCAGAAGCATTGTGGGACGCGATCCATTCGGCATCAGGTACGCTAAATCTAAAAATGGGCGGACGCCCCGTCCTACCGCCCTTAGAAAAAGACGAAGGCGCACCCGGATACTGGTTTGCATCCGCTGATCCCGCCGATCACAACCGCCGCGGCCTCTACATACTCCAACGCCGCAACTTCCGTTTCCCGATGTTCGACGTATTCGATCTCCCTGTCAACGCAGTAAGCGCCCCCGCGCGCGACACCACCACCGTCGCCCCGCAAGCCCTCTGGCTCATGAACAATTCCATCGCAGTAAAACAAGCCGAAGCCTTCGCCGCGCGCCTGATGCAATCGCCAAAAGAAAATCCCAATGCACCCGCACCCGATGCCGCAACGCTAGTCCAAAACGCATGGCGCATCGCACTAGGCCGCAACCCAACCGACGCCGAACGCCTCGAAGCCATCACATTGATGGGCACGATTGCACCAACCTCAACCAAAGACGGCCTAACCCAGCTGTGCCTCGCAATCTTCAACATGCAGGAATTCGCATACGTGGATTGACCTGAAAGGAAAATGTTCGATGAACGTAGTTAAACAAAACAAAAAAATGATCCTACTGATCGCTGCCGCATTTCTCGCGGGCTTTATAGCGCGCGATATCGGCAGCAGCAACAGCATCGTCAACGCATCCGATCACATCCCAAACCTACCCGCAGAAATCTTCGCCAAAGGCGCGCTCCTCCGCATCTCAACATCCGAAGGAATTTCCACCGGCCAGGTCCTCGATGCATACGACACATGGATCAAAATAAAAGAAGAAAACGATCGCTACGCATACTGGCTCGACACAAGCGCCGTCAGTGCGCGCTATTCAGTGATCTCCCCCGAAAAGGATCCCAAGTAAACGACATGTACGTCCTGCAACTCTCCCGAATTTCGCGCCAACGGCGCATCGCAACCCTAGCCAGGGGCAACGCCCTTGGAGCACGCCCACACCAAACGTCGCGCGCTGAAAGCGCACCGCAAAAACGCGCAGGATCGCCAACATGAATCCCCATCACTGCAACAGATTCACGCCCGCGATCGATCGCCGCGACTTCCTCCGCAAATCCGCGTTCGGATTCGGCGCCGCCGCACTCGGCTCCCTCATCGCGCGCGACGCCACCGCAACATCCACGAATCCGCTCGCGCCCCGCGCCACACATTTCCCCGCGACGGCCGAACGCGTCATCTTCCTCTTCATGACCGGCGGCCCCAGCCACATGGACACCTTCGACCCAAAACCCGCGCTCACCAAATACGACGGCCAACCGCTCCCCGACAGCTTCAACGCCCAAGGCCTCGACCTCCAATTCATGAAAGCCACCGACGGCAAACTCATGGGCACGCCCTTCCCCTTCAGCAAACACGGCCAATCCGGCCTCGAAATCTCCAGCCTATTCCCCAAACTCGCGCAACACGCCGACGACCTCTGCGTCATCCGCTCCTGCTACCACGACTCCTTCATCCACGGCCCCGCGCTCGGCCTGTTGAACTGCGGCTCCACGCTCCTCGGCCACCCCAGCGCCGGCGCATGGGTCACCTACGGCCTAGGCTGCGACGCCGATGACCTCCCCGCATACATCGTCATGAGCGACGGCGCATACCGCGCAGGCCCCGCCGTCGCGTATGGCAACGGCTTCCTCCCCGCGATCTACCAAGGCACCACCATGCGCGCCGAAGGCACCCCCATCGCCAATTTGAAACCACCCTACGGCGCAGAAAAACAACGCGCCATGCTCGACGCGCTGAACAAATGGAACGGCCGCTACCAGGCCGCACGGCCCGACGACTCACGCCTCGCCGCCCAACTCGCCAACTACGAACTCGCCTACCGCATGCAGACCGCCGCGCCCGATTTGATCGACCTCGCCAACGAACCCGATCACATCAAAGACATGTACGGCACCGAAAAAGACCCCACCAAAAAATTCGGACGCATGTGCCTCCTCGCCCGCCGCATGGCCGAACGCGGCGTCCGCTTCATCCAGCTCTACAACAACGACTGGGACGGCCACGACGCCTGCGCAAAAAACCACGAACAAAACGCCGCCCACATCGACCAACCCATCGCCGCCCTCATCGCCGACCTAAAACAACGCGGCCTCCTCGACACCACGCTGATTTTGTGGGCAGGCGAATTCGGCCGCACCCCCGTCATGCAAGGCAACAACGGCCGCGACCACAACCCCTACGGCTTTACGGTATGGCTAGCCGGCGGCGGAACAAAAGGAGGCCAAGCAATAGGCGCAACCGACGATCTAGGCTTCCGCGCAATAGAAAGAAAAGTCCACATACACGACCTCCACGCCACCCTCCTCCACGCCCTAGGCTTCGACCACGAAAAACTAACCTACCACTTCGAAGGCCGCGCCCGCCGATTGACGGATGTCTTCGGCCACGTAGTGGGCGAAGTATTCGTGTAGCCACTCGCGCCGCCACTCGTGCCACTCGTTCGTGCCACTCGTTCCCAAGTTGCACTTGGGAACGCACTTGTCTTCAAAGCTGTGCTTTGCATTACCCTATACCCATGCGCTCACGTTACCGCGTCGTCGGCACCGATAGCATCTACTTCATCACCTCGACCATCGTCGAAGGGCTCCCGGTATTCACCAGCGCTCCATACTTCGAAATCATCACCAACTCCCTCGCCTACTGCCGCCAGCACACAGGATTCCGCCTTTGCGCCTACGCAATCCTCGACAACCACCTCCACCTCATCGGCGGCGCTCCCGTTGCTAAACTGACCATCATGGTCTAAACTGATCGCTGCAAGGCTGTGTGACATTCCTTCTGTCAAGGAGACCTACCATGTCTCTCCGAAGTGGCAGTATCGTCCTCAGTTTTCTGTTCATCCCATTCACATCCTGGGCAGGGATCCTCTACGTCTCCGGCGACGTTTCCAGCAGCGGGAACGGCTCGTCCTGGAACACCGCCTACAAGACCATCCAGGAAGCGATAGACGCCGCGCCCGTTGGCACGGACATCTGGGTTGCTCAAGGCCAGTATCACCGAACCGGCGAAAGCATCGCGATGAAATCTGGCGTCAACCTAATTGGCGGCTTCGAGGGTGATTCCGGCACCGAAGGCGACATTAGTGTCCGCGATCCCGCACGCTTCATCTCCGAGCTCAACGGTGGCGGCGAAGACCGCCTGGTTGACGGTGCCCCCGATACCACGATAGACGGCTTCCTAATCCGCAACGGCGCCGCCACGAATGGCGGTGGCATCTATTTCGATGCCAGTCTCAAGGTTGGCGGCGCCATGCGCGTGGACAATTGCCATTTCGTCAATTGCGAAGGCTCCAACGTGAGTGGAGCCGGTGGCGGCGCAATTATTGTTGCAGGGGGCGGCATAATTGAAGTAGCCAATAGCTCGTTCTTAAGCTGTCGGGCCTACCGCGGCGGTGCAATCTACCTCCTGGAATCAAGTGCCGACATCGAGAGCTGCATTTTTTCCTCGAACAATGCTATTAGAACTGTGGGCGGTGCCATCGCGCTGTTCGAATTTAACACGTCCCAGTCGTATTTGCGCTGCTCCAAGACAAGCTTCATAGGAAACAGCGCGGGCCCAATAGGCATTGGTGGAGGGGGGGGCGGTGCAGTCAGCATATACGGAGGTTCGCAGCACGAGTTTAGCCTGTGTACCTTTTCCAACAACTTCGCAACGAATGTCGGTGGTGCCATATATATGGAAGACGGCGTAGACGGCGAAGGCAAGCCGCCCTTCGCCATCTCGCAGTGTACTTTTGGAAACAACACCGCTGGGCAGGCGGGCGGGCTGTATTTGCTCAACGCCGGTGCGTGGAACATTTCAAAGTCAACCTTCACTGGAAACCGCGCCTTAATTACGTTGAGTGAGAATACCGGTTCCATTAATGGAGGCGGCATGTGCATAGACGGCGTGGACTCCAGCGTAATCGCGATTTCCGAATGTAACTTCTTCGATAATCTCTGCGATTCGTGGGGCGGCGGCGTGGCGATCCTCGATGGTGATGTCACTCTTACGAAATCGCGGTTCGAACGTAATTATTGCGCCGGCCCAGGCGGCGCGCTATACGTTCGCGACACAGCCTCCGCCAGCATTTCTAAGAGCTACTTCCTTTCAAACGCCTCGCCGTCTACCGGTTCGGCGATTCATTTTGATGGCGTCATCGATACCCCAGGATCGCCGCTGGAGGTAGTCAACTGCCTCATCGCCAAAAACAGTGGTGGCACCGGAACCATTCGTTGCGGGTTCGCATCCTCATCCTTGGATCTGCGCCATTGCACGGTTGCGGACAATCGCGCAAGTCAAGGCAGCGCCTTGTCAGCCGACCCGGGCAGTTTCATTAATGCCGTGAACTGCAACATCTGGGGCAATCGCGGCATCAGCGTGATCGATGCCGACTCACCCGGTGGCATCGGTGTATCTCATAGCAATTGCCCGGAAGCGGCATCCTTGGGTAATGGCAATATGGAAGCCGATCCCATATTTGTGGATCCCGCCGCCAACAATTACTCCGTCGCCGACAATTCGCCGGTCATCAATGCCGCCGTTGTGCTGGCCGAGCCCGTCACCGAAGACATACGCGGGCTGCCGCGACCTGAAGGCCCAAACCCCGACATGGGCGCGTACGAAGGCGGCTCCATCGTCGATACCGACGGAGATGGTCTTGGTGATGCAATCGAAGGAACGGAAGATACCGACGACGACGGCATGGCCGACAATGCGGATCCAGATAGCGACAACGACGGTCTCGGCGACGGCGTCGAACGCGACCTCGATCCCGATGACGACGACATCCCGAATTTCCGAGACACAGACAGCGACAACGACGGCCATTCGGATCAAGATGAAGCCGCCGCAGGTTCCAACCCGTATAACGCCGCGTCCTTCCCCGGCAGCGATGTGCGCGGTTCTGTTCAAGTGAACATTTCGCCCAGCTACGCGATTGAATTGGGCGCAGTCTGGAGCATCGACGAAGAACCCGCTATGTACGCCTCGGGCGCAGTCGTATCGAACCTGCCGGTAGGAGAACACATTATTTACTGCAAAGAACTCCCGAGCTGGCGGTCGCCCTCTACAATTCCTGTGACGGTGGAAGCAAACCAAACCAAGGCAGTCGAAGCAATCTACGAACCCGATTGGGGAAGGTTTCTCATTTTGAAACCCAATGGCGGTGAATCGTTCAACACATTAGGCAAAATGCCTATTCGCTGGCGTGAATTAGGTAGCCTAACGGGCGAGTCCGTTTCAATTGATTTGTTGGAAGATGGCCGGCGCGTCATGGGAATTAAAAACGATACCCCAAATGACGGCGAATTCAATTGGCAAATCCCCGGCGATAGGAGTCTCAACGGACGGCGATTTACCATTCGCATTAAATCAACGCGCAACAGCCAAGTAAAAGACACTAGCGACGGCGTATTCAGCATAACTCCGTCACCTTAGCTACAATCCCGCGCGGTCTTGGGATTGCAACTGGTAGAACAGCGAACAAAAGGAGGATGTTCTGTGAAGCACATCAACAATGTGACGCAGCCGAAACCGATCATGGCCGAAAAAGGCGCGCCGCTAAAAGAAAAACCGGCCAAGGTAAAGAAAGTGCATTAAGGTATCACCCCGCGACGCACACAAAGCGCCAACGGCGCGCCACGGTTTCCAGCCTGTGGGCGTAAGCCCCAGGGGAAGTAGCCCCGCCCCCAGCGCCGAGGCCTGAAGGGCCGGCACGCTCTGCGCCGCTTATACAGCGAATGCCCAAAGGCAATATCGCTCCTATTGCCTAAAAGCGCGCACTGTGCCAGACTTCTCCCGGTGACACATCAATGTTCTCTCGGTTGGGTTGTAATCTTTCCGGTATCCAGACACGAACGCGTGGCAAGGAGCGCGAAATGAAACACATTGCAATGCCGTCCGTCCCGCTCGCGTGTGCAATCGCCTTGACCCTCCTCGCCGGGTGCCCCACGGGCGATCCGCAACCCGGCCAGTCACGCACCTTCAACGGCATCAAGTTCCAATGGTGCCCGCCCGGCACATTCGCCATGGGCAGCCCCGCAATGGAAACCGTGCGCAACGACGACGAAACCCTTCACACCGTCAACATCACGAAGGGCTTCTGGATGTCCACGACCGAAATTACCCAGGCCCAATGGAAATCGCTCATCGCGACAAATCCGTCCTTCTACAATGGCAACAACAACCCTGTAGACAACATCTCCTGGAACGCCGCCCAAGATTTTCTAGTCCTCTTAAATGCCAGCAGCGATGACGGTGGAACCTACCGCCTTCCGACCGAAGCGGAGTGGGAATACGCGTACCGCGCCGACACCGTCACGCGCTTCTACTGGGGCGACGACCCGAGCTACACTGCGATTCGAGCCAACGCCTGGTTCATAGACAACTGCAACGACGTCACACACCGCGTCGGCACCAAAGCGGCCAACGACTGGGGCCTGCGCGACATGTCCGGGAACGTTTCCGAATGGTGCCAGGACTACTACGCTGCCTACCCCGCCGGGCCCGTTACCGATCCCACCGGCCCCGCCACCGGCACGACGCGCGTATTCCGCGGCGGCGAACTTTTTTCACTCGCAAAGAACTGCCGCGCAGCAACCCGCAGCCATGGCGCCCCAGACGACAACGCCGGTAACAGCGGCTTCCGAATCGTCCGCGAAGCGGATTGATACTGGCACCGCACAAGTAGACCCGGCCCAAAAAACGAGCACCCTGGTATTTCAAATCTCACTTTATCCGCCCCGCGTCAACCAAACACGGGTCGTTTCGCGTCCGGGTTCAACTACTAAGTGCAATGTGGAGGCCCAACACCCTTGTTTCCCAACTCCCAATCCCTGTGATCCGCGGTCGATAAAGTGCAATGCGCTGGGCGAATAGTTAGAGACATATAAGTGGATCGCACGCACCCTCGCCGCACCCAAAGCGGCGACGGCGCGCCACGGTTCCCAGCCTGGCGGCGTGAGCCCCAGGAGGCGTGACGTACCGCTAAAGCGCCAAGGCCTGAAAGGCCGGCACGCAGCATGCCTGTGAAAGTGTCATGAAAAGAAGTGCCATAAACTGGAGGAACTGACCCGCCTCACCGCTTCTTGGCCGCGGATTTCGCGCGCGCTTCCTTGACGCGGAATGCGACGATCCTTTCGATGAGTTTGAGTGGGATCGGCTCATCGAGCGGAAATTGGACCGATCCTTTTGCGCCCTTATATCGCGACAGTTCGTCCTTAAATTTCTCAATACCCGAGGGCGTCGGGTAAAAGCCGATATGCTGCTTGAACGCCGCGAAATGCACCAGATTCCCGTTCAGCACAAAAGTCGGAATGCCGTACTTCATCGCCTCCTCGGCATCCGGCGCGGCCTTCCTAATCGTGCCGCGGACCTCACGCAACAACTTCTGCACGTCCCAAGGAAACCCGGCGATGTACGCGTCGATTGTCCCAGGCGCGTCCTTGGCAGCCGTCATAATATGACCCTCGTGTTCGTCTCGACGATGTGATGATACCCAAATCAGGTCGTTCCGCACGGGGCGCGCGTGGAGCCGGATTCCGATCCGGCTTAACTAGAGTGCAACGCCGTGGACAATGTAGTGAGTTAAGATCTCGACGACACCGACTTGTATCCATACGCCGCTCCGAAGTTTAATTCGCCGGTACAAACCGGAGCGTCGCCATGAATACGTTAATCGCCGCCATTGTCGCCACATCGCTAGTCCTTTCCGCGGAACCGGCGCCCCAGCCGCAAACGCAAACGCCCTTGCCAAATGTGCTCATCATCGGCGACTCAATTTCAATTGGTTACATGAAACCCCTGACCGAATTGCTGAAAGGCAAGGCGAACCTCGTACACAACGAAGGCAATGCCACGCACTCCGGCAACGGCCTCGCCAAACTCGACGAATGGCTCGGCGACACCAAGTGGGACGTAATCCACTTCAACCACGGCCTGCACGACTTGAAGTATTTGGACGCGGAAGGAAAGAGCGCCCGTACGAAGGAAGGCGCACACATCCAGGTGCCGGTCGAAAAATACAAAGAAAACATGGAAGGCATCGTGCAGCGCCTGAAGAAAACCGGTGCGAAGCTCATCTTCGCCACGACAACGCCTTACCCCGATAAAGTAGAAGGCCCCCTACGCGAAAAGGGCGACGCCGAACGTTACAACGCCGCGGCGCTCGAAGTGATGAAGCGCCACGACATCGCAATCGACGATCTCTATACATTTGCTCTGCCGCGCCTCACCGAACTGCAAATGCCCAATAACGTACATTTCACCGAAAAAGGATCCGAAGTGCTCGCCGAAAAAGTCGCGAAACACATCCAAGAAGCCTTGAACAAATAGCTGTGCAGCGCAAACGGAGCGGATAATGTTTAAATTTACGAAACGCCTTTTGGTTATGATTGCGCTGTGCAATTCAATCGGCTACGCGCAAATGCCCATCATGCCGAAATCCTCCGACCCAACAGTCATATTCGCGGCCGAGGAGTTGGCGAAATACCTGCGCATGGCAACACAGCAGTCGATAGCCGTCATTCTGCCCAACAACGGGCTCCGCGTATCGATTCCGGAAGGTGCGGACAACACGGGATTGAAACCGCTCATCACGCTCAACATTGCAGACGATCCAAAAGCGTTTTCGCCGCAGGTAGTCGTAGTTCCGGAATTGGACGATGCGTACGCAATAAAAATTAACGGTGCGAACGGTAGCATCACCGGCTCAAACCCGCGCGCTGTGTTGCTGGGCGTATATCGATATCTTACAGAGATCGGATTCCGTTGGGTGCGACCCGGCGCGGATGGCGAGCTAGTTCCCTCACTTACCAACTTTCCTGATGTCACCTTAACCGAAGCGCCTTCGTACCGTCACCGCGGCGTTTGTATTGAAGGGACAAATAGCGTCGAGCACGTGAAAACCTTGATCGATTGGCTGCCAAAACTTGGGTACAACAGCTACTTCGTCCAGTTTGAACAAGCCTACACCTTCTTCGATGGATGGTACGCGCGCGAAGGCAATCCGAACGTTAAGGGCGAACACCCGACATTGGAGCAGACATCGCAATTCGTCGTTGAAATTGAGCAGGAAGTGGAAAAGCGTGGGATGATGTACCACAAAGTGGGGCACGGTTGGACCTGCCTTCCCTTTGGCATAGAAGCGCTCGGGTGGGAGCAGGTGGATACGCCCCCGCCGGCAGACGTAGTGCCATTTCTTGCACAAGTGAATGGCAAACGCGACTACTGGCAAAAAACGCCGCTGAACACGAACCTTTGTTATTCGAATCCCGAAGTTCGCAAGCGGATGACGGACTTCATCGTGAACTATGCCGAAACGCATCCGGTCGTGGACTACCTGCACGTGTGGCTCGCGGACGATTTGAACAATCATTGCGAGTGCGACAACTGTGTGAAGATGCGTCCATCCGATTGGTATGTGACCTTGTTGAACGACATCGATAAGGCGCTCACGGAAGCCCAGCTCAAAACACGAATCGTGTTTTTGATTTACTACGATCTGCTTTGGCCGCCGGAACAAACGAAGCTGAACAACCCAGACCGCTTTGTATTAATGTTCGCACCGTATACGCGCAGCTACAGCGAACCCTACAGCGCGAACCCCACAGGCGTGGAAACCGCACCGTATGTGCGCAACAAGATTGAAATGCCTACAACGGGCGACGGTACCGTGGCGTATCTGCGCGCCTGGCAACAACAGTTCAAGGGAGACAGCTTCGACTATGACTATCATCTATTCTCGGCAACCGGGAATCCGGGACAAATGAAGCTTGCGCGTGTGCTGTATGAAGATATGAGAAACCTGAAAAGCCTCGGCTTGAACGGAAATGAGATGTGCCAGCCGCAACGCATCTTCTACCCAACGGGCGTCTTGATGACGATTCAGGGACGCGCATTGTGGAACCGGGATCTCGATTTCGACGGTATCGTGAACGATTATTTTCGAGATGCATTTGGCGAAGACGGCGCCGCCTGCAGGTCCTATATGGATACGCTGACGATCTTGTATCACGCGCCGTCGCGACGCCGTGAATCGGGCGATGCGTCAGCAAGCGATATGTCAGTTGACCCTGCGCAAGTCACCGCTGACTTAAACGCGGCCCTGAAGCTAATCGACGATTTCCGGCCAACCATACTTCGCAATGCGTATCTCACGAATGCGTGTCAGGCGCGGTCATGGCAAATCATGCAAACGCACGCGGATTTCACCCGGCAAACCATTGCCGCTCTATTGCTCAAACAAGAGGGGAAGAGCGAGGAAGCGGCAGCTGCGGGGAAAGCGCTCGTACAATCGGTATGGGACCATGAACCGGAGTTGCAGCAGTTATTGGACGTGAATGCGTATGCGGGAGGATTGCGGAGCATGTTCGAACCGAGACGGAGGCGCAGCTGAAATTCTTGCAAACTCGCTTGCGAGATTTCTCAATGGCAGAATAAATTCGTTCGGGCGTATGGTTTTTTTCTAGTCGTGATTTAACAAGCAGTCAACAGCGGGAGATATTCGGAAATGACGAGAAAGACATTTTTGAGTTTGGCGATGGCCGGTCTATTGATGTTTGGCGCGGGATGCGCTACTTCTTCAAAGACCTCATCGAAAACGGCTGCCGCACCTCAGCCGGCGGTAGAGCGCGCCGACCAACCTTGGCAGCGCAAGGGCGAAGGCGTCGAAAAGCGCAACGCGTCATTCAACGAGCGTGTAAAGCAAGGCCACGCCGATCTGATCTTCATCGGTGACAGCATCACGCAGGGATGGGAAGGTAACGGCAAAGCAAACTGGGAGAAGTACTACGCCAAACGCAACGCCGTGAATCTCGGCATCAGCGGCGATCGCACGCAGCACGTCCTGTGGCGACTGCAAAACGGAAACCTCGAAAAGATAAAACCAAAACTTGCGGTCATCATGATCGGCACGAACAACCTCGGCAACAGCCCTGAAGAGGATATCGTTGCGGGCATCGGCGGCATCGTAAAAACGCTGCGCAAAGAAAAGCCCAAAACAAAAATTCTCTTGCTCGCCATCTTCCCGCGCGAAGAAAAACCAGGCGAACTACGCGCAAAGTCAATTCGCATCAATGAGCAAATCGCCAAGCTCGACGACGGCAAACACGTCTTCTTTCTCGACATCGGTCCAAAATTCACGCAACCCGACGGCAGCCTGAGCAAAGACATCATGCCCGACTTCCTCCACCTCAGCGAAAAAGGCTACGATATCTGGGCACAATCCATCGAAGCCAAAGTTGCTGAGCTAATGGGCGAGAAGCCAGTTAAATAACGCGATTTCACATCGTTTATCGACGAACTGCGTAGCGCCTCGTTCGCCGAACGCGGCGCATTCTTTGCAACACGCTGGGTGTCATTATTAGACGACATCAAATGCGAAGGCCGCTGCATTGGAAAGCAATGCAGCGGCCTTCATCTGAACTAAGTCGATTCACTATTCGCCAACGAGATGTTCCAGATCTTCGCGGCTGACGGTGAACACATCCATGTCCGACGCAATAGCACCAAGGCTCACAAGACACTCCGTGAACAGTTCGCGCGTGCGCAGTTCGAGTTCCTGGTTGCCGAGATCGGTCATCACGCCGAGGATGTGCTGGCCCTTCTTCACGTGCGTGCGTTCGTCGGAACGTATGAAATCGGCAGCATGCGCGAGGATCGTATCGTTCTCGCTGCGAGCGCGGTCGATAAGCGCGTTGATAGTTTTAAGTACGCCGACTTCGCCGAAGAGGTTGATCTCCGCCATCGCGAATGCCGGCTCCATCGGCCCGCGGCAGGTGGAACCGGTGAGACGATTTGGCAGCTCGAAAGGATCATACCCGCAGGCAAGCAACGTGCGATGCCCGATCTCCGTGTGGCGCGCTTCGTCCCAGGTGATGCGCGCGAGATCGTATTCCGCTTTGAAGTCCTTGAATCGAATGTCCCAGAGAAAAGTGCCGAACGCCTCGATTGCGTCCACTTCATCGCGTTGCGTGCGGATGAAGCGCAGGCGCAAACCTTCGTACGATTCCTTATCGAAGCGCGGCGAACCGTCCGCAACGTCGTAGTCGCCGGTATGGTGGAAGGTGGTGAAGCGCGAATCGCGATGCGGCACCGTGTTGCGCTCGTAAGGCTTCTTAGCACTGCGTAGTTCGGTGGGCGCGCCGGTGCGTTCGTCTGCACCGGTGATACCGCCGATGCTCTTCAGCAGGTCCTGCAAATGCCAGCGCCACGCGAAAAGTTTGTCTTCATCCACGCCGCCATCAACATACGCCGCGACCGCAGCATCGGCCCAATCCAACATCGGTGGATAATCGAGCAGTATCCGTTGCATCGCCCGAATCGTCGGCGCGTCGGTAACGGGGCAAGTATTATCCATATGATGCTTATACGCAGTCGCCAGCAAACGCCCCGCGACCTGATGCACGCCAACGAGCAGTTCCGGCGCGTCCGCAGCGGAAAGCATCTCATCAATAAAGGTGTCGATCTCCGCGTCGCGATATCCATCGATTGTGCGCAGGCTGATTTCCTGTTCGTTCAACCGCGTGCGCAAGGTGTGCGCCGCGTCCGCGTGATGGAAGATGTGCCGACCCGTTTCCAGCTTCACCTCGAACTCCGGGATCGCAAGCGTCCACGAGCCCAGCGCATGCGACAAGCGCCGCTCGAAATAAAAGAACCGCAGCAACCGCCGCGCGTTTTCCTCCACCGTATATTTGCCGCCCATATGCCGCGGGTCGCGAGGAAACTTGAAGGAAAAAGCCTTGCGCCGTTCCGCTGCCGCTTTGCGCGCGTCCTCATAAGAAACGACAGGGTAGCGCGTTGTGGGTTTCGGTTCGTGGGTATTTCCATTGCCCGACATGGTCGTGCCCTCCAATTAAACAGTGTTTGCAGCTAAGGTCTACTATATCAGATTGTGATGGGTTGCACGCACACACTCGCACCGTTTGAAACAAACATGCCCTGGATTTCGGGCCTCTGATTCAGACTAAGGTTTCGCTACCGGCTTATCGGGCAAACCTGCAATACGAGATGCGACATCGGATAATTCTGAAAGGCCGTTCGTGGGCGAATCCAGATAGAAGAAAGAAGTCGCGCAGACATCGTCGCGGCGATACATATTCACCCACGAATCGTCGGGCGAATCGTGTTTAAGCAAGTCAATGGGCGGATCGCTTTCGAGCAGCTTGATGAATTTACCGTCTGTGTCGATGCTCACCGGTTTGATCTCAACGCCCTTCTTCAGTAGATCGACTACCTGCTTCTTCGGCGCACCACCCATCTGCTGCAAGGTCACGCGAATGTCTTTGTAAAAATACACCGGGTCCGGCACATGGTAACGATAAAAGGTAAACTCCGCCGGTTGATTCTCGGCGACGAGACAACCCTGATAGCGCATTTGAAACTTGCCCTGGCCCCAGCCAGTGCCAATGTAGTCTTCCGTGCCGGTGCCCGCGATCGTCGGCAAGTCCGTGTCCCCGTCGATGTACATTTTCACTTCGCCTTCGCCGAACCAGCCGACGTTGTCCGGGTGGCCGATGAGGCCGACATGCACGCCGAGAAATCGGCCCTTGCCGCTCACGCGCGGAAGCAGTTCGAAGTCTTGGGCGATCTTCGTCGATAGATCACGGCGCCACGTTGCATGAAAGTACAACGCGTCCGGATCGGGCTTTGGCGTTTGCAGTACGTCGATGTCGTAGAACAATTTTTCGAGCAGGCGCGACGAGTCGTTCGTGAGCGTTAGTTTCGCGCCGGTCTTGAAAGGCATCGGAATGATGCAATTGAAGGAGCGCCCTTCGGGGTTGCAGAAAAACTCGTTTTCAAAAGCGACGGTCTTCCCCAGAATCGCGCCAAAAAAATCGCCGAAGGGCACGGACACAGCAGGTTTCTCCGCACCGTCCCAGAAGATTTCAAAGCGAAGCGAACGCAACATCTGCGGATCGCGCTCGTTCACCGTAAACCACATACGGCGGATTTCGCCGCTGCTTTTAATTTCGGCGAGGGTCACTGTTTGGCCCGCCGCGACGGAATCGAATGCGTGCCCCTTCGCTGTCCTGTTTTCCGGCGCCGCGGCGCCTTTCGCGCCAGTGGGGTTCTCGAAGCTAAACCAGCGCGTCTGTGCTCCGTCGGGAATTCTATAAAGGTCCATTCCGGGGTCTCCAAATGCGACGGAACACACGACGCAAAGACACAGTAATTTCCGCAAGGTAGTATTTCCTCTAGCGTGAGCGAACTACGTTACCGGGGAGATGCGTTTTAGGCGCGACAAATCGTAGTGCAGGAACGACGACGCGTTCAATGTGGCGTTAGAACATCGGCTCGCGCAGGCAGCTCTCGCGCAGGTCATGGTACTCTTGGAAAATTGCCTCGGCGTTCTCGATGTCGATGCCGAGTTCTTTCATTGGCCCTGCCAGCGAAATTATTGCTTCTTTCCACGCTTCGACATTGTCGCCAGGCGTGCGCGCCATCACTTCGGCAATGGCGACGATAGCCGTGGCTTCTTTGGCGTCCGTTGCGAGTTCCGGCTTGTGATGGAACCGGATCGGTTCGACGATGTCGATGGGCAACCCCCAATGATCGGCGAGTACATAACCGGCCTCGGTGTGGGACAGCCCAATTGCCGATTCTTCCGCTACCATTAGCTCGCCGCCCTGAAGGTCTTTTTGCACCTTGGTGTAGAGATCCGGAACCGCTTCGGAAAGGGCGAGGCGTCCAATATCGTGGAGCAGTCCGCCACTGAACACACCCGCGATATGCTTCTTACCCGCGGCTTTGGTCACGATGCGCGTCGCACCCGCGCAGCACATTGCATCCAGCCAAAATTGGCGGTAATCGAGCGTGCGCGTCTTCTCGAACACGTTCACTACCGCCGCAGACAAAACGATCGAATACGTTTCGCGCAGACCCAACAACGACACCGCGAGCGAAACTTCGTCAACGCGCTGCGCGAAACCGTAGGCAGCGGAGTTCGCGACACTTAACACTTTCGCGGCGATTGGCGGGTCCATCACGATGATGTCCGCGACGTCGCGCACCGAACTCATGGGGTCGAGCGTGGCGTCCTGCACGCGCCGCACCGTTTCCGGCAGCGCGGGAAGCGTATCGATCTGCCGGATCATCGTCGCGACGTTTGATAGCCGCAGTGACGTTGCAAGTCCCTTCACATTTTCTTCCGGTTCGATTTGCTTTGCTGCGCTCTCTGGCGCCGGGTAGTACCGCTCGATTGCCGCGCGGATGTCGTTCGGCGCACACAGCAGCGGTTTCACGCGCAGGCCCGTCGCGCCTTCGATTTGCTTCACGGTTGCCGAATCGAGCGGGCAAACCATGCCCACAGTCAGCAGTTTGCCGAGTTTATCGATGGGGAAGAGTTCGTGTTGGACCGCCATCTCGCGCGGGATTAACGAGATAAGCTCACGCGGGATTTCATACTTCGACAAGTCGATGCTCGCGATGCCAGGCTGCTTGGCAAGAAACTGCACAAACGATTCCGCGGTCAGGTATCCGAGCGTGATCAGCGTCTCGACAATTTTAGTGCCGCGTTGTTGTTGCGCATTCAGTCCTTCACTCAATTGCGCGTGATCGACCAAGCCCGCATCCACCAGCAATTCGCCAATGCGCCGCCGCGTAACGGCGTCAAGAGGCTTGATACCTGCGCGCGCGGGCGGGTGTGTGTGCCCTTTGCGCGGATCGGGTTGCGTATTACCGGTCGTCATGCGTCGTGTCCCTCGTTACTGCGTCCCGAAGCATTATACGGGAAGGCGCTTATGGAATGAACCTCGCGGTTATCGCGACAATTCCACGCCGTGCGGCACTGAAGTGACCACAGTCGTCTTCAATGGAGCGAGTTTCATCGCGACACTCAGGGCCAAAGTCCGGGAAGGACAAATACCGAACATCGTCGGCCCGCTTCCGCTCATGATCGCGGCCGTACACCCCGCATCCAGCAGCCTGCCCTTTATTTCCGCGAGTTGCGGGTGCATTGCGAAAACCGGCTCCTCCATCCGGTTGAACATGGCCCCCGGAAAATTTCGCAGTTCGAAGCGCTTGATGGCTGTGCGAAACGATTGCGTGAGACCGTCAATGCGCGGTTCCCGGTTCTTGTTCAGCAACGGGCTGGTGTACACGTCCCGCGTGCTGACGTGGAGATCCGGATGGACCAAAACAAACCAAACGTCCACAAGCGATTTGAGTGGCCACAAGAGTTCGCCACGGCTGCGTGCCGCCATCGTGCTGCCGCGAAGACAGTACGGCACGTCCGACCCGAGCGTGAGGCCAATCTGCGCAAGTTCTTCGGGCGTGCGTTTCAGGTCCCACAGTTCGCTCAGCGCGAAGAGCGCCGCTGCGGCATTTCCGGAACCGCCCGCGAGGCCCGCCGCGAGCGGGATGCGTTTGGTCAAGACCATCTTCGCGCCGAGTTTGCACCCCGTGCGCTCTCGCAACGCGATGGCCGCGCGCAATACCAGGTTCGTCGCGCCGCAGTCGAGTTGAGAATTGTTGCACGCGAGCGTGAGGGGCCCGCTCGTAGGTTCGATGGCAAGCTCGTCGCAGAGGCTTACAGACTGAAAAATCGTCTCTATGTCGTGAAACTGATCAGCGCGTTTGCGCAAGACATCGAGATACAGATTTATTTTTGCGTAAGAACGCGCGTAAATGAGATTCGGCATACCAACGACTCAGTAATTCCGTGACCGTAGAATGGACACAAGCAGCATCACGCCCAAGGCCCCGGCTATAACAAACCCAGTATATCCCAGCGAACGCGCGCCCAGGTTGGTGGCGAGTAACAAGCTCGAACCTACAATCAGCGAGCCCGCAATTACGCTGAACGCGATACGATTGCTCGCGCGGTCGGTAACGTGGGCGAGGTGATCGAGGCCCTCGTGATCGAGTTGCACCTTGAACTTGCCTTTGCGCGCCTGCCGAACAAGATCGTGCAGTTCCCCGGGCAACTGACGGCCAATGCGCAAGAGCGACGCCATCGTCTCCTGTCCTTCGTGCGCCAGTTGCTGCGGCGAGAATCGGCCAAGCACGATCTTCTCCACATACGGCCGCATGATCGGCGTAACATCGATTTCAGGATCGAGGATACGTGCGGTCGATTCGATCGTCGCCATCGCCTTCAACAACATGGAAAAGCGCGGCGCAAGTTGCAGTTTGTGCCGTCGCAATATTTGCGTGGCGCGTTCCAGTGCTCGGCCCACGTCCGCGCGGCCCACCACGCTCTGCGCTTCAAACGCGATGTAAGCCGCAATCTCGTGGACAAAAGCTACGTGGTCTTCCACTTCGCCGGATGTTGTGAATGCGAGCAGCGCCGTGGCGCAGCGCGACGCATCTTGATCGAATACCGACCGCATGAGGTCCGCCATCGCATGCACATCAGTGCGTTCGAGATGACCCACCATGCCGTAGTCCAGAAACGCAATCTGATTGTTGCGCGTAACAAGAATATTTCCAGGATGCGGATCGGCGTGAAAGATCTGGTGCTCGAACACCTGGCTGAACGAAGCATGACAGCCGATGATCGCAACTTTGCGCGGATCGCAATTACGCTCCGCGAACTTGTCGATCGCATCCACCCGAACGCCGTCTACCCAATCCATCGTAAGCACGCGCGGTCCCGACAGCGACATTTCCACGTAGGGAATGAACACGCGGTTGTCGTTTCCATAGATAGTCCGGAATCGTTGAATCACGCGCGCCTCGATCGTGAAATCGAGTTCCCGCAAAATGGACCGCTCGAATTCCTCGATCATTCCCACCGGGTCCATCCACGCGAACTCTTTGACGTGCTCGGCGACCCATTCCGCGATGCCAAACAAGAGGCTCACGTCGGACAGGATTTTTGCGCGCACACCCGGGCGCTGTACCTTCACCGCGACCTGGCGCCCGGACTTTGTACGAGCGCGGTACACTTGGCTCAACGACGCGGAAGCAACGGGCGTCTCATCGAATTCCGCAAAGCATTTGGCGGTAGTTGCGCCCAGTTCCTCTTCGACAATAGGGCGCATCGTCGCGAAGGGCAAGGCTTCAACGCGGTCTTGGAGTTTGCTCAGTTCCGCGCAGAGATCGGCGCCAATTAAGTCGGGCCGAGTGCTTAGGATTTGACCATACTTCACAAAAGTGGGGCCGAGTTCGGTGAGCGCCGCACGCAACCGTGCGCCAATCGTTTCCGGCGCGCTTGGCGCGTCGTCGATGAGCCGCATTTTTCGCAGCGCCTTTGCGGGAATACTCTCATGCAGGCCAAGGCGCTGCACGAGATCGGCGAAGCCGTGCTTCACAAGGATTTGCACCACTTCCGCAAGCCGCACGGCGTTGCCGACGCGTTTTGGTAGCGATGTGTACATCATTGTGGCGAGCCGCTTCTTTTCGCGCGAAAAGCGTCCCTATGAACTATGTATCGGGTCATGGCCGTGTAGTTTACAAAATAGTGCCGGTCAAAAGCGCAGCGCGGTGCACAGGCGCAACCGGGACAGTTTGCTCGGGCGAATCCGCACCGTTAGGATCAGGCGAACTATGACCGGGACCGCGATAAAACAATTTGCCAAAGCCGCCGCGTGCGACGTGCGCGCCGACGACCTGACGCGCCAACTCTATGCGACCGATGCGTCCCTCTACGAGATCGTACCGGACGCCGTGGCGTTTCCGAAGAACGCGGTTGAGGCCGCGCGTGTTGTCCAAGCCGCGGGTGATTCAGGTCTGCCCGTGATCCCGCGCGGTGCAGGTACGGGTCTTTCCGGCGGCGCAATTGGTGAAGGGGTTATCGTCGATTTCTCGCGGTATAACCGCGCAATCGAAGACCTCGATGTTGAGCGCCGCACCGTGCGCGTAGGCGCGGGCGTTGTGCTCGACCAACTCAATGCCTTCCTGAAACCACACGGCCTGTGTTTTGGCCCCGACGTGGCCACGAGCGCGCGCGCTACGCTCGGCGGCATGATCGCAAACAACAGCAGCGGCGCCCACGTGCCCGTTTACGGCACGACTGCCGCGCACGTGCGAGCGCTGGAGCTCGTTCTCGCGGACGGCCGTGTCGAGACGATCGGCCAAGGCTACGAGACGCTTCAGGACTTGCACCGCGCCGTGAACAGCGCGATCGCCAACCACGCCGAATCGATCCGCGATCGCTTTCCAAACACACTCAACAAACGCTGGCCAGGCTACGGCCTCGACCTTTACCTGCGTAGTGAAGCGGACCTCACCAAAGTGCTCGCAGGCAGCGAGGGCACGCTCGCGATGATCGCTTCCGCGGAACTTGGGCTGAATCCATTGCCCAAGCAAAAAGGCCTTTGCCTTATTTATGTCAATTCGATTCCCGACGCCGCGCACGCCACGCTCGATATTCTCGATCTGAAACCCGCGGCCATAGAATTGATCGACGACATCCTTTGGGAATCCACGCGCGGTCAAATTGCCTTCAAAGAAACCCGCGCGCTGCTGGGTCTGGACGATCATCCCTGCAAGGCAATACTGATTGTCGAGTTCTTTGAAGACATCGAAGACCGAATCGCGCAACTCGCAAAGCGCGACATCGGCGTGCGGAAACTCATCGTGACAGACGCGCGCGAAATGGAAATGGTGTGGAACCTGCGCAAGGCCGGCCTCTCGTTGCTCACTGGCTGCAAAGGGTCGGCGAAGCCCGTGCCGGGGATTGAAGACATCGCCGTGCCGCCGCAACGCCTCCCGGACTATGTGAATGGCCTACTCGCCATTTTCGGCAAGCTCGGACTCGAAGGTTCGTTTTACGGTCATGCTGCGTCCGGCTTACTGCACGTGCGGCCCGTGCTTGATCTGCATCACGCGGATGATGTGGCGCGTTACAGGCAGGTGTCAGACGAAGTGGCGGCGCTGGTACTGCAAGTGAAAGGTTCCGTCTCCGCCGAACACGGTGTCGGCATCGGTCATACAGAATATATGCCCGAGCACATGGGCGCGGAGATCATGGAGCTCACGCGCACGATCAAAACGCTCTTCGACCCCAAAAATGTGTTCAATCCCGGTAAGATCGTGCCGGGGCCGCAGGACTACCGCATCGAAACGCGATTGCGGCAGGGCGCGGACAAACACATTCCCCTGCCGTTCACGCCCATATTGAAGTTCGCCGCGAAAGACGAATCGTTCATCGGCAATCTCGAACAGTGCAATGGCTGTGGCGGCTGCCGCAAGGCGCCGCCGACGATGTGCCCGACCTACGTTGCCACCGGCGACGAAATCATGTCCACGCGCGGGCGCGCGAATACGATCCGCGCCGTGCTCGAGCAACGTCTTCACGAAGATCAGCTCGCGTCGGATTCCTTGGCGCTCGCGCTGGGCTCCTGTTTATCGTGCAAGGCATGCACGACGGAATGTCCGTCCAACGTGAACATGGCCCTGTTGAAAGCCGAGCTGCTCCACGCGCGCCAACGCCGTGACGGGATACCGTTGCGCGAGCGCATGATCAGCAATGTGGATCTGCTTGGCAGGTTGGGTACGATCGCGCCATCGCTGACGAATGCCATTATGAACGCAAAGGTCTCCCGCAAGCTCGCGGAGAAATTGTTGGGCTTCGCATCGGAGCGGCCTCTGCCGCCCTATGGCCCGTTCCGTTTCGACAAGTGGTTTGCCAAACGCGCGCGCAATACGGCCGCAACGCGCGGTCGCGTGATCCTTTGGGACGACACCTTCGTGCGCTACAACGAACCAAACATCGGCGTCGCCGCAGTGAAAGTGCTAGAAGCCGCCGGATACGAAGTCGAGCTGCTGAATGGCCGCGCATGCTGTGGACGCCCCGCGTTTAGTGTCGGCTGCCTCGATGTTGCGCGCGAGAACGGATTGCGAAACGTGGCGCTCTTGAAAGGACGCAGCGAACCGGTGCTGTTTCTCGAACCATCTTGTTATTCGATGTTCGCGGAAGACTACATCGAACTCGGTGTGCCGGACGCACGGGAGGTCGCCGCGCGTTGCGTGTTGTTCGAGAAGTTCTTGTTCGACCTTCTTGAGCGCGAACCCGATGCCTTACATTTCGCACCCAGTTACCACTGGGTCGCGATTCACGGGCATTGCCACGCCAAGTCTTCAACAAAGACGGCGTACATGACAAAGCTTTGCGACAAGCTGCCGAACGCGACCGTATCGATGCTCAACACCGGCTGCTGCGGCATGGCAGGCGCTTTCGGTCAGATGAAATCGAAGTACGAACTGTCGCTACAAGTCGCCAAGCCGTTGGTGGAGCAGATCGAAAAGCTCACCGCCGGGACCGAAATCGTGGCAACCGGCACCAGTTGCCGGCACCAGATCGATCATTTGACCGACGCAAAACCGATCCATATGGCGGAACTTTTCGCCCAGGCGCTGGATAGCAAGTAAGCGGAATTGTGCGATAATAGTGTTCAGGTGCCATGGTCACGGTAAGGAAAATGACTTTTATGACACACAAATCCTTCGCTCTATTCACAACGTTAGTCGTGGCGCTGTGCTCACAGGCGGCTGAACAAACTGTTGTGATTGGCGAAAATGCTGTCGTTGCTGAACCTGACCAGGTGCATTTCTCCAAATACGAGGACTCCGCGACGATTCAGGTACTCAAAGGCCCGGAACCCTTGCCGTCGAAAGCGATCAAGAGCGTGCGCGCCGTGATTGGCAAGAGCGATTACAGCCATCACTTCAATATCAAAAAAAGCAGCAGCGGTCCCGCGACGATTACGCTTTCGCCCAAGGAAGGCACCGCTCAGTCCGGCACGTTCACGCTGGTAATTTCAACAAAACAAGGCGACGCGCTCGTCGCGATCGACATGCCGCTCGATCAGATTCCCGGCACGCTTGACGACAAAGCGAAGAAGGAAGGCAAGACAGTAGAAGAATTAAAAGCCGAAATGGGCCTATCGCACGAAGGCAAGCGCGAGACTACGACTGTGCGTATGCCAAAGACGCAATATGTCGGTAGTTTGTTTTCGCTTCAAATGCCCACGATTCCAGGCCGCGACTTCACGTGGAAGTTTGACGATCAAGTCGTGTTGCAAGGCGTTGACAAGAACTGGCTGAAAATCGTGATCGAGAAAGCGGGCGAACACCGTATCGACATGGAGATGCGCGAGAACGGCGCCGTCATTACAACCTGGAGCGGTGTGCTCACCGCAATAAACTACCCGGACATGCGGCTGCAAGTGCGGCAAGGTAATTCCCTGCCACTACGCGGCGCACGCGGTTACACGTCGTATCAGTGGACAGTCGATGGAAAGAATTCCGGCGACGAGATGGACTTCAAACATACGTTCAAAGAGCCCGGTGAACACACCGTGCAATGCGTGTCACGTGGCCCAATTTCAGGCGACCCTGGTGAATTCTTTGTGCAGACCTGGAAGGTGACGGTAAAAGCGCGTGCCTAGCGCACGAGATATTCAAACACCGCCTGCAAGTTGTCGTCGGGGGAGTGCATGCTTTCCACTGCAAACGCAGGATCCGCGAGCAGCGCGTTTGCTTCATCGTAAAATGTATTCGCATTGCGCGTGTGGATCGTAACGCCCGCTCCGTCTTCTTCAAATTCTACATTCACCACGTGCGGGCTATTCACCAGGGCGGACGCCAGCTTGCGCGGCTGCCCGCAGCGTACAGTAACCGAGTGAGGGTGCGCATCGATCAACGCGCGCACTTCATGCACATCGCCATGCGCCAATACGCGGCCCTTGTTGATTAGCACGATCGTGCGCGTCACGTTTTCGATCTCATAGAGCACGTGGCTGGACACGATAACGGTCTTGCCTTCCTTGCCGAGCGCGCGGATCAATTCAAATACCGCGGAGCGTCCAACAGGATCGAGACCGGTCATCGGTTCGTCGAGAAACAACACATCCGGTCCGTGCGCGAAACTCTGCGCGAGTTTCACGCGCTGGCGCATGCCCCGGCTGTACCGCGAAATCGGATCGCCCATGCGCGCTGTCATACCCACGCGATCGAGACTTTCCAGCGTGGCCTTGCGCGCGGCATTTGCAGGTAGTCCCGCGCAACGCGTGAGCCAATACACAAACTCGTACCCAGTCATATCGTCGTAATAGTTTTCGCGCTCCGGGCACAGCCCGATGCGCCGCAGCAGATTGTAGTTACACCAGGTCGATTCGCCCAGCACCTGCGCCGTTCCCTGGCTCGGCCGCGCTTGCCCCGTGCAAATATTCATGATGGTCGATTTACCCGCACCATTTGGGCCAAGCAAACCGGTAATGCCGGTGCCGATGGTGAAATCGACTTTGTTCAGCGCGACGACTTCCCCGTACCACTTCGAGACATTTTGAAATGAAATTGCGTTCACGACGCGAAATCCACGGAACGGATTCGCCACAGCACGGTCCCCACGCAGATCGCGCTAAGCAAAGCGAAACCGATCGCAATCGTTTGCCACGTGACATCGATGCGCGTGAACCCGCCAAACATGAGATCGGACATGTGCAACACGCTGCGCACGTATGCAAAGCAGGTGTAGTTGCGCTCTCGCATGATCATCGCAACCATGTTCGCGCCCGCAGCGTTTAGGAAAATCAATGCGCACACAATCACCGAAGCCCAGCCCGTGCTCCGGCTCATTGCCGAGCACGCCATCACCAATAACGCAGACGGCACCACGACGAAGAAAGAATAGGCAATGCACATGCCCGCCACCCACAGATTTTCCGATAGGAAGGCGCGTGCGCCGACCGGCGCCGTGATTAAATGAAGCATATACAAGACCAGCGATCCGCCTATAGTGAGCAGCAACGGCATGTAACACACTGCCGCGAGTTTGCCGAAGAAATACTCCAGGCGCGTGATCGGTTTTGCGAAATAAACTTCGAGCAAATTGTTCCGGTAATCGTTACAAATCGATCCTCCGCCCACTAGCAAACAAAATACGTAAACAAACGGCACCGTCATCATGAGGTAGATTTTGAAGAACCGTGCATCGATGTTCGTGTACTGCACGCGCCGCACCACTTCGCGCAACAGCGCGCTCGGGTTGGTCGTCATCAGGTCGGTGATCACCATGATGAAGAGCATAATCAGGAACGGCAGCAGCGAAAGCAGAAACAGGCGCCGGAATATCGGCGAAGTGCGCGCCACGCGTAATTCCTGCGCGGCCACGGCCAGCCAGCGCCCGCGCACGCGGTACTGCGTTTCCCAGGATTTATACGTTTGATCGTAAATGGGCACGATGTTACTTACTGCATGCTCGCGCGTCGCGCGTCAATTTGTTTCAGCTTGCGCCACAACGTGTTCCGGCCCACGCCGAGCAACCGCGCAGCCTTCGCGCGATTGCCTTTGCATTGCCGAACGACGTCGAGAATGTGCTCTGACTCTATATCGCTCAGCGGGCGTGAGTCTGTGTCCAAGGGTTCGACATTCCCGCTAAGCGCACGACGCACCATAAGATCCGCCTCGCCAGGTTGTAATGGCAGAAAGATGTATCCATACGCGCCACGCTGCATCGCCGCTATTGCCTCTCGTAATTGTGTCGCACTCGCGAGCACCAGCACCTGCACCTGCTTCGCCGTTTCTGCCGCGGTGTCGATCGCGTCGGTAATCACGACCTCCGGCGACGAATCGACAATAGTATGTCCCGCCGTTTGAAGCAGTGTGTGCAGCGTGAGACGGTTCGCCGCATCGTTGACCTGGAGTTGTACGCGAGCCATGGTGAAAACGCTACCGCACGCGCGCGCGAAAATCCACATGCCCCATACGGCCCCAGGTGCAATATACCTCCCTATGCCGCTATTCTCTGGGCCGCCCAGAAGGAGAGAGTGACTGTGGATTTGCGAACGAATGCCAAGCTGCCGTTGGCTGTGGTCCTTCTTTGCATGCTTTCCGTCTTTGCGGGCGCCGCACCGCAACTTGCCGCGAAGCGCATCGCCAAAGGGCTTCGACTTCCCACGTACCTATGCGCTGCCCCGGGTGATGCGTCTCGCTTGTTCGTACTCGAAAAAGAAACGGGCCAGGTACGCATCGTCAAAGAAGGGAAGGTCCTTGCCGATCCATTTCTGGATGTTCGCGCAAAACTTGGCGAATCTTTAAAGCCCGAACAAGGCCTACACTGCATTGCTTTTCCGCCCGATTACGGAGACAAAAACAACTGCTTCTACATCACGCGCACCGATTCCAAGGGCGCGAGCATACTCGAAGCGTATCGTGTGAGTGACGACCCGGATGTCGCCGTTTCTACCAGCGGCAAGACGATCCTGCGTATCGAGCAAGAATCGCCAATGCACTACTCGGGCCTTATCGCCTTTGGGCTGGATGGCATGCTCTACTACAGCCGCGGCGACGGCGGCCCGCAGGGCGACCCCTTTGGTCACGCACAAGATTTGTCGCTGCTGCTAGGAAAGATTTTGCGCATCGACGTGCACAAGCGTGACCCATATACGATTCCCTTGGATAATCCCTTCGCTAATTCAGAATTTGCCCGACCAGAAATCTGGGCCTACGGTCTTCGAAACCCGTGGCGCTTTTCGTTCGATTCGCTCACTGGCGATCTGTACATCGGCGATGTGGGTTACCAGACGAAGGAGGAAATCGACGTCGAACCCGCGGGTTCCGGCGGCGGACGCAACTACGGATGGCCCACGCGAGAGGCCGATGGTTGTCAGGGAGGCGCGGAAGATTGCGATGACGATTCGAGTTTCGCAAAACCTGTTCACGTCTATCCGCGTTCCAGCGGGCAAGCCGTCATCGGTGGCTATGTCTACCGCGGCAAGGCCATGCCGGAGTGGCACGGCGCCTATTTCTTCGCCGACCTGATCTCAAGCCGCATCTGGTCTATGCGCTACGTTGACGGGGCCGTCACCGAACTCATAGAGCACACGAACTCCCTCGAACCCAAGGGCAAGAAAACCATCAACCTGATATCGTCCTGGGGTCTCGATGCCAATGGCGAGATGTACCTCTGCGACTACCTCGACGGGGACATTTACAAGATTTTGAAAGCGCGGGAGTAGGGGAAGGGTCGCGCGATTACAGGAACTTGCTGATTCGCTCGGCAAGTTCGGAAACGACCTCCGGCTTCTTGTGCGCACCCTGGGCGAGGGCCTGCTTGGCTTGCTCGACCCGGTCCTGCCGGATGTCGTTCTGCTTGGCAAGGGCGACCAGGCTGGCAAGTTTTGCCGCCGCCTGCGCCTCGGAACTGATGAGGACGTCGTCCGAACCGGCCGACGCAGCGGCAACCGCCTCGTCGCGCCGCTTGTCGCGGGTATTGACGGGGCGTTCGGGTGCCGGCTCTGGAATGCCGCCAACTCCTTGTACGCCAACCATATACCTCTCCTCGGTTCAGGTGGAACCGCCCCCATTGGGCGAATCCTCCATACCGTATATCGGCAGATTCTAAAAAAACTTTAGCGGTTTTTTACGGGCAAATCCACTACCCGTCTTTCAGTTTACCCGCCCGGCGTTTGCGCATGTTATCCACGAACACGAGCGCAATGATCAGCACCCCGATAAATACCCGCTGCCACTCGTTTGGCATGCTGTTAAGCTGGCACAAGTTCATCAGTACGCCGATGATAAGCGCACCCAGCAAAGCGCCGAAAGCCCCACCTTCACCACCGATGAGACTAGCGCCCCCGACCACGCACGCTGCGATAGCGTCCAGTTCCCAACCGTCGCCGGAAGTGGGATCACACACGCCGGAGCGGCTGGCCAGCATCAAGCCGCCAAAGCCAGCGAGTGTTCCGGCAAGCGCATACGCGCCCAGCCGGACCCGGTCCACGTTTATGCCAGACAAGCGTGCTCCGGTGAGGTTGCCGCCCGAGGCATAAATCTCCCGCCCAAACCGCGTGAAATTGAGCAATACCGCGAAAGCCACAACAACGACACCCATCACGACAAAGGGTATCCACCAGCGCTCGACCGTTCCGCCACCACCGAGTAATTTGAAGGAATCCGAAAATCCGCCAAAGCGGCTTCCGCCGGTTATACCCAAGGCTGCTCCGCGTGTGGCGAGCATCATCCCCAGGGTGACAATAAAAGGTGGTATACGGCCTTTTGTGACTAGGACACCGTTAACGACACCGCAGGCGAGACCGACGGCAACACCAAGCAGCATTCCAGGAAAGACGCCCCAGCCCCAGACTTTGATTGCGTGGCCCGTCACTACTTGCGACAGCGCCGCAACGCCGCCGACAGACAGGTCGATACCGCCGGTGAGGATCACCAGCATCTCGCCTACGGCCACGACGGTAACCGCGCTGATGCGGCGCGCGACATTTTGACCATTGTCGGCGGTAAAAAACTTTGCTGTGTTCTCGGTCGCTTCGAAATAGGGCAAGATAAACGCAAGCAAAAGGCACGCTGCGCTCATTAAAAACAGCAGGTAGTTTCTGGCTATGAAGCGGGGCATCGCTTACAGCGGCAGCTTGACCGGTTTACCTTCCTTGCCGGAGAGGTCCGCCGCGAAGACGGCTTCGTGGGTCTTATACGCGTCGGCGACATTGCAGTGCGATTCGGTGTTCCCGAGGATGCAATCCACGAGGTGCGCCGCTTCGTGTACGAAGGGGTGATGCGTCACATCGCCGCTATCCGGAAGAATTGTAGGTACCGTCGCCCATGACGTCTGGCCCGCCATTTTCTTCTTTGAGTAAATGTTGTTGTTCTTGATTGTCCCATGCGCGCCGACGAGATTGATGTTGAACACATAGGGCTGGATGCACTCGATGCACGAAGCAACCTTGCCGATGCGCCCGTCTTTGAACTTCAGCATCGTGCAGGTGGTCGGCGCGTACTCGTATCCCTTAAATGGCTCGCCTTTTCCGTAGGTCGCGTACTGAAACACTTCCTCGATCTCGCCGCCCATGAACCAGCGCAGTCCGTCCAGCGCGTGGCAGCCCGCGGACATCAGCGAACTCACGCCTACGTCTTTTTTGATGTTCCACCCGAATTGCTTGTACCAAGGGCCAATGCCGTGGAAGTAATCCACCTCGCCCATCATAATTTCGCCAATGGCATCATCGGCAATCTGAGATTTGATGATCTCAAAGAGCGGGTTCCAGCGCAGCACAAAGTTTACAACGGACTTAACTTTAGCTTTCCCGACTGCATCGCGGATCGCTTTCGCATCTTCAATCGTTGTTGCCATCGCCTTTTCGAGCATGATGTGCTTACCCGCCTGCGCGGCGGCGACGGCCTGGTCTTTGTGCAAGTGCGGGGGCGTTGCGATGGACGCAATCTTCACGTCGGGGTGCGCGAGCATCTTTTCGTAATCGTCGAACACCTCGCACGTAATACCGCACTCCGCCGCCTTCGCCTTCGCCGCGTCCTTCGTGCGCCCGCACAGCGCGACGACCTTTGTATTCGCATTCACCTCGAACGCGCGAATATGCTCGCCCGACACCCAGCCCGTCCCAACAATGCCCACACCCATCTGCGCCATGACACACCCCTTCTACGTTCGCTTTTGGAAACCGCCCAAAAGAGCCTAGTCGCTCGCCTCCCGTGTGGTCAAGTACAGCCAAAGAATTTCCGGCGATCTCGATAACGTCCTTGTCGTTGCGTTATGATCCGCGCCTGTCTGCAGCGAGGGAAAGATAAACATGAAAGTACTTGTCACCGGCGGCGCGGGCTTTATCGGCTCGCATGTCGTCGATCAATTGGTGGCCGCAGGGCATGATGTGGCCGTCATTGACAATCTGAGCACGGGCGTCCGCAGCTACGTCAATCCGAAAGCTTCGTTTCACGAAATCAGCATTGGCGATAAGGCGGTGGCGGACATCTTCGCAAAAGAAAAGCCAGATGCGGTCTGCCACCTTGCCGCGCAGATCAATGTCACCGAGAGCGTGAAAGACCCGGCATTCGATGCCATGACCAATATCATCGGCACGATCAATTTGCTTCAGGCGGCGGTGAATTCCGGCGTAAAAAAGTTCAT
This sequence comes from Candidatus Hydrogenedentota bacterium, assembly GCA_020848835.1. Classification (GTDB taxonomy): domain Bacteria; phylum Hydrogenedentota; class Hydrogenedentia; order Hydrogenedentales; family SLHB01; genus JABWCD01. The sequence goes on from JADLHJ010000100.1 coordinate 47,261, forward strand.
CTTTTCATCCACCGGCGGCGCGATCTACGGCGAACCGAAGGTATTGCCGGCAGACGAAAGCACGGTGCCCGAACCGATGAGCCCATACGGCACGAGCAAGCTCGCGACGGAGGAATACATCAAACTCTACGCACGCAACCATCCGCTGCACTATGTAATCCTGCGCTACTCCAACGTCTTCGGGCCGCGGCAAGTCCCGCACGGCGAATGCGGCGTCTGCGCGGTCCTCACAGACCTTATGCTCAAGGGCAAACAGCCCACACTCTACGGATTCGGCGAACCCATCCGCGATTACGTGTACGTCGGCGACGTGGCCCGCGCAAACGTTCTCGCCCTCGAACGCGGCAGCAACACCACGGTCAATATCTCCAATGGGAAGGCGACCACGGTCAACGAAATCTTCGACGCACTCGACAAGGTGATCGGGTTCAATCAGGAGCCCATTCGCAAACCGTTGCGCGCGGGCGAAGTCGAAAAAATCATTTGCGCAAACGACAAGGCAAAGAAGGAACTCGGTTGGGCGCCAACGGTTGGCCTGCTTGAGGGACTGCAAAATACCATCGATCACATGCGCGCGTAAAGGACAGGAGCCAGATTTGCGAAAGACAAACTACAAATTTGAGAAACGCCAGAAAGACCTCGACAAGTTGCGCAAGAAAGAAGAGAAGCTGAAAAAGAAACTCGAGCGCAAGGGACTGGGTCAACCCGATTCCAACGATGCCACCGATCCTGCGGATGACACATCGGAAGAGCAGAAATCATAATAGGACCTTAATGTTGGTTTTATCTGCAGTTGTTCTCGCGGGTGTTATTTTTGCCGGTCCTACGCCCCTGGCCTTTCCAGACGCCGAGGGGTATGGCCGATTTTCCGAGGGAGGGCGCGGTGGCGATGTCTACCACGTCACCAATCTCGACGATTCAGGACCAGGGTCCTTGCGTGATGGTGTGAAAACGCAAACAGGTCCGCGTACCATCGTATTTGATCTGTCCGGTACCATTGCGTTGAAGTCACCCCTGTTGATCGAAAAATCGCACCTCACGATCGCGGGACAAACCGCACCCGGCGACGGCATCACGATCAGGGACTACAACCTGCACTTGAAGAAAGCGTCGCACATCATCATTCGCTACTTGCGGGTGCGGCTCGGCGACCAGAACAAGCAAGGCGACGACGCGCCGGACTGCATCACCGTCGATTACTGCGACAACGTTATCCTCGATCACATCTCCGCAAGCTGGGGTATCGACGGCATTCAAGATACACGCGGCTGCACGAACTACACCTTGCAATGGAGCATCTTCAGCGAGGCGCTCAACAACAGCGTGCATCCCAAGGGCGCACACGCAATGTGCGCATCGTTCCGCGCGCCATTGAGCAACATGTCGATTCACCACAACATCTTCGCGTCGAGCCGCGACCGTCATCCCACGATTGGCGGTTCAGTGCAAGACCCGCAATGGATCATCGATTTCCGTAACAACGTTATCTACAACTGGTCCGGCGCGGCAAACGTCTGCGACAACCAGGTCAATCTCATCAACAACTATTTCCGCCCCGGCCCCGAAAGCAAACTAGATCGGCCGCCCGTCGCGATGAAAGCGAGCCTGCCCGACAGAGCCCGCGGCCACATGAGCGGCAATATTTTTGAAGGCAATGACGGTTGGACAAAAAACAACTACACCGCGCTCGATTTTGTCACGTGGTTGAAAAGGCCGGATTCCGGTTACAAATACGCGGGCACGGTCAACGATTGGAAAGTCGAGAAGCCATACGATCTCGGCAACAATACGCCGGCAACGCAACCCGCGAAAGACGCGTACGAACTGGTACTAGGCAACTCCGGTGCATCGCTAACGCGCGACGCAGTGGATCTTCGTTTCATCCAGGAGCTCCGCGACGGCAAAGGCAAACTGCTCGATTCGCAAAAAGAAGTCGGCGGCTGGCCGACGCTTAAATCCGCCGAAAGTCCCAAAGATACCGATCAAGACGGCATGCCAGACGCATGGGAATCCGCGAATGGATTGGACAGCGCAAGTTCAGACGATAGAAATGGTGTTAAAAGCCCCGGCGACTACACAAATCTCGAACTGTACTTGGATATTCTCTGTAAGCCTGCCAACACGTTGTAGGTAAGTATCTCCACCCTAGGTCAAAACCATCAGGGAATCCGCCGAGTCCAAGTGAACAACCGGGTGGTAAAGTGCGTCTAGTTCTCGGCATGTCGCACTTTGCACAGAATTAAGTGTAGAATTTCCCCTTTATGACCGGGCAATCTGAAAAGCAAGAAAACGGACAGCTTATTGAAGTCCGGGAACTTACGAAACACTACGAGATGGGCGATACCGTGGTGCAGGCCCTGCGTGGTGTTTCGTTTGGGATTGACCGGGGCACCTTTGTGGCGGTCATGGGGCCCTCGGGTTCGGGCAAAACCACACTGATGGACATACTGGGGTGCTTGTCGCGGCCTACTTCCGGCGAATATTTGCTGGGCGGGGTGTCCGTGTCCAAGCTCCCGGAATCGCGGCTGGCGCAATTGCGTAACCACGAGATAGGCTTTGTGTTTCAGAACTTCAATTTGCTGTCGCGCACAAGCGCGCTGGCGAATGTGGAGCTGCCGCTGCTATACGACGGCGTTCCTAAGAAAACGCGCACCGAACGCGCGAAAGAAACGTTGGAGTCCGTTGGCCTCGGCGAACGCATGTACCACAAGCCGAACGAACTGTCCGGCGGCCAGCGGCAACGTGTGGCGATTGCGCGTGCGCTGGTGAATAAGCCGAGCATCTTGTTTGCAGACGAACCGACGGGAAACCTGGATA
>JADLHJ010000101.1 GCA_020848835.1 Candidatus Hydrogenedentota bacterium
CGGGCAGAATCGCGCGAGCCATATGCTCCTCCAAGCAGCCCGTTCAAGGTGTTCCGGACTCTCTTGCGCTCTGCTCTATGTATCGGACGATTAAGCATGAACTTTAGCTTTTGTTAGAGGCTCTAACTCTTTTTGCTGTCATCCCGACGGCCTCACAATACGTAATATAAGCACGGTTGGCACTCAGGATAGCGACATTGCCGTGCAGCCCTTCTTTGTAATTTTGAATACTATTCACTTTGTGCTTGCCGTAGTGCTATGGCTTACGGCATTTTGCATGCTTCCTTTCCTTGTGTATTTCGATATGCTTTTTAGTGTGGAGATTGTGTTCTTAATAGCTACCCTCGTCCTGCACCGTTGTTTTCTAAAAAAGGACGATATCGAAGCGCTTTCTCGTATCATGCTAGCGAGCGCAGTAATCTCTATTATTGCTTTCGTCTTGAAGCCGGTATTCAAATAAAATGGAAACAGGCAGGTTGAGCACGAATGCCGAACGATCAATGCGGTAATGCAAGACTGAGAAATCAATTTATTGCAGCTGATCAAAATTCCGAAGTGGCTATGGTCTTGGCCGACGACATGGACTTCTGGAGGAAGGCCAGCGAGAGTTCGTTAGAGTCGATCTGGGACAATGATGCGGACGACATCTATGGCAAGCTTCTCCATCAGTGATGGCTGCCACTACATCAGCCGGGACAAAAATCAAGAATGAAATCCGCTGGCTTTAATAATCGAGCAATCTTGGTTGTCCTCGCAGTGCTCTGCTTGGTGATTGCCAACGCCGCTTACATTGTGGCAAAGCGAATGGAAAGGAATCGCGAACACGAATTCAGCTTAATCACAACGAAAGGATCCCAAATTGTATCGGCGTTGGACAAGTACTATGCTCAAAATGGCGAGTATCCACAGCTTTTAAGCCAACTTGCGCCCGTTTACATTTCAGAAATTCCGACGCTTGGCCTCGCGAAGACCAACGAATTCAAGTACGAGCGTATTAGAACCATTGATGCTGTTGGTGCGTACACTTTATCAATTGATTTTCCTGCGGCGCTGCGGCCAAACGGGTTGACGTTAATGTACTCCCCCTATCTTGAAACGACGGGATACTACAAGAAGCATCAGATCTCGTATGTGGATTGCAGCGGCTGGAAATTCTTTGCTCCTTGAAATTCGTAAAGTAAAAAACAGAGGGCGATCCGCGAGGATCGCCCTCTTATCATTTATATCTAGCGACTAGCGCCGGCCGGAGTGGCGTGCGTTTCCGCCGCGGCCACCTGCGTGGGCGCGTTCGCGCGGTGCGCCTTCGCTGCGGCGGCCGTAGCCGTGTTGCGGGCGACTGTGATGCGGCTTGCCTGCGGCGCTTTCGCTGCGTTCATGACGCGGGGCTTCGCTACCGTGTGCCTGTTCGCGACGCGGTGCGTTTGCGTTGCGATGTCCGCCACGCTCTGCGCGTTCACCACGGGCATGACCGCGATCCGGCCGTTCTGCGCGCGCGTGTCCACCACGATCCGAACGTTCGCCGCGGCCTTGTCCGCGTTCCTGTTTCGCTTCTTGGCCGCCGAGGAAATCGCCGGAGCGGTCTTTGCGGAAGACGCGATCGAACTGCGATTTGCCGGCGCGTTCTGCGCGCGTGTATCCCTCTTCACGTTCGCGCGGTGCGCTGTCGCGACGGGGTCCACGATGCCCGTTCTCAGGACGCGCATTGCGATCTTCGCGCGGTGCGTGACCGCGCGATTCCGAATCACCGTGTGCGCGGTGTCCCGCATGCGGACGCGATTCTTGCGAACGACCTTCATATGGGCGAGCGTCACGGTGACGCGCTTCGCGGGGCGCATCGCGCTGCTCGCCGTGCGAACGGTCGCGTCCATATTCTTGCGGGCGGCGTGAACGGCCGCGATCGCCACCGCGGCCAAAGCCATTGCGGTCGTTATTGCGCGGCGCGACATCGCGACGGCGGTTGCCCCAACGCTCTTCACGCGAGGGACCGTCGTTGCCGATGTGGATCGCGCCATCCCAGTCTTCGCGCGGGATGACGTTACCGAGGTCGCGCTCGATCTCGCGAAGGGCGCGTCCTTCTTCGGGGCACACGAGCGTGAACGCGATACCGCTGGCGTTTGCGCGGCCCGTGCGGCCGATGCGGTGGACGTAGTCGTCCGAGCAGTTCGGCACGTCGAAGTTAACGACGTGGCTGATGCCCTGCACGTCCAGACCGCGCGCGGCGACGTCCGTCGCCACGAGGATGTTGTAATGTCCCGCGCGGAAACCGTCGATCGCCTGCTGGCGCTGGCGCTGCGTGCGCCCGCCGTGGATCGCCATCGCTTTGAAGCCTTCCTTGTGCAAGGCCTTCGCAATGCGATCGGTGCGATGCTTCGTGCGCAAGAAGACGAGCACGGAGGTCGCTTCTTCTTTGCGCAGAATGTCCGCGAGCAAATCGAGCTTCTTGTCGCCATGCACCGCGTACACGCTCTGCTTCACATCTTTCGCAGGCGAAGCAGGCGCGCCAACCTGTATGCGAACCGCGTTGTTCTGCATGTTCTTGGTCAGGTCCGCGATCTCCTTCGGGAAGGTCGCGGAGAACATCATCGTCTGCCGTTCCTTCGGCACCTCTTCGAGGATGCGTTCGATGCTCGGCATGAAGCCCATGTCGAGCATGCGGTCCGCTTCGTCGAGCACGAGGATCGACATATTGCGGAAGTTCACGTTGCCGCGTTCCATGTGATCGATGAGACGGCCGGGCGTCGCTACGATGATCGGCGTGCCGTTGCGCAATGCCTGAGCCTGGCGTTCCATACCGACACCGCCGTACACACACGCGGTGCGAAGACCGAGCGCGCGGGCATGGGGATCGAGCACGTCGTGTACCTGCTGCGCGAGTTCGCGCGTGGGCGCAAGCACGAGCATGCGCGTGCCGCGCACGTTTTCATTTGCGAGGCGCGTCAGCGCGGGCAGACCGAAGGCCAGCGTTTTGCCGGTGCCGGTCTGCGCGATGGCGACTACGTCGCAGCCTTCCAGCGCAACAGGAATGGCCTGCGCCTGGACGGGTGTGGGGTTGGTGATCTTGCTTGCCTTCAACACTTTCAGGCAACGCGGATCAATGTTCAGATCGTCAAAAGACACAATGGTCTCCCTAAAATGGGCCGTGCGAACTTAACCAAAAAGGCACACGGAACCCGTGAGGCCTTTTCAGCACGGACAAAGTTGGGGGAGTAACGCGCGTTAGGCGGGAAACCCAGACTCTGGTAGAGCGCTATGTAGGAGAAAAGACTGAATGTGAATTAACCTGCCACCAAATCGGCAGGCCTACACTGTTGACAAG
>JADLHJ010000102.1 GCA_020848835.1 Candidatus Hydrogenedentota bacterium
AACTTGTCGATACATGCCGTGCGCTGGAATGTTTTTCGCAATGTATATGGAGAAGGGCTGATGCTCGAGCCCGTTCACAATCTCCGCGCCCAAATTGTCCTCATCCCTGACTGCGACATTGCTCCCGAAGATTTTGTTGGGCTTACTGAAGGGACTTTCGATCAGAACCAAGTTCCACTTATTTTGGCATGGTTAGGGTGTCGTGTGATCGTGCCGACTTTATTGTCGCGCTCGGATGAGTACTCTGGTTTACCGAATGTTCGGATGACAAATCAGCCTCATCGAGAGTTTGTGCATCGAACCGGATATGAGTTGGGAAGACATCCGATTGGCTACGAAGTGCAAAAAGTCCTTGGTGTTGTCGACTGGATGAAATCCCAGCGAAGCGATCTACCCATAGGCGTGATGGGACATGGTGAAGGCGGTTTAATCGGGATGTACGCATCCGCATTGGATACGCGAATCGATGTGAGCGCAATCTATGGATATTTTGGTCCTCGTGAAACAATTTGGAAGGAGCCTATTTATCGCAGCGTTTGGTCACTGCTTTACGAATTTGGCGATGCTGAGATCGCCAGCCTAATCGCCCCGCGCCCATTGTTTGTGGTGGCGAATGAACACCCTAATATTACGGGGCCACCCGCCCCACATGATGGTCGGGACGGCGCCGCGCCGGGCGCAATTTTCACGCCCGCGCCGGACGCAGTTCGTCGAGAAGTCGAGCGCGCCAAGTCTTTGGTTAAATCTTTGAATCCGGCTGCACACATTGAATTTACCGAGGTATCGGAATCGGGTATCAATAATCGTCAGGCAGCATTGGATTTCTTGGAGGCGTTGGCCGGTGATGCGGGCGTTGTAGATTCATTGCTTGTGCCTAAACCCGATTATACAAGTGCCATCGACGCAAAGTCGCGGATGCAGCGGCAAGTCAAACAACTCGTCGATGACACGCAATACCTCATGCATCAGGCGGAGTTTCGGCGCAAGGAGTTTTGGGCGAAGGCGGATGCGTCGTCGCCGGAGGCTTGGGCGAAGAGCGTGGAATGGTATCGGGATTATTTTGATAAGGAAGCGATTGGCGCGCTGCCTGGGATTGAGCTGCCGCCGAATGCGCGTACGCGGTTGGTGTACGACCAGCCTGCGTATCGCGGATATGAAGTGATGATCGATGTGTTTCCGGATGTGTTCGCGTACGGGATCCTGTTAGTGCCGAAGGACATCGCGGAGGGTGAGAAGCGACCGGTTGTTGTGTGCCAGCATGGATTGGAAGGGCGCGTGCAGGATGTTGCCGATCCGAATGTGAAGAGCGATTACTACCACCAGTTTGCGTGCCAGCTTGCTGAGCAGGGTTTCATTACCTATGCGCCGCAAAACCCTTACATCGGCGAAGACAAGTTTCGTGTGTTGCAGCGTAAAGCAAACCCGCTGAAACTGTCGCTGTTTTCATTTATCGTGCGCCAACACGAACAGACATTGAAGTGGCTTGGTGGGCTGCCGTTTGTCGATGCGAAGCGCATTGGGTTTTACGGGCTCAGCTACGGCGGGAAGACGGCAATGCGCGTCCCGGCGCTGCTCGATGGATATTGCCTCTCCATTTGTTCGGGCGATTACAACGAGTGGATATGGAAATGCGTGAGCGTGAACCATCCGCTTTCCTACATCTTCACGGGTGAGGATGAGATGTGGGAATGGAACATGGGCAATACGTTTAACCATGCGGAGATGAGCTGGCTTATTTACCCACGGCCATTCATGGTCGAGCGCGGGCATCATGACGGCGTGGGTTATGACGAATGGGTCGCGTATGAATTTGCGAAGACGAAACGGCACTACGTGTTGCTTGGCTCAAGTGACGATGCGCAGATCGAATACTTCAATGGGCCGCACACGATTCACGGCGTTGGAACCTTTGCGTTTTTGAAGCAGCATCTGAATTGGCCGGCAAAACAATAAACTTCACTAGAACGCGAGGGGCGGCGGCATCTGCGGGATGCCGCCGCCTTCGCTCGTTGGGGCGTCGTTGGGGTGACGCGAAAGGAGTTTGCTTAGTTGGTAACGGTTTCTTTTTCTCCGTTGTGTTTTGGTGGGATCAACACGGAGAGGATCATGGTAATTACCAGTACAGAGACCGTTACGCAGAGCGAGACGAGAATCGGGATCTTGTAAACATCCATCAGTAACATCTTGGCGCCGATAAATGCCAATACAATCGCGAGACCGTAGGACAGGAGATGGAAGGTGTCGTGCGCGCCTGCAAGGAGGAAGTACATCGCGCGCAGGCCGAGAATGGCGAATACGTTTGATGTAAGAACTATGAACGGGTCCGTCGTTATTGCAAAGATTGCGGGAATGGAATCGACCGCAAAAACGATGTCGATAAATCCGATGAGGCCAATCACGAGCAACAACGGTGTTGCGGTCCGCACGCCGTCCACGTAGGTAAACAACTTCTCGCCGTCGTATGCGGATGAAACGCGGATGTGTTTGCGCATCCAGATCAACAGCGCGTTTTTGTCGAAATCGATCTCTACCCCTTGCGCAAACCACATTTTGATACCCGTGTACACGAGAAATGCGCCGAAAATATAGAGCAGCCAGTGGAATTTGGCGATGAGCCAAGCGCCGATCACAATCATCACCGCACGCAGAACGAGGGCACCCAGTATGCCGATCATCAGGCCGCGTTTTTGGTGTTCCGGTTTTACTTTGAAGTAGGTGAACAGCAGCAGGAAGACAAAGATGTTGTCTACGGCGAGGGCTTTTTCAATCAGGTAGCCTGTAATGAACTCAGTGGCCTTTTGATTTGCCTCCGGATTCGATATACCGCCGAGGTACCACCACAGTCCGCCGCAGAAGACAAAAGAAACTGCGACCCAGATCGCGGACCAAATTGCGGCCTCGCGCATTGAGATTTTGTGCGCGCCTTGCTGGCGCATCACGAGGAAGTCGATTGCGAGCGCAATCAGCACAAATGTGCTGAACACGCCCCACATCAATGGGGTGCCGATGGATTCCATGGGGAAATGAGCCTTTAAATTCGCCGGGCACATTGAGCCAGCAGGTTTTTGTCAAACCTTGCTGGTCTCGCGACCACGCGGGTGCGTGGTTTGCGGCGCCGGGTTGGACTGGACAGGTCCGACCGTGTTGACGACACCGCAACGCGCGGATACCAGGTATCCGCGGGGCTACTCCCCATCGAGGTAGCAGGATTTAACCACACTCGGTGGAACGGGTCAAGCGGCAAAGCCGTACGTGCTAGGTGACGCGAGCAGCGCGTGCAGCTTCCACTTACTATGCCCATTGCGTTGCACTGCTGGGTAAGAGAAGCGGTTTCCTCACCGTGCGAATTAAGCCTCTGGCGGGATTCAGTAAACCATTAAATACATAATATCAATACAAATATACGAATTGTGGGTATCGGACGGTCAGCCGGGTCAATTTGCCGACCGTAACTTCGTATTCAGTAACCGAATGCGCAAACCGTGCGTTCGCCCGTGACGTGGGATTGCAAACAGCGCGCAATGCATGGACTTCCGGGTTGTCGGGTTGCGGTCGCAATACCTTCTGTATGATCCCCGAAGGGCGCGGAGGGCATTGCGTTTTTGCGCAATGCGAGGCGTTTCGTGTCGGCCCTACAGGCCTCCGAGACTTACGGTATACCCACTTCCCGGGGCCTTACGACCCAGGCTATGAGCCGTGTCGCGCCTTTGGCGCTCAATAACTGAGCAAGTTACGTCGTGCGCGGTTACAGCTTCATCTTTTTGAATTGGAATTCGGGGATGCTGCCGATGATGAGCATGATGTAGCGCCAGAACCAGGGGACGTAGGCGGTGTTTTTCTTTGCTTCGTTGGCGTTGTAGATGGCGCGGGCGGCGGCTTCTGGGGTTGCGACTAGGGGGCCGGGGAGCGGCAGGCCGAAGGTCATTTTGGTGTCCACGAAACCGGGTTTTACCGTGAGGACGTGGACACCGGATTTGAAGAGGCGGTTGCGGAGGCCTTGCAGGTAGGTGGTCATCGCGGCTTTGGATGCGCCGTAGATGTAGTTGGTTTGGCGGCCACGATCGCCTGCTACGGATGAGATGCCGATGATGAAGCCGCGGCGCGTTGTTTCGAATTGCGTGGCGAATTTTTCGCAGACGGAGATCGTCGCCGTGACGTTTACGTCGATGGTGCGGCGCGCAACTTCGAACTTTGCTTCAGCGACGGATTGTTCGTCCATGAAACCGAAACCGATGACGACGCCGTCGAGCGAGCCGTTTGCGTCTCGGATGCATTCGTCGACGAAGGTGGCGTGTGTGCCGAAGATTTCCGCTTCAAAGTATTTTGAAATGACTTTTACGTTGTGGCGCACGGAGAGATCAGTGGCGATGGCGTTCGTCTCTTCGATGTCGCGCGAGGCTACGATGAGGTCGTGGCCGTGCTTCGCGAATTCGCCTGCGAGGGCGCGCGCGATGGCGGAGGTGACGCCGATTACGATGACTGTGCCGGGGCCGCTGACGGGCGCCGCGGTTGCGGCGATGGCTACGGAGTTACTCATGGTTCCACCGGGCCTTCGACGATGCCGCAGCGTCGCGCGAGGCGCGAGGACAATTTGCCCGCGGGATCGAGTTTCGCCTTGATCGCTTTGAATTCCTTTATGCGCGGATACATTGCGGCGAATACTTCGGGGCGTGTGCAGGAATCTTTGGCGGTGTAGAGGCGTCCGTTGTATTGCGCGACGAGCTCGTCGGATTCGTTGAGGAATTGTACGATACCGTCTTTCACGGGGATGTCGAGCGTGAGGGTCCAGCCGTCGATTGGGTGCGAGAGGAGTCCTTTGCTGCCGGGGCCCATGCGTTTCAACACGGCGAGAAACGATGCGCGACCGGATGCGCTGAGTTTTTCGAGGAGTTTTACCAAACCTTCGACGCCGTCATGCGGGAAGGTTGCCTGATACTGCGCGAAGCCATTTTTTCCGTAGCCGCGGTTCCAATTGTGGATGGCGTCGAGCGGATAGAAGTATTTGTCGTAGTCGGTAATCTGTCCCTGCTTTGAAGGATGCACCGCATAAAACAGTTTGTTGAATGCGCCGATGGAAAGTGGATTCAACAGAAAGCCGGGAAGATTGAAGGGCACATTCTTTTTCGACTTGTGCGGGATTGAAAGCGCGTGGCCGTATTGGCTGGGCAATTCGTTTGCTGCGACGTGATCGCCGGACATGAGGACAGAGCGGCCTAGCTTCGCGCCTTTGGCGATGCAGTCTACCCACGCGACAGAATATTTGTATTTGTCGTCGGTTTCGCGAATCGCTGCTAGCAATGCATCGAGATTGGTGCATTGGCGGTAATCGACCTTAATGTAGGCGCTGGTGATGCGTTGCAAGCGAATCGTCGCGGTGAGAATGATGCCCGTGAGACCGATGCCGCCGACGGTTGCCCAGAAGACGTCTTCGTTTTGTTTTGGGCTGCAGGTGATGATCGAGCCGGTCGGTGTTAAAAGCGTGATGCGATCTACGTGTTCGCCGAAGGTGCCATCGATGTGATGGTTCTTGCCGTGGACGTCGTTTGCGATGGCGCCGCCGACCGTGACGAATTTTGTGCCGGGCGTTACGGGTAGAAACCAGCCGCGGGGGACAAATGTTTCGAGGATTTCTTCGAGGCTGACGCCCGCTTCACATTCGAGGACGCCGGCGTTTTCGTCGAACGCGATCATGCGGTTCAGGCGCGTGGTGTTGATCACGCCACCGCCGGGATTGACCGCAACGTCGCCGTAACTACGGCCGAGTCCGCGCGCGATGTAGTGGGGTTGTTCGCCGTTCGCGAGTACGTCGGCGATGCCGCGGCGTTTTTCCGGGCGGAACACGGCGCATTCGACGCGGGGCCATCCGCCCCATCCGGCGATTTTTTGTTTCACATGGGCAGGCAACGAATTACTTCCTCTGGAATGAACTCCCCCAGCGCGGGTGATTATAGGCGCGTTACGTTATCGATTCCAAAGATGTGCGGTGCGCCTTCAGCGCGGTGGGGTGTTGTGGTGGCCGGTGTTCCAGGGGCGTTGCCCCTGGCTAGGGTTGCGTTGCGCCTTTGGCGCGAATTACAGAACAAGACGTTGTGCTGTAACACGACTTTGATGCAAACGCGTTGGGTTGCCGTGCGCCGCGCTCAGGCGAGCGAGGCGCTACTGCGCTTCATCTGATTAGCTTTTCGTACTCGTGCTCCTGCTCGTCATCGTACTCGGACTTGAAACTCGAAAGGATCGATTACGAGCACGAGCACGAGCACGAGCACGACATATAGTACAGCGAATCGTAAGGCGTTTTAGCGCACGATGCTGACGCCTTTTACACGTGCGTACAGGGTTTGGCCTTCGGTGATTTGCAGGTGGTCTCGGGATAGGCTGGTGATCATGGAGAGTAGCGTTGCGGTTTGGTTTTCGGAATCTGTTGGTGCGAGGTGGAGTAGTACGTGACCGGGGGTGATTTCGCGGATTGCGGTCACGCGGGCCTGGAATTGGTTCACGATGCTGCTTTGTTCTTCGCGGGTTTTGCTGACGCTTACGTCGCGCGCGGCGATTTGAATACGGACGATCTCGCCCAATTCCGCGGCGGCGCGGCCTGCCCACATCGCGCCGAAGGGCGTGTGCAGTTTGCTGAGGTGGTAGGCATCGTCGTGTTCGAGGACTGGTGCGTCGATTACGGTGAATTGGTCGTCGCCTGTTGCGCACAGGGTTGGGAGGACTTCGTGGAGCGGGCCTATGGTGGTGATGCGGCCTGCATCTATGAGCATGAGCGTATCGGCCATGCGCGCGATTTCGCGGAGTGAATGACTTACCAAGATCACGGGGATGGAAAGTTCGCGGTGCAGGCGATCAAGGCAGGGGATGATTTCCGCGCGGCTTGTTTCATCGAGCGAGGAAAGCGGTTCGTCCATTAACAGCAATTTGGGGTTGCTCATTAGCGCGCGGGCGATGGCGACACGCTGGCGTTCGCCGCCGGAGAGGCCCGCAGGCATGCGTTCGAGGAGTGGCGCGATGCCGGTCCATTCGACGGCGTCGCGGAATTGCATCGCGCGTTTGCGGTCGGTGATGCGGCTGAATCCGTAGAGGATATTTTTGCGCACGCGCAGGTGCGGGAAGATGCTGGGCTCTTGGAATACGTAGCCGATGCCGCGTTTGTGCACGGGGACGAAGATGCCGCGTGATGTGTCTTGCCAGACTTCGTCGCCGATGGTCATTAATCCGCCGCTGATACGCAGCAATCCCGCGATGCAGCGGAGCAATGTGGTTTTGCCTGCACCGCTGGGGCCGAAGAGACCTGTGACGCCTTTTGCCGGGAGGGTGAATTCAGCATCGAGTTTGAAGGCGCCTTGTTGAACGCGGAAGCGTGCATGGATATTGCTCATCGCGACATGACATCCGCGCGGCGGTTCATGGCATAGACCAATAAGAAGACAATGAATGAAAACACGATCATGATCAATGACAGGATGTGTGCTTGCGGATAATTTAGTGCCTCGACGGAGTCGTAGATGGCGATGGAGATGACGCGCGTGCGATTGGGGATGTTGCCGCCGATCATCAGGACGACGCCGAATTCACCGACGGTGTGTGCAAAGCCTAACGCGGCGGCGGTGATGAATCCGCGGCGTGCCATGGGCACGGCAACGGTCCAGAACCGATCCCATCGCGACGCGCCCAGAGTTGCGGCGACTTCGAGCGGACGATCGCCGATTGCCATGAATGCGTTTTGGATCGGCTGCACGACAAAGGGTAACGAGTAAAGCACGGAGCCGATCACTAGGCCCGCAAATGAAAACACAAGGCGTGGTCCGCCCCAGAGTTCCCAGGCGCCGCCGATTGGGCCGTTTGGGCCGAGCAAGAATAAGAGGTAAAACCCTATGACCGTTGGTGGCAACACGAGGGGCATGGCGACGAACGATTCGACCACGATGCGTGCGCGGCTTTGCGTGCGTGCGAGCCACCAGGCGATGGGCGTTCCGATAACAAGCAGCACGAGTACGGTGACGGTGGCAAGCTTCAGGGTGAGTGCGATGGGTTCCCAGTCGACGGGAGGCATCACGAACTACCGCGCTGGTGGCGACGTTTTCTCAACCGAGTATCCGAACGATTCGATGATCTTTTGCCCGTCTTCGGAACGGATAAATGCCAAATAGGCGATGGCTGCTGCATTGTCCTTGCCTGTTGACAACAGGATGGCGTCCTGCTTAATGGGCGCGTGGGAATCCGTGGGTACCAGCCAAAAGGTGCCGGCATCGAATTTCTTCACTTGCGAGTAGGCCACGAAACCCGCCTCCGCTGCACCGCTATCCACGAACTGGAGGGTCTGGGCAATATTCTCCCCGTAGACGGTTCGGTCTTTGAATGCGTCCAGCAGACCCAATTTTTTCAGGGTTTCCGTCGCCGCTACGCCGTACGGCGCGACCTCCGGATTTGCTATGGAGAGGTGCTTAATCGCGGTGGATTTCAATGTCCCCTCGGCTACTGGTTTTAACGAGGGGGCGTAGAGCGCCAGGCGGCCAACGGCGTAAGTGAAGCGCGTTGCGTCCAGGGCGAGCTTATCCGTGATTAGTTTGTCTACGTGCGTGTCGTCCGCGGACAGGAATATCTCGAAGGGGCCGCCATTTTTGACCTGGGCGTACAGCTTTCCCGTGGAGCCGGGACTGACTTTAATGGTATGGCCTGTCTTCGCTTGAAAGGCTTTCGCGAGCGCGTCCTGGGCCTCGGCAAAGTTTGATGCGACGGCCGCATAGACCGTCCCTGCAGGGGGATCCACAGCGCCCGCGGAAAAACTGAGGGCGACAATCGCGATGGAGGCCCCATAAAGGATCCTGAAAAATCTCATAGCGCTGGTAGTGTAACTCCATTGGCGCATAATTTTAAGTCCAAATTTGTTTCATTTTTATGACGGGTGTGACACACCTGCCCGCGTTTATGTATCATTCTGAACGTGCCGCGGAGTCGGCCAGCCTGGTCTACAAGAGGAACGTATGGAATCCACACGCAGCGCGTTGGGCGGCGCGCCGGAGCCCAACAGCCTGAGCCTCGCGTTCGTCGAGGGTCTTTACGAAGACTTTTTGCTCGATCCTGCATCCGTGCCCCAGGAATGGCGCACCTATTTCCAATCACAAAATGGCGCCTCCACGGTTGCGGTGCCGACGGCATTTCATGAAGCGCCCCTCTCCCCTACGCGCGGCAAGTCGCAGATGTGCACCACGTGCGGCCGGGAAGTGGAAGTAGCGGCGATTCAGCACCGCGTGGATATGCTGATCCGTAACTACCGCGTGCTGGGCCACAAGATTGCGCGCATCGATCCGTTGAACATGCCGCGTCCACGCCAGCCCGAACTGGATCCGGGTTATCACGGGTTTACGCCCGAGGACATGGACACGGTGTTTGACGGGGCGAGCCTTTCGCCCACGGGTGAGCACCTCAAGCTTCGCACGATTATCCAGCGCCTGCGCAGCACGTATTGCCGTTCGATTGGCGTGCAATTCATGCACATCGATGACATGTCGATCCGCGATTGGCTTTGCGCGCGCATTGAAGGTACTGCAAACCGCACAGAGCTGAGCCGCGAACACCAGTTGCGCATTCTCACGCGCCTGACGGACGCGGTCATGTTTGAAGAGTTTATCCAGAAGAAATTCGTCGGCGCGAAGCGCTTCTCGTTGGAAGGCGGCGAGAGTCTTATACCGCTGCTGGAACTTTCGATTGAGAAAGCCGGGGACCAGAAGGTCGATGAAATTGTCATCGGAATGGCGCACCGCGGGCGTTTGAATGTGCTTGCGAACATCATGGGCAAGAGTCCGCGCGCGATTTTTCGCGAGTTTGAAGACAAAGAAGCCAGCCTAATTGGCGATGTGAAGTATCACCTTGGACATCACACGGAATGGATTACACATTCCGGACACAAGGTGCACCTCGCGCTGGCGTTCAATCCGAGCCATCTTGAGTTCGTGAATCCAGTGGTGTTGGGACGCACGCGCGCACAACAGGACCGCATCAACGATATCGAGCGCCGCAAGAGCATGTCGCTGCTGATTCACGGTGATGCCGCGTTTGCGGGTGAAGGCATCATTCAGGAGACGCTGAACCTTTCCGAACTTGAAGGCTATACGACTGGCGGCACGCTGCATATCATTCTGAATAACCAGATTGGGTTCACGACGAACCCGTCTGAGGGACGTTCGAGCGTGTATGCGACGGACGTCGCGAAGATGTTGCAGAGCCCGATTTTCCATGTGAACGGCGAGGATCCCGAGGCCGTGGCGCAGGTAATCGATGTTGCGATGGATTTCCGCAGACGTTACCGGCGCGATGTGATCGTGGACATGTATTGCTATCGCCGGCGCGGGCATAACGAAGGCGACGAGCCCGCATTCACGCAGCCTGTGCTGTATCGCCACATTGCAAAGCGCCAACCGATTCGCGAGGCGTATCTCGATCACATGTTGAAACTGGGATCGATTACGCGCGACGAGGCGGAAGAGATTGCTGTGCGGCGCCGCGAAATGCTCGAGGAAGAACTCACCGTTGCGCGTTCGGGTGAAGGCCCGCGGCCGGAGAGCGCATTGCGCGGTATTTGGGCGAATTACAAGGGCGGTTTTGATCGCGAAGTTCCCGATGCAGACACCGGCGTTGACAAGAGCATCCTGAAGACCTTGCTTGAATCGCAGTCCAAGGTGCCCGCGGAGTTTCGTCCACACCCGAAGATCGAGCGCATTCTCGAACAGCGCGCGGCGATGGCGGGCGAGGAATCGCCGCTGGACTGGGCCGCGGCGGAAGGGCTTGCGTTCGCCACGTTGCTAAACGAAGGAACGCGCATCCGCATTTCGGGGCAGGATTCCGAGCGCGGTACATTTAGTCACCGGCATTCGGTGTTGCACTCGATTACCGATGGCGATGTGTACGTGCCATTGCGTCACCTATCGCCGCGACAAGCGGATTTTGAAGTGTATAACAGCCCATTGAGCGAAGCGGGCGTACTTGGTTTCGAGTATGGATACAGCATTGCATATCCCGATGGACTGACAATTTGGGAGGCGCAGTTCGGCGACTTTGTGAACGTTGCGCAACCGATCATCGATCAGTTTATTTCGAGCGCGGAAGACAAATGGCGCAGCCTTTCGGGGTTGGTCATGTTGCTGCCACACGGCTATGAAGGCATGGGGCCTGAACATTCGAGCGCGCGCATTGAACGGTTGTTTTCGCTCACGGCGGAAGACAACATGCAGGTGGCGTATCCGACGACGCCTGCACAATTGTTTCATCTCCTGCGCAGACAAGTGGTGCGGCCTTGGCGCAAGCCCCTTTTCGTGCTGACGCCGAAAAGCTTGTTGCGACACCCCGCGTGTGTTTCGACCATGGACGAGCTGGCAATCGGTCGCTTCCAGCGTATCTTGCCAGATGCGCGAGGCATCGTTGGCAAAGTCGAGCGGGTGTTATTGTGTACTGGGAAGATTTATTACGAGTTGATGGAAGAGCGCGAGAAGTTGAAGCGCGACGATGTCGCGATTGTACGCGTCGAGCAGTTGTATCCATTGCAGCCGGAAGATTTGCAGGCGGCGCTTCAACCGTATGCGGACAACACGCCGGTGTTGTGGGTGCAGGAAGAACCGGAGAACATGGGCGCGTGGCGACGGATGCGTGGGAAGTTTGGTTATATCCTCGACGGGCGCTTGCCCTTCTTTGGGCTGTATCGTTGCGCTTCAGCGAGTCCCGCGACGGGGTCACCATCGATGCACAAGAAAGAACAGCGCGAGATTATCGAGCAGGCTTTTGGCCCCATCGTAGGATTTTCGCGATGACACTGTGGAGCACTATGAATGCCCGTTGAACTAATCGTCCCTCCGATGGGCGAATCAATCACCGAAGTGCAGATCGGCGCGTGGCGCAAACAGCCGGGCGATCCGGTGAAGCGCGATGAATCGGTCGTTGAACTGGAGTCGGACAAGGCAACGGTGGATCTGCCCGCGCCGATTGCGGGCGCTATCACGAAAGTCTTGAAGAAAGAAGGCGAGCGCGCAAATGTCGGCGAAGTGATTGGCTACATGGATGAGGCGGCGGCCACTGCTCAAGCTGCGCCAGCGCCTGCCCAGAAGGCTGCCGCATCAGCTCCAGTTGCGCCGCCTACCGGCGAAAAGGCCGTGCCGCCGAAGACGCCGGAGGCGCCCGTGCGCGTGATGCCATCGGCACGGCGCGCGATGGAAGAAGGCGGCGTCAAGCTGGGTGATGTGAATGCGACAGGTCCCGGTGGTCGCGTATTGAAGGAAGATGTGTTGCGCGTTGCGCCGGCTTCCGCGCCCGCCACAAGCACTCCCGCCCCAGCTGCCGCGCCACAGGCGCAGCGTCCTGCCGCTCCGCGCGGTGCACGCGATGAAGAGCGTGTGCCGATGACTCCGATGCGGCGTCGCATCGCGGAGCGACTTGTGGAAGCGCAGCGCACTGCGGCGTTGTTGACGACGTTTAATGAAGTTGACATGTCCGCAGTGATGGCCATGCGCGAAGAGTATAAGGAAGAGTTTCTTAAGAAGTACGGCGTGAAATTGGGCTTCATGTCATTCTTTGTGAAAGCAGTTGTCGAAGCGTTGAAACAAAATCCTCGCGTGAACGCTGAGATTCGGCACAGCGATATTGTGTATCACCATTATTGCGATATCGGTATTGCGGTGGGCGGCGGCAAGGGCCTTGTCGTGCCGGTGCTGCGCAATGCGGAGTCGCTCGGTTTCGCAGAGATTGAAAAGCAGATCGCCGATTTTGGCGCGCGCGCGAAAGAAAACAAGATTTCGCTCGAAGAACTTGCGGGCGGTACCTTTACGATCAGCAACGGCGGCGTATACGGATCGATGATGTCCACGCCGATTGTGAACCCGCCGCAGAGCGGTATCCTTGGTCTGCATGCGATCCAGGACCGTCCTGTGGCGCGCGAGGGCCAGGTGGTGATTCGGCCGATGATGTATGTCGCGCTTACGTATGACCACCGGCTTGTTGATGGGCGCGAAGCAGTCACTTTCCTCAAGCAGGTCAAGGAATACATTGAAAAACCCGCGCGCCTGCTGCTTGACCTGTAGGATCTGAGAATGAAATCCATGCCATTAAAGCTGCGCGCTATTGTTGTGGTGGCCATTGTTGTCGCTTCCGTAGGCTGCGATCAGGCGACAAAGCAGATTGCGGTGAGCAAACTAAAGCCTGTCGATCGCATTGAGATTGCCGGCGATTTTTTCGCATTGCAATATGCGGAGAATCACGGGGCGTTTTTGAGCCTCGGCGCGACACTGCCACGCGAAGTCCGGTTTTGGATATTTACGGTTTTTACCGGAATCGTTTTGCTCGCGCTTGCCTATTATGTGTTCATGAGCGTTGAGCTGCATACGCCGGATGTGGTTGCGATCGCGCTTTTGTTGAGCGGTGGTATTGGAAACATGATCGATCGCATCGCCAACAATGGCGTTGTGGTGGATTTCATGGTGATGGAAGTCTGGGGGCCGATTCGCACCGGAGTATTTAACATCGCCGATCTTGCCGTAATGGCGGGTGTATTTTTGCTGTTTGGCGTGCGCTTCTTTGCGCCGCGCAAGCAGAAGGGGGAAGCAGCGCATGGCGCAGCAAACACATGATGTCGTCGTAATCGGCGCGGGGCCGGGGGGCTACGTCGCCGCGATTCGCGCCGCACAACTTGGACTGAGTGTCGCTTGCGTGGATCGCGAAAAGGTGTTGGGCGGCACTTGCCTGCGTATCGGTTGCATACCAAGCAAGGCGCTGCTCGAATCGAGCGAACATTATGCAGCGGCGAAGCATGACCTCAAAGCGCACGGTGTAAACGTCGGCGAAGTGACACTCGATCTTCCGACGATGATGAAGCGCAAAGAAGCCGTCGTGCGCCAGCTCACGAATGGCATCGCCAGCCTCTTCAAGAAAAACAAGATTACCGCTTACGAAGGCCGAGCGCGCATTGCGGGATTGGGAAAGGTCATCGTCGAAGGCGCGGAGCGCACGGAGATCACCGCGAAGCACATCATTCTCGCGACGGGCAGCAAACCTGCGACGATTAAGGGTGTCGAGTTTGTAGCAGATCGGATTGGATCGAGCACTGAAGCGCTTTCGTATCCGGAAGTTCCAGAGCACTTAGTTGTGATCGGCGCGGGATATATCGGGCTTGAACTTGGATCGGTGTGGCAAAGGCTCGGCGCTAAGGTTACGGTGCTCGAATATCTCGACCGCATACTGCCGGGTATGGACTTGGAGACCGCGCGTGAAGCGGAGAAGGTTTTCAAGAAGCAGGGTATCGAATTCCGGTTGGGCAGTAAGGTCGTTGGCGCGACGGTGGAAGGCAACAAGTGCACTGTGGTGGTTGAAGGCAGCGCGCCGATTGTATGCGACCGTGTGCTGGTAAGCGTAGGGCGCACGCCGAACACGACGGATATCGGCCTTGAGACGGTGAACATCGTACCGGATGCGCGCGGATATATTCCGATTGATGGGCATTTCGCGACGGCTGCGCCGAATATTTACGCAATTGGCGATATTGTACGTGGGCCGATGCTTGCGCATAAGGCCGAGGAGGAAGGCGTGGCGTGCGCGGAACATATCGCGGGCGGTTACGGCCATGTGAACTACGACTGCATTCCCGGCATCGTGTATACACATCCAGAAATCGCAACAGTTGGCAAGAGCGAAGAACAACTTACAGAAGCGGGTATCGCGTATCGCAAAGGTGTTTTCCCATTCATGGCGAATGGGCGCGCGAAGGCGCTTGCGCAAACCGACGGGCGTGTAAAGATCCTCGCGGATGCGAAGACGGACCGGGTGCTGGGCGTACATATCATTGGCCCGCGCGCAGGCGATCTGATTGCAGAGGCGGTCGCGGCGATGGAGTTCGGTGCGTCGAGCGAAGACATTGCGCGGACGTGTCATGCGCATCCTACGTTGGCAGAGGTAATGAAAGAAGCGGCGCTGGCTGTGGCTGGGCGCGAAATACATATGTAACGATTTGAGGGGGGACGTTTGTGATGCGCGTCGTGAAATCGGCACCTTTTCTGGCGGTACTTTTGTTGGCAGGTGGCTGTGTGACCAATCAAAATGAAAATGCTGCACATGCACCGGTGGTGACGGGACTGAGCACCAAGTCGATGACCGTTGGCGGCCAGGAACTTGAATACGGTGTGTATGTGCCTAGCGATTACGACGCGAAGAAGAAATGGCCGCTGATCATATTTCTGCACGGCATGGGCGAACGCGGCGACGACGGCGTGCTTCAAACTCAGGTGGGCATCGGCCCCGCGATACAAAAGAATCCGGAGCGGTTTCCCTGCATCGTGGTGATGCCGCAATGTCCGAAATCTTCCGTGTGGAACGATAGGCACGACATCATCGCGGAATCAATCGCGCGCAGCCTGGCGGACTATAACATCGATGAATCGCGCATCGTTCTCACCGGCTTGTCGATGGGCGGCTATGGGACATGGTCATACGGAGCGGCACACGTAAAGATGTTTGCGGCGTTGTTGCCGGTGTGCGGTGGGGGAATGCCAGAGGACGCGCCCACGCTTGCGAAAGTCCCTATTCGCGTATATCACGGGGGCGCGGATGGCGTTGTAAAACCGGAACTGTCACGGGCGATGGCAGATGCGATAAAGAAAGCCGGGGGGGACATCGCATACACGGAGTATCCGGGCGTCGGGCACAACTCCTGGGACCTGACCTACGGGGATCCGAAGGTTATCGAATGGATGCTTGCCCAGAAGAAGTAATTCTTTGAGGTGTATAACGTTTTCAGGCGGCGGGTTTTGCGACCCGCCGTTTTTGATTTCGACTAAATTCGCGAAGGTCCCGCAATAGGGAAACTTGGAAAATGATCCATTTTGTGGCATAATTCGACCGAACCGAGCGTGTAGCGCCTTGGGGGCGGATGCAACATCCGTTGGGGCGCTTCGGCCAGCCGGTTCGGAGAACTCGCACGATGGTTTCCGGGGGGAAATTTTTGCGCGTCGCCGCCCTAATGGGGTTGATGGCACTGTCATGTCTGTCTGTGTTTGCTATTGATGACGCCGACTGTTTCATTTGCCACAACGACAATACCCTGACCAAGACGCTGCCGGACGGCACAACCAAGTCGCTATTCGTCGATGAAGCGGCCTATAACGAAAACGTCCACCTGGTGGTGGGGTGCGTTGGTTGTCACTCAGACATCACCGAAGTGCCGCACGCGGAGACGCTGAAGCCGGTCGATTGCGCGCAGTGCCACGCGGAAGAAGCGCAGATTTACGCCCAGAGCCTTCACGGGAAGTCAGTTGAGAACAAAGACCCGCTGGCGCCTTCCTGCGCGGATTGCCACACGGCGCACAATATCCTGTCGAAGGATAATCCGAAGTCACAGACAAATCCGATTCACATTCCGAACATGTGCGCGCAATGCCACGCGGAAAACGCGCCCGTTGCGCAAACGCGCAACGTGTCGCAGCATGACATCCTCACGAACTACGAAGACAGCATGCACGCGCGCGGCCTGCTGGAGCAGGGTCTAAAGGTCACGGCCGTATGCACAAGTTGCCATACGGCGCACAACGTACAGCCGCACACGGACCCGCAATCGACGATCCACCGCGACAACGTGGTTGCGACGTGTACACAGTGCCACGCGCTGATTGAGGAAGTGCATCGCAAGGTTATCAATGGCGAGTTGTGGGAGCAGGACCCGCAGAAAGTGCCGGTTTGCGTGGATTGCCACCAGGCGCACGAAGCGCGCAAGGTGTTCTACGACGAGGGCGTGAGCGATCGCGACTGCATGGCCTGTCACGACAAACCGGTCACACTCGCGCGCGGCGGCGAGCTCGCGGCCGTGGATGCGGAAGGCGTTCACAATTCCGCGCACACGACGGTGCGTTGCGCACAGTGTCATACGGGTGCGTCGCCCGCGTTGCCGCGTCCGTGCGAGACGGTCGCGCCAGCGGTGGATTGTTCGATCTGTCACGATGACCAAGTGAAGCTGCACGCGGCAAGTATTCACGGGCAGCTGTTTGCAAAGAACGATCCCGATGCGCCGACTTGTCTGGATTGCCATACCGGCCATACTACGCAGCGCAAGACCGATCCCAAGTCGCCGACATTTCCGGCGAACGTGCCGGAGCTTTGCGGCAACTGTCACCGCGCAGGAGAGGCGGCGGCGAAGCGGTTGCCAGCGGAGTTCGCGGGTATCGTCGCCAGCTATGCGGAGAGTGTGCATGGTCAGGGATTGCTGGAGAGCGGGCTTGTTGTGTCGGCGACGTGCACGAATTGCCACACCGCGCACAATCCGTTGCCGCCGGAGGACCCGGCGTCGAGCGTCAATGTAGCGAATATTCCGGACACCTGCGGGAAATGCCACAGCGGTGTCGAAGATGAATTTCTGAATAGCGTGCATTCGCCGCTGGTGTCGAAAACGGACCAGCCGCTGCCGGTGTGTAGCAGCTGCCATACGGCTCACAGCATTCACCGGACGAATGATGAAGCGTTCCGGCAGGACATTATTGGAACCTGCGGAAAGTGCCACGAGGACGTGACCGCGACGTATTTCGACACGTACCACGGCAAGGTGTCGAAACTCGGCGCGGACGTGGCGGCGCGTTGCCACGACTGTCACGGCGCGCACAACATTCTCGCGGTGACGAATCCGCAGTCGACATTAAGTCACGATAACATCGTGCAGACCTGCGCACAGTGTCACCCGGGTGCGAACCGGCGCTTTGCGGGATATTTGACGCACGCCACGCACCACGATCCCGAGAAGTATCCCGCGTTGTTTTACGCGTTCTGGGGCATGACGGGTTTGCTGGTGGGAACATTCGGATTTTTTGGGCTGCACACGTTGATGTGGTTCCCGCGCTCGCTGAAGGAAATGAAGAAACACAAGGCCGCTGCCGCAAATAAGGAACGGCGGATGGTGCGGCGTTTCGATCCGGTTGTGCGGCAGATGCATTTTATTCTGATACTCAGCTTTTTCGGTCTTGCGCTCACAGGCATGGCATTGAAGTTCTCGTACATGGGCTGGGCGCAGACGCTGTCATGGATGCTCGGCGGCTTCTCTTCAATGGGCCTCATTCACCGGGTGTGCGCGGTGGCGATGTTCATCGTGTTTGTGGTCCATCTCGGCTACGTGGTGCAGCGCAAACGGAAAACCGGCTCGACGTGGAAGCAGATGTTGCTTGGGACCGGTTCGCTGTTGCCGATGTGGCGCGACGTAAAAGAGTTCATCGCGACGGTGAAATGGTTCCGCGGCAAGGGCCCGCGCCCGAAATATGGTGAGTGGACGTACTGGGAGAAGTTTGACTACTTCGCGGTGTTCTGGGGTGTTGCGATCATCGGATCGACAGGCCTGATGCTGTGGTTCCCGGAGACCTTTACCAAGATTCTGCCCGGCTGGCTGATCAACGTCGCCACGATCATCCACAGCGATGAAGCGTTGCTTGCCGTCGGATTCATTTTCACGATTCACTTCTTCAACACGCACTTCCGCCCAGAGAAGTTCCCGATGGACATGGCGATGTTCACCGGACTCGTGAGCGAAGAGGAATTAAAGGAAGAGCGCCCGAGCTACTACGAAGAGCTTGAGAAATCGGGCGAGCTCGAGCAGCGTATTGCGCCCGAAGCGCCCAGAGAATTCCGCTTCTGGGCGGCGATCTTCGGCACGCTCGCGCTTATTGTCGGCTTCTCCCTCGTTGGTTTCATCGTTTGGTCAATGGTGTTTGGATATAAATGATGCACCCATACCCCCGAAGGTGAACCTGCACCGTTGCCGAAGTATCGAAAGGCAACCGTTGAAATGTTTACGCGATCTGTTCCCTTCATAATCCTCGCCGCCGCAATGTTTGGCGGTGCGGGGGCCTCCGCCGCGCCAAGCGATGAAGATTGCATGGCATGTCATAGTGACCCCAATCTGACGAAGGACATGGGCAACGGCGTGACAAAGTCGATGTATCTCGACGCCGCTGTATTTTCCCAATCGATTCACGGCGCAATCGGCTGCGTCGCGTGTCACGCGGATATTGTAGATGTGCCGCACGATCCTGATCTCAAGCCGGTGAATTGCGGCGAGTGCCACGCTGAGGCTGAGGCTTACACGCTGAGCCTGCATGGTAAGGCGTTGGCGAGCGGCGATAAAGACGTGGGCGGCTGTATCGACTGTCACGGTAAGCACGATACGAGAGCCAGTTCCGATCCGTTGTCCATGACGAATCCGCGCAACCTCGCGCAGACCTGCGGGCGTTGCCATTCCGACGCAAAGCTTGTGAAGACGCACATGGTATCGATATCGGAGCCGTCGGAGTCGTATTTAAAAGGCGTACACGCGAAAGCGATCGCGGCGGGTAACGAAAAAGCGGCGGTGTGTTCGGACTGCCACGGCGCGCACGAAATTCTTCCATCAAACGACGCAAGTTCACCGATTGCGCACGCGCACATTCATGAGACCTGCGGCAAGTGCCATGAAAAGGAGATGGCCGAGTTTAATCGAAGCATTCACGGGCGCGCGCTTGAAGCAGGCATTAAAGACGCGCCGACCTGTATCGATTGCCACGGCGAGCATGACATAGAACCTCCAAAGGCTTCAGAATCGGCGATGGCCGCACAAACGGTGTCGCGCTCGACCTGCCCGAAATGCCACGAAGACGAAACGGTGATGAAGAAATACGGGATCACCACGCATCTGCAAGCGAGTTACATGGACAGTTATCACGGCATGTACTCGGTGGCGGGCGGTGAAGTGGTGGCAAGTTGCGCGAGTTGTCACGGTGCGCACGCGATATTGCCACAGGACGATCCGGCGTCTTCAATTAATCCGGCAAACGTGGTGAAGACCTGCGCGCAATGCCATGAGAATGCGACTGCAAATTTTGCGGCGAGTCCCGTGCACGTCATTCCGACCGATCCGGGACAACGGGTGTTGGGCTTTGTACGCGTCGCGTACATCTGGCTGATCATTGTGGTGCTGGGCGGAATGGTTGTGCACAACATGCTGCTCATGGCGCGGCATATGGTCGGCAAGCTACGCGAAGAATTACATGGCGCGGACATGCACCGCCGCTTCTCACCCGGCCAGACGTTTGGGCACCTTCTGTTGATGATTACGTTCATTGTTCTGGCCATTTCCGGGTTCGCGTTGCGGTATCCCGATAACTATTGGCTGAAAATGATCTTTTTCAACGGGGCGAGCATTGAGATGCGCAGCACGATCCACCGTTGGGCGGGTGCAGTGTTGATTGCGTTGCTCATGGTGCATGCCGCGCAGGCGTTATTGACGCGCAAAGGCCGCCGGGAAATGGGCGCGTTTTTGCCGAAGTTACAGGATGTTCGCGACGCATTCGCGAACATTGGATACGCAGTCGGGTTGAGGAAGCGTCCGCCGACCTATGATCGTTTCGGGTACGCCGAGAAGCTCGAGTACTGGGGCTTGATGTGGGGCTCGGTGTTGATGGGCGTGACGGGGCTGTGCATGTGGTTCGCGGAAGATTTCATGCGGTATTTCTCGAAATTGTTC
The DNA here is from genome assembly GCA_020848835.1 of Candidatus Hydrogenedentota bacterium. Taxonomy (GTDB): domain Bacteria; phylum Hydrogenedentota; class Hydrogenedentia; order Hydrogenedentales; family SLHB01; genus JABWCD01. The sequence goes on from JADLHJ010000102.1 coordinate 20,507, forward strand.
TTGGACATCGCGGCGACGATTCACTATTACGAGGCGTGGCTCGCGGTGGGCACAATTCTCGTGTGGCACATGTATTTTGTGATCTTCGATCCGCATTCGTATCCCATGAACTTCGCGTGGTTGACGGGTCGCATCAGCGATGAGGAATTCAAGAAGCGCCACGCGAAGCAGTATGAACGCGAACAAAAGGAAGCGGCCTCCACGAAGGAGGCCGGCGACCAATCGTCGGTTCTTGCGACTTCGACCGTTGCGGATGCGAAGGACGAAGCGTAGAAGTTATTTCGAGTACGTGATGCGATAGATGCAGTTGGCCGTATCGTCGGTTACGAGGAGCGCGCCGTCGGGCATCACGAGTACGTCTACGGGACGGCCCCACGCGGAACCAGTCTGCATCCAGCCTTTTGCAAAGGTTTCGTATTTCGTTACCTTGCTGTCTGCATCCAGTGTGGCGAGGGAGATGCAGTAGCCTGTGGGTTCAACCGGCGGTTTGCGTTCCGCTGAGCCGTGTTCCGCGATGAAGATCTGGTTGCGGTATTTTTCGGGGAACATGCTGCCGGTGTAGAAGCGCATGCCGAGCGCGGCGGCGTGGGGCGCGAGGTCCTGCGCGGCACCCGTGTAGTCCGATGCCTTCTTGCCTTCACCGAACTTCGGGTCTGGGGTGTCTTTTCCGAAGAAGTATGGGAAGCCGAAGTGCATGCCGGCTTTTTGTACACGGTTTAGTTCGTCTGGCGGAGAATCGGGGCCGAGTAGATCGCGGCCATTTTCCGTGAACCATAGCTCTTTCGTTTTTGGGTGCCAATCGAAACCGACGGTATTGCGCACGCCTTTCGCGAAGACCTCCATGCCGGTACCATCTGCGTTGATGGTGGTGATGCAGGCGTGGTGGTCTGTAGGCGGTTCGCCGACGTTTACGGGCGAGCCGACCGGCACGTAGAGCTTGCCGTCTGGGCCAAAGGCGATGTAGCGCCAGCCGTGCGTGGCATCTGAAGGATATTTGTCGGTGACGAGGACGGGCGTGGGCGAATTCATGTAGGTGGTGTCTATGTTGTCGAAGCGTAAGATCTGGTTCACAGCGGCGACGTAGAGCGCGCCGTCGCGGTAGGCCACGCCGTTGGGGTTGGTGAGGCCCTTGGCGATAACGTGGACTTCCTCGGCCTCGCCGTTCTTATCCTTGTCTACAACCGCGTAGACCTGGCCTGCGCCGCGGTCGCGCGAACTGACGTAGACGATACCGTCGCCCCCGAGGGTCAATGAACGGGCGTTTGGAACTTTTGGGGCGAAGGTGGAGATGCGGAAGCCGTCCGGCAGTTTGATGGTACCGAGGCGGATTTCGCTCTGGGCGAGTGCGGACGTGCACGCGCCGAATACCGCGAGCACGGCTGCGGCGATGGTTCTTTTCATCAGGGTCATCGAGGGTTCCTCCGTTGTGCGCGATACTATGCCGAGCCGTATCGGCCAATGCAATGTCCGCCAGCGGGTTGCATCGGAAGGCGTTTGGGGCGTATAGTGCTCTTTCTGGCCGCCGGGGGGAAATGTGCGGTTCTGCTGCGAGAACCCGCGCTGTTCGGCTGCACTCGAAATGGAGAAGGCGCATGAGTTCTGCCAAGCTGACTTACAACGGTAAAGAGTACGAATACCCCGTTATCGTGGGTACGGAAAACGAGGCCGGGATAGACTTTACCCAGCTTCGCGCGCAAACCGGCGCGATTACTTTTGACCCGGGCTACGGCAATACGGGTTCCTGCAAGAGCGCGGTTACCTTTATCGATGGCGATGCGGGAATTTTACGGTACCGCGGTTATCCGATTGAACAATTGGCATCGGCTTCGCGCTTTTCGGAAGTCTGCTATTTGCTCATTTATGGAAAGCTCCCCAATGCGACTGAGCTGAACGAATGGCGCAGGTTGCTCACGCAGAACAGCTTCATCCATGAAAGCATGATCAATCTGTTCGACCACTATCCGCCGACGGCACACCCGATGGCAATCTTGTCGGCAATGGTGGCTTCGCTTTCGACGTTCCATCCCGATTCGAATAATGAAGACCAGCTCGATACGACCATCGTGCGGCTGCTGGCGAAGGCGAAGACGCTGGCTGCATTCACCTATAAGAAGACGCGCGGCGAACCGATCGTGTATCCGATTGCCGCGAATTCCTATGCGGCGAATTTCCTGTACATGATGTTCAGCACGCCAGCTGAACCGTACGTGATTTCGCCGGTGATCGAGAATGCACTGAACATGCTGCTGGTGTTGCACGCGGACCACGAGCAGAACTGCTCGACTTCCACGGTGCGCATGGTGGGCAGTTCGGGCGCGAACCTCTACGCATCGATCTCCGCGGGTATCAGCGGCCTTTGGGGCCCGCTGCACGGCGGCGCTAATCAGGAAGTGATCGAAATGCTGGAGCGCATCGTCGCGGACGGTTGCGATTACAAGAAGTACATCACGATGGCGAAAGACAAAAACTCGAACTTCCGCCTGATGGGATTCGGCCACCGCGTGTACAAGAATTTCGATCCGCGCGCGAAGTTGTTGAAGGAAGCTTGCGATCAGGTGCTGAAAGAAATGGGTGTGAAAGAGCCGTTGCTTGAAGTGGCGAAACACCTGGAGGAAGTAGCGTTGCGCGATGACTTCTTCATCGAGCGGCGCCTGTATCCAAACGTGGACTTCTACAGCGGAATCATCTACCGCGCGTTGGGCATTCCAACGAACATGTTTACCGTGATGTTCGCGATTGGTCGTATGCCGGGCTGGATTGCGCAGTGGCGCGAGATGCGCGCCGAATTCGGAAACAAGATTCACCGGCCGCGGCAGATTTACATTGGCGAGAAAGAACGCCACTACGTGCCGGTCGAAAAACGCAAGTAGTCCTGTATTTTCAACGCCGCGGTGGAAGGGGACAACATGAGCGACGAGGCCACCGTGCAGGCCAGCCGTGAAGTTGTCCAGATGACCTTTGCACGCCGCGCGGGCACGGCTGCGCTGGTGTTGCTCGCAACGCGGACAATTTCCATCGCGGGCATGATGCTCTACCCGCTTGCGCTTGCATACGGCGCGGTAGCTTCATCCGATTGGGTAGTGCGCGTGATGCTGCAGTTCGGGGTCGCGTGCGTCACAGTTACCGCGATGGTGTTGATACTCGCGCATGCGCAACGCAGCATCATGGCGGGAAGAAGGCATTGGCTGGCGTCGATGCCGGAGCGGAACATTATTCTAGTTATTGTTGCGCTTGCCGTGGTGTCACGAATCGTTCCCCGCCTTACCTACGATTCATCCTTTTACGATACGCCCTATGACGTGAATTCGGTGCAGATTCTCTTGATGCGGGGGCTTTCGTCGGCACTCGCGGTCGCGGCGGCTTATGTGTGGATTTGGTGGTGCAATTGCCCGCCGCGCGCGGAGCGGCTCGTCGCCGTTTCCGCAATTGCGTGGTGCGGATTTGAGCTTCTGTTCGACGTGCTCGACCTTGTTGCACCTACTTTGAATGTACTGGTGTCGCGTACGGGAGAAGCCGGATCAATTCAATTGCCTGGTGCGGATGCGTATATCACCGTGCATGGCAGCGCCTGGATCTGGCGCGTGTCGGGCGATTATTTGGGATCGGCTTTGATATCTTGGGCAACAAACGTCGCTCTGTTCGCTCCTATTGCCGCAGTCATTGCGGTGGCGCTTTACGTTGCGCTGAATCGCGATACACCGCAGGCGCAGTAGCTTTACTTCGGCTGCGCTTTCGCGCTAGCGAGCATGCGCAGATCTTTTATCCAATTCTCCATGACGGGCGCGGTGGGATATTGCAGGCCGCGCTGCCACTGACCTTGAATGTAAAAGGTGACGGGCACGTTGCGCTCGATCTTGATCACCGCGTGGTTTTCGCCGGGGACGTCGCCCTCGCGCACGTAGCGTTCGGCGGGAAACACAACGCCGAGCCCGATGCGCCCGACTGCGGGGGATTGCGTGCCCCAGTTGGCCATGATGCCGGCCTGCGGATCGAGCACGTATTCCTGATTGTTGAACTTGGTAATGCCGATGCCAAGCTCGAGCACGTCGCTGGATTCGGCGCCTTCGACGAGCACTTCGACGGCACTCTCGCGATGGCCCGCCTCGATGGAAAAGCGCAAGCGCACGGTGTAGACGTTGCCAATCGGGCCGACGTTTGAACCTTTCATCTCGACGACGGCGTGGTTGTTGTCTTGCTCGACGAGCGATTTCTCAAACTTCACGACACCGTTTCCGCCGGGACTGCGTACGGCGAAGGCTTCGCCGTTTACGTATAGCGTCACGCCACCGAGGCCGCTGGTGTCGCGCACGGTAAGTGCATCGAGGCCCCATTCGGATTCAACGGATAGGTCTGGCGCGGTGGCGGCGTCGGCCAGTGTCAAGCGGCGCACGCTCTTGCCGAAGAAATCGATCTGGCCCCAATACGCGCGGTAGGCAGCGAGCTCGGATTCCCAGCCGATGCTATCGGGAATCCAATCGACTGCGGAACTAATGTGGGGCGCGGTGTTTGCTTCGGCGCTGCGCGCTGAGATCCATTCGGCGTAGACGGCCGCGGGTTGTGTGAGCGCGAACTCGGTTTCGATGAGTGACTGCAACTTGGCGTAGTCGCCCTGGCCTCGCGCTTCTGCAAATCCCTGCCAGAATGCGGCGTTGTCGTGCAGCTTTTTAAGTTGGACGATATAGGCGTCTTTCAGAATGTCCAGGTAGAAACGGACTGATTCGTTGCTGCGCAAGAGTTTTGCGGATATCGCGAGATCGACGCCGTCGGCGCGCAGGCCGTTTTTCACAAACGTTGCAATCGGCCCGGCCGTGGCGGGGTCTGCGCTTTTCGCGGTGATGGCTTGTTCGAGGCGTTGGCACAATCCGAAAAGCGCTGTGGGCAAGGCGGCGAGTTCAGCGGATTGCGCTGCGTTTACTTCCTGCCACGCGAGCGCGATCGGACGAACTGCCGTGGCAGATTTCCACGTGTCATCTTCTTTTCCATCGGCGTCGGTGTCGATGCTCCACGTGTCGAGGACGCCATCGCCGTCTGAATCGGACATCGCGTATTTCATGTCGGCGACGTGGTCGTAGTTGGCGTCTACTTCCATCGATGCTTTCTTGGCGCCCTGCAAATGGATTCGATGGTCGGCGGGATGGAAATAGAGCGCGGCAGGTTTGCCGGCGCCTGCGAGCAATTCAAAACGTTTGTTGAGCGTCCCGCAGTGGATACCGGGCACGGCGTCAAAACCTTCCGCGGCGGGTGCAACGACGCCTTCCCAGCGTTCGTGACGATCTTTATATTCGACACCTTCGACGTTGTCGTCGTTCTCGTCCCAGGTGAGCAGCAGCGAGTCCCAATTGGTTTGTGCGGGCAAGGCCTGCGCGGAAGTAAACGTGAGTATCGGGTTGACGGGCAAGCCGCGAAGTTCCCAAGGTTCTGTCGAACCTTCCGGCAGCGCGATGCCTTCTTTTCCTGCGCGCGCGGTGATCGATACGTCGTAGTCGTGCTGATCGTCAATGGTCGCGTCGTTGTCCGCGTCAATGCTCAGACGCAGCGAGCGAATGACCGCGCCGTCGATCTCGTATCGGAGCGATTGCTCGCTCATTACGTCGCCGTCGAGCGTTGCGAATACGTAGGGGTCTTCGTACACCGGTTTCCACGCCTGCGCATCGGGCGCGAGGATGAAAGCGTAGTGGATTTCATTACCGCCGAAGTGGCTGCGCCATTGGCAAGCGAGTTGATCGTAGCCGTAGCCGACGTCGTACCAGAGCTGGTTGTCGTCGCCGATGTCGCGCGACATCCATGCGGTCATCACATTTGCGTCACCGCCGGCGAGATCGCCGCCGGCGCGGTAGATGGTCATTTCGCCGACGTCCTGATCGCCGTCGCGATCGGTGAAGTCGAGCACGGCGTCAACGGTGCCGTCGCCTTTCCAATCGGCGAGGTAGCAGTCGTTGTCCTGATCGGGTTCTTGCCCGTCTGCGAGATCGTTGTCTTCATCGAGGACACGCACGAGCACGGGGCGAATCGATTCCGGGTGTCGCGGGGAAGTATCGACAAACCAAACTTCTTCGGGTTTGCCGTCCACGTTGGCATCCACGTAGTGGCGTTTGCCCGGGGTGTCTTTCAATACTTGCGCGCTAAACACGCTGTCGAAGGTTGCCGCTGCACCGAACACGCGCTCGAATGTTTTCTGCGCGGTAGGATCCGCGGCGGGCGCGGGAGGCGCTGGTGCAGGTTCCGCAGGCGCCGGTTTGGTTGGCGGTGCGGGCTCAGCAGCCGGCGCTGGTACGGGTTGCTCTGCTGGTGTGGGCGCTTGCTCCTGTGCGTGCAGACCAGCGGCTGCAATGGTAATAAGAATCAAGGCCCGCGCAATCGAACGCATGCCGCAAATACTCCCAGTCAATTCTACCCCGCGAAAACCGCATCCCACGCGCGAAGTGAAGCATACTCTCGAATAAAAATGCAACGAGGCTTGCGTTTTGCGCGGTCGAGGCGCAGTCGGCGCAGTTATCTGACACAACAAGCTAACCGCGCGGCTTTGCAGGGTTTTCCCGGCGCTTGTTAGACTTATGAAGAAGGGCCGTTAGCAGGCCTTTGGGAGGTGAATCATGCCCGCAACCACGATCCGCAGACCTGCGGTCGCGGGGCAGTTCTACCCCGACGATCCGTATGCGCTCGAGAAGACTGTCGATGGGTTTCTCGAAACCGCCAACGTGCAGCCCGCGCCGGGGCGTGTGGTGACAATCGTGAGTCCGCACGCGGGCTACATTTACTCCGGGCCGACGGCGGGCCACGCGTTTGCGCGGGTGCGCGGCAAGCGCCCGAAGCGCGTGGTGCTGCTGGGGTGTTCGCACCGTTACGCGATCGAGACTGCATCCGTATTTACCGGCGGCGAGTTCGATACACCGCTTGGCCCATTTCCAATCGACGAAGCGTTTGCGAAAGCGTTGGCTGCTGCGTTGAATTCGGTCTCTGTCGAGCCGCACTTGCTGGAGCATTCGCTGGAAGTACAGCTGCCGTTTCTCGCACGCGCGATCGGTTTTGTGCCGATTGTGCCGGTGTTGTTTGGTTCGCCCGCGGGGCCTTGGCATGCGCGGATTGGCGAGGTGCTCGCGCGCATGTTGGATGACAGCGATTTGGTGGTGACCTCGACAGACCTTTCGCATTACCTGGATGAATCCAGCGCGAACGCAATCGATCACCGATCGATTGATACCTTGTTGAACAAAGATTGGCAGGCGTACGCGCAGGGCATCCGCGAAAAGTCTTGTTCAATGTGCGGCGCGGCCGCGGTCACTGCTGCAATGGCGCTCGCGCGAGCGCGCCATGCGGAGGATTGGAAGCTGCTGGATTACCGCACGAGCGCCACTGCATCGGGCGACTATAGTCGCGTTGTGGGGTATGCGGCCTTGAGCATGGAGCGCGCCGCATGACAGTGCAGGAAATTTGCGACGTTGTCGATGCGCTCGCGCCGCGCGGGCTCGCGTATTCGTGGGACCGCTGCGGGTTGCACACGGGCGATCCCGACGACGATGTGCGCTGCGTGTTGGTTGCGCTTACGGTAACGCGGGAGGCATTTAACGCGGCGCGGCGGGCACGCGCGCAGATGATCGTCGCGCATCATCCATTGATATGGGAGCCGAAGAAGACCCTGCGCTCGGACGATCCGCATACGAAGTTGTGTCTCGATATTGCTGAAGCCGGAATCGCATGTTATGGCGCGCATACCAATCTGGATGTCGTGCCTGGTGGTGTGAATACCGCTATCGGGGACCGGTTAAAGCTTCGTGATATATCTCCCCTGCTGCCGGTTCCGCAGGCGCAGCAAGTGAAACTCGTGACTTTTGTGCCGGCGCCGCACCTTGCACAGGTCCGGGATGCGGTGTGCAACGCGGGTGCGGGCATAATCGGCGATTACACGCACTGTTCTTTCAGTGCGCCGGGCACGGGGACTTTTCTGCCGAACGAAAAATCCGACCCCTTTTCCGGTAAGAAGTATGTTGTGAACGAAGAATCGGAATTGCGTTTCGAAGTGCTCGTTACCAAAGCGCAACTGGCACCTGTCCTTGCTGCGCTCAAGGCCGCCCACCCCTACGAAGAAGTCGCATACGATCTGGTTGTCTTGGAAAACGATGATCCATCGATTGGCCTCGGCGTGCGGGGCCATCTCGATCGCGGGATCACGCTTGGCGCGTTTGCGCGATTTGTGCGCAAGGCGCTCGGCGCGCGGTTTGTACGCGTGGTGGGTTCGCTGGACACGCGCGTACATAGCGTGGGCGTGATTGGAGGGTCGGGTGGCGGTGAAATTGCAAAGATGCCTAGTTCCGTGGATGTTCTTGTGACGGGCGATGTCGATTATCATGATGCGCTTGCCGCGCAGGATCGCGGCCTTGCCGTGATTGACGTGGGCCACGCGGCCGCGGAAAAGTGGATTGTGCCGGCGCTCGCCGCCTATTTGAAGCAGCGATTGAAGAAGGTGCGGGTCGCAACCTATGTCGAACCGGAACTGTTTCGCGTGATCGCAGAGTGACGCCAACATCGTTTGTCTTGCGTTACACTTAGTGCACCGCCGGATGCGGCGGTCAGGGGCCGATAGATTGGGGAAATGAATGACGGAACCATTGAAGATTCTCTATGTTACGTCCGAAGCGGCGCCGCTGGTTAAGACGGGCGGGCTCGCGGACGTATCGTATGCGTTGCCCCGCGCGTTGCGCGCGATGGGTCATGATTGCCGTGTGGCCATGCCGGCCTATGGCATCATTCCGGAGAGTTCTTGGGGCGAACAGGTAGCGCCATGCACGGCGCATATGGACGTGACGCTTCATGGAGCGATCCGCCGCAGCGTGTTGCCAGGCGCGGATGTGCCGCTGTATTTGTTGGAGCACAATGCCTACTTCGGGCGCACGCACCCCTACGGTGACTATGGTCACGAGTATCCCGACAGCCTGGAGCGCTTTTGTTTTTTCTGTCTCGCGCTGCTTGACGGCGTACCGCGCACGGGTTGGGTACCGGACATTGTGCATTGCCATGATTGGCACACCGCCGCGATTCCCGCGTTTATTAAGACACGCTGTATCGATCATCCGGTCTGGGCGAATAAGCCAACCATATTCACAATTCACAACATGGCCTATCAAGGGCGCTATTCGTCTACGCTCATGCCAAAGACGGGCTTGGGCTGGGAACTGTTTACGCCGCGCTATCTCGAATATTACGGCGACATCAACTTAATGAAGGCGGGGCTGATTTTCGCATCGAAGATCAATACCGTCAGCGTGACATATTCAAAGGAAATCCAGACCGACGTCGCCGGGCACGGTCTCGACGGTGTGTTGCGCACACGCACAAAAGATATCGTCGGAATTGCAAACGGCGTGGACACCGCCACGTGGAACCCGGCGATCGATAAGCGCATTCCCGCGAATTTCCATTCGACGGATACCAGCGGCAAAAAAGTCTGCAAAGCGGAATTGCAGAAGACGCTCGAGCTTCCCGTCACAGATGCGCCCGTGTTTGGCATGGTGACGCGTCTGGTGTGGGACAAAGGGATCGATTTGCTGTTGTCGTGCCTGGACGACTTGTTGCGCCGAAATGTACAACTCGTTGTATTGGGTTCGGGTGATGATGTATTCGAAAACGCGTTGAAGCAAGCGGAAGCGCGTTTTCCCGGCAAAATGCGCGTGCAGTTGGGGTACGACGAAACACTCGCGCACCAGATATATGCCGGCTCGGACTTTTATCTCATGCCGTCGCGCACAGAACCCTGTGGTCTCAGTCAGATGTACGCGATGCTGTACGGATCGATCCCGGTGGTGCATCGGACGGGCGGGCTTGCGGATACGGTTTTCGATGCGTCAACAGCAAACGTTGCCGGCAACAAAGCGACGGGGTTTGTGTTTGCATCCTGGAGTGAACGTGCGTTTCAGAACATGATCGCGCGCGCACTCAAGCTTTACGAAGAGCCGGAGAAACTTGCTGCTTTACGGCGCGCCGCAATGTCGCAAGACTTTTCGTGGGAACGTTCGGCAAATGAATACGTCAATCTCTTTCGCGAGGCGATTGCGCAACCGTGAGTGTGGATACTTGCGTGATCGAGACGTCGTCGCCGGAAGAGACCGAAAGTCTTGGGCGAAAAATCGCGGCAATCATGGACCGAGGCGTCATTGCGTTGCGCGGCGACCTTGCATCGGGGAAAACGTGTTTCGTGCGCGGGTTGGCGCAGCATTTCAGCGCAACGCCGATTGTGCACAGCCCAACCTTTACGTTGATAAACGAGTACGGCGCGGAACGCAAACTTTTTCACTTTGATCTGTACAGGCTTAACGGCCCTTATGAAGTCGAGGATCTTGGAGCCACAGAACTTTTTTCAGCAGACGCGCTATGCGCGGTGGAGTGGGCGGACCGGGCGGAGATATTGTTGCCGGCGCAGCGGCTGGATATTTTGTTTGAGCACGCGGGGGAGGATCGGCGGCGCGTGACGATTACCAATCACCGGACTTTGGCGCGAAGCGAATTGAAAGCAATTACGGCCTAGCGTGTCGTTGCATTGCCCTTTCAGAGCGTGAAGGTAGGCTGGGGCGCCGGGTACTACCAGGGGCGCTGCCCCTGGCTAGGGTTGCGAAGCGCTTTCAGCGCAAACCGCGCAAGATCGAACGAATGAATAGTTAATATCAGGTGTTTCTGCGATAAGGCTATTCTCTTTTTTCCCACTCGATTGTTTTGTTGCCACCCTCGTCTTTAAGTTCGAGATCGCCAATCTTGATTGACGTACTGTTCGTACCGTGTATCTGGACTACTCTTTGCGAAACTACGTGCGCGAAAAAAATTTCGCCATCTGCAATCAATGCGCGGGCCGCGATTTCCATCGGCTCTTTGCCGGCATTTGTCAGCACTAAATCAGTTCCTCCATCCACGCGCGTGATTTCCAAGGAGATGCCGATTCCGCTGTCCAAAGGTATCTTGCGGATTGACGCAATTTTGGAAGACACTTCGTAGGGTTCAATGACACTCACAAAATTGGACTCTAGCCCGCTTTCGCCTTTGCGCCGGACCATCACGCGCGGAATCCATTCGGAAGCTTCGCCATAGGTTCCGGTGTCTACCCACGCTTCGCAAATTGATGCTTCCGCGTTTTCGGTCAGGTCTGTGTATTTCACGTGGACCTCCCGATCGCCGGCGAGGTAGTCGTACTTATCATCTATCTTCCAATCGACGCTCCAGCCCGGTGCGGCGTTGGTATCCGATTTAAATGAACGCATCTGGGTGTCGTCGCCGAAGTCGGGCGCGTCGGCCAGCGCGAGGCCATTGGTTGTGACGGTTCCGAACGACGAGCCGAAAAACATTGCGTGATCGGAGCCGCCTTTCACACGGAAGCAATCGACGATGTACGAGTCCTGCGCGTCGAGATCAATCATAGCGACGGTGCGCTCATAGATTTCGCCACCGATCATCTCCGGGCTGGATACGCGAATCGCGTGGAAGCCGTCTCCGTCAGCCCACAATGTTGTTTTGCCTTGCGCTTTCGACTGGTTCTTGCCGTCTACGACTACCGTCGCGTGCGATGCGGATTTCATGTACCAGGTGGCGCGGGGCGCGACCCAACCGCCGTAGCCAACGGGCGGGTAACCGAAGTCTGGGATCAGATCGAGACCCTTGGCGAAATAGCCGATATTCATTCCGTCCATGTGCCCGTGGCCGCCGCCGGAATCGTAGTCAATCCACAGTGCGCGGCGGTCTGCTCCTTGCCCGCTACGCAGGATTGCGAGGCACCAATTTTCCTTGTTCACGCTGCCAAGCTTTATCTCGGCGCCTTCGTGATCGATGAGTTCCTTCACGCGCGATTGAAAAATCTCCGGGTCTTCGCCGAACAAATCGTGTGGAAGACCATCCAGCTTCGCGCCGTTCGACAAGTACATCACCTGCACAAGCGCTGGATCTTGGGTCGCTTCGTACAGATTCCAGAAGAACGAATAGGGCGATCCGTCCGCGGCGGAATCCGGCGTGAAGGACAGTCCGGCATAGCGCGGGTTCTTGCGACCGAATGCGCCGGTGTCGCCGATGCGCGGATACCATTCTTCCATGCACCACGTGTCGATGTTGAAACGGAATGCCTGATAGAAGGAGGGACGGCGCTCGACAACGGTCTTCAGGAACTCCGGATCGAGCCGCATCATTTGAATCATGATTTCCGCCAGCGCGCTGGGCGCGATCGACGAGTAGCCTGCGAGGCCTTTCTCGCCGCTCATGCCATCTACGGCGGTTGATTTTTCGATGATGGCATCGAGATCGCTTAACACTGCTTCGCGATTGGATGGCCAGCGTAGCACGGTATTGATAACGAGGTTTGTCATGTCGGTACGCGGGTAGTTCGATTCGATCCGATTTCGATGCGCGAGCGTGTCCTCGAAAATTCCGGTTTCGATGTTGCGTTGTATTTCGGCCCATGAGGCCTTTGCGTTTGCCAGTTTGTGCTCGGTTGCTTTCCGCGACAGAAATGCCGCCAAAGCCTGCTCTTGTGCTTTGGCCCCGTCGTAGATGCGATCGTAGGCGTAGGCCATGGCGCGCACTTCTTCACAGGCGTCGTGCCATGTGGATACCTGGCCGCGCGTGCCAGTGGTTATTTCATAGACCCAACCGCCTTGCGCGTGGAAATCGAAGCTGGGATACAAATCTGCAACGCGATCAAGAAGGATGGTGGCTTTGTATGCGTAGCGCTGATCCCCTGTAACGGCGTATGCAGCGCTCAAATTCTCGATGCCTGCGTGGACCCATTTTTTCCAGTGGCCGAAGATGACGTAGTAGCCGATGAATCGCCAACGGTGTCCGTCGGCGACATAGCCATCGCCATCATCCACGCCGAACGTATGCAAAGGATCCGCAGGATCGGGATGTTCGGTGTTAAACAGGAGCGATCGATCCGCGCGGTCGGGTTGAAACACACCATGCTCGTCAAACCCGGAGCGGTGAAACTTTTCAAAATCGTTTTTGGGAAACAATTCCGCGCACTTTGGGCACTGGAGTTTCCAGGGATGTTTCCATGGATCGGCAATCCATTCGTACATGCGCACGTCCTGTTTGCAGGAAGGGCAGTGGCCGTCGGACCATACGTGCCAGGTGCGGGGAATGTGCGGGCCCATCATCAGGTCCCAAAGGGTATCGTCAGGCATATCGAGCCAAGGCTGCGCTTTGGCGACTGCGGCATCACGAATCGTTCGTGCCCATTCATGTTTCTCGATATTTGCCGCCGCGCGCGAGAGCGTGTCGCGCGAATAGAAGACGCTTGCCGACTTAGCGGGTACTTGCGCTATCGCAGTCGCCACCAAAATGAGTCCTACAAAAACTCTGTACATTCATTACTCTCCCAACCAGCCAAGGCAACATCGTAGTCGATCGACCCTTATCGACTCGCGTTTGCATCGAATGCGCTCGCCACACCATTTTTTGCTTTCAATGCATCTGCCGCATGCCTATACTTCGGGCCATGCAGGGCGACGGAGGATTGGGCCTCCGGCGAATATCAACTGGGGAAAGGTGATAGCACCATGAAGTCGCTGCAAAAGAATTGGACCACGTGGGCAGTGCTGTTCCTTGTAGTCGTGACATTATTCGGACCGAGCATGGTTGCTTACGCGGGGCCGGGCCACACGCCGGAGTATCGTTCCATCCTTCAGGAAATTACGTATTTTTGCGCGAGCATCGGCAACAATTTATAAATTTACGCGCAGGAATCGTTTATTGGGCCGCGCAATCAAAACACTGGTTGCTCGGCCAATTTTTCATTATCCGAAAGCAAGACATCAGGTATTTCGCCGAAGCGAGGGATATACGGCCAAGCAATACACGGCCGCGGCGATTCCACCTGCGACTGCGACGATTTGAAGCAGGGTCTGATTCGGATCTCGGTCATCGGGAGGAATGGATACAACAGTGCTGGTGGCTTCACCCAGCGCGGGCAGCAGGTCGTTGGCTTCGCCGTTCACCAGATACGCGACGACGGTAAGCTGCCGGACATTTTCCGCGCGGGCAGTTTCGGAACCTTGCATCGCACTCATCTGCGTGAGAGGCTCAGCCGGAGCCCGGTATAAGCCGTGCCACCACGCCGTCATGGCGACTGCAAATGCGCACGCCACGGCAAGCAACGCGATCTCCGGCCCGCCAAATTTGCGCGCCACGGGAAGTTCAATCATGGTACTGCTCCACGCCCCCGCGAGAAGGCATAACCCGTGCGTACGCGAATCCCAAGCCGCGTGACGCACCAAAAGGTGTTAGAAAAGGGCCTCTTCCCGCACCGGAAGAGGCCCTTGTATTATCGCGCTCTGAGAGCGGTCTGTCAAAGCCTACGCGAGTTGAGGTACTTCAAACCCTTTGCGGTATTCCTTGGTCAGCATGGCGTTGGCCTCATCGTCACCGACGAACTTTTCGGTCGCGGGATCGAAGTTCAGCGAGCGGCCCAGGCGGTACGAGATGTTCGCAAGGTGGCAGTGTACGCAGGAGGTGTGGCCGACCTGTGCGTCACAGGGGTTGTCCTCCGGCTTGCGCGAGATGACCGCCTTCGCGAAGTTGATGAAGTTTGCGTTCTTCGGTGTCTCCGGTGCGGGCGGCGTTTCGATGGGTTTGTCTTCGGTGTCGAAGAAGCCGACGCCTTCGACGTAATAGCCTTTTGATCCGTAGGCCATCGCGCCCACACCGGGACCTTCTTTGAATTGGCCATTCAACATCACGCTGCCTTCTTTGTTCGTCCAGCGGTTGCGCACGTCGAAGACGAGTTCAGTGCCGTCGGCGTAAGTGAAGATCGCGGTGTTGGTGTTTGGCGTTTCGCCCTGGTCCTTGTAGGTGTAGCGTCCGCCCGCGCTGTAGACTTTTACGGGCAGGCCCTTGTTCATGATCCACACGGATTTGTCCATCTCGTGGACGCCCTGGTTGCCAATTTCGCCGTTGCCGTAGCGCCAAAACCAATGCCAGTTGTAGGGCACGTAGTTTTCGTTGTAGGGATGATCGGGCACCGGGCCCTGCCACAGTTCCCAATTCAGTTCGGCGGGTGGGGCGCTATCTTCCTTTTGAGGCAACTGACCGCGATTTCCATTCTTGTACCCGCAGCCGCGCGCGGTGTGGATGTCGCCGATGACGCCTTCGCGCATGAGTTGAATGGCATGTATCCAAGAATTGCTGGATCTGCTTTGTGTTCCGTGCATGACGACGCGGTTGTATTTCTTCTGCGCGGCGACAAGTTGTCGGCCTTCCCAAACGGTGTGGGACAAAGGCTTCTCGACGTAGACGTCTTTGCCGGCTTGACACGCCCATACAGAAACAAGCGTATGCCAATGGTTCGGTGTCGCAGTGGTCACAGCGTCCACGTCATCGCGCGACATGATCTCCCGCATGTCTACCGTTGTGAACGGTGTCTTGCCGGATGCCTCCTTTACTTTACCCGCGATGCCTTCAAGCCGCTTCGCGTCTACATCGCATACCGCGACGAGATCCGCGCATGCATCCGTGGCATAGAAGCCCACATGACCGGAGCCGCGCCCGCCGGTGCCGATGCACGCGATCTGCACGCGATCGTTTGCGCCAAACACTTTGCCCGACGCCATCATGCCGGCAACGGTCACCGCGGTGGCCGAGCTGCCTAAAAATGTTCTGCGATTCATGCCCCTTTTCCTCCATTACATTTTTGATTCAACAATTCCCGGTACAGCGCCTCGTACTGGGCGACGATTGGCTCCCGCGCGAAGTGCGTCTCCGCGTGCTTGCGCCCACGCGCGCCCATGTCGCGGGCCAGCGCATCGTTCGTCAGTATTTCGATGGCCCGCGCCGCCATCGTCTCAATATCGCCCACCTCGCAAAGATACCCCGTTTCGCCGTTGACCACAACCTCGCGTACACCGCCGCTGTCGGTGCCGAGGACGGGCACGCCGCAGGCCATGGCTTCCAACGCGACGAGACCGAAGCTTTCGTGTTCGCTGGGCTGGAACACGAGGTCTGCACAGGGGAGGATTGCTTCGATGTTTTCGTTATTGCCAAGGTACTTGATCCGATCGGAAACGCCGAGCTGGCGCGCGACGCCGACCGCAGACAGGCGTTCCGGGCCGTCACCCACCATGATCAAACGCGCGTTGACGCGGTCGCTGATTTTTTTGAAGGCGCGGACGACGTCGGTGACGCGCTTCACGGGGCGGAAGTTGGAAATGTGCATGACGATCTTCTCGCCCGCTTCGGCGAGGTTGCAGCGATCGACGGAGTGCGTCTGAAATTTCTCGAGGTTGATAAAGTTGTAGATCGTGCGGACGGGCACGCTTAATTTGAATTCGCGCTGGGTTTCTTCCGTAAGCCACTGCGATACGGATGTGACAGCGTCGCTGCTTTCCATCGCATACTTGGTCAGGCGGAAGAAGCCGGGGTCGGTGCCTACGAGCGTGATGTCTGTGCCGTGCAACGTCGTGACGAGCTTAAAGCAATGGCCGTTTTTGAGCATGTCGCGCGCGAGGATGGCGCAGACGGCGTGCGGAATTGCGTAGTGCGCGTGCCAGATTTCGATATCGTGTTCTTCGGCGACTTCGGCCATCTTTGTCGTGAGTGCGAGCGAATATGGCGGGTGCCGGAACAATGGGTACGTAACAAAATCGACGGAGTGATAGAAAATGTTTTGATGGAATCCTTGCAGCCGAAACGGTATCTCGTAACTGACAAAGTGGACTACGTGGCCGCGTTCGGCAAGCGCAAGGCCTAGCTCCGTCGCGAGAATTCCGCTGCCGCCGGCTGACGGATGGCAGGTGATACCAATGCGCATGACACTCCCTTCGTGTGGGTCGTGATTGTTACAGGCCCGGTAATGTGGTCAAAGCGATCGGCGCGTCGCTATAGATCGGCTCCGCGTACTTCACGCCGATGCGTGCGCCCCAATATTCCGCGCGCACGCGAATCGAATTCCAGAATGCTTCCGACGATACGAAGGTCGCCGCGCCTTCGTATTGCGGATTAAATAGTTGCGATTTGTAGGCGCGCAACGCGGCTAGTTTGGTTTCGAAGGCGTCGCTGATGTCGATCAATGCGCTGGGCGGCGTGGATTCGCCGTAGACGCGGTAGTAGTAGACGTGCGTTGCGCGATGAGGCTGCTGGCCTGTATCGATGCGCGATAGACCCGCGAGATAGTTTGCATCGCGCACGAGAAAGTGCGCAGCGTCGTGATCGGGATGGCGATCCGTGTGCATGGGGCAAAGCAAGATCGATGCGCGCAATTCGCGGAGATGCGAAATCAATTTTTGGCGCTGGGCGTCGCAGTTCGCGATTCCACCATCGGGGAGTTGGGCATTTGTGCGGTGCGCCACGCCAAGCACGATGGAAGCCGCCTGCGCCTCGGCCTTGCGCTCTTCGACACTTCCGCGAGAACTAAGCTCACCCATTGTTAGATCGAGTATTGCGACGCGCTTCCCGGCTTTAGCGGCTTTTGCAACAATGCCGCCGACTCCCACCTCAACATCGTCGGGGTGCGCACCGATTACCAGCAAATCGTAATTCGTTTGACTCACAGTTCAATCTCATTCAGTTCAAAGCGTTCGATTTCAATTTCACGCACGATACGCGGCACGAGGTCCCAGCCGTGTTCGAACAGGAATGACACGATAGTATAGACGCGTTCCTGCGGTTTGCGAAAAGGCGAAAAGGTATTGCACAGGCGCGTGACTTGCTGTTTGACGGTTTCATAGCGCGTTTCGTCGGCGCGAAGGAGCATGCGTTCGTAGTTGTCGAATGCCGTCACGACGCGCTCGGTGAGGGTGGGCGCGGGCACTGGCGCTTTTGCCAACTCGGCTTCCAGCGCTTTCATCTCCAGTTCGACAGATGCTCTGCGCGATTGAAACGCGGCAACAAGCGGGTTTGAGGCGCCGCTACGCATCGCCTGGGTAATTAAGTCGTCCGGCGATGTCCAATCCGTTGATGCGCCGTCAAGCCCCAGTTTGTTCTTTAGTTTATTGAGCTTTGATGTTGTGAGCGCGCATTGTGCGCGCGGATATACGACGGGCATTTGCAGATTGAAGAGGTCGAATAGCGGCTTGAACTGGCCCCAATACGCGATCTCGCCGGGGCCGGCTACGTATGCCGCAGTAGGAAAAAGTCGCTGCTGCACGACAGTACGCAGCGCGACGTTCGGGCTGAATCGCTCGGGTTCTTCTTCGAGCACGCCGAGCAATTGGTCTTGCGTAAAACGGAGCTCGACCGAGGGGGCGTGAAACATTCCGTCTTGATAGGTCACTTTGCAGCGGCGGTTGTGCACGTCGAGAAAGAAGCCGCAGTCGGTTTCACCCTTTGACACTTGGCGCTCATAACCCAACGCGGCGAGTTGCGTGCCAGCTTCGTTCACCAGTCGCGTGCTGATCAATGGTTCGCGAATTTCTTTTTCGATAATATCGCGTGCGGCTTTTCGCGCGGACTGACATTCGGAAGTGAAGATGACGAGGCCGCTACCCGCGAACAATCGCGCGATGATGCGCGCGCTCCAGTCTGCGAGGGACGATGCGGCGCTGAGCGAGTCGTGTAAGAACGCGCGCACTTCTTCACGATATTCGGAGCCGGGCGTTGCGTCCGCGGCGCGATCGACGAGATCGTGCACGCTGGCATCCAACGGCACACGGTACATGGACAGCCCCGCGACATCGTGCATGGGATTGTACGTAAGCGTCATTGGCTCGTGATTTTTTGTAAGTACGGTTGCGGAGTGTGCTTCTTCGAAATCGTGATCGTCGCTGCCTTGCCAAAACACGGGGGTGCAGCGTATGCCGTGTTTGTCGGATATTTGTCTTGCGAGGCGGATGGCTGTCGCAATTTTGTAAACCGTGTAAAGTGGACCGGTGAACAGCGCGGGTTGCTGACCGGTTACGATGAAGGACTCGCCGAGATCTGGCGGAGGATTCCCAATTGAGGACTGGTATGCGGCGAGTTCCTGAGCAAGTCCCGGCCAACACTCGCCGGTTACGAGCCTATTGGTCAGCAATTCTCGCGGCCACGCGGCGTAGAACGGAAGAAGATCCGCTTCTTCATTTCGATATGCCGCGGCGACGCTTCTTACCGGCATTTTGTTGCCTTGAAGATCATGCGCGGCTCATCGGCACTGATTGGCACGCCGGTGTAGTTTCCATAACAGTAGTCGGCCGCAAAACCGGCTTGTGCGAGGAGTGATAACAACTCCTGCTGGTCGTAGAGCCGGACTGATTCTCCAAGCTCTTGCACGAGCGTGCCGTTGCGCGAGATGCGCGTGGATTTATTTATCCGCTTTGCCTCTTCGTCGATCCAGCGGCACTCTTCAATTTCGTACTCACCGGCGTTGCGCGCCGTGTGCGCTTCGAGCGTGTCGCGCACAAAAGTGGGGTTCACGTAGTCAATGAATACACGGCCACCCGGTTTCAGCGCGCGCGCGGTTTCGGCGATGACCTGCATGTTTTCGCTGTCGTTTTGAAAGTACCCGAAGCTGGTGAAAAAGTTCGTCACGGCGTGGAACTCGTGCGTAAAGGGCACGGCCCGCATGTCCGCCCGGACGAGTCGCGCACGGTCACCCAATGCCCTGCGCGCCCGTTGTAACAACGCCCGCGAATAATCTAATCCCGTGGCGTGACGGGTAATTCTGCTGAGATGGACGAGGTGCCGGCCATTGCCGCAGCATAGGTCGAGCACACGCTCTCCGGGCTTGAGATCGAGCACTTGCGCGGCGAAGAGGGCCTCCGGCGCGGCCGCCTCCACGCTGCGATGCGCGTAGATAACGTTGTACAGGTCGCCGAATGCGACTTCATACCAGTCCTCTGGCGGCGTGGTGGGCATTTCGGTTAGACGGTGTGGTCTTCGCCGACGCGGTGCAGGTGGACGAGGTTGGTGCGGCCACCGGCACCCATGGGCACGCCGGCAACGATGAGCAGCGCGTCTCCGCGCGCCGCGAGTTTTTTTTCGAGCGCTATTTCATCAATCGCTTTGACCATGTGCGAGAGATCGTCGTGTGACACGCTTGCGACGGCATCCACGCCCCAGAATAATGCGCAGCGGCGTTGCGTTTCTTCGCGCAGCGTGATCGCGGTGATTGGCGTGCGGGGGCGGTAGCGTGAAATCGCGATGGCGCTGTAGCCGGATTTCGTAAGCACGACGATGCGGCGCACGTGGATCACTTGCGTGATGCGCACGACGGCCTGGCCAATGGCTTCCTTGAAGCCCGCATCGTGTACATGCCGATCGCGCAGGCGCGCGTGCGCGGGACTTGACGCGATCGCTTCGTCGGCAGTCTCCACGATCTGCGCCATCGTAGTGACGGCTTCGATCGGAAATTGGCCGCTTGCTGTTTCGCCGGAGAGCATGACTGCGTCGGTACCGTCATAAATCGCGTTCGCGACGTCCGCCGCTTCTGCGCGCGTGGGACGCGAGTTCGTCATCATGGATTCGAGCATTTGCGTGGCAGTGATGACGGGCACGCCCATCTCGTTGCACATGCGGATGAGGCTCTTTTGGATCTGCGGTACGCGGTGCAACTCGACTTCCACGCCAAGGTCGCCGCGCGCGACCATGATTGCGTCTGCCGTCTCAACGATGTCGCTAAAGCGCGTCAATGCTTCCGGGCGCTCGATCTTCGCGATGACGGATGTGCTCTTGCCCATGCGCGCGATGCGCTTTTTCAGATCAACGACATCATTCGGACTGCGCACGAAAGATAATGCGACATAGTCGACACCGAGGTCGAGTCCGAACTCAAGGTCTTCAATATCTTTTGGAGTAAGGCATGGTGCGCTTACGGCAACACCAGGAAGGTTCATGCCCTTCTTCTCGCCCAGCATGCCGCCACGCACGACGGTGCAATGCACTTCCGGCGGCGCGACGCTTTCAACCTGCAACTCCATGACACCGTCGGCAAGCAAAATGCGATCGCCGGGTTTTACATCGTGCGCGAGGCGATCGTAGACCGTCGAGATGCGCGTGGCGTTTCCGAGTACCTGCTCCGTCGTGACGATAATCGGCGCCTTCGGAACGAGCGGGATCGGTTTACTGTCTTCCAGTTTTCCTGTGCGGATCTTGGGCCCTTGCAGGTCCATCAATATGGCGACGTTTCGGCCGAGATCGGCGGCGACATTGCGAATCAGGTTATAGGTATTTCTGTGATCTTCGTGCGTGCCGTGCGAAAAATTTAGTCGCGCGACATCCATGCCCGCATTGATAAGCGCCTCGACACCTGCGCGCGTGTTCGTGCTGGGGCCGAGCGTACAAACGATTTTGGTGCGGCGCATTAGATTGTGGGCAATCCTTATTCGGTAAAGGCGTGGTAGATTGCCCGGACGGCGTTTTCAAGATCGCCTTCCCCCACGCCGACGATGATGTTGTTTTCGGATGATCCCTGATCGAGCACGCGAATGTTTACGCTCGCATTCGCAAGCGCCGTGGTGAGGCGCGCAGCGACGCCGACAGTGCCAGCCATTCCTTGGCCCACTGTCGCGATCAACGCGAGGTCAGGCGTGACGGATACTTTATCGGGTTGGCAAGTGCGGCGAATCGACTTGATGATTGCGCTTGTATGGTTCTGCAACTCTTCGTCTTCGATGATGATCGACATGTTATCGATGCCCGAGGGCATCAATTCCCAGCTTACGCCAAAATCTTCCAGCACCGAAAGCACGCGACGGCCAAAGCCACGCTCTTTGTTCATGAGCGCTTTTTCGATATTGATCATGGTGAACCCTTTGCGGCCCGCGATGCCAACGATGGGTTCTTTCGAGTGGCGCTCTGCGACAATCATTGTGCCGGGATGTTCGGGCTTTTTTGTATTGCGAATGTTGATCGGGATGCCGGGCTCGCGCACGGGGAAGATTGCTTCGTCGTGGAGCACGTTTGCGCCCATGTACGACAGCTCGCGCAGTTCGCGGTAGGTCACTTCTCCAATGCCACGCGCGTCGGGCACAATACGCGGATCGGCAACGAGGAAGCCGGAGACATCGGTCCAGTTTTCGTAGAGCGACGATTTCGACGCACGCGCAACGATAGAACCAGTGACGTCGCTGCCGCCGCGCGAAAAGGTCTTGATGCGTCCGTTGGGCAGAGAGCCATAGAAGCCGGGAACGACGAACAGGCCCGGTCCTTTGAGCTTGTCGCCGAGTAGGTCATAAGTCTGCGGATCGAGATCGCCGTCGTCCTCAAACAAGATGCACTGCGCGGGATCCACAAATGTGGCGCCGATCAAGCGCGACAGGATTTGTCCGCTCAGGTATTCGCCGCGCGATGCCAAGTAATCCGGCTCGGCGTAATTGGCGGCCTCGTTCGCGATGTGCTCGAGATGTTCCTGCACGTTGAACTCGATGTTGAGCTCCTTGGCGAGCTCTTCGAAGCGCTTCGCGATGATAGTGCGCGGCTGGATTGGATCGAGATCTTGTTTCACGAGGCCGTGCCACGCGTACAACAGATCAGTGATCTTTTTGTCGTCGGGTTTACGTTTGCCCGGTGCTGACGGCACGATGAAGCGGCGCTCCGGATTGCTTTTTACAATGTCCGCAACCGCGCGAAACGCTTTGGCGTCGGCGAGCGACGTGCCGCCGAATTTGCATGTAATTCCACCCATGACTGATTCCGTCTCTCTCCAAAAATGATCGGATGCGATCCGATCGCGTTATTTACATCCCCCTGAATCCCCCTTCAAAGGGGGACTTAAATGCAAAACAAAATCAAACCGCAACGCACGATCGAATAACGTTCTAAGGCATCAGCCCGCGAATGATACGTCCGATATCGTTGTACGTTACGAACAGCATCAGGCCGATGATGAATACAAGACCGGCTTGCTGTACCCACTCCATCACGCGCGCGCTCACCGGCTTCCTGCGTACCGCCTCAATCGCGAGGAACAACAAGTGTCCGCCATCGAGCACGGGGAGCGGGAGCAAATTGAATATCGCGAGGTTCACGCTGATGAGCGCGGTGATTCCGAGCAGATCGCCCGCGCTGCCGAACTTCGCGGTGTTGGTCGTGATCTGATAAATCATGATCGGGCCGCCGAGTTCTTTCGGGCTCACGGCACCGGTGACAAGCGATTGGAGCGTGCGGACCGTCAGCTTGATGACGCGTTGCGTTTCATGGAACGCTTCCGGCAATACTTGCGCGATTGGCGCGCGGTAATACACTTTTCTTTCTTCGAATGCGATTCCAACTTTGCCGACCGCAGTCACGGGTAGGGTAATGTCCTTGGTGGACTCGCCGCGCATTACGCCGAGGGCGATGGCGGGCTTCTTTACTTTGAAAGTGACCTGCTCGCCAATGCGGTTCTTTTGTATTTCGCTCAACATCATCCACGTGGCGGGTTTGCCATCGATTTCTTCTATGATGTCTTTCGCCTGCAAGCCCGTTTTCTCGCTCGCCTCTTTTGTGATGTAGAGCACGGCGGGCTTGGCGGTGACATCGAACGCGGTGATGGCCTGGAGAAATTGCGCGACCGTTACATCGGGCAGGGTCACCTGTTTAGCTCCACCGAAGCCGAACATGCCCGCGCGTTCGATAACGATCTGCAGCTTATCGGTGTCGGGCCGTCCGGCAATTTTTCGGACGGTTCCTTCCTGAATCGCTTCGCCATTGATCGATACGATCTTGTCTCCTTTAGCGAAACCGGAACCTGAAAGGAGGGTGTTGTTTTCTTCCGTTACGGCGATCGGCTTCGACTCATCGATCAGATCGGGCCAATCGGGAGGGATTGTCAGCGCAATATCCTCGAAGGTACCAACAGGTTTTGGCGTGACCTGGATGTCTATCTTCTGTCCGTCGCGCTCGACTGCTGCGGTGACGCTACGGCCGCCGGTGTTTTTAGAGACGGCTTCCATAAACGAAATCGTGTCAATTGGCTCGCCGTCAAGCGCAGTAATTACATCGCCCTTTTTGAATCCTGCCTGCGCCGCCGGCATATCCGGCGCGATCCCACCGATCAGGGCCGTGCGGAAATCCGCAATGCCGGTTCGCACCTGTTTCTCATCGTCATCTTCAAGATCGCGCGGCGTTACGGGCGACAAATATTTGGTAACTTTTCCATCGGGTCCGGTGCGATCGATTTCGACAAGCACACTTGCGCCGCCGCTGAGCACGCCTTCAATCGCAAAGTCGCGAATGTTGCGGATCGAATTGCCGTCCGCGGAGATGATGCGATCGCCGGTATGCCAGCCCGTCGCGTCCGGTTCGCGGGAGAAATCGACTTTCTCATCGACCGACGCGACCTTGAACATCGGTGCGGATGCAGCGGGCGAATCCTTCTCTACAAGGCCGATACGCTGGTCGTGTTTCCATTCCGGCATTTCCGCGCCGAAGCCGACGAGAATTGCAAAGAGCACGACGGCCAGCACAAAGTTCATGAAAGGACCGGCGAAAATCACGATCACGCGTTGCCACACGGGCTTGTTCATAAACCAGCGGTTGGGCGGGATCGTGCCGTATTGTTCTTTGCGTTCTTCCTCACTGAGCGGCACGTCTTCCTGACCGGCCATTTTCACGTAGCCGCCGATGGGCAGCAGGCCGATGCAGTAGTCCGTCTCGCCGAACTTAAAGCCGAAGAGCCGGGGCGGCATGCCCAGGCTGAAGCGTTCGCAGTAGATCCCGCAAGCCTTGGCCGCAAGGAAGTGGCCCAGCTCATGGAAGAACACCAGCTCGCCGAGCACCAGGATAAAAATCGCTACGTCGTAGAGAATCGCCAACTTCTTAAACTCCTAGACCGGTCATTACGTGGCCCGCGCGTTCGCGCGCGAGCGTGTCGGCTTCGAGCACTGCTTCGAGGGTCACGTCCTGCGACGCGGCACACTCGTCCATCACCTCACGCACCACTTCGCTGATGCGCAGAAATTCGATCTGGCCCTTGCAGAACGCGTCCACCGCGCTTTCGTTCGCAGCATTCAGAATCGCCGGCGCCGTACCGCCTGTGCGCGCGGCTTCCATTGCGTAGGCCAGGCACGGAAATTCCGAGAAGTCCGGCTTCGCGAAAGTCAGCTCGCGCATCGCCGTAAGGTCGAGCCGGCCCATCGGTTCGGGCACGCGTTCCGGCCATGTTAGCGCATATTGAATCGGAAATTTCATATTCGTCAGCCCGAGATGGGCGAGGATACTGCCATCGGTAAATTCCACCAAACTGTGCACGATGCTCTGCGGATGAATGACCACCTCGACCTTTTCGAGGGGCAGCCCAAAGAGCCACATGGCCTCGACTACCTCAAGGCCCTTGTTCATTAACGTCGCAGAGTCAACGCTTATTTTCGCGCCCATGTTCCAGGTTGGGTGCCGCGTGGCCTGTGCGGGCGTCACGCCCACGAGGGTATCGCGGGGTTTGCCGTAAAACGGGCCGCCGGAGGCCGTAAGGTGAATACATTGAACGTCTTCCACGCGATGGCCTTGCAGGCACTGAAAGATGGCGTTGTGCTCGCTGTCTACGGGTAGCACGGTGATACCTTTGGCGCGTGCGCGCTCCATGATGAGCGGGCCAGCCATGACCAAGGGCTCTTTGTTGGCCAGCGCAATCGCGTTTCCGGCGTTAATGGCGCTGAGGACTGGTTTGAGCCCGACGGCGCCGACAATGCCGCAGAGGACGACGTCCGCAGGTGCGGCGGCGATTTCTTCGAGACCTTCGCAACCCGCGGCAATGTTCACGTCGGGCAGTTGTTCACTGAGTTTGCGCGCTGCTTCGCGGTTCGCGACGGCGACGAACTTGGGGCGGAATTCGCGCACTTGTTTTGCGAGGAGTTCCACATTGGCATTCGCTGCGAGACCGACAACTTCAAAGCGCTCAGGGTAATGGCGCACGACATCGAGCGCGCTCGTACCGATGGAGCCGGTTGAGCCGAGGATCGTAATGCGGCGCGGCGTGCAGGACATGCTCACAACTTCCCATCCGAGTCATGCTCGTCATCGGAGAACATATCGAGATATTCTTCGAGCGCGCTGCGCTGTTTTGAGCGGCGCTGCATCGCGTCGAGGATTTCAGTGCCGGTGCCCATGCGCACAGTGCGCAATGCGAAACGTTTCGCGAGCGAATAGCGTATGTGCGATATCTCCGCGCGCACGAGCGGGATTGCGACGGACGACATGCTCAGCGACGTAATGCCGAATCCAATCAACGCCTCGGTAAAGATGGGGTCGCCCGCCATTTCACCGCAAACACTGATGGGAATGCGCGCGGCCTTCGCGGCGCGCGCGGCCCGGCGGATGAGGCGCAGCACGGCGGGGTGCGACGGCTCATACATTTGCGCGATGCGTTCGTTGCCGCGATCGACTGCGAGCGAGTATTGAATGAGATCGTTTGTGCCGATGCTGAAGAAATCGCATTCGCGCGCAAGCACATCCGCGAGCTCGACAGCGCTGGGTACTTCGATCATGGAACCCACGGCAATCTTCTTGTTGAACTGGATGCCACGCCTTTCGAGGTCCGCGGCCACTTCCTTCAGCACATTTTTCGCGCGCAGCAACTCGTCAAGACCGCTGATCAGCGGGAACATGATTTGGATGTTTCCGTGTACGCTTGCGCGCAGCATCGCGCGAAGTTGGGCCTTGAAAATATCCGGCTTCTCGAGACAAAAACGTATCGCGCGCCAGCCGAGTTGCGGGTTGTCTTCGGGTCCTTGCGGCAATGCGCCGGCTATTTTGTCGCCGCCAATGTCGAGTGTGCGCAATGTCACCGGCGCGGGGTTCATCGCCTGCACCGCGGCGGCGTATGCCTCGTACTGTTCTTCTTCCGTTGGCAACGTGCGCCGATTCAAAAACAGATATTCGGTGCGAAACAGGCCGATGCCCTGCGCGCCTACGCGAATGCTATGGGCTACTTCTTCCGGCAGTTCGATGTTCGCCATCGTGGGCACTTTGTGGCCATCGATGGTAACGCTGGGTTTCAACTCCGCGGCCATCAACGCTTCGCGTGCACGTGTCTCACGCACCTTGCGCGCGTCGTATTTCGCAAGTGTCTCCTGCGTGGGACGAATCACCACGTCGCCGCGCGTGCCATCGACGATGATCGTATCGTTTGGCATCGCGTAGGAGCCGACGAATCGCAGACCGACGACAGCGGGAATCTCGAAGGCGCGCGCGAGGATGGCGGTGTGCGATGTGGGACCGCCCGCGTCGATTGCGATACCAACCGCATTCTTTCGATCGAGGCGCGCTGCGTCTGATGGTGGCACGTCGTGCGCGACGATTACGCACGGATGCTCAAGCTTGTCGAGCGATTCGAGGTCGGCGTTCAGCATGCGCGCGAGGATGCGGTTGCCGACGTCCACGAAATCTTGCGTGCGTTCGCGAAAACGCGGATCGTCCACAGAGGACAGCATCTTCGTGTAGCGCGCGATCACATCGTTCACCACGTATTCGGGATTGATCTTTTCTTCGCGCGCAAAACGTACGACTTCCTCGCGCATCGTCACGTCGTCGAGCAATAACAGGTGCGCCTTGAAGATGTCCGCGTGGCGTTCGCCGATCGCGAGCGCGGTCTGTTCGCGCAGGCGCTCCAGTTCCGCGCGTACTTCAGAGACGGCGCGATCGAAGCGCGCCAGTTCCGCGTCGGGATTTTTAATTTTTCGTTTTGTAACGTCGATCGTGTTGACACGGAAAGTCAGCGCCGGTCCAATAGCAATGCCCGGAGAGACCCCCTCGCCTTTCAACACAACTTCCACTACAGCTCCCCGAACCCGGATTCAAACAATAGTCGCACAGCGTCGATGGCCTCTTGCGCGTCGTCCCCAGTGCATACGACGGTCACGCTGCTGCCATGGGCTGCGGCGAGCGTGAGCAGGCCCATGATGCTTTTCGCATTCACGCGGTGGCCGTTGAGCGACAAAAAAACATCGCACTTGAATTTGAGCACGGTCTGCACCAACGCCGCCGCAGGCCGCGCGTGAAGTCCAAGCGGATTGATGATCTGAATTTCTTCGACGAGTTCGGTCATGTGCATCTCGTGGTTACTGCAGGGCCGCGCCAAACGAATTTCACAAAAAATGGCGAGGAATACATTGCTGCATTTTTAGCTGGCAAAGACAAGACATGCCAGCACGCTATCTTACCGTAATAAAGTGAATCGTTGCAAAGGAGAAATGCGAATCCGACGCGCTTTAACTGGTTTCCGCGCGGGGGGTTACAGCAGCCCTTCGGCGGGCCGGCCTGCGTCGCGGTGCCGGAGGGTCACAGGCCACTGCATCTCTTGGATATAGGCAAAGAGTTCGCGCGCGACGGCAACGGAACGGTGCTTTCCCCCGGTGCAGCCGACGGCAATGGTGAGATAAGACTTAGGTTCCCGCTCGTACTTGGGAAGCAGATAGGCCAGGAGGTCTTTTGTCTTGGCGAGGAATTCCTTCCCTTCGGGATTACCGAGCGCGTATGCGGCGACCCGCGCATCCTCGCCCGTCAACGGACTCAAGTCTTTTTCGTAGAACGGGTTCGGCAGGAAACGGCAGTCGAGCACGATATCGGCTTCCTGGGGCACGCCGAATTTGAAGCCAAAGGACATAACCCCCACCAACATCTCTTTTGCGGTGCGTGCGCCGCCGAATACAGCCGCCACGCGTTCGCGAAGTTGGCCTACGGAGGTGGTGCTGGTGTCAAGTATGAGGTTGGCCTTGGCGCGTATTGGCGCAAGTAGGTCGCGTTCGCGTTGAATGCCATCTTCGACGGTGCCTTCTGGCGAAGCAGGGTGCCTGCGGCGTGATTCGCTGTAGCGACGCAGAAGCACTGTGTCCGAGCTTTCGAGAAACAGGGTTTCCGGGCGCACGCCTTTCTGCGATGCTGCGTCGAGATATGCAGGTAGGTTCGCCAAATCGTCGCCGCCGCGCGCATCCACACACACCGCTACGCGCGTGCGGGAGCTGTCCTCGCTCAAGGTCAATTCGGCTATGGTGGGCACCAGCGCAGGCGGCAGGTTGTCGACGCAGTAGTAGCCCAGGTCTTCGAGGAATCTCAGCGCTTGACTTTTTCCCGCGCCAGAAAGACCGGTGACGAGGACGAATCGCTTGAGATCAGGCATCGGGATCGGACATCAACGTCATGAGGCGTTCGTTCAATTGCTGCGCGGGATGGATGCCGAGTTCTTTGAGCCGGTGGTTGAGCGCGGCGACTTCGAGGATGATCGCGATGTTGCGGCCGGGTCGCACGGGAATGAGCAGGTGGGGAATGCGCACGCCGAGAATAGTCACGAACGCCTCGGACAGGCCCGTGCGGTCGTATTGCGATTCCTTGCTCCATTCCTCGAGCTCGATCAGCATGCCAATGCGCTTCGAGTTTCGCACGCGCCCCACGCCGTAAATGCTCTTCACGTCGATAATACCGATACCGCGGATTTCCATGTGGTGCTCGATCATCGGCGAGGACTCTGCATAGAGCGAGTCTTCGCGGCGTCGCTTCACGGCAACCACGTCGTCCGCGACGAGGCGGTGCCCGCGTTCGACAAGTTCGAGCGCCGTTTCCGACTTACCGATGCCGGGCGCACCGACAATAAGACAACCCACGCCATAACAATCCACCACGGTGCCGTGTACGATGGTCTCGGGCGAGAATTCTTCTGCGAGAAAAAGAATGATGCGGCTGATCACTTCGTCGGTCGAACGCTTGCTACGCAATACGGGGATGCCGCGGCGGTTGCACATATCCAGAAACAAATGGTTCGGCATAAGCTGGCGCGACAAAACGAATGCGGGAATCTCGAAGGAGAACATGCTCTCCAGCCGGTGCTGAAGCTGCGCGGCCGGGAGCCGTTCCATATAGTGGATTTCGGTGTTGCCAAGAATCTGGACACGGTCACTGGCGAAGTAGTCTAGATAACCGCTGAGTGCGAGACCGGGGCGATTGATGTCTTGCACGAAAACCTGACGGCCCACGCCTTGAAACCCGCCGATGACCTCCAACTCGAGATCATCGGCCATTTCGTCCAATAGCCGTGCGATCGCGATGCTGCTCTTGCGGTTTACGGGTAGGCTTTGGGTATCCATATTCCCTAACGCTAGCGTTTGGAATTAGTCACGACTTCGTGCTGAGTGCTCGTAATCGTAATCGTGCTCGTAATCGATCTTCAATGAGGACAAAGTGACGATGCTATTTGCAGTGAGACA
The DNA here is from genome assembly GCA_020848835.1 of Candidatus Hydrogenedentota bacterium. Lineage (GTDB taxonomy): Bacteria > Hydrogenedentota > Hydrogenedentia > Hydrogenedentales > SLHB01 > JABWCD01. The sequence goes on from JADLHJ010000102.1 coordinate 50,554, forward strand.
AGAGCGCCGTAGGAGCCTCGACAAGCGCGGATAGCCGATTACGAGCACGAGAAGTACGCACTCTACACGGATGATGTCCGCTTACTCTGGGTCGATATGCCCGATCGTCCCGTCGTTCTTGGCGTAAACGACATTTACTTCCTGCGTCTGCGAGTTGCGGAACACGAGAAAGCTGTCTTGCGTCAATTCGAGCTGCATGGCGGCCTCCTCAACGCTCATCGGCTTCGTGGCAAGCGGCTCATGGACCACACTCTTGTGCTCGCCGGGCGCTTCGGCGACGCGGTCCTCAAACGGGACATCCATCGTCTCAACCGAAACTTCCGCAACCTTGCCGTTGCGTGGCTGGTAACGATGCTTGCGATCTTTAAACTTCAGGATTTGCTTGTCGATCTTTCCGACGGCCGTGTCCACGGACGTATACATGTCTTGCGAGGTTTCCTTGCCGTGCATGCGTATGCCGTTGGCGTGTACCGTGACGTCAGCGGTGTGGCGGTGTTTTTCGACGCTCAGGACGACATCCACGTCGATGACCCGGTCGAAATGTTGGCGCACTTTGTCGAGCCGCGACTCAACGTGCGACCGAAGTGCGTCGGTGAGATCGGTGTGGCGGGCTGCGATGGCTACGCGCATGATGAATACCTCCAATGCCGCGAAATTATGAAGACTCCTAACCGTGATCTTACAACCAGTGGAAAAGTTCGTCAATTCCATAAACCCAATAATTTGAGCATCGGCGGAAAAAACAATTCTTGCAGCAGGAAATTCTGGGTCAGCCCCCCCACTGTGAAAATGCGGTGTATCAAGCGATCGCGTGGTGGCGCCCCAAAAGGGTTTAGCCCGCAGGTTTTCTAATGCGCGCAATGTCCTTTATGATGAAGGGCTTGGGCCGCCACATGGGGTTGCGGCCCAGGTTCATCGCGGTGCTGTTGTATCGCGCATATAGGTTGGCATGAGGGAAGCGCATTGATCGCGGGTTCGCCGCGCATATTAATTATTCGGCTCAGCGCCATTGGTGATGTGGTGCGCGTGCTGCCGGCGCTGCAAATCTTGCGCGAGGCGTATCCGCAGGCGCACATCGACTGGATGGTGGAACGCAAGGCGGCTGACATTGTCGAGGGACATCCCGCGCTGGACGGCATGATTGTGTTCGAACGCCCGGACGGCGCGTGGAAGAGTTCACGGCAATTCGCGAGTCTTTGCGGGGAGATTCGCAACAAGCGTTACGACATCGTTGTCGATTTCCACGGCATTCTAAAAAGTGGATTGATCTGCGCGGCGTCGCGCGCAAGACAGCGTTATGGGTTTGCGCGGCCGCGCAGCCAGGAAGGCAGCGCGTTCTTTTATACGAAGCGCGTCGCCGTGCCGCTCGATAAACTGAATCGTTCCGAAGAAAACCTGCGCTTGTGCATGGCGCTCCGGCAAGATGCGCGCTGGCCCGCGCCATTCATGTACGTTCCCGAAGAAGTACAGGAGGCTGTCCACGAGTTTACCGACATGGAGTTCGACAGTGACAAGCTTGTCGTCGCCCTTCATGCACCGGTAGAACGCGCCGAGAAGCAGTGGCCGTTGCGAAACTACGCGGCTGTCGCAGATCTGTTGCTGGCGGACGGCCGCTTTGAAGTATTGCTTACGTGGGGGCCGGGACAGTTTGAAGTCGTTGAAGAAGTCCAGTCGCACATGCGGCGCAACGCATCGATCGCGCCAGAGATGCCCGATCTGAAACATTACGCCGCGCTTGTCGCACGGTGTGCGCTATACATCGGCGGCGATACCGGGCCCATGCACATCGCCGCGGCGATGGGCACGCCGGTCATCGCCGTTTTCGGCGGCACAAACCCTGCGCAACACGCGCCGTACCAACTGCCGGGCAAGGTGCTGTATGCGGGTGCGACCAGCGGTCAGAACGCCGGCGGACTCGCCGCCGCGCAGGCGCGATTGCAAGCGGTCACGCCGGATGATGTGTATGAAGCGTGCATCAGCCAGCTTTTCGACGAGCCTAGCGAGACTTAGCGCGCACCTATATACGCGCGCATTCGGCGTGCGGTTGCATCATTTCGCGCGCAAATGCTACAGTTTCCGATGCACTTCACTCGGCGGAGAGATGACCGAGTGGCTGAAGGTGGCGGCCTGCTAAGCCGTTGTACGAGGTTAATCCTTGTACCCCGGGTTCGAATCCCGGTCTCTCCGCCATTTTTCTCCTAGTTGCGCGTCGCGTGTTGAAGATGCGGGGGCAATGTGGAGCAGCCTCATGGGGGGCATTGCCGTGAACAACCCGCCGGACGGTAGCACGCACGACCTCGCACAATCCGATCGTGGCAATTTCACGTCGCTGATTTCCGAAATAGCTTCCAGTCTGGTAGATGTTCGTCCGGAAACATTTGACCGCGTCTTGGAAGTGATACTCGAGAAGGTTGGCCGGTTCACTGCTTCTGACGGAGCATATATTGCTCAGTATGGGGCCAAGAAACAGACGCTACCGATAACGCATCTCTGGTCCAACAAGAGTGCCACCGACGCCGGCACGCTTGGGGCCGACTTGGCCGCTGCGCACACGCGCGCATTCATGGGCGAACTCAAACGCAGCGGACTGATCACTTTGGGATCGCCGCACGCACCTTCGGACAAATTGCGACGCGAGCAAATGCTGCTTACGGATGCAGGTATACCTCCCCTGCTCAGCGTGCCGCTGGGCGTCAAGCACAGATGTATCGGCGCGATGGGACTGTTCATGTCCGGCGCACCACAAGCGTGGACAGAAGACCAAATCAGCCTGCTGAAAATAACCGCCCATTTGGTCACCAGCGCGCTGCACCATGATCGAATCGAGGAGGCCCTCTCAAATGAACGGCAACTATTGCGAACCGTAATCGATAACCTGCCCGATTACATCTTCGCCAAGGACACCGGCAGCCGGTTCATTCTAAACAACACGGCACACCTGAGGTTGCTCAAGGCGAGTGTGCAGGAGGAAGTTTACGGGAAGACCGACTACGACATTTTCCCAAAGGAACTGGCTGACCAATACTTCTTCGACGAGCAAGACGTGATTCAAAGTGGACGACCACTGGTCAACCGCGAAGAATCGGTATTGACCGAGGAAGGAAGGCAGCGCTGGTTATTGACGACAAAAGTTGCCTGGCGCGACAGCGACGGCAACCCGCAGGGCATCGTGGGCATGAGCCGCGACATAACCGATCGCAAGGAAATGGCGGAGGAAATCGAAAAGCACGCAACGCTTCTCGAGCAGGCAAACGCCGAACTGCAGGCGCGCAATCAGGAGCTGGACGAGTTTACATATATCGCGAGCCACGACCTGCAAGAGCCGCTTCGCAAACAGGTCGCCTTTAGCGATGCTCTTCGCGAAGACCTCGCCGCCGGTGATCTGAACGAAGTCGAAAATGACCTCGCCACAATTACGTCGGCTGCAAAACGCATGCAAACACTCGTTCGCGACCTGTTGTCCCTCTCGCGGTCTGGCAGGCAGGCCATGGACTGGGAAGAAATCGATCTTAACCAATGTGTCGAGATGGCGCTTGACGCGCTGGAAATCCGAATCGAGCAGGAAAAAGCCGTGGTGACACAGGACACCCTTCCCACGGTGCGGGCCGACAAGACACTGATGGTGCAGCTGTACCAAAACCTCATTGGCAACGCCATCAAGTTTCATGGCGCTGCCGCCCCGCAGATTCGGCTTACCGTAGAATCCAATGCCGAGGAACATGTCCTTGGTGTTGCGGACAACGGTATCGGGATCAAGCCGGACTACTGGGAACAAATCTTTGCACCGTTCAAACGGCTTCACGGACGCCACGAATACGAGGGCACTGGTATAGGTTTAGCGATCTGTCGTAAGATTGCCGAACGGCATGGGGGACGCATCTGGGTGGAATCCGCCCCCGGTGACGGTTCCTATTTCAAGTTTACCGTGCCGGTTCACCCAGGAGATTCGGCGATATGACACCGGACTGTTCCCGGCCTGCTGTGATATTGCTCGTCGAAGACGATCCCGACGACCAGGAACTCACGAAGCGCGCGCTCCGGGGCAGCAAACTCCGCAACCAGTTGCACATCGTGAATGACGGCGAAGCCGCGCTAGACTACTTGTACCGGCGGGGAGAGTATTCCGAACCTCGCAGCGCGCCGCGTCCAGATTTAGTCTTGTTGGATCTTAATATGCCAAAGGTGGATGGACGTACCGTCCTCAGCCAGATCAAAATCGATCCCGATTTGCGACAGATTCCCGTTGTAGTTCTTACCACTTCATCGTCCGAGGAAGACGTAGCCCGCAGTTATAATCTCGGCGTGAATTCATACGTCCCCAAGCCGGTTCACATGGATGGCTTTATCAAGGCGATCCAACAATTGGAACATTACTGGTTCGAGCTGGTCATTTTGCCCTGAGCCTAGGAAACGGGCAGCGAGAAACAGATCGTCGTTCCCACTTCCCCGCCGGAATCCGCCCACAACCGTCCGCCATGGTATTCGACAATCTTGCGGCATAATGGAAGACCAATACCCGGATTTTGCGCAGGCTCTTCGTCGTCTCCGCGCTCGAACATGACAACAATCTCGTCAAAATCTTCTTCTGCGATGCCGACGCCGTTGTCCCGCACCTGACACAGCCAAACATCCCCCTTGTTCATCGCGCAGATTTTTACTTCCAGTGGTCGTTCGGATCGGTACTTCAGGGCATTGTCCAAGAGGTTCTCGATAAGTCCCATCAGCAGACGGGAATCGCCTTTGACGATTGGCAAATCTCCGATCTCGACGCGCGCCCCGGCTTTCTTGATGCTGTCATTCAGGCGTTGGCAGGCGTCTCTGCAAATCGCTGCAAGGTCCACGTCATCGAACGGCGCCCGTTGCCTGCGCGTGAGGGAATACTCCAGAACGAGTGTTACCAGGAGATCGAGGTTGCGCACGTCGAGCATCATGCCATGCATCATTTCCCGAAGCGATTCCGCGGCTTTGTGCGGGTCGTCGCTGTTCGCGGCTGGCGCATACGCATGCACATGCTTCAAGACCCGGCGCAACGGTTCCTGCAGATCGCCAGCGACTACTTCCGCGAATTGCTCCAACTCGAGATTGCTGCGATAAAGTTCGGCGGTACGCTCCTCCACGCGGCGTTCCAATTCCTCATTTGCCCTGCGAAGTTCCTCGCGAACGCGATGGTTTTCGATCGCGTACCGAATGGATCGATCAAGCAAGCCCGCGGTCAAGCCGGACTTATCGAGGTAGTCGAACGCACCCAGTTCCATGGCCTGCATATCGACTTCAATGTTTCCCTGTCCCGTGAGCAAAATGACGGGATGCCGATACCCTACCGCGCGCATGGCCCGAAGCAGTCCGATGCCAGTGTGTTCTCCCAAGTGGTAATCCAGCAGGCAAATATCGTGATTGAGGTCGAGCGCCTCGGCTAGCGCCTTCTCGTACGATGGAATCCACGTTACCGCATAGGTTGCAGCACTGGCCTTGCGCAAGTGGCGGGAAACGACCCGGTATTCTTCTTCATCGTCATCGATTACCAAGACGTTATATGTCGGTTTCGTCATGGGTGGGCCTCCAATCAACGATTTACTTTCCTCGTGCGAGCCGTTGCGCCAACTGCGGCGGAAGTCCAACTTCCAAAGTCTTCGCCATGGTTCGCTCGACGTCATAGGCGACGCGACAGAATTCGAACACGCGATGCTCCGTCTCATAAAGGCCAAAGGCCGCACGGGAATCGTGATCACGCGGCTGCCCTACTGCGCCGGGATTGACGAAATATCGGCTTTGCGGATTTAAGACGAACGAACCGTTGTGATTTGGTCGCGGCTCGATGCCGCGATCGCCGAAAATACTGGGCCGGTGGCTGTGCCCAAAGAAGCAGACGCGCACTTGCGCGGTCATCAAGTATTCCACGTAGCGCATGGAGTCGAGCCAATCGAGGATGTAGTCGTCGCGGTTCCCTGGAGCGCCGTGGACTCCCAAAATATCGCAATTTACGCGCAACTCTGCTGCCGCAGATCGGAGCCACGCGATATGCTCGCGCTTCACGTTCTTCCGCTGCCATTGAATGGCCGATTGTGCGTTCTCGTTAAAAAACCAGGGTTCGTCCAGCCCGCAGACGGCCGCGTCATGATTTCCCAATACGACAGGTATCTCGCGTTCGCGGAGAATCTCGATCACTTCGTTTGGATTGGTGTAATAACCCGTAACGTCCCCAAGGCAAATGATCTTCGCCGGCCGTATCTCGTCAAGGCGTTTCAAAACGGCGCACGTCGCCTCAAGATTGGAATGAAGATCGGAGATGATACCCAGTAACATTTGCTGTTCTGCTATCCAGTCTAAGCAGTCGGTTCAGGACGTGCACCGTCTCTCACTACCGACTACCCCCCCAAGAATATCGCTCTTCGAATTATTCTATGCTTTCCCGGACAGGATTACATCGTCTTATTCCCGACCATCCCGACCGACTTACATGACCCACGGTTCGCGGTACTCTCGCGTCAGCAACTTCGCCGCCTCCGGATCAGCGGGGATTTGCTCCTCGGCGCCGTTCCACGCAATCGTCCTTCCGGTGCGATAGGCGATGTTAGCGAGGTGGCCGTAGATCGTTGAGCGATGGCCTGTTTCCGCGTCGCAACGTGTTTTGCCGCGCGAGCGGACACAATCGAAGAAATCGCGTTCGTGCGCTACGTAGTTGTCGCCTTCAGCGTTCTCGCTATAGAACGGCTTACGCGACGAACGGTCTTCTTCGCGGTAAATGTGAAAGCCGGCGCGGTTGATTTGCAGCGTCGCCTTATCACCAAAGAACTCGATGCCGTGATCCATATCGTCGTGTACGCGCCAGCCGTTCGCGTGGCGCATGGAGTACGTCAGCGTGTAGCCGGGGCAATTGAAGATCGCGTCAAGGGTGTCGGGCGTTTCGCGCATGTCGTCCATCACGAATATTCCGCCGGTTGCAGCAACGCATTTTATGTCGTGGCCCATGGCCCAGTGCACGATGTCGAACAAATGGACGCCCCATCCCGATGGCATCGCGCCGGCGATGTCCCAGAAGAAGTACCAATAACCATGAAAGCGCGCAGAATTAAATGGACGCAATGGCGCGGGCCCGAGCCACATGTCGTAATCAACACCGGGCGGAACAGGAGAATCAGCCCGCCGCCCCAGGTCGCCAAACATTTCGCTCGCGTTCCACACATTCCACGCGTGGACCGTGGAAATTTTTCCGAGTTCGCCGCTACGAATGCGTTCGACGGCGTGTTGCCAATGCCCGCCTGAACGTTGCTGCAAACCGACTTGGCAAACACGGCCGAGTTTACTGGCGGTATCTGCAACGGTTCGACCTTCGCGGATGTTGTGCGCCAGCGGCTTTTCGGTGTAGACGTCTTTGCCTGCTTCGAAGGCCCTACATGCGAGAATCGGATGCCAGTGCTCCGGTGTGGCGATGAAAACGGCATCGATGTCGTTTCGATCGAGCAGGTGGCGAAAATCAGAATAGGTCTTCGGTAATGCGCCGGACACTTCCGCGGCGCGACGCTGGTGCGCTTCGTCCACATCGCACACCGCGACGATGTTTACATCGTCCATTTTACTGCAGCGGCCCACGTGGCCCGTGCCCATGCCGCCGACGCCGATGAACCCCACATTAATGCGTTCGTTTGCGCCGAGCGCCCGCGATGGTGCAAGCGTTGCCGCGGTAGCGCCTGCCGCGACCTGTAACATTGTCCGTCGAGAAATCTCTGCGTTATTCATGACGATTCCCCCAAATCGTTGGTCCCCAACAATCATACGCGATCTTGCCGTTCCTCCGTATTTGTTCCTATACTGCGCGGAAAACCTCACTACGAATGGAGTCATCGTATGCCTGCGACCAAACGTGTGCCGACGCGCGCGGAAGTAAAAGTAGAGGACACGTGGGACTTGGGCCCGCTGTACAAGAGTGATGCTGGGTGGCACGCCGCTTATAAGAAGCTTGAGAAGATGGTGCCTGGCTTCGAGAAGTTTCGCGGGAAGTTAGGCACGTCTGCGAAGGTGTTGCGCGCGTGTTATGAGTTCGAGACGGAGTTCGAGTTGTTGGGCGAACGGTTAGGTTCTTACGCGCATTTGAAAGCGTCGGAGGACGTGGCCAACAGCACCTACCAGGGTATGGTGGCGCAGTATACGTGGCTCGCGACGCGCGCGGGCGAGGCGGCCAGCTACATCGCACCGGAGATTCAGGCGATACCGGAGAAGCAGATCAAGGCCTACCTCAACGATCCGGTGTTGAAGGAATACAAATTCTCGCTGCAGAAGCTGCTGCGGTACCGTCCACACATTTTGTCGGAGAAGGAAGAGCGGTTGCTTGCGATGCAGGGCGAAGTGGCCGGAACCGCAAGCAAAGTCTTCGGCCAACTCAACGATGCGGATTTGAAATTCGGCATGATAGCGGATGAGCGCGGGCGCAAGGTGGAATTGTCGCACGGATCGTTTCGCAGCTTGCTGGAATCGCCGAAACGGAGCGTGCGCAAGGAAGCATTTCACCAGTTTTATAAAGTTTATGAAGACCATGCGAATACGGTCGCCGCAACGTTGAGCGGATCGGTGTTGCAGGACGTGTATTACGCGCGGGCGCGCAGCTATCCCTCTGCGCGCGAAGGGTCCTTGTTTCATGACAACATTCCCGTCGCCGTGTACGACAGTTTGATCAAGGCGGTCCACGGGAATTTGAAAACAGTGCATCGCTACCTCGATGTGCGAAAGAAAGCGCTGAAGCTGAAGGATATTCACATCTACGACACTTACGCGCCGCTCTTTGAGCAGGGACGCGTGAATATTCCGTGGGACAAGGCGGTGAAGACGATCTGTGACGCGCTCGAGCCGTTGGGTAACGGGTATGTGAACGTGCTAAGCGGCGGGCTGAATGGCGGGCGTTGGGCGGACCGCTACGAGAACAAGGGCAAGCGCAGCGGTGCATTCTCATCGGGCGGTTACGAAGGGCCTCCGTATATCTTGATGAATTATCGTCCGGACACGATCGACAGCATGTTTACGCTGGCGCATGAGGCCGGGCATTCGATGCATACGTATTTCAGCGCGAAGAACCAGCCTTTCCACTATTACGGTTACACGATCTTCGTCGCGGAAGTGGCGTCGACGTTTAACGAGCAGTTGTTGAACAAGTATCTGCTCGATCGCGCAAAGGACAAGAAATCGCGCGCGTTTTTGATTAATAAGGAAATCGATGAAATTCGCGGCACGCTCGTGCGGCAGACGATGTTTGCGGAATACGAGAAAGTGTTGCACGCGATCGCGGAAGCGGGCGAGCCGCTGACGCTGGAGCGTATCCGCGAGGAATACGGCAAGTTGCTCAAACTGTATTTCGGGCCGAGGTTTGCGATGGACGAGCAACTGTCGCTTGAAGGTTTGCGCATTCCGCATTTCTATCACGCGTTCTATGTGTACAAGTACGCGACGGGCATCTCCGCGGCGATTGCACTGTCACAGCGGGTGTTAAACGGCGGCGCGAAAGAGCGCGACCAGTATTTGAATTTCCTCAAGAGCGGCGGCTCGAAGTTCCCGCTCGATCTTTTGCGGGACGCGGGCGTGGATATGGAGCGTCCGGAGCCGGTGGCGACGGCGATGAAACGTTTTGCGGAGTTGGTAGACGAGCTGGAGGAGTTGATCTAAGCTCTGCAAAAAAAGATTTTGGCGGTTGGTTCGTAGTTCCGCCTTTAGGCGGAACTACGAACCTAATGCAACCCTTCGTAAGTGACGATTCAGAGTGAGACGGTCTCGCCTGTTTCCAGCGAACGCATAACCGCATCGAGTATCGGCCGTAGATCGTTCGCGCCCACGCCGGACAGCCAGATGTTGTCCGGGAAGATCATCACGTTTGGGCCCTCTTCGCATTTGTCCATGCAGCCGGATGCGCTGACGCGCACTTTTCCCTTTAGTCCGCTCGCTTTCACCATTTCTTTCAAAGTATCGCGCAGATCACAGCCGCCGCCTTCGGCGCAACAGATGCGTTCGCCAAGTTCACGCCGGTTCGTGCAAACGAAGATAATTTTTTCGTGTGGCAGTTCGTTAGATTGCATGACGGTTCGAATCAGTCTCGTTTCGATGCTTTGTAGTTTTTGGATTCTCCGCGCGCAATCGACAGCGTTTGCCACACCGCGCCTTTCCGCATGCGCGCGAGGTAGACGATTTGTCCCACATGATACGATACATGTGCAATCTGGCGGTTGATCGCATCGAGCGCGCTCATCTTTTCGCCGCGAATCGACACCTCGCTCAACAGATCGTCCGGCTTTAGCGATTCGATTGCTTCCAAAAGACAGGCCCAGCCAAGTTCCCACTTTTGGAGTAGGACATCTCGATCTACCGTGCCTGGCTCGATGAATTCGCCGTCGCGATCGCGCCAGGGTTTATCGCCATCGCTGGTCAGGAATTCCGTCCAGCGCGACATCATGTTGCCGTGCAGGTGCTGGATGATGACCGCGATGCTGTTTGATTCCGAGCCGGGAACCCACGCGAGGTCGGAGTCATCGAGTTGCGCCAGCGCCTTGTCGCCAAGTGACTTTGCCCCGCGGAAGCGAAAGAGCGCGGATTCAAGATAGGTTTCGCCAACGTTTGCCATGAACTTTACTCGGAGTCGAGAAAGCGCAGCGCGAGATTAGACATCAAACGAATCGCAACCGGGATGGGCGAATCGCCGAAGTTGTATCTCGGACTGTGCAGCGGCGGGTAGGGTGCGTCTGCATTGGGATTCACACCGAGGCATACGAACGCGCCGGGCGCTTTCTGTAAATAATACGAGAAGTCCTCCGCGCCCATGTACGGGACTTCAAACTGCATGATGTTTTGTTCGCCGAATAGCTTGGTGCCCGTCTGAATTACGAAATCGGTCATGCGCGGATCGTTGTACAAGACCGGATAACGGTTTTCAGAAAAATGCACATCGACACGCGCGCGCATCGCAATTCCTATGCTTTCAGCGATACGGCGCATCGACTCTTCGATCCGCAGGTGGTGCGTGTCGTTCAAACTACGGTAGGTGCCTTCCAATACCGCAGTCTCGGGGTTGATGTTCGAAGCGCTGCCCGCATGAAATTTTGTAACGCTCACAACGCCCGCATCCCACGGGTTTGTTTCACGACTTACTATGGTCTGAAAACCCGTGACGATGTGCGAGCCGACCACTATCGGATCGATGCCCGCGCCGGGGTCGGCTGCGTGGCAGCCTTTGCCATGTATAACGATCTTGAATACGCCTGCGCCCGCGAGCATCGCGCCAGACTTGATACCGATGTGCCCGACGGGCAACGTCGGCCAGCCGTGCAGCGCAAAGGCCGCATCAACGCCGTCCAGTACGCCTTCCTGCACGATGTAACGGCCACCCGCGGCTTCTTCTTCGCCGGGCTGGAACACGAACTTCACTGTGCCTTTAATGCGGTCGCGGTGTTTCGCGAGCGTCTTTACGACGCCACACATGCACGCGCTGTGACCATCATGGCCGCAGGCGTGCATGCGATTTGGGATTTTTGACGCGTAGGGAAGGCCGGTCTCTTCTTCAATTTCCAGCGCGTCCATGTCCGCGCGAAGGAGGACAGTCTTGCCGGGTGCGCCGCCCTTCAATTCCGCGACGATGCCGGTGCCTTTCGCGTAGCCGCGTTTGTAGGGAACGCCGGTGGTGTCGAGAAATCTTGCGATGCGATCGGAGGTCCACTTTTCTTCGAAGCGGATTTCCGGGTGCTCGTGCAGTTCGTGCCGAAGCGACGCGATTTCGGGCACGAGGGAATCAATGGTTTGAGTCAGATCATCAGCCATTAGTGAATTGCCTTGACGTAACTACACCGCGGATATGCGCAGTGCGGCGATTGAAGGCAGACTAACGGAACAAACTTGCGTGTGCAACTTCGCGAGGAATAGTACACAACTGGATAAAAAGGAGCACGGGCATCTTGCCCGTGATGAGTGCTATGGCAGGCAATCACGGGCAAGATGCCCGTGCTCTTGTTACCCGTGCAGACGTTCGCGCATGACGGCGGCGAGATTTTTGGGTTCGAGCCGCGCGGCCAGATTCTGGAATTGCTGGATGGATTTTGGCTTGGTCTGCGTTTCGAGTTCGACTTCCTCGCGCTGCTTGTCACGGACGATTTCGCGTTGCAGTTGCTGAATGCCGCGCAGCATGTCCTGGCGGCAGATGCGCCCCACAGGCTTGTCATTCTCCATTACAGGCAAGACGGCGAAATTCGTATCCAGAAAATGTTTTGCGACCGTGAACAGATCCATGTCGGTGGTGATCATCGCTCTCGGCGTTGACATATAGTCGCTCACTTTGCCGGATGCGAGACTTTGGTAGGTGGAAGCGGACAATACGCGCAGGCAATCTTTTTCGGTGAGGATGCCAAGCAGGTTGCCTTCGCCGTCGAGCACCGGCGCGCCGGCCGCGCGTTTGTTCTCGAGCAGATCGATCGCTTCGTAGATCTCCATGTCCGGCCGCAGGGTGATGAACCATGTGGACATGCAATCGCGTGCTGTAGGGACTCGTTGCATGACTGCTCTCCCGTTCGCGGCCCCTGCCGCGCGCCGTTGCTCAAATCACGCTTTACTTCCCACAAAAATTGTAGCACTTGTTGGGCGATCTGGAAAGGGAAAAATTCCTAAAAAAAGGCGCAAAATCGCGACTTTTTGCACGATTAACATATCCATTGCGCGGTGGTTTACTTACGCAAAACTCGTGAAATAGATCGCGATTGGTCAGTCGCTCGAAACGAGATCCAATGTGGCAATTTGTAGTCCCGCTCTCCGCGGCAGGGCGCACTTTTACGTAAGATTCGTTTGCTTCGCAGAACGCCCGGCACCGAGACCGGGCGCTACCAGGCCACTTTCTACGACGGCCCGATCATCTTTGTCGGGTCTACTTCCGCGTCGAATTCTTCCGCCGTGAGCAGGCTGAGCGCGATTGCTTCTTGTTTTAATGTGGTGCCGTTCTTGTGCGCGGTCTTCGCGATCTTCGCGGCGTTGTCGTAACCGATCTTGCGGTTGAGCGCGGTGACAAGCATCAGCGATTTGTGGAGCAATTCGTCGATGCGCGCATTGTTCGGCTCGATGCCCTCCGCGCAATGTTCATTGAAGGATCGTGCGCCATCGGCCAACAACCGAATCGATTGCAGGACGTTGTAGATGATCACGGGTTTGTAGACGTTCAATTCGAAATTGCCGGACGCGCCGCCAACGTTTACAGCGACGTCGTTGCCAATGACTTGCGCGGCGATCATGGTGATCGCTTCGCTCTGTGTGGGGTTCACTTTGCCGGGCATGATGGAAGAGCCGGGTTCGTTTTCGGGAATGGTGATTTCGCCGAGACCGCAGCGCGGACCGCTGGCGAGCCAGCGCACGTCGTTCGCGATTTTCATCAGGCTGCATGCGATGGTTTTTAATGCGCCGTGCGTCATCAACAACGCATCGTGCGCGGCGAGGGATTCGAATTTGTTGGGCGCGGTGGCGAAGGGAAGTCCCGTGAGTTCCGCGATCTTTGCGGCGACTTTTACGTCGTAGCCTTTCTTCGTGTTCAAACCTGTACCGACTGCCGTGCCGCCGAGCGCGAGTTCGTATAGGCGCGGCATGGTGGATTCCACGCGCTCGATCCCGTTTGTGAGCTGCTGCACGTAGCCGGAAAATTCCTGGCCGAGGGTGAGGGGCGTGGCATCCATGAGATGTGTGCGGCCGATCTTGATAATCGCTTCGAAGGCCTTGGCCTTGTGCGCAAGCGTATCGCGCAGCAATCGCAACGCGGGCAACAATTGATGATGAATCTGTTCGCAGGCCGCGATGCTCATTGCCGTGGGAAACGTGTCGTTCGACGATTGCGACATGTTCACGTGATCGTTAGGGTGCACGGGCTTCTTGCTGCCCATTTCGCCGCCAGCCATTTCGATCGCGCGGTTCGAGATCACCTCGTTGGCGTTCATGTTCGTCTGCGTGCCGCTACCGGTCTGCCACACCGAGAGCGGGAAATGCTCGTCGAGCTTGCCGTCGATCACCTCGTCGGCCGCCGCGCAGATGATCTTGCAGACGTCCGCCTGCATGAGGCCGAGATCGACATTCACCAGCGCCGCCGCCTTCTTCAAAATCCCCAATGCGCGGATGATCTCCCGCGGCATCTTTTCCGTGCCGATCGCGAAATGCACCAGCGACCGCGCCGTCTGGCACCCGTAATACCGGTCCACCGGCACCTGCATTTCCCCCATCGTGTCGCGCTCGATTCGATACTGCACGGAATGTTCCCCTCGTGTGGTTTGTGTGCGAAACCCAACCCGATCTTGTAGCGCGTTTAGGCGCGAAACGTCAAGAAACGCGCGGTCGCCGCGATTCTGCATTTTGCTATACTCGGGTCGGGCAAGAGGTGCGTGCACTGGAGGGGAGTTTCAATCATGCGTGAAGATAGCCGCCGTTCGTTTTTGCAGTGGTCCACGAGTTCGCTGGCGTTGGGGGCGTTGACGACGGCATTTAGCTGCAACGAGACCGCGCCCGCGGATGCGCCGTCCGCAGCGCCTGCCGCATTACCGGCGACACCCGCGGGGATGCGCTACAAGGCCGCATTCTCGAATGCAGGGTTGAAGGCGACGTGGTGCGCACACGGCATGAAGACGGCCGAATGGTGGGGGCGTCAGCTTGGAATCGATGTGACCATCTACGATTCGCAGCTCAACATCGATAAGCAGCGGCAGGATATCGAGGACATGGTGACGAAGGACTGGGACTTTGTCGCGATTCAGGCCTATGCGATCCAGACGCTCGCGGACCCGGTGAAGCGGTTGATCGATAAAGGCATCCCGGTGATCGATTTCGACACGCGCATCGTGCCGGAGGGTGAGGACATTGGCTTGTGGACCTTCATGACGCCGGACCACGAGAAGCTCGCGGAACAGGCGACGGAGATGATCTGCCAGGCCATCGGCGGCAAGGGAAAGATCGTGCACACGCAGGGCGCGCTAGCGCACACGGGTGCGCAACTTCGCGCGAAGGGATTTCACAACGTCATCGCGAAATACCCTGGAATCGAAGTACTCGATGAGCAGCCCGCGGACTGGGACATTAATAAGGCCGGACAGATTTGGGATGACTTGCTGGTGAAGTATCCGGAAATTGATGCGTCGTTTTGTCATAACGACGACATGGCGATGGCGGCAAGGCAGGCGATTAAGCGCTCGGGTAAAGAACGCAATATTGTATTCGGCAGCATCGATGCGCAGGAGCAGGGTATCAACGGCGTGATGAGCGGCGATCTGATTTGTTCCGCGATGAACGCGGCGGGCCGTATCCACCAAACGGCGCTGATGGTCGGTTACTTCGCCTGCGCGCAGGGACAGAAGAAGGATCAAGTACCGCCATTCATGATCATCGACAATCCCGTCGTGACGAAGGACAACGCGGCGGGCTTTAAATATTTGATGGAAAACAAGATGATCTAAAGGAGCACGGGCGTCCCGCCCGTGATTATGCGTTTACCCGCTAACCTAGGATTCGGTTCCCAAGCCGGTTTCGTTTGGCGCGGTTGTTTGCTATTCTTCCGTGCAAATCTGAATTATCAACTCCCTGGAGCGATGTATTGCAATGAGTCGAGTATTAATTATTGGCGCGGGTGGCGTTGGCGGTGTGGTGACGCACAAGTGCGCGCAGGTGCCCGAAGTGTTCAGCGAGATCACGCTGGCGAGCCGCACCTTATCCAAGTGTGAAGCGATCCGCGATCAGATTTCGCGGCCAATCGATGTTGCGCAGGTGGACGCGGACGATCCGAAGCAGGTTGTTGCGCTGATCAATAAGGTCAAGCCGAAGCTGCTGATAAACGTCGCGCTTCCTTATCAAGACTTGCCAATCATGGACGCGTGTCTGGAGACGGGTCTCGACTATCTCGACACGGCGAACTACGAGCCGCCAGACGTAGCGAAGTTCGAGTACAAGTGGCAGTGGGCCTACCATGATCATTTCAAGCAAAAGGGCATCATGGCGCTGCTGGGCTGCGGCTTCGATCCGGGCGTGACGAATATCTTCACCGCGTACGCGCAGAAAGAACACTTCGACGAGATCCACTACGTCGATATCCTCGACTGCAACGCGGGCGATCACGGCCACGCTTTCGCGACGAACTTCAATCCCGAAATCAATATCCGCGAGATCACGCAGCGCGGCAAGTATTGGGAAAATGGCAAGTGGAAAGAGATCGACCCGATGTCGGTGTCGATGGATTTCGATTTTCCCGAGTGCGGCGTGAAGCGCGCGTATCTGTTGTATCACGAAGAACTCGAATCGCTGGTGAAGCACATCAAGGGCCTCAAGCGCATCCGATTCTGGATGACCTTCGGCGAGTCCTACCTCACGCATCTGCGCGTATTGCAGAACGTCGGTATGACGCGGATCGATCCGGTAATGTACGAAGGACGCGAGATTATCCCGATCCAATTCTTGAAGACACTACTGCCTGACCCCGCGTCGCTGGCGCCTGGCTACAAAGGCAAGACCTGTATCGGCTGTCTGATCGAAGGCGTGAAAGACGGCAAGCCGAAGAAGATTTTCGTTTACAACGTCTGCGATCACGCCGAGTGCTATCGCGAGGTAAAGGCGCAAGCCATCTCGTACACCACCGGCGTGCCCGCGATGATCGGCGGAATCATGATGCTCACCGGCGCGTGGCGCGGCGACGGTGTTTTCAACGTCGAGCAGTTCGACCCATCGCCATTCATGGATCGGCTGAACAAGCACGGCCTGCCATGGCACGTGCAGGAGATGTAATCGGCTGCAACCCTATACGGACGCAGGTATCTCTGTCGCGAGCGTGCATGCCAGCCGCGTGATTTTGCCGTTGGATTCCGTGATGGCCTGATCGATGTAAAGCGGATCGGGCAGTCCGGTCTTGTCGAAGTCACCTTCTACAAGCGTCAGGACGACCGTTGCGCCATTGCGCGCGGAGGTATTCAGCGGATGGAGGCGCACATGAACAGCGAAGATTTCCTGCTCGGCCCAGTGGCGGATAGCGTCGATTCCGGCGAAGGTCCGGCCGTTGTCTTCGACAATGGCATCTGCCGCGAACAGGGCCGCAAAGGTGTCGGACTGTTCGTTGTTGATGGCCTCTATGTACTGCGTTGCGAGTGCGTGTGACATGGGTTGTGTCTCCTTGCAATTAGTTGGTACGGGGATTGTGCCGCACTTGCTTTCTTTTGTAAAGTAGGTTCTAATAATAAAGTAAGTATCCGAGAAGAAAGCATGGCGAGAAAGAAAAAACCCGACCCGGACAATCGCCACGAGCCACTGGCGAAACTGCTCGGCATCTTGTCGAGCCCGTGGACGATGCTGCTCCTGCACCGGCTTCACATCGGCGGCCCTACGCGCTTCGGCGAGCTCAAGCGTGCGCTCGGCGCCATCTCCACTAAGACGCTAACCGAGAGATTGCGCATGCTCGAAGCGGAAGGTTGGCTCACGCGGCACTACAATCCCACCGTGCCGCCGCAGGTGACCTACGCGATCACGAAGCGCGTCCTCGAACTCGACGGCGTGATGATTGAACTCGATCGCATCGCCGAGCGCTGGTACGGCAAGAGCACAACGGGCAGACGCAACTCTTAACAGTTAGAACGACAAGAATGAAGGAGTGCGACGGTGCGACTAGACGCAAAAACATTGCCAACGATTCTCCGTGAAGCAATAGATCATGTCGCAAATACCGGTGCGCGGGTCATAATTGAAATGTCCGACGGACAAAGAGTTGGATTGGTTCCCGTTGAAGACCTAGAGTTCGTACAGGAAATTGAAGACCGCATGGACAATGAGTCTGCTGACGCGGCAATCGCAGAGGGCGGATTGGAGATTCCGTGGGACATTGTCAAGCAAGAAATTGATCAAGAGAGTTAGTTCTTATGGAAGAAGAGTCGGAGCTCATTTCGCCTCATACGCTCGAAACCACGAAAATCAGATAGTGTCTCAAAGCAGAAAGAGTGATTCATGCCAACCTATCCCAACATCCCCGTCATCGATATTCCCACACCCGCATACGTAGTGGACGAATCCGGGTTGCGGCGGAATCTGGAAGTGCTTGCGGACGTGCAGAAGCGCGCGGGTTGCACGATCATTCTCGCGTTGAAAGGCTTCGCGATGTGGAGCACATTTCCCATCGTGAAGCAGTATCTGCGCGGGACTACGGCGAGTTCCGTGGCGGAGGCGCGGTTGGGCCGCGAAGAATTTGGCGGGCAGGTGCACGTGTATGCGCCCGCGTATGGCGAGGCGGAAATGCGCGAGCTCATTCCGATCGCCGATCACATCACATTCAATTCGTTCAATCAGTGGAAGCGGTATAAAGGGCTGGTTCAGAAATCGGAGCGCAAAGTTTCCTGTGCGCTGCGCATCAACCCCGAGCACAGCGAAGTGAAAGTTGCACTGTACGATCCCTGCGCGCCGTGTTCACGGTTGGGCATGACGCGGGCAATGTTCGAGAACGAATCGATCGAGGGACTTGAAGGCCTGCACTTCCATACGCTTTGCGAATTGAATTCCGATTCGCTCGAACGCACGCTCAAAGCGGTCGAAGAAAAGTTTGGCGACTTTGTCCGTGAAATGAAATGGATCAATTTCGGCGGCGGTCACCACATTACACGCGCGGATTACGACACCGATCTGCTGG
Organism: Candidatus Hydrogenedentota bacterium; assembly: GCA_020848835.1. GTDB lineage: Bacteria > Hydrogenedentota > Hydrogenedentia > Hydrogenedentales > SLHB01 > JABWCD01. The sequence goes on from JADLHJ010000102.1 coordinate 69,194, forward strand.
TGCGGCTCGTGGCGGATTTTCGCGCGCGCTACGGTGTCGATGTGTATCTCGAACCGGGCGAAGCGATTGGTCTAAATACCGGCGTGCTGGTCGCATCTGTGCTGGATATTTTCGATAACGGAATGCCCATCGCCATCCTCGACACATCGGCCACCGCGCACATGCCCGACGTCCTCGAAATGCCGTACCGTCCGCAGATCATTGGTGGTGGCATGCCGGGTGAATTCGCGCACACCTACCGCCTAGGCGGCTTGACGTGTCTCGCGGGCGATGTGATTGGCGATTATTCGTTTCCGCAGGAGTTGCGCATTGGCGACAAGCTCGTTTTTCTCGATATGGCGCACTACACGATGGTGAAGAACACAACATTCAATGGCGTACGGTTGCCATCCATTGGTATTTATTCGCCGGAAACGGGGCAGACGAAGATTGTGCGCGGGTTTGGTTACGAGGATTACAAGAACCGGTTATCGTGATGTGCAGGGCGCGATTAATGGCTTTGTGGCGCCTTTTCGCGTGCTCGTGCTCGTGAGTCGTCATCGTGCTCGCACTCGATACTCGAAGAATCGATTACGAAGACGAGCAGGAGCACGACACAGCCAGCGTGCTTAGACTTGAATTGCTTGAGTGATCACGTGTTAATCGAAATGCTGTGCGTTCTATCCCGCTGCGACGCTTCTTCCATCCTGTCTTTGACCAGCTTCAGTAACGACAGCGCGTCGCGATCGGAATCTTCAAGACTTTCTTCGACAAACTTTTTGGTTTCTCGATAATCCGGGATCAGCAATTTCTCCAGCGCATTCACGCGGCGAATCGTTTTTTGAATGGCGCGCGCGAGGCGCAGTACCGCGGTCTGCATTTGCGCCAATACGCCTATGGCAACGAGCGCGGCGTGGAAGCGTGTCACCGCTTCATCCGTCCAGACAGAGGTCATCGTGGGGCCGTAATGGGGCAGTTTATCGGACACGGACAATTCGACTGTAGGCACTGCGACACCCATGACGTGCCGCTCTTTGATTGACAGTTCCACGCTTACATTCACCGCGGAACCGGCGGACCTCAGTCCCGATTCGCCCGATGCGAATTTGGCTTCACGCAGCGCGGCAAACGCTTCCGCAAGCGCGGCGTCAACATCTTGTTGCGCCTTCGTCACCAAGCCGGTGAAACGCTCAATTTCGGTGATCAAGATGTCGCGCTTTTGTTCGAGAAGCTCGTAACCTTCCAACGCGAATTCGAGGTCCTCCTTGATTCGCATGAGATTCGTGCGCGTGGGCGCTACTTCGTAACGCGGCATGTTACTTCCCGTAGAACTTCCGGATTTCTTCTTCGGTAATCCGGTGCAGTTCTTCGCGAGGAAGTGTCGAGAGCACACGCCACCCGAGGTCTAGGGTCTGCGCAATGCTTCTATCCTCGTCTTGCGCCTGTGACAAGTACTGCCCTTCGAAGGCCTCGCCAAACGCCAGGTATTTGCGGTCCAACTCTGGCAGCTCTTCTTCGCCGATGACCGATGCTAGCGCGCGGATGCGCTTGACCTGCGCGTACGCCGCGAACAACTGGCTGGCGAGATGCGCGTGGTCTTCGCGCGTCATGCCGGGACCAATGCCGTCTTTCATGAGACGCGACAACGAAGGTAGTCCCGCGATGGGTGGATAGATGCCGCGTTGATCCAGGTCGCGTTCCAATACGATTTGGCCTTCGGTGATGTATCCAGACAAATCGGGCACAGGGTGCGAAATGTCGTCGTTTGGCATGCTCACGACCGGCACCTGCGTGATCGAACCTTCGCGTCCGATGATCATGCCCGCGCGCTCGTAGATACTGGCGAGGTCGCTGTACAGATATCCGGGGTAACCTTTTCGACTCGGGATTTCCTGGCGCTGCGTGGATATTTCGCGCAGGGCTTCGCAGTAGTTTGTCATGTCGGTGAGCACGACGAGCACGTGCATGCCGAGATCGAAGGCGAGGTATTCCGCCGCGGTGAGCGCCGCGCGCGGGGTGATGAGCCGTTCCACGGAAGGTGCGTCGGCAAGACTGAGGAATGCCACAACGCGTTCCATCGCGCCGGACTCTTCGAAGTTGCGCAGGTAATACATCGCCTCGTCGTGCTTGATGCCCATGCCCGCAAATACGACTGCGAACGGCCTATCTTCGCCGACGATTTTTGCCTGTCGCGTAATCTGCGCGACGATCTGCCGGTGCGGCAATCCGCTGCCGGAGAAAATCGGCAGTTTTTGTCCGCGCACGAGCGTGTTCATGCCGTCGATCGCGGAAATGCCGGTTTGAATAAACTTGCGTGGATAGTCGCGCGCTGTGGGGTTCACTGGCAAACCGTTCACATCGCGAAATGCACCGGCAGGCGGCGGGCAGTTGTCGATGGGTCGGCCGAGTCCGTCAAAAGCGCGGCCGAGGATTTCGGGGGCAACTGCAATAGTGAGGGGCTCGCCACGGAACCGCACGCGGGTCGCGCCGGGGCGTAGGCCTGAGGTGCCTTCGAATACTTGTGCTACTGCCGCCCCTTCGGAAACGTCGAGCGTCATCCCCAGCCGCACGTTCTCGCCGGCATCGACGATCTCGATGAGTTCGTTATAGCCGACATTATGAATGCCGCTGATAGCGAGAATCGGCCCGGCAACCTCATCGACACCGATGTATTCGCGGCGGTCCAGCAGTGCGTTGTCGGTCTGATTAGGCGTGAGCATGTTGGCGTTCCTGAACTGACGCTTTCAGTTTCGCGAGAATTGCATCGAGCTTTGCCGCATCCTCGTTACCGCATTCGAACTTCATCTGCATGATGTCGCGGACCACTTCGATTTTGCTGAAATCCGCCAGCAAAGCACCGCGATTAATGGCCTCGGAAACCAGATCGAAGTACGTGAGAATGATTTCGAGCATTTTGGATTGCTTTTCCGCGGAGCAGAACGCATCCATCTTGTCGTAAGAGTTTTGTTGCAGAAATGCGTTCTTGAACATCGCCGCTGCTTCGAGAACCACGCGCTGACTGTCGGGCAACACGTCCGCGCCCACAAGCTTCACGACGCGCTCCAGCTTGGCTTCACGCTGCATGATCGAGAGTATCGCCGCGCGCCTGGCTTTCCACTCGCCTTTCGCGGTTGCGTCCCACCATTCGGCAATGTCATCGACGTACTCGCTATAGCTGTCGAGCCAGTTAATCGCGGGATAATGGCGCGAATTCGCGAGTTGCTTGTCCAAGGCCCAGAACGTACGGATGAAGCGCTTGGTTTGGCGCGTGACCGGTTCGGAGAAATCGCCGCCCGGTGGCGAGACGGCGCCAATGGTGGTGATGGACGCTTCATCGCCCGCCAAAGTTTTCACCATGCCCGCGCGTTCGTAGAATTCCGCGAGCCGTGTCGGCAAATACGCGGGAAAGCCTTCTTCCGCGGGCATCTCTTCCATTCGCCCGGAAAGTTCGCGCAACGCCTCCGCCCAGCGGGATGTGGAATCCGCCATCACGGCGACGTCGTAGCCCATGTCTCGAAAGTATTCGGCGATCGTGATGCCTGTATAAATGCTGGCTTCGCGCGCGGCCACCGGCATGTTGGAGGTGTTCGCAATCAGGATCGTGCGGTCCATTAGCGGCCGTTCCGTGCGCGGGTCGATCAGCTTTGGGAATTCGGTCAGCACCTCCGTCATTTCGTTGCCGCGCTCGCCGCAACCGATGTACACGACGATATCGGCATCGCACCATTTCGCGAGCGCGTGTTGAATCATTGTCTTGCCTGTTCCGAACCCGCCCGGCACAACAACCACGCCGCCGCGCGCGACGGGAAACAAAGTATCAATCACGCGTTGGCCGGTAATCAGCGGGCGCGCAAGATGTAAGTGTCCCGCGTGTGGGCGGGACTTGCGCACGGGCCATTGATGAAACAATGGCAGTTCGACTGGGTGGCCATGATTATGAACGGTGGCGATGATCTCTTCGACGCGATAGTCGCCTTCTTCGGCGATCATGTAGAGGTCGCCGGCAATCGTTGGCGGCGCCATGACCTTGTGCAGTATCGCGTCGGTCTCCCGCACATGGCCGAGGACCATGCCACCGGTGACTGGGCAGCGCGCTTTGAGCGCAGGCACGAAATGCCATTTCCTTTGGCGGTCAAGCGCGGGTGCGTCAATCCCTCTCGATATAAAGTCGCCGGCCTTCTTGCGCAAGGTATCCAGCGGACGTTGAACACCGTCGTAGATTGCGCCGATGAGACCTGGGCCAAGTTCGACAGACAGCGGTTCGCCGGAGCCATACACCGGCGCACCCGGGCGCAGGCCCGTGGTGTCTTCGTAGACCTGCACCCACGCCGTGTGTTGACGGATGCGGACAATTTCGCCGATAAGGCGATGGTCGCCGACATAAACAAGCTCGAGCATTTGCGCGTCGCCCGTGCAGGTCGTCTCAACCACCGGGCCGGCTACGCGTCGAACGGTTCCTACGGTCCATTCATTCATGGTGTTTCATAACTTCCTGGATAATGCTTCCGCGGAGAGCGCGCATTGCAAGAGCGAGTCGCCGCGCATAGGTGTTATCAAAGACAATGCGACCATCGTGCGATTGACCAACACATCCGCCGCCGTCGTGTTGGCCTACAAAGGTGAGATCAATATCCTCACCGTTACATTTCGGTGAGCCCGTCAGTACTGCTTCTGCGACACCCCGGTCATGCTCGCTAACCGTTATGCGAAGTCTGGAATCTCCGACAGCCGCGGCCGCTTCCCTAATCAGCGCGGACAAGGAACGGCGGTAGATGGTGTTCTCTGCGCGGATGATGTTTAGCGCCGCGTGGATTCGATCGCAGACTTTGTTCACCGATTGCTCTCGGGCGGCCAGCACCATGCGCCGCGCCTCCACATTGGCGAGCGAAATTTCGCGCTCGCGCAATTTCTTCGCTTTATCGCGTGCCCTTGCGAGGATTTCCTCGCGCGCATCTTGCACCTCTTTTTCAATTTGGATCTTTTCTTCGTGTGCAGCCGCATTTGCAGAATCGATCATTGCGCGAATCTGTGCATCGGCATCGGCGCGGATGCTTTCAACCATCAACGTTTCTGCATCTGGTTGCGGCAGCGCGCTCATACACTGACTCCAACGGCCTTGCGCACTATGTCGCCAATGGGAACCCGGCTTGCCGAAGGACCGGACGCGCCGGGGATTTCCAAAACAATGGGCATTCCGGCACTGGCACGATGCATGTCCACGCGTTCTCGAACCATGTGCGCAATCGACTCGGTGACAAGGACAAGCCCGTTTGACGCATCGCGCAATGCGTTCTCCAAAGCGAGCGCCGCGTCATCCTTTTCACCGACTACGCTCCCGCGGACGCCTGCCAAACGAAAACCAAGGACCGTATCGTTATCGCCGATTACGAAGATGTTCATGGTTCAGACCTTCCCGAGGATCATGATCGCGATGATCAAGCCGTATATCGCGATACCTTCGGCCAAGCCAACGAAGATTAGGGTGCGGCCCGCGAGTTCCGGCTTCTCCGCGACTGCTGCAACAGCCGCCGCGCCGACATAGGCAACGGCGAATGCGGCGCCGAGACAACCGAGGCCGACGCTAATAGCTGCGGCGATAACCGCCCAGTGAAGTGCGGCGGGGTCCGCGGCAGTAGCGGCATTCTCCGCGCCCTCTGTAAATGCGGTGGCGGTGAAGAGCAGGGGTGCGGCCACTACAAACAATATGGCTGCTACCTGGGCTGCTGTACGTGCTTCGTTCCTAAGTTTCATAAGGTCCGCCTTTCGCGCCGTCTCAGTGCGGGACGGCTTTTGAGAATGAAATGGGTTGATACTTCGTTCCGGATCGCGAAAAGAACTTTCCGAAAAACTCGTAGTATTCGAGGCGCAACGCTTGAATTGTGACCACGACTCCTTCCAGCGCAATGACAATGGCGTTGCCAAGTACAAAAACAATCCAGGATCCAACAGCGCCAGCCGCACCGGAAGGCAATGCATCGGCAATACTGAATATGGCGACGAACAGACCGGCGTGCGCCAGGCCAAACGCGGCGACGCGAATGAACGATACGGTGTTCGCGACGCAGCCCATCAAGACTTCAAGAATCTTCACGACACATTCCATGATGTAGCTTACGACGCCATCCGGGAATGCGCGTTTCTGGTGGCCTGTCCAAGCGAGCACCGGGCCTTTGACAAAAAAGAGCGTGAGCGGTGTGGCAATTGCGAGTATTGCCAACATTGGTGGCAGCGCTGATTCTTCAAAGGCGATACCCTTGATCGCCAGTCCGATCCCGCCCCAATACGCGATAGCGGTCAACGGGCCGGATACGTCGAATAGTTCCTTTAAAAGTGAACGGCGGCGCAGGCTGTTAATGATGTTGAGCGCGAACCCAATGCTGATAAGCGTGACGCCAAACCCGATGGCGATAGCGAACAACGCCGATGGACTTTCCAAGGGCGGAGTCCACAGCGCGGGAATGATGGTTTCTATTCCAAAGATGCTGCCGTAAAGCAAACCGAAAATAATCGACACCGCGGAGCAGGCCAATGCAATCTTTCCGGTCGCGGCGTAGCGGGGATGTTTGAGCAGGTATACGCCTAATGCCGCCAACACGGCGCCGTGGCCCACGTCACCAAACATCATGCCGAACATGAACAGAAAAGAAAGCGCGACAAACGCCGTCGGATTAAGCATGCGATATGCGGGCACGCCGTAGGTATCCACGAGCATGTTAAAAGGAGCGAGGTAACGTGACGCAGTGAAGCGGACGGGTACGCCGATCTCTTCGCCGTAAACATCTTCGATCAATTCGGCATCGACACGCTCTACGAGGGCACGGCCGTCCGTCTTGTCTCGTAATGCCTTGAGCAATTCGGACGAGTTCGCGCGAGGCACCCAACCGGAAAATACACAAGACGATTCGGATTGGCGGCAGGTCCCCTTCATCTGAAGGAGAACAAGCGTCTCGTCAATGTGGCAAATCAAGGTGCGTGCCCCAGGCAGTATTACCGCGCGCGCACTATCCAGCGCGTTCGCGGCTTCCGCCATAGCAATATCCAGCGCGGCCAATTCGGCGCTGGTCTTCGAATGCACTTCCGCCGAGAGTATCTCGATGTCTGCCGGCAAGGACGCTTCCTGGAATCCGCACGCGCGTAATATTTCTTTCAATTGGTCCGCGTCGCGGCGCAATGTCACGCACAGCACGTGAGTGTATGCTGCGTTCGATTGGAGTGGCGCGATTACGCAGGGCATTTCAGTTGCTGCCGCCTGGAGCTCTGGAAGCCGAGACAAGTCTATTTTTCCGATTGCGCTGTACAGGAACGCCGAGCGCAGCAATTCAGGCAGTGGCAGATTGGGGGTAAACAGCGACGCAATTTGTTCCAGCCGCTGCGACAATTCGGCGCGCTGCGTGCGCAGTGCGGAAAGGCTCGCGCGCTGCGGGGCGATCTGTGCCTCGAATTCGGCGATTGTATCGTCGATTACGCGTAGATCGTCGCATTTCACAGCTTCCGGGGACGCCGCGGTCGAAGTGTCGGTCGTGTTCTCGACAAGTCGTTGAAGCTGAAGTTTGCGCTTCTCGTATTCGGAAGCGAGTGCTCGTGCGCCGGTTTCAGACAGGCTGCTTGTCCAATCATCGATCGCGCTCACGTGCGAAGGGTGCAGTACACCGCGCCGCACGATTTCATCGAGCGCGATGTCCACGTCTTTCCGCAGTACCGCTGCGGTCACACGATCCATTTTGTCGGCTGTAAACATGCTGCATTACCTCATTGCATACAGCCTTTTTAGAATTTCGGATTCGCTCATACCGATGGCTTTTCCTGCAAAGATGGCAATCAGGTTTTTCATCTCCAGCCGAACAAGAAGATAAAACGCATAGACACTTGCGACGCGAAATGGAAACCGCTCGAATTGCCGCCGCGCCAACGCCTCTACGGCCTCGGCGACGGCGTTCTCCAACAGGGTCAATCGCTGCATTTCGGACGCGGTGTCGTCATGTAGCGGGACCACACGCCGGACGTAGTCGTTGCTGACTTGCGCAAAACGATCGCGTGATGTGCCACACGCTTTCAGCGATTTGGAAAGTTTTGATGACCCGGGAATCAGCACATGCGGTAGTTCGACTAAGGCCGCCTGCGGCGCGCGCAATATCCGCGCAATCCAAGCGAGGTTTAGCAGATCGATTTCAGCGCCGAGCATCGCGAGACCGTCGCGCGCGTCCGCTCCACCGAGCTCTGTCGTGGCGTCAATCAGGCGCGCATAGAAGTCCTTTTCGAGCGACAGCTCAATCGCAAACATCGAATGAGATTTCTCGTGCTCGGACAATGCAGCGGCAATTGGCGTCGCGTATGGCGTGCCTTCGAGCGCCGCAATAATTTCCACGAGCGATTGCGCATTGACAATATTGTCGAGCGGGATTCTGTGCGCGTAACATGCGATCGGTGCGCCGCTGGATTGTTCCGGGTCGCGGCCGTGCCAGGTGCGTAGCGCTATCTGAAGGTTATCGAGGTCCCAGCGCGAGAGCAGCAACGTTGCGACCGTCGCGGGGCGCCCTTGCAGACGGCGTATCGAACGCCGGAATTGCAGTGCACTTGCATGTCGAATGTACTGTTCCGCGGTGTGCAAGTCTTTCCAGTCAACATCAGGGAGCAATGTGCCGAATGCCGTCTTTCGCACGAAGTTCCAGGCGGCCCCGGGCGACGACGCACGCGCGAGCGTCTCGAAATCCGCAGCCGAAACCAGCGTCGATCGCATCGAGCGAATGCCGACGTTCGACTCCGCGTATCGCGCGAGCGCCTTCACAGGTCGAGTCCCGCGACGCTGCGCGCGGCGCGCTGCACAAAGGCATCCTCAACCTTATCGGCCGCAGCAAGCATCGCCTCCGCCTTCGCGTGCGCGTCCATCATGATACGCACGCGCTCCTCGGAAGATTCCGCGCGCGCTTGCTCGAGGATTGCGTCCGCTTCGCGGAGCGCATCGTCGTGGACCTGCGTGATGCGTTCTCCACGTTTGCCGCGCGCGGCGTCTACAATCTGACGTGCCCGCAGTTCGGCGTCCGCGATGCGTTCGCGCGCATCGCGCTCGGCGGCGAGTAGTTTTTCGAATTGCTGCTTCAGCATTTCGACATACCGGCGAGAGACTGGCGCGTGGGAAACCGCCGGCGCGGCGGTATTGACCGCGCAGGTGCGCTCCCCCATCGACCTGCCCCCGCAGGTCCCCCAATTGCGGATCCCGGCGTTGAACGCCGCATCGTAGGCGACGCCGGAATTCGTTCAATTCTGTCGTATTAATTATAGCGGAAACCGGTACTTTTTGCGGGTAATTGGAACGGGAATCATGCGTGTATTTCGCGTGTTTCCAGGCGCGAACACCATTGAATCGCGCCGCATATCCCTGTCCCGCCGATAGTTGTGTGCGACGCGCGCAGCCCCGTAGGATAACCGTATCGCACCTGAATGGGCCGCAAGGTGGGCCGAGGTAATCTGGAAGGAGTTGTCGCATGAAACCGTCTCTGCTGCTGTCCGCGCTGATTTGTATTGCGGGTGCTTTCCTCGCATCGGCGGGAGACTCACCGCAGTTTCGCGGGCCAAACCGCGACGGCGTTTTCGCGGACGAGAAGGGCCTGTTGAAATCGTGGCCGGACGGCGGGCCCAAAAAACTCTGGGTAGCAACGGGAATCGGCAAGGGTTATTCGTCGCCGTCGATTGCGGGCGGGAAGATTTATGTGACCGGCATGCGCGACGATGAAATGGGCGTGCTGTCCATATTCGATCTGAATGGCAAACTCGAAAAGACGATCGAGTACGGCCGCGAGACAACGGAAAAACAGGCACCCGGTTCGCGCTCGACGCCGACGCTTGATGGCGATCGCGTGTATTTTCTTTCCGGGCTCGGCGTCCTGTATTGCATCGATCTGACTACCGGCACGGTGAAATGGAATGTAAATGTCCTCGAACGTTTCCCGGCAAAGCTTCCTATCTGGCACATCTCCGAATCGGTGCTAATCGACGGCGACCGCGTCATCTGCACGCCGGGCGGCGTCGATGGTGTAATCGTTGCGTTAAACAAAATGACGGGCGATACGATTTGGGCCACGACGGGATTTGAAGATACGGCGTCGTATTGTTCGCCCACGATTTTCACGCACAACGGCAGGCGCATTCTCACCACCGCCACCGCAGCTACGATTGTTGGCGCGGACGCGGAGACGGGGAAGTTGCTGTGGGCCTTCGCGCACAAAGGGCCCTATGACATTCATGGCGTGACGCCGATTTACCATGATGGTCATTTGTACTACGTCGCGGGTGACGGATTCGGCGGCGGTTTGCTAAAACTTTCGGAAGACGGCTCAAGCGTCACGCCGGTGTGGGAAAACAAATCGCTTGATTGTCTGCACAGCGGCGTTGTGCTCATCGATGGCTACCTTTACGGCACGGGCTACCGCGGCGACGCCGCGCTTGAATGCCTAGATTTCAAGACCGGCGAAGTGAAATGGAGCACGCGCGAGATTCAGGAAGGCATTGTGATCTATGCGGATGGCATGCTCTACGTCTATGGCGATCCGAAGCAGGGCATCGTCAGTCTTGTAAAGGCGCAGCCCGGCGGTTTCGAGCGGACAGGCACCTTCACGGTCACAGATGGGGAGCGACAACACTGGGCGCACCCGGCAATCTCCAACGGCGTTCTGTTCATCCGCCATGGCGACGCGGTGATCGCCTACGATGTTCGCAATACGTAGTAGTGCAACGCGGAGCGCGCGCGTTTATTGCTTCGTTTCGTGTTCCGCCCATGCGCGCAAGTCGCGAATGGCGGCGTAGAGCACGCCGGCGGCGCCGCGATATTGACCGGAACCGCGCGGCGAATTATCTAACGCGTACCACTCGTGAAAGCCGTCGTTGTCGATGACACGCTGCACCATTGGCATCAGTTCGCGATAGGCTTCTTCGGTGTAGCCGTAACGGACCAGTTGCCGGATCATGCGCGCGCCGAACCAGGTCCAATCGCCACCGTTTTGATAGCTGTACGGTTTTGCCATGCCGGGGTTCTTGAAATACCCGGCGGGATATGGTGGATACATCGTAAGGCCGATGGAGGAAGCGCCTGCGGCGCGCACGTTCTCAACCATGCGGTCCAGCGCATGCTTCACTTCCGCTTCGCTCAAGATTCCTGCCTCGATGGCCACAGCCGTGCCGCCGTGATAATAGATTTGGTTCTCGTCGAAATCCGCCGGGAACGGTGAACCGTCGAGATAAAGGTGTGGAATGAACTTTTCGCGCGATGCGTCCCACAAGTGCTTGCGCACGTTTGCGGCGATTGTGCGATGTGTAGCGCGCCATTCTTCTTTGTCCTTTGAAGACAGGTTTGGCGCAGTCCGGATAAACTCATCGATGGCTTGCAGGTACAGCGCGTTGTCGTAGATGTCGATCGCGCGATGGCTGTTCTGATCGAATTCGACGCCCCATCCGTGTTCGGGCTGCACATCGCCCCAGTCCGCCGTCGTTGCTCCCCACACCAAGCCATACTCTTCCGAGAATCGCAGCGTGTGTACATACGTCAGCGCTCGCGCAAGTCGCGCGGACACGGTTTCGCCATCGATTACCTCGTTGAAGATGGCGAAATCGCCAGTCGCTACTGCATACCGGCACACACCCAATACGAGCGAACTTTCCTGATCTGTCTCGACCGTGTTCTTGTGCGCGGCGAAATCCAGCGCCGAATCGCTGTAAATGAATTTGTAGCTGACACTGGCCTGCGCCTTGGGAATGTATCCATCGACGATGTTGCCGTTTTCTCCCTGGAAGTGGAAGAACACCAGAAGCCGCTCTTTGACCGTTGCCGCGGGATAAACGTCGCAGGCTAGCTCCATGAACGTTGTCAGATCGCGAATCCAGACCTCACCGTAACCCTCGCCTGCGGTAAACCCCGTAGCAACCATCTTCTTGGCCCGCCCAACGACATCGTGCAGTCGTGTGTCATCCAAGATGCTCTGCGCAACTGCGTGCGAAGGTTCGCGATGAAGAGACGAACAACCAATCGGCAGGATCGCGGCAATCACCGCCACCGCAACGAAACACTCGAGCAAACGAAACAATTGCTGGCAGCGCATAATCGTTTTCCCCCCCATGATTACGCCCTTTCCCCCCACGACAGTGTAGCCGCAGGGATATCTTGCGTGCTAGGTGGTGAGTCACACACCCACAGCAGCGGTAGGTGTGCAGACAAGTGGAGGTCGGAACGTTTTGTGCCCTAATGTTCCCAACCAATCACAACGCTGTGATGGTGATGGTGTACTGAAGGCGGTCGTAGCGGTTAACGACGTCGAGGTAGAGCATGTGGGGTTGCTCGGGCGCAGCGCGTGTGGCCGACACGAAGTCCGTGATCGCTTTCGCGAGCGATTCCACGGTAGTCACAGGGTACGCGTTCACGCTGACGACAAGGTCTTCGTCCTTGAGCGCAATGCCGGGGACAACTGCCGCCGGGGCCTTGACGAAATAAACACCTTGACCATCGATGCTGCGCACATCATCCGGCGATGTTTGTGTCATCGAAGCATTCGTCGACATGGCGGTTAGTTCGACTTGAGATCGCCCGATACGGAACGCGCATACTCTTGAAATTTCCAGAGCCTGAACCGCTCCAGCCAGTCATCCCCTTCGCCGGGCAGGTCTTCCAAACGCCAGGGTGCCGCGTTCCAGATACGAATTGAGTTGACGTCTGGTGCACCCACTTCTGGCGGGTTGATACCAATTACTCGCTGTCCTTCGGACAAAACATCGTATTCGCGTCCCGGTGTGTATATCGCAATTACGGAGCGCCCATCGGCGCCAAACAGCGCGGTACCTTCATAGTCTCCCCAACACGGTGCATCAAGCCGGGAGAGCAGTTCGCCGCTGCGCGCGTCCCAAACGTTCACCACTTCATAGTCAGGGTATGTCAGAATAAGATTTCCGTCACGACTGAACTCTCCTATCGATGACGACCCGTCCGGGCTACTCATCTTAAGAATCTGGGCACCTGACCGCGCATTCCAAACACAAACCGAATCGTCGTAGGCGGAGTATGCAGTAGTGAGAATACGGTCTCCCTCGGGGCTATACGTAACGCTCCCGACCTCTGAAGAGTGCCCGCGCAGTTCCAACTCTTGATGGCCTGACTCGGTTGCGTAAACGTGGACGCTTCCGTTCTGAAAACCCACACCGATTTTTTTGCTATCCAGACGGAATCCATATGGGTGCCAGTAGCCGACCTTATCGAGCGAGATGACAGCAACTGTTGGGTCAGACTGAACATCCCAAAGCGACATCATAGAGGGGCGATCGCCAGTGTAGTTGTGGGATAGAGCAGCGACAAATCTTCCATCCGGGCTGAATCCGACGTCGTACACTCCACCGCCTGCCGGATTAATAACGAACTCGCGTATGGTAACGGAGGTCTGTGCATCCCAAACAACTGCATGGCCATTCGAATATCCGCAGACCACGAGTTTCGCATCGCTACTGAATCCAATTGATGTCACCATCGCGGACTGCTGTGTTGCGCTCGACACGAGCGAACCAGTTTCCACACTCCAGACTTGTGCAATACCTTCCGATGATCCGGTGGCCAACAATTCGCCATCTGCGCTGAATGCAGAACAATAATGGGCGGGAAGCTCCAATTTACTGACATCTTGCTTCGTGGCTACGTTGAACACCGCAAATGAACTACCCGTTCGCTTAGTCAACACATGCAAGGCAGCTTCTCTAATGCACTGGTTATACCAATCGAGGCGCAGCTCCTCATCGAGTCCCATCCCGCCGCTTCTTTCGGGTTTTAAAAGCTCCAGATAGAGACCTGGCTGCGCGTCTACGATGCTTACGATCCCCGGAACAACACCGCTGCCAGAGCCCATCGCTTCCTCTGAATGCCATATGCGGACTCTGCCTAGTCCATCATCGTCTGCGCGCGTGCTCCGGTAGATGTTCTCGAATCGCTGATCGGCAAGCCATTGGAGACCGCCTTCGAACGGAAATTCAGCGTCGACACGCGACCCTGTAATCGCCGACCACACCCCAACTTCCTCCGGCTCGACCTCCTTGTTTGCTTCCCAATAGGCTGGACGGATCACAATAAACTCATTTCCGGTATCGGCAAACTCCACCCTGGACATGTCTCGGCCGGGCAAACGCTCGAAATCATTGAGTGTCGCGAGGCCACTCCAGTCCGATGTGCTCCATATGTGGGGAATGCCAGTGCGAGAGAGCGATACGGCTTGATTTCCATCAGACGTGAATCCGCATATGATATGGCCCGGTAGCTCCACGACCGACATCGCATTTTCTGTTTTCCAAACCTGCGCCGTGTGCATCGACGAAACGCGCACTACACGCGTCCATGATGTGTCAGGCAAGACTTGCGATTCGTCGGATATATCGGCAGGAACAAGTTCAGAACCGTCCGTCAGACTTTGCAGCGTCGACGAGCCTACCAGGGCCGTACCCAAGATTCGGCTACTATCCGGACTAATGCGTGCCGGCGCGAAAACCATGGTATCTTGTACTATCAATCCGGATTGCGCGTCCAAGACAGATACGGCCTTGTTCTTTGCTCCCCAAAAAGCAAGTCGGCCGTCTGCACTGAATCCGCACTCGTCTCCAAAGAGCCCCGATATGGACCGAGACTCTGCGAGAGCCTTCATATCAGCAGGAAACCTGACACGGCCAACCCCGTAGTTCTCCCAACTCGGCGGTTGCTCGATGAGTTGTCGGCGAGCAAGTTCTGCTTGTCGCGCGATGTCCCAGAGACGGGCCGTGCCGTCGAAAGAAATTGACAGCGCCCTGCTCCCATCAGGGCTAAGCGCCACGTTGATTATCGTTCTCGTATGACCGCGTAAGACAGCGATTTCCGTGTTCTTGGTCACGTCAAAAACGTGGATACACTTGTCAGTCCCACCGGACACAATCCTGTTTCCATCTGCGCTAATCGCGATGCCCCAAGCATATGCCGCGTCGGCCGCCACTGTCGCGATCAGTTTCCCTGTCTTGCTATCCCAGAGTTGCGGCGGACCGCCGTCCTGAGATGCGGTGACAAAGCGCGTGCTATCCTGGGAAAATACAACCTTCGATACGGGCTGATGGATTTGCGTTACTTGCTCACCCGTACGCGTATTCCAAAGGAAAGCGCTGGTGCGCCAATCCGTTACTGCACGGTCGCCGTCCGGACTGAAGTACAAACCGTCGTCAAATTGGCTTTCGCCGTCCCGTCCTATCCGGGCGACATGTGCTCCCGTCTGCGCATCCCACCCATGCAGGACATTCCAGTCACGAAGAGTCTGCCCTCTCCGCCCAACGACGGTGTCGTTCGAGTACGTAAATATCCGGCTGCCATCCTTATTAAAGGATACCTTCTCAATTGGCGTGCCGTGTTTCTGTTCGGTGGCTAACAGGACGTGCAGTTCGCCGGTGTCGCAGTTCCAGATTCCGGCAGAGCGGCCCGAAACGAGAACTATTTGCGTGCCATCCGAATTAAATTCCGCAATCGAAGTGGGTTCTGAGAGACCATTCAGCCGTAGGAGTTCTTTGCCACTTGATGAGTCCAAGAGATGTGCGAATGGTTCGAGGTTGGTGGCAATCAGTACGCGGCGACCATCGGGGCTGAATTCGCAGACGTTAATCTTTCCCTGCGCATCGAGAAGTGCCAGAACGTCTTTACCCGTGGAGAAATCAAAGAGGTGGATTTGAGACATTTCGTGCCGCGTCACAAGTTTAGATCCGTCAGGGCTGAATAAGGTATTCGGGTAGTCCGTGTCGCGGCGACCGTTTATTATGCCAATCTTCTTCCCGATTTGTGTGTTCCAAAGCTCCATCTGAGCCATGGCTGCAGATTCAGTTACGAGTCGGCTCCCATCGTGCGAGTACGTCAACCGATCAACTGCTGCGGTTGACATCGGCTGAATCCACCGCGACTCGCCCGTTTGTGTGTCCCATACTTTCAGGTTCGCGTCGGTACCAGTAGCAGCGAACAATTTTCCGTCCGGGCTGAAGGCGCACTCTTTGATTTTCCCTGCATCGGTCAGGGTGCTCGCCATGGCGGAGCCGTCGATGATGTTCCAAAACGACAGGCGACCGTCCTTCATTTGTGTCGCGAGATTTGTATAGCTTTTCTGGAAGACGACGCTGGCCTCTGATCGCGCTTCTTGCTCGGAGAGAGGGGCGAACACACCGTCGACGAGATGTCCGTCAAGTTCCAGGACTCTTTTTCCGGTCTGCCCGTCCCACAGTTGAACTACACGCTCAGGCGAAACGGTAATTACTTTCGCACCGTCGGAGCTGAACGCTGCCAGCTCTATGGCGCCCGGGTTTTCCAGTCTTACCCGTGAGCCCATCTGCCAATTCCAGACAGATCCGGGATCGGTCGTACTCCAAATGATCAACGCGTCACGGTGTGGGCTGAGAGCGACTTGCCGCGTGGCTAGGGGATTATCATCAAGTTTCCACGTGAAGGCTTCAGGATATGCCCTGTTGAGTACCCGCCCCCACTCCCATGTCCGGAATTCGGGTGGAACGTCCCATAGCGTAGCACGTGCTGTATCGTAATCACTCTCTTGCTCTAGCGCGGAGTCAGCAACCTGTACGGAAATTCTGGCACTCTTGATTTGTTCGCTCGCCAGGTTCTTTTCTGCTTTGTCGCGCTCCGTCTCCGCAACGTCCCTCGCTTGTCGTATGTTGGTGTATGAATATCCCGCCAGCGCTACGATTGCGATGAGCGCCGCAGCGGCCGTGGTGAGTACGGCCTTGTGTTTGGTCGCGAAGCGTTTGAGGTGATGTCCGAAGCCGTAGCTGTACGCTTGCACGATCGCACCCGTCTGGAAGCGGCGCACTTCGTCGGCCATCGCGGAGGCGGATGGGTAACGGTCTTCCGTGCGTTTGGACATCGCTTTCATGCAGATCGCCGCGAGTTCCGGCGGGACCGTCGTCGCGTCGAGCGGCTCTGGGTCGTCGTCCACGACCTTCTGCAATATCTCCGGCACGGACTTGCCGGTGAACGGCGGTCTGCCAGCAAGCATCTGGTACAACACCGCGCCCAGGCTGTACACATCGGACTTCTCGTCCACTTCTGTGATCCTGCCCAGCGCCTGTTCCGGGGACATGTAGCCCGGCGTGCCCATCACCTGCCCATACTGCGTTTTTAGCGCGCTGTCCACGTCGCCGAGTTGCAGCATGCGGATGGTTTCGGCAAGGCCGTCTGCGTGGCAGTCTTCACGGTCCTTCGACTTGGCCAAGCCCCAGTCCAGCACCACCGTCTCGCCGAACTCACCCACCATCGCGTTGTCCGGCTTGATGTCCCGATGCACGATGCCACGGCTATGCGCGTAGGCGACTGCCTGGCACAGGTCAACAAAGTGCGCGAGAAGCGCGAGCCGTTCTTGAATCGTTTTGCTTTGGGTTATCGCTTCACGCAGGGTCTTCCCGCGCACGAGTTTCATCGTGTAATAGAGCGTTCCGTCTTGCCGGTGGCCGAGTTCGTAGACCGGCACGATGGACGGGTGTTCGAGTTGGCCGGTGATGCGCGCTTCCTGCAAGAAGCGGGACAGAAAACCCATGTATTGTCGCACTGGCGTAGAGGGATTTTCGGGATCGGAGGTCGGGCGGCTGCCGGGCATCAGTTCTTTGAGCGCAACATTGCGACCAAGGAATCCGTCATGCACGAGGAGTACGCGGCCCATGCCGCCACGCGCGTGTTCGCTGACGTGGGTGTAGCGGCCGGGCGTTTCCTGCACGCCGGGGACCGCATCGGGATCCAGCGGTTTGTTGTCCAGATACACCGCCGTACCCGTCGCGCCGAAGCGGTAGCGGGAAAGATCAACGGAATTGCGGTAGGTCGCCTGCAGCACCTGATCGCCGCCGAGAGTATGAAGGGTGGCTTGCAGATCGCCCCCATGCGCGCGCACCGCTTCGTCCACCAGACGCGCGATGAATTCCACATCCGCCGGGGTCAGGACACCTTGCTGCAACAGGCGCGTGGGAATGTCTTTTGTGGTGTCCGCCGCCCAAGCACCCGCCGCCGCCATGATTTCCTGCGGCGTGACTTTGCGCAGTTGCACCGCAAAGACGCCGAATAGCAGGTTCTTATCGCCCTCGAATGGCGGGGCGCTTGATTCTTCGGCCAAACCCGCGCGCAACATGCACTTCGGGCAGCGGCCTTCAGGCGTCGCTCCGGGAATTTCCACACCGCACTTAGGGCATTTCTTCACTTCGTTCATGTGCTCAAACTCCCCATCCTGTGACCTTATTCACCAAGTAATGAAGAAATGGGCCGGCAAAGGTAACGCGGCACCCCAAGAATAATCACGCCCCGATGATGCTCAGCAGATAGCGAATCTCCTCGTCGATTGAACCGTCGGGTGGCAATGTGTCGGCGATTTGTTCGCGCAGAACCTGGCGATAGCGGCGGCGCAACCGCAGCACAGCCATCTTAACGGCGGCTTCCGAAACGGAAAGTGAATCGGCGCATTGGCGATAGGTCAATTCCGACGCGGATCCCGGAAGAAATTCTTTCAACAGCGAAAACAACGGGGCTTTGCCTGCGCACGTGTACTCGGCCTCCAACTGCTTAACGACGGTTTCCAGCATGGACAACGCCCATTGTTGCTCGAACTCCTGCTCCGGCGAGAGCGAATGAGGGAGCGATGCATAGCGGTGTTCGGCGTTGGCGGAGTCAATCGACTCGAAGGCGAATTCGCCGCCGCGCTTCTTTGCAGTGTTGCGGTCATGCTCGTTGGCGAGAAAGTTCTTGAAGGATGCCAGCAAAAAATTGCGGAACTTTCCGCGCGCGCGATCGGCGTCCTGCACGTCGTGCTTTTCCAGAAAACGTGCAAAAAAACTTTGCGTGAAGTCCTCGGCTTGGTCCGCACGATGGCCGCGCCGACGCGCGTAGGCGTAAAGCGGATACCAATACGCGGCGCACAAGTGTGCGAGTGCATGGCGTGAACTTGGCGAATCTACGCGGCCGGCAGCGAGCACAATGCTCCAGCGCGTGGTGTTGAATTCAGCACGATGATTGCGCGAGTCGCGAGGCATGTTTTCCCGGTTACCCCTGGCGGGGAGTATACACGCAGCCGATGACGTTTCTACCTATACGCTACAGGCGCTGATCGTCGGCTAGTAGGCGAGCGCGGAGTTTTTCGTAGGGGATGGATTGGACGGGTGTGTTGTCGCCGATGGCCATGACTGCTGCGGTGGCGGCGCTTTGGCCGAGGATCATGAAGACGGGTTCCATTCGGATGGAGCCGAAGGCGATGTGCGAGCTGGATAGGCAGACGGGGACGATCAGGTTTTCGCATTCGCTTTGCTTGGGTGTGAGCGCGCGGTAATCGATTGCGTAGGGTTTGTCGGGCTTTACGCCGATGTCGCCTTCGTTTTGTACGTGACCGTCGGGCTTGATGTAGCGCTGCACGTTGTGGCTGTCCATCGCGTAGGAGCCCATGCCAACTGACATCTCTACGTCGCGTTTGCCGAGCACTTCGTGTTCGGTCATCACGAATGCGCCGATCATGCGGCGCGCTTCGCGCACATAAATCTGGTGCGGCCAGTTGCCGTTGTCGGTGAACTCGTCTTTTGCGAGTCCCCATTGGCCCATCGCGTCGCGCACATCCTGCGGTACGCGCGAATCGTTGGCCATGAAGTACATCAGGCCTTTTTGATAGCGCGTGTGCTCCGCGAGGATTTCGCGGCGCCGTTCGTAGGTCGCTTCGGTGTAGTCGTAATTCATTCCGATGTTGTCGGTACTGAAGGGCCCGTGGTTGTTGGTGTCGGTCTTGTGGTTGGGGATGGGATCGAATTTTTGAAAGTGCTCGCGCCAGCCTGACTCGAGTACGCGCAGGAGCAATTCGTATTGCGCGGGATCGTATCCCTCCGGTTTTTCGAAAGGCACGCGGTTTTCGGCCTGTTTGGTCAGGCACATGCGGTAGCAATAGGCTTGCACGCGTTTGTCCGCGGCGCCGAATTCGCCGGGCGGCTCGGCAGAGATACGCGGCAACAATCCGCTCGCAGGATCGCCGGAGGTTTTGTAGGGACTGATGTCAGTCATGAAGTAGTGGCGGTGGTGCAACACGCCGGTCTGCACGCCGTTCCACTTTTCGCCGTAGGTTGCAGCCGATTCGCGGCCCACGTGATACGACACACCTGCCGCGGCCATGAGATCGCCTTCGTAGGTCGCGTCAATGAAAACTTTCGCGCGGAAGGTGTCGCCCGCGAGTGTGCGAATAGCGACGATGCGCCCGTCTTTTTTTGTTACGCCATTTTCGCGATCGAGCCATGCGTCGCGATGGACAGAAATCGAAAACTCTTTCACAAAGTCTTCGAATACGACTTCGGCAACATGCGGTTCGAAGATCCACATCGTGCGGTTTTCGCCGTCGATTGCGGGTGTGCCCTGGCCTTTGTTGCCATACTCCTCGCGCGTTTGCCAGCGCCACGCTTCGGGCTTGTCGTAGTGCTTCCACACGCGATGGTAAAACTCGCGCGCGATTCCGCCGATGACTTCTTTCTTGCCGGTGTCCGTCCAGCCAAGTCCGCCGCTGCTCAGCCCGCCGAGGTGCTTGTCGGGCGAAATG
This sequence comes from Candidatus Hydrogenedentota bacterium, assembly GCA_020848835.1. Taxonomy (GTDB): domain Bacteria; phylum Hydrogenedentota; class Hydrogenedentia; order Hydrogenedentales; family SLHB01; genus JABWCD01. Next base: position 89,749 of record JADLHJ010000102.1, read on the forward strand.
ACAACGACGCTATGCCCCATGCGCGCGACCTGCACCGCCGCTGCGATGGCGGATGATGTGCCTCCGAAGATGCAAACGTCGGCTTGGTGATCAGCCGAGAATGCCCTGCACGTGGCCAAAAAGGAAACTAGAAAGCGTAGGAGCATTGAACGCATTTTATGCAACTCATCTTTTTGTCATCGCAGCCAAGGCGGCGTCCGCCCGCCGCCGCACTCCAAATGGGCATCGCAAACGGCACATGGTTTTGGTGCCATCTAATGCGACAACATGTTTGCGGGAATCGACTGCTTTGCGATGCCGCCACCTTCGATAAAAGCTTCCAGTGCTTTACCCGCGCCTGCCTGGAAGTATTCCACGCGGATCGGGTGTGCGCCAAGCTCAAGAGCGATTTGCCCGGAGACATCGCGCTCGCCGTGCGGGCCGTCGTTATCGACGACGAGTTCATCACCGATATAGAGGCGGCTGCCATCGTTTGAAAGTGTGGATAGCGTGTAAATGCCCCGTGCCGGAATCGTGATATATCCTTTGAACACGAGGCCAAAGCGATCGGGTAAATCGCGTGCGGGCAGCGCGATTGATTCCGCAGTGCCTTTGTCAGTTGCGGGACGGCCGACAAGCGCCTGCGTGGATTCCAAGGTGTCTTCCAGCGCGAAGAATTCATACGCGAGACCTGGTTTCGTTTTGCCAATCTTCGCCGCGCCGCGCGCGGGCTTTTGCACGAATTGGCCTTCGAGGATTGGCGTAACACTCTTTCCATTCGCAAATCCGCGCGCTTTCACGACGCAGGTGTTCGTCACATCAAAGGGGCCGTTGTACAGCGTGGAACTTGCTGTGGGTTCGCTACCGTCGAGCGTGTACCGGATTTCCGCGACGCCTTTACGGCCTTTGATTTCGACCGTCGCCTTGTCGATGAAGACGTTGCTCTTCAGGAATCCTTCGAGGGGCAATTCGTTCACGATGACGAGTTTGTCCTTGGATGGCAGCGGCGGGAAAGGATTGTGCGGTTCGAGTTGGTACCAATATGCAACGGATGCCTGGTCATCCTGCAGCGGCAGGTAACGGCCTTCACTCTGCCAACCGAGGCTCTGGATCGTTACGCGGAGATCGCTCTCGAAACGCACGGGATCGGTGATGTGCCAGCGGTATTGGCCGAAGCGGCGTTGCGTGCCTTCGTACTTGACGTGATAAAAGCCGGTGTATGGAGTGGAAAAATTGTCGTAGATCTCCTGACCGTTTTCATTGCGTTCGTTATAACCGTAGGAGCCGCAGAAGTAGTCTTCTTCGCCGGTGCCGCAGATGGTTGGAAACTCGGTATCGCCGTCCATGAAGAATTTAATTTCGCCTTCGCCCCACCAGCCGGGGCTGTTCGCGCCGTGGGCAAGGTACGTGCCGACGTAGTGCCCGCGGCCTTTGATGCCATCGACGATGGTGTACACGTCTTTGTAAGGCAGCGGGTTCACGCGACGGAACTGCGCGTGGAAGTACGGCGTGTCTTTCGCGACGGCTTCGAGCGAGTAATCAATTTGATAGTAGAGACTGGCTCGCTTGTCGCCGAGGTTCTCCATTGTCACGCGGCATTTTTTGCGGAAGGGCATCTGCCAATACGAATTCAAACCGCTGCGCGGGTTCACACACATGGCCAAAGACGTGATGCGCGGCTCGTTGCCCATGCCCCAGCCTGCGGCATGGAAATCGCCGACGGGCGCCTCAACCGATGGATGCGTTTCATCGTCCCAATAGAAGCGAATGATCATCAGGCGGTAATCGCCGACGGGCGTCATCCACATGTGATTGATGATGCCGGGGCCTTCGATTTCCGCGAGCGTATAAGTCTGGCCCGGCTCGATGTAGATATACGGATTAACCTTCCAGCCTTGCCCGAGTTCGCGCGCGGCGCGCTTGGCGTTGCCTTCTTCAAGTGTGGCCATGCCGCCTTTGCCTTTTTCGCCGGTGAAATTTTCCGGGCTGATCGAGCGGGTCTTCGCGTCTCGGAGTTTGTAGAGCTGATCCATGCCTGGAGATTGTGCTATTGCGGTTGAAACCGCAATGACAAGGGCCGATACGACGCTACACGTGAATCTCATTTCTCCCCTCCTCATGCCCGGGTAATGACGTCTTTTCGATTAAATATTCGCCGTACGCGGGCGAATTGCGATCTAAATGCGCGGACGATTTTTGGCAGAAGCCAAATGGCAATGCATACAAAGACCAACACCGCTATCAACGCGACCATTGGGAACAGAAACGCGAGCACCGCGCCGACGATTGCGACAATATCTTCGATGATACTCAAAATCCAATTGGAGAATGGTTCCGGGCTGTGATTTGCTGCTACGCGCGTGGTTGCCTTTGTCGCATGACTCGTAAAGGCAACACCGCCCGCGAGGAGAAATGCGACGGCTGCGAGCGCGGGATCGCCGAAACCAGCCATCGTCGCACCGAGGATTGCGCCCGCGATTGGTCGGATGAAGGTGTGTATCGCATCCCACAGCGAATCCACGTATGGAATCTTGTCTGCGAAGAACTCTACGAAGAATAGAATTCCCGCTGTCCACAGGACGTAGGGATGAGCGAGGACTTCCAAATCGCCCATTCCCTCGGGTATGCCAAAGAGTTGAAAGCGCAGGCAAAGGCCAATGGTGAGGACCGTCGCATATAAATTGATGCCTGATACGATGCCGACACCCATCACGGACCCGATCAGTGCAATCGTTTCCATCGGCGGTTCACTCCCGGTTATGCATGCAGCAAACGACTACTACTTCTTCTTCTCCGCGTTTGCTTCTACTAGCGGCGCGTTTGGATTCAGGATTGGCGTGTCCCAGCCGGCGAGGTCGGCGGGCTTGATGCCGCGACGGAACTCAGTGAAGCTGAACGGCGCCGGATGATAAGGGCCGACGAAGCTGATGTCGTTGCCGGGTTTGATCTGATCGTCCATGCCGAGGCACCAGAGGTGCGCGTTCACGAGGAGGCGACGGAAGCCGTCGTTGAGGATGTCTTCCGATGCACCCTGCGTAGTTGCGAAGATGCGTGCTTCTTTGCCGGATTTGCTTTTGTAGTTGCGCACCCACACGACGGGCTGGGGATTCGCGCCTTTCACGGGATCGACGGGCGAATCCTTCGCCATTCCATTCAATACAATTCCTTTCGCAAGAGTGATGCTGCCTTCAATTGGGTTCGCGGTGTAGCAGCCGGCCTGCACGTGCATATCGCTCACGCCGCGCAGGATGGGGTGATCTTTTTGCTCCGGCACAATGTCTAGGCGCGAACTCTGTTTGTGGTTGTCGCCGTAGTGGGTCACCCAGGTTTCGCCGAGGACTTGGCGTCCGAAGCCTTTTTCGAATTCCTTACCCGCGTATTGCCAATCGTAAGCATGGAACTTGCGATCAGCGGGAATTTGGAATGCGTGCGTGGAGGTGCGCAGACCGATGATGGGTCCACCACGATCGACATAATCCACGAAGTGCTGCATTTCTTCGTCGGACATGTTGATGAAGCGCATGAAAATGACCATGAGGTCGGCGTCTTTAAGCACGCTCAGTCCGTGCAGATCGCTGCTGCCGGGGAGTAGAAAGCCGGTCTTCGGGTCGGTGCCGAAGATCACCGTGCACTTGAGGCCGTAGTGCTTCGCGAGGATGCGCGCAAGCGCGGGGAGCGATTCTTCGCCGCGGTACTCGTGATCGGAGGCAATGAAAACGATGTGCTTCCCCGCACCGATGCCGCCGCTGCCTTCGTAGACGACGTGGGTGGGTTCTGCGGCGAGTGCAAAAAAATTCGAAAAGCATAATGCAGTAGCGGCAAATATCCAGGCGTACAAGCGCATTTTCTTTCTCCATTCTTCCGATGGCGGGTTTATGCTTCCCCTCCGGCTATTTCTTCTCGATACGGATCGACTGTAAATACGCAATCAAGTCCAATATCTCCTCACGGGAGAAGCTGTTCAGTAAGCCTGTCGGCATTGTGGACAACGGCGCGGGGTTGCGCGATTTGATGTGGCCGTAGAGGATTTTCTTGCCCTCAAGGTCTTGCAAGGGATTGGTCAGTACGCGCACGAAGTCTGCGTTTTCTTCGACGATGATGCCGTAGACCGTTTCATCAGTGAGTACGTCGCCGGTGTCTATCGCGATTTCCCAGGTCTTGTATTTCTCGTTAATCACTTTTGAGGGGTCGAGTAGTTCGGTAAGCATCGCCGCGGGATCCAATGGCTTTGTACCGTCGGTGAGATCGGGGCCGACGCGCCCCCCTTTTTCGTTCTGCAGGTGGCACACGGTGCAGGACGCTTCTTTGAAAATCTTCTCGCCCCGCTCAGGGGACCAGCTTGTGCCCATCGGCGCGACGTCGTTGATCAGGTTTGCAATCTTCCATTCCTGAACGAATTTTCGGCCCGGAGTGTTGAGAACATCTTTATTTTCGGCCATCCACTTTGCTGGGTCTTCGACGACGTGCATGACGCCGTTCATCAACTGATAGTGACCAGGATAGGTACAGATATATTCATAATCACCGAGCGCGGTGGGCGCAGTGAACTCGATGGTCGCCTCTGAACCCATTGAAAGCATTTTCGATCCAACGATGATCTTGTCGCTCTGGGGCGTCCAATTCTTTTTGATGCCGTCCGCGCCGAGCATCATGGCTGCGAGCGCGACCTGCGATCCCGAGCCCGGTTGCACGAAGATCATGTTGTGATCCATCGCGTCGGGATTTTTGAAGACGACCTTCACCTTCATGCCCGGTCCAACGGCGAATGCCTTGCGGTCGTACTTCATCTGCTCCTTGAGCGTCTGGATGTGGACGACCATCGTGTCGCCTTCCATCTTTGGCTCTGGAGACGGCTCCTGCTTGAGATAGTCGCCGGAACTGTCAGACGCCATCGCGTGTTGATGTGCGCTGTGGTCCGTCGCGCGCGAGGCATCGCCGACGCGCCCTTCGATTTCCCACATGTATTTCACGCGCTCGGCCGCTCGCTTCGCATCGGGGTTCGGCGAGTTGAGCACGCCGGTGAGCAGCGCTTCGTTCACGACATTCAACTGCTGATGCAGCCACAACGCTTCGAGAATATGGTGCGCGTCTTCTGCTTTGCCGATGTCGAACTGCTGCACCCACTTCGTCACCGCGGCAATTACTTTGTCCGGGTTGCGCTCACTCAGTTCCGTGCGCGCGCGCAGGCGGATGCCATCGTTCGGATTTTTCAGCACGTCGAGCAACGCTTCGATTGGTTGCGCATCGACTTCAACGTGATCGAGCAGCGCGCGTCCTTCCGCGGTAATGCGATATACGCGGCCATGCACGTGGTCGCGATTTGGATCGCGGATGTTGTGCTGCATATGGCCGATGATCGCGTTCTGCCAGTCGGATACGTAGAGCGCGCCGTCGTCGCCGATTTTGAAATCGGAGGGACGGAAATTTGGATCGCTGGAAACGAGCAGGTCTTCCTGTTCGGTGCCCCAGAAGTTTCCTTCTTTATTTTCTAACGAATAGCGCTTGATGCCGAGGAAGCCGATACTGTTAAGGATGATGTAGTTACCGTTGAACTCGTCCGGGAAGTGTTCGCTGGACAAGATGCCGCTTGAGGGCACCGGGCGTACAGTCTTCGTCAATAACTCGTGCATCTTGAATGCGCCACCGCCGTCCATGCGCACCTGGAATGCGCGGCCGGAAGTCGCATCCGTCGCAAAGTGGTAGCCCCAGTAGTCGAAGTCGCCGCCGTGAGGGTTTGGTTCGTTGACTGCGTGAAACGCGAAACGGTGCGTGCGCGGGTTGAATCGGTACATACCGGACTTGCCGGAATGCAATTGGCCGGGCGCCCACGGTGTTTCGACATTGCTTACGTTGAACACGCCGCGCTGATAGTAGATGTATCCATCAGGGCCGTAATCGAGACCGTTCGCGGAGTGATGCGTGTCGGCGGAATCCAGACCCGTGAACAACAGTTCTTTTACATCGGCTTTGTCGTCGCCGTCGGTGTCTTTTAGAAACCAGATATTCGGCGCGCTCACGACGATTACGCCACCATTCCAGAACGTGAAGCCCGTGGGGTTGTGAACGTAAGCAAATGTGATCGCTTTGTCGGCGACGCCGTCGCGATTTTCATCCGGAAGGATGAGCAGGCGATCGAGCATTTCGCGATCGGGTTGCCATTTGGGATAGGTCTCCCAGTCCGCCACCCAGATACGGCCCTTAGTATCAACACCCATTTGCACAGGATTCGTGAGCTCGGGAATCGTATCTTCAGAAGCGAACAAGTTGGCTTGCAGGCCTTTTGCGAGTTTGAACGTGCTCACGCCGTCCTTCGCGGCAACGTAGGTCGTCGAACCCGTCTTGCCGTCAGCTGCCATGTTGGTCTTCACCAATAGTGGCTTCGGCATCGCGCTGTCGTCTGGCTCAATTTTCTTGCCGTTCGCGGCGCTCCAGATGACTTTGTCGCGGCTGGCCGATTTCGCGTCGAGCATCACCAGTTCGTGCTGCAACACTTCCGCGTTCGTCTGCTCATCGACAAACTTTAGGATCGATCGATTACCCCACACGTCGTTACCGTCGGTCGCGTGATAGCGGTTGAACCAGTTCCAATTCTTATCGAGCACTGCGGCGTGGACGAGATCGATGGAATTCTCGCTTGGGTCCTGGCCTAGCGCCTTCACAATCACTTTGGCGAGCTCTTTGTTACCGCGATCGTTCAGGTGGACGCCGTTTATCGTAAGCGGATCTTCGATTTCACTGTAGAGCGCGCGCGTTGGTGCGAATAGATCGACAAACGTGACACCTTTTTCCGCAGCCACGCGCGCCATGGCATCGGTGAAGATCGAAAGCCACAGATTAATTTCGATGCCGTCAGGGAAATTTGGCGAGTTCAGGTTCTCGTAAGCGATTGGCGAAAACAGCACGATGCGTGGTGCGCCTTTGCCGTCGTATTTTTTGGTCAGCGTTTCATCGATAAACGCGCGGAGGTCTTTCTTGAAGAGTTCCGGGTCGCGGCAGAAAGATTCGTTGTAGCCGAAGAACGCGAAGATCACGTTGGCTTTGACAAGGTTCAACATTTCGTCGGGCAAAGGATACCCTTCTTCGCGGGGGCGCTTGGCGACTTCATCTCCGCTGAACGCGAGCGTGCGCAGGACTAGATTTTTATCGGGGTTGGCCGTGTGCAAGTATGTTTCCAGCCAGCCATCATGCTGCATGCGATCGGCAAGCGCGTTACCAATGATTGCGACGCTGTCGCCTTTTTCGAACGTGAACTGCGCGTGCGCGGCGCCAGTGCAGAGCGCAAGCGCTACAACGACCCCAAACAGACTACGGCCTAACAGCATTGCGGAAGACTCCTTTGAATCGTGCGTTACGGGCGCGTGAGCCCGAGTTCCAGCCCAAACCGTGTGAGAATGCAGCCCCGTTGAATTTATACGGTTTTGGGCTTGCTACGCAATGATCCGGCGGATCACGTCGCCATGCACATCCGTCAGCCGCATGTCGCGCCCGCCGAAGCGGTAGGTGAGCTTCTCGTGGTTCACTCCGAGCTGGTGCAGGACCGTCGCGTGGATGTCGTGGATGTTCACGGGGTCCACCACGGCGGACATGCCCATTTCGTCGGTCTCGCCATAGGTCATGCCGCCACGGATGCCGCCGCCGGCCATCCAGATCGTGTAGCCGCTGACGTGATGATCGCGGCCGTCTTCGCCGGAGGAGTGCGGGGTGCGGCCCATTTCCCCTGCCCACAGTACGAGGGTGTCGTCGAGCAAGCCGCGGGCTTTCAGATCGGTCAGCAGCGCGGCGACGGGCTGATCGGTGATGCGCGCGTTTTCTTCGTGGCGCACTTTTAGTTCGCCGTGTTGGTCCCATGGCGCGTTGTTGTTGTGCGTGAGGGGACACGTGATTTCGACGAAGCGCACGCCCGCTTCGATCATGCGCCGCGCGCGCAGACATTGAAGCGCGTAGAACTTGTCGTAGTTGATCTCGCGGTCCACGCCGTAGAGCTTGCGCGTCGCTTCGCTTTCTCCGCTGATGTCGCACAACGCGGGAATCAACGACTGCATGTGCGCGGCGGTTTCGTAGTTGCGAATAGCCGACTCGATTGCGTCAGAGCCGCCGAGCGATGCTGCAAGCGCGCCGTCCTGTTCGCGGAGGAAGTCAAGCTTTGCGCGCTGCACGTCGAGCGGATCGCTGGGTTTAATGTTGTCTACGGGATCGCCGTGTGCGCGCACCATCGCGGCCTGGTGTGTCGCGGGCAGGAATGAACTTGCGAAGTTTTGCGAGCCGCCGTTAGGCACCCAATCGTTGTTGAGCAACACATAGCCAGGCAGTTGTTCGTTTTCGGTGCCGAGACCGTAGGAAATCCATGCGCCAAAACTTGGGGCCGCGCCTATGCTCCGGCCCGTGTGCAGCAGCAGGTTCTGCGCGCCATGTAACGGCGTTTCCCCAACCACCGAACGTACCACGCACAATTCATCCGCGACCTTCGCAACATGTGGAAACAGGTCGCTGACCCATAAGCCGGATTCGCCGCGCTGCTTGAACTCCCACAGATGCTTCAGCCATTTGCGTGAGGGGCTGATCGCCTGCGATTTCAGATCCGCCACCCACTCCGCTTGCTGGCCGTGGCGTTTTGTCAGTTCGGGTTTCGGATCGAATGTATCGACGTGCGACACACCGCCGTCCATGAACAAGAAGATTACGCGCTTCGCGCGCGGCGCGAACTGCGGCGTGACTGCGTTTGATTCCGCCGCAGCCCACCGGCTCGCGAGACCTGCAAAGGCGAGTTGACCAAAGGCCATGTTGGTACGGCGCAGAAAATCGCGGCGCGACACCGCAGGTGAATCACAACCCGGGCATAAGGGATTTACCGACAGCCGAGCGTCGTCGCGTTTACTGGACATAAATAAACTCTTTTGTATTGAACACCGCATGGGCGACATCCCGCCAGACGGGCTGGCAGGTCATCATGGTACTTGGATCGATACCGCGCAGTTCCGCGCAACGTGTCGCGAGTTTCACTACGCGATCGATCTCTGCGTCGTCCGGCGCGCGGCCAAACGCGGCCTCAAAGACCTCCTGCGCCCGATGCTCGGGCGTGGTCGCGCCATCCGCCACAAGCCGATCGCCCCAGTCTTTTGCCATCGTGCTAACAAAAGGATCATTCAGCATGGCGAGCGCCTGGTTGGGAACGTTCGTCGCATCGCGTTTGCCCGTACATAACTTTGGAATGGGCTGATTGAACTGCGCGAGGAACCGCTGCGGTTCCATCATCGTCATTTTGATGTAAATGCTGCGGCGTCCGTTGCCGTCAATAGGCCCACTGTACAGGCGTTTCGCGGCGTCCTCCGCAGCACGATTTGGCTCGACCGGCGGACCGTACATCGTGTCGTCCATTCGTCCCGAGGACGCCAACATTGCATCGCGGATCGATTCCGCATCTAGCCGGCGCATCGGCATGTGGTGCCACAGGCGGTTCTCGGGATCTTGTGTCATCGCCGCTTCGTTTGGAATGCAGGATTGTCGCCACGTCGCGGACGTCACCATCAAGGCGACGAGTTTTTTAAGCGACCAGCCATCGTCCATGAAACGACGTGCGAGCCAGTCGAGCAATTCGGGGTGCGACGGTGCTTCGCCGAGGTGACCGAAATCATCGGGCGTGCGCACGATGCCTTGACCGAAGAGATTTGCCCAGACACGATTGACGAATACGCGTGCTGTGAGCGGGTTTTGATCGTTCGCGATGCTGTCGGCGAATTCCAATCGGCCACTCGCGTACTCGTTTGCGCGTTGTGCCGGGCCGCCCAGGAAGCGGATGTTCCCGCGCGGCGCGGCATCGCCGAAATCGGTGTAGGAGCCGCGCACACCGATGCGTTCGTCACGGCCTTCATTCCAGTCTTCAACACTGCCGACCACGCGCTCCGGCTGCAGTTTCTTTTCCGTGTCGCGATACGACGCAACAAGCTGCGCGAGCCTCGGGCTTGCGAGAGCGTCGTTTGGCAACCACTTTGCTGAAATTGCTTCATTGATGATGCGCACATCGTCCGCCGTGCAGTTGCCATTGCGCCAACCGTCCACCGAAGCCAATATCCACTTCGCGATTGCGCGCGCGGTTTCTTCTTTCGATGCTGGCGCGTTCCCTTCAAGCAGCGCAGCGAAATGCGGCATCGCATCGCGCGGCGGATCTGCAACGGGATGTTTGTAAATTCGCGTGACGCCGAACCACGAGCGCGGGTCTTTTTCGTCTGCTTCTTTTAGTCCAGCGTACGCAACGCGCGGCGGGAAATAGTTGTTCAACGATTTCGTAACCAGCTCAAGATACAAGCGGCGCGGCGTGTGATCGACGCCGCCTGCCAACGCAGGCAAATTCGCGGGCGTGATCGTCATCCAACCCGGTTGCGCGCGATCGAGAAATTTCATGCGTTCGCTGTGAAACGCGTTTTCAACCACCAGCGACTGCGCGGCGTGTTTGCCACCGGCATAGCCAATCGACATCGCGATATCTTTGTCTTGTTCGAGCAAGGGCCCGCGCAACGCGCCGCCCATGCGCGCGGACCACACGTTTGACCAGCGGCCCGCGACGAGCAGTTGCGAAACTGCGGCGCCGCCTTCATCCGCCACGACGAGTTCACCGTCTTTTACGAGACCGTGTTGCATGCCAAAGCCGTCGGTGCGCCAACCCTCTGGGATTGTCTCGCCGGTGAAGTCTGCGACGAAGGTGAGATTCTTTGCGTTGTCCTTTGCGCGCGCGTCACGTTCCGTTTGATACCACATCGCAAGTTTGGCCCACACTTCCTGCGGGGTTGAACCGTTCTTGGTTGCGGTCTGTGTGTAGCGCCACAACGCGACGGCAGAATCAGGAAATACTTCGGCAGTCTGTGCAGGTGCGGGCTTCGACTTGTCTTGCTTTGCGGGTTCATCGGTAGGCGTCGCGGAGATGTTTGTCACGAGGGATTCTTCAGCAGCTTGCCATACCGCGCCAATCTCTGATGCGATGTCTTTTTTAATCGCGCGCATTTGGTCGAGCACAGCGACATTGGGATCGGTCGTATCCGCACCGCGTGAAATCCACCGTGAACTCATGAAGATGCCGGATAGACCGAAGTAGTCTTGTTGCGATACGGCGTCGAGTTTGTGGTCGTGACACTGTGCGCAGGCCACCGTCGTGGCGAGATAGCCCTTGCTCACCGTGTCGATGATGTTTGCCATCGCCTCTTGCGTGACGCCTTCGGCGTCCGCGTTGTCACCGTGACGGCGTTCGCCGAGACGCATCGACGTCGGACCTATCAAGCAATCGTTCAGACCTGTCTCCGGATCGATGCGCGGCGGAAGTAGATCGCCCGCGATCTGTTCGCGAATGAGCTCCTTGAACGATATGTCCTGATTGAACGCACGGATGAGATAGTCGCGGTACATCCACGCATTCTTCGCGGGCGTGTCCCATTCGTAGCCATGCGTGTCGGAATAGTGCACGACATCCATCCAGTGCCGCGCCCAACGCTCGCCAAAGTGCGGACTATCAAGAAGTGATTGAAGGTAACGCTCGTAGGCATCGGGCGACTCGTCCGCAACAAAACGCGCGACTTCTTCCTGCTTGGGGGGCAGTCCCGTGAGCGCGAAACTCAAGCGCCGCGCGAGGACGTGGCGATTTGCTTCACCGACCGGCGCTAGTCCCTTCGTTTCGAGGCCTGAGAGAATGAACTTGTCAATCTCGTTCCGGGCCCATGTCTGGTTCTGAACGGCAGGAACGGCGCGTTCCGCGACGGGCTGAAGGCTCCACCACGTCAGGCGCTCCTGGTAAACCTTTTCCCACCCATCGTTCTGGGCGAAAGCCGCCATGGTAAGCGAGAATGAAAGAAGTATAGCGTGTAGAGAACGCGAAGATTTCGTGCCTATGGTGCTGAACGACTTCATTGCGATGCGTCCGAATACCACCCAAATTGCAGCGGCAAACAGACTATCGGTTTTGGCGCGCAGTCTCAAACCGTGCGGCGCGGCGAGATTGCCAAGCGCCGTCGGGGTTTTATACGCTTTGGGCTGTACGCTTGCTCACATTTCAGCGTTTTAGAAAGGGTTGCCATGCGCTTGGGGATAATTGGTTGTGGAGTGCTGGGAAAGTTTCACGCGCCGTGTGCCGTGAAGGCGGGCTTCAGCGTCGTTGCGTGCTCCGATCCCGTGAAGGAAAATGCGGAATCGCTCGCAGCGCAATACGGTGCGAAGGTTGTAAACGATGCCATGGCATTGTGCGCGTTGCCGGACGTCGACGTCGTGGCTATCTGCACGCCGACGCCGTATCACGCGGCCTACGTTGTCGAAGCAGCCAAGCATGGCAAGCACATATTTTGCGAGAAGCCGTTCTGCCGCACACTGAAGCAATGCGAGGAAGCGCTGGCCGCGGCGAAAAAGGCGGGGGTGAAACTCTTCGTTGGCCATGTCGTCCGCTACTTCCAGGAGTTCTGCGCGATCAAACAGCAGATCGCGGATGGAAAGGTTGGCAAGGTGGGTACCGTGCGCACCTACCGTGGCGGGCAGAGCCCGCTGGGCGAAGGCGCGTGGTTCCGCGATTTTGAGAAGAGCGGCGGTGTGACGCTCGATTGCATCATCCACGATTTCGATTGGCTGCGCTACGCCTTCGGGGATCCCGAGCGCGTGTTCGCGCAGGACTTACGCGAGCGCATCGACGAAGGCATCGACTACGCGATGGTTACCTTTCGCATGAAGAACGGGATTATCGCGACGGTAACGGGTTCTTGGGCGCACCCGAGCGGATTTAAAGTGCTAGTGGAAGTCTGCGGCGATAACGGAATGATCACCTTCGACAGTCGTGAAGCGCCGCTCGCATCGCAGTTGCGCGGCGATGGCGGCATGGCCCCGGGCGTAGTGTTGCCTGCGAGTCCGGTGAACGACAGTCCGTACTACTTGGAGTGGGCTGATTTCAAAGGCTGGCTCGACGGCAAACACGAACCACGTGTAACGCCGGAAGATGCGGTGTGGGCGGTACGCATGGGATTGGCTGCGATTGAATCGGCTGAAAAACAGCAGCCGGTGACGTTCTAGTTTCTCTAATAAGATAAAACAACAATTGAAAAAGGAGCACGGGCGTCTCGCCCGTGATTAATCACGGGCAAGATGCCCGTGCTCCCTTCTTCGCAGGAGTGGATTGGATGATCAAGCTTGGCATCATGAGTTTTGCGCACATGCACGCGTACAGCTACGCGACCGCGATTGCGCAGGTAAATGGCGTTGAATTGAGCGCCGTGTGGGACGATGACGTAGCGCGCGGGAAGGCAGCCGCGGAGCAAAACGGCACGAAACTTATCGCCGATTTGGACGCATTTCTGAAGTCCGATATCGATGGCGTAATCATCTGCTCGGAAAACGTGAAGCATCGCCCAATGGTGGAAGCCGCTGCGCGCGCGAAGAAGTGGATCCTTTGCGAGAAGCCATTGGCGACGACTATCGAAGACGCGCGCGCAATGGTGGAACTGTGCAAGAAGGAAGGGGTAGGTCTCGGCACCGCGTTCCCCTGTCGCCATGTACCTCCGCTCGTCGCAGTGAAGAACGATATCGCCGACGGAAAATACGGCAACATCTACGCGGCCACCTGCACGAACAACGGCAGCTATCCCGGCGGCTGGTTTGCCGACGAAGCGCTCTCCGGTGGCGGCGCGACGATGGACCACACGGTACACGTCGCGGACGTGTTGCGCTGGATGCTCGGCAAAGAGTTCACGCATGTGTATTGCGAAAACGGCAACCTGATTCGCACGGGCATTGGCACGGACGATTTCGGCGCCCTCCATTTAGAGATGGAAGGCGGCGTGAAGATTCAGCACATCGCGAGTTGGAATCGCTCGAAGAGCTATCCCACATGGGGCGACGTGACGATGGAGATCATCGGCGAGAAAGGCGTGGTCACGGTCGACGCCTTCAACCAGAAGATCAACCTCTACAACGACGACGCTATGAAGGCACAGTGGGTTGGCTGGGGCGACAACTCTGATCTCGGCCTCGTGCAGGACTTTGCCGATTCCATCCGCGAACGCCGCGACCCGGCAGCCTCCGGCATCGATGGGCTCAAGGCTGTCGAAGTTACCGTAGCTGCATACAAATCCGCGAAGAGCAATCAGCGCGTTGCGGTATAATATGTGCGCATAGTTCTTGATGGTCCAGGAGTTGTCAGCGATGACTGAACTAACGATATCTGTATCCGATGAGGCCGCGAACCAGTTGCGCGAGAAATCTTCGCGCTTGGGAGTAAGTCCAGAGGATTTGGCCCGCGCGGGAATTAACGACATGCTTCGGGCCACAGACGAGAAAGTTCGGGCAGCAATGGATTACGTACTGAAGAAAAACGAGGAATTGTACCGGCGTCTGGCTTGATGTACTTCTTGTCTTTGAAAGAAGTGATTGAGCTTCACGACGATATCATCAGATTGACCGGGGGTTCGTTTGGCGTATTAGATCTTGCCGTACTCGAATCTGCGCTAACGCAACATCTACTGACATTCGACGGCGCCGAACTCTACGCTACACTTGCCGAGAAAGTTGCCGCTGAAGCACACAGCATCATCGCCAATCATCCGTTCATCGACGGCAGCAAACGAATCGGACACGCGGTATTGGAAACCAATTTGGTTCTAAACGGCTTTGAGCTAACGGCCGATCGAGATGAACAGGAGTCCTTCATATTGCGAGTTGCATCCGGCGAACTGCGGCGTCAAGAGTTCATTGATTGGGTTGTAAGGAACATTGGTCCGCTTACAGTGGACATTTAAAGGGCAGAAATCGTTGCAACTAACTGTTAACGGCGATTCATTATCTGTCTCCATGCGGACAGTTTCCGAATTGATTCGCTCCCTTAACCTACTCCCCGAAGCCACCGCCGTGCAGCGCAACGACGAAATCGTGCCGCGCGCGGCGTATAGCACAACGATGCTCGAAGAGGGTGATGTCATCGAGCTTGTACGGTTCGTGGGGGGCGGGTGATGACTTACGCGGATCGCTTGGCGCGCTTTTCGGACGCGGATTTGTATGTGGTCATCACGGAATCTTTTTGTGGCGGGCGTAGCGCGCTCGATGTGTTGGATGCCGTGCTCGATGCGGGTGTGCGCCTGATTCAGTTACGGGAAAAAAATCTGGATGATGGAGAATTGTGCCGGCGCGCGGCGCGGTTTCGCGAGCGCACGGCGCAGCATGAGGCGCTGCTCATTATTGATGATCGTGTCGATATTGCGCTCGCCGTGGATGCGGACGGCGTGCATTTGGGTCAGTCAGATTTGCCCGTAAGCGCCGCTTGCGCAATTGCGCCTGACTTGCTCATCGGCGCTTCCACACACAACCTCGAAGAGGCGCTCGTAGCGCAGGACGCCGGGGCAAGCTACGTAAACATCGGCCCCATCTTTTCGACCCAGACGAAGAACGTAGCCGGCGGCGCCATAGGCCCCGAGGCGATCGATGCAATACTTCCGCACCTCCACGTGCCGTGGACGACGATGGGAGGCATCAAATTGCAGAACATCGGGCAGGTGCTCGAACGCGGCGCTCGGCACGTTGCCGTCGTGACCGCGGTAACAGAAGCAGGAGACGTGCGCGCAGCAGCGGCGGCATTGCGCGAAGAAATTAATCGGACGCGCTGAAGTGCCACTCGCCATTCTGCAAATCGGGTAAGCGCATGAGCGGTGTTTACAGTTTTCCGCGCTACTACGACATGGCATTCTCCTATCGTGATTTTGCGCGCGAGGTTTCCGTATTCAACAATTGCATTGAGCGGTTCTCGCGCGTGCCGGTGAAGCGGGTGCTCGAGATTTGCTGCGGACAGGCGCCTCATTTGGAGCAACTGCATCGGCAATGTTTCAAGTACGTGGGCGTAGACCGCAGCGCGGCGATGCTCGACGCTGCAGGAGAGCGCGCGACAAATATCGGCGCTTGCGCCGAGCTATTAGAGCAGTGCCTTACCAGTTTCTCGCTGTCGCAACCCGCCGATTTTGCATTCGTTGCGCTTGCGTCCCTCTACGTCACAAACAACAAGGAAATACAGGCGCACTTCGACGCTATGGCGAAAGCGCTAAAGCCGGGTGCGCTGTATCTCATGGAGTGGTGTGTCGATTTCGATCCGATGGTGGACGTAGTGGATTCATGGGAAGTCGAGCGTGCTGGTATCCATATTCAGGCGAGCTATTGGTCTGCAAGCATTAACCGCATAGAGCAGCTATACGAGGACACCCTCCATCTCGAAGTCAACGATCATGGCAAGCAACTGACACTGGAGGACAAGTCGTTGCGCCGGCGCATTTTCCCGCAGGAGTTTCTTGCCTTCGTGCGCGACCATACGCAGTTCGAGTTTGTCGGCTGGTGGAATGACTGGGACCTGAATCAACCCATCTCAGGAAAGCACGGCGTAGACCGGCCAATTATTTTATTGCGGCGAAAGAATTAGGCGTTCTTACGCGGCCGGACTGCTAATCTCCAGGAGTCCGGACAGTTTTTCGTCCAGATCGGCGCGAACCATTGCGAGCTTCATGTCTGTCATCCCCAGCGCGCGGGCGGCAGGCATTCCGAGCAGAGAGGTAACATTCATTCCCAATCCGTAGCCGGATGTTTCCGCGACGGCTTCGCCCAGCGCGACGATGTTGGTGAGCACCCGCGCCGGCTCATTGTGAACGTTTTGTGCATTGCGCAGAAAATACGTCGTCATTCGGAATTCGGGTGGAAGGTTCCATTTGATCACGACGTTTAGCCCAACCAGCGGGGAGTAGCTTTCAAAAACTTCATCCAAGAGATCAGGCGAATTGCGCAGGTCGGCGAGCACGCCGCGATATTGGTTCGCGACTACGTCGAGCAGTACCGCGCGACCAATATCGTGAATGAGACCCGCGACGAACAATTCGTCCGCGCGCGGTTCCGCCAATACGTTTGCAATCTCGTAGGAGCAATGCGCGGATGCCAGCGCATGCCGCCACAGTTGTTGCATGTGATCGCGGAATACCTGATTGCCCGTGATGTACAAATTGCCGTTCGCCACGGCTTGCACAGCGTTTGCAATCGTGCGCGATCCTAAACGGGCACATGCAGCGTTTAGATCTCTGATTTCCTGCAGTCCACCGTACATCGCGCTGTTCGCGAGCTGCAGAATCTTGATCGCGATCGCCTGGTCTTCGCGGATAATTTCCGCGAGGTCAGTCATCGACATCTCTGGATCGCGCAATTTTTTCATCACGCGTTGGGAGATTTCCGGGAGTACCGGCAATTCCGCGAGCGATTTCGGAAGGGCTTTGAGTATCTCTCCTCCGATCGAGCCGGGTTTTGCTATCTCGCGAATGTCCTGCGCGCCTGCCGGCGCTGTTGCCTTCACGGAATGCCCCTGCGCCATGATCACGAATGGATTCATACACACGGCGCAGACGGCAAGCCCTTCGTTCGGCTGCGCGGCGGATTCCTGGTTGCAGTACGGACAATGCATCATTGCGTCATTTGCAGTATTTGGCGCAATGGCCGGGTCTCGAAAGTACGCGGCGTCTGCGACAGCACTTCCTCGAAGGTCGTGAAACCGCGCACGACTTTTGCGATGCCGTCCTCGCGCATGCTAACGAGTCCCGTGGTTTCGGTGCTGATGCGGCGAATAACGTGCGCGGGGCGTTTGGCGAGAATTGCCTCCTTCACGTCTTCGTTCAGAATCAACAATTCGTAGACTGCGATGCGCCCGAAATAGCCGGTATAGTTGCAAGTCTTGCAGCCGCGGCCTTTTTTTAGTTCCAGTTCGCGCACGTCTTCGACGTTCAGACCTACGCGCTCTATTTCCTGCTGGGTGGGCGTATAAGGAGCGGTACACAACGAACAGATTCTGCGCAGGAGACGTTGCGCGATGACGGATATCACCGTCGAGCTGATCAAGAATGTTTCAATCTGCATATCGATTAGACGCAGCAGGCCACCGATCGTGTCTTCCGTATGAAACGTCGAATACACCTTATGCCCGGTCAACGCCGCCTGGATGGCGGTCTCGGCGGTCACCTTGTCGCGAATTTCGCCGAGCACGATAATGTCGGGGTCCTGCCGCACGATCTCGCGCAGCGTGGATTCAAACGAGCGCCCGATCTTGTCGAAGATCGAGCATTGGATGATGCCATCGATCATGTATTCGACCGGGTCTTCCGCCGTGATAATTTTCGTGTCGATGGTATTGCTGTATTCGAGGCTGGAGTACAACGTCGTTGTTTTACCGGAACCTGTAGGGCCCGTGATCAGCACTACGCCGGTTGGCGCATCCAGCACGTCCGCTCGAAATCGTTCGCGCATCGAGGGGCTCATTCCCAGCGCTTCCAATCCAACGATGCCGCTTTGTTTGTTGAGGATGCGCATGACGATGGACTCGCCGTGCACCGTCACGTAAATCGACAAGCGCAGGTCGTATTCGCGCTGGCCGATCTTGAAGAAGAATCTCCCGCCCTGGTGACGCTGGTGTTCGGTGATATTGCACTCGGCCATCACTTTGATGCGTGAGTTGATCCGCGGCAACAGATCGCGCGGGAGGTCTGTTTTGTATACGAGCACGCCATCGATACGGAACCTCAGGCGAATCTTGTCTGACATCGGCTCGATGTGAATGTCACTTGCGCGATCGTCCACGGCGCTGGAAATGATGTGTTCGACCAATTGAATGATCGAGTCTTCCTGCGTGGTTACTGCGGGTTTTCTTCCGTCGCCCGCGCGCTCGGTGCGGAACCGACGATAATCTTCGATGGTTTGGCGGATAGCGTCCTTTGGCCCGACCGCGATGTCGAAGCGGCCTTTGAACAAGTCTTGGACCGCGTGCAGCGTGTCCTCGTCTTTTGGATCGTTCACGATAACTGTGACGCGCCCGTCTTCGCTCTTGCTGAAAGGCACGAATAGGTTCTTATCCAGATACTCGGGTGAAATTCCGGCAAGCACCGGTGCTTCAATCATCGCGAAAACGGGCTCGATATACGGCACACGGGCCTGGCTCGCAAGGTTCTGCAGCAGCGTACGTTCATTGATCGCACCGAGCTCAATCAACGCCGCGCCGACCTTTACCCCATTGTCTTTGTGCATATGCAGGGCTTGCGTAAGCTGGTCTTGGGTAATCAACCCCTGCTCGACCAGCATGTCACCGATGCGCATGCCGGCGCCGTGCTTGTTGATCGCGTCCCGGATGGATTGTTTGGTGGCGTATCCGAGTTCGATGAGCACTTCGCCAAGCTGGCGCTGTTGCTCTAAATGCTTCTGAATACGGAGGGCGCGTTCGAGTTGTTCAGGCGTGAGGAGGCCTTCCTTGATTAGCGCCTCGCCAATCAAAGAACGCGACTGTTTCTCAACAGCTATCTTCGCCATAGTTCACGGTGCTCCGGCCGTGGGTGGCTTATGCGAAGAGCGCTTCGACGAACTCTCTTGCAACGAACGGTTGCAAATCGTCGATGCCTTCACCAACGCCAATCAGCTTGATCGGTATTCCCAATTGTTTTTGTATCGCCACGGCAATCCCGCCCTTTGCGGTGCCGTCCAGCTTTGTCAATACGATTCCGGAAACGTTTAGCGCTTCGGTGAATACGCGCGCTTGCTGCAGCGCGTTTTGCCCTGTAGTCGCATCAAGGACAAGCAAGACTTCATGCGGTGCGCCGGGAATGCGTTTCGCAATGACGCGCTGCACCTTTTTCAACTCTTCCATGAGGTTCACTTTGGTGTGCAAGCGTCCTGCCGTATCGATGAGCAGGCAATCGATGTTGCGCGATACGGCGGCGTCCGCTGCATCAAATGCTACGGCGGCGGGATCTGCGCCATCCTGATGTTTAATGATTGGTACGCCCGCGCGATCGCTCCAGATGGTCAGCTGCTCGACGGCAGCTGCGCGAAACGTGTCCGCCGCGCCTAGCATCACGGACTTGCCATCGGCCTTGAGTTTTGCTGCAATCTTGCCCGTGGTCGTTGTCTTGCCGGAACCGTTCACGCCGGCGATCAGGGTTACGTGCGGACCATCGTACGACTTCCAGTTCAAGGTGTGATCACCCGGGGTCAGTTTCGTGATAAGTTCTTCTTTGAGCAGCGATACGAACTCATCGGGATTATTTACGCGCTGTTCGCGCGCCAGCTTTCGCATGTCCTCGATAATCGATAGGGTGGTATCGACACCGATGTCAGCCTGGATAAGAATCTGCTCAAGCTCTTCCAGCAGATCGTCGTCAATGGCTGTGCGCCCGGTGAAGAGCCCGCGCACATTGGCAACGAAGCTTTCCCGGGTTTTGGACAGTTTCTCGCGCAAGCGGCCGAAAAAGCCGCGCTTCTCTTCAGACATACGCCCCCGTAAGTCCCCCAAAAAACTACCGGAAATATACCACATTCTTGCATGTTTGCGTCAAACGTTTACTGTATATAAAGTTATCGTCACTTGCGGAATAGTCTCCTAGGTGAGGCTCTGCAACCCGGAGGTTCCGACGTATGTCCTTGTCAGCATTGATACTTATCACCGCAGCACTCGCCACAGACCCCGCTCCAAATTACGCGGACAAGCTGGACTTGTCCTATTACACAGACGCGGGGGGTGCGAAGCATCCGATTATGTCTCCGGACGATGCGGGTGTCCGCCGGACACATTTGCTGGCGAATATGCAGCTTGTCGCGGGGTACCTGCCACCCGAGCGTATGCGCGTGCCGTTCGATATTCAGGCCGAATCCGAAACCGATACACCGAAGTACTCCTTGAAGAAGTTGACCTATGCCGCAGAAGCTGGGGACCGCGTCCCGGCATATTTGCTCGTGCCGAAAGACCTTAAAGGCAAAGCGCCGGCGATGCTGTGCCTGCACCAGACCAATAATTTCGGTGGTGCAGAGCCCGCCGGGCTAGACGGCTTGCCCAACCTCTTCTATGCGAAGGAACTCGCCGAGCGCGGCTATGTTTGCCTCGCGCCGGATTACCCGCGCTTTGGTCGATACCAGATTGACGTGTATCGGATGGGCTACGCGAGCGCGACAATGAAAGGTATTTGGAACCACATGCGCGGCGTCGATCTGTTGCAGAGCCTGCCGGAAGTGGATGGCGAGCGCATCGGCTGTATCGGACATTCGTTGGGTGGCCACAACACGCTTTTCGTGAGCGCATTCGATGAGCGAATCAAAGTGGCCGTAACGAGCTGCGGCTTCACGCGCTTCGCGAAATACTACAACGGCGATTTAACCGGCTGGACCCACCGCGGCTACATGCCGAGAATTGACGCAGTGTACGGTAAAGACCCTGCGCGAATGCCCTTCGATTTTCCAGACATCCTCGCGTCACTCGCGCCACGCTATGTCTTCATCAATGCGCCGACGCGCGACGCGAACTTCGATGTCGATGGAGTGCGCGAAAGTGTTGACGCCGCGAAGAAGATCTTCGCCATCCATAAATCCCAAGATCACATCGTCGCCGTCCACCCGGATTGCGAACATGACTTTCCGCCAGAGATTCGCGAGCAGGCATACGCTTTCATAGACAAGGTCCTAAAGCAATAATCGTCGCCGTTGCCGACTCCTGTCGGCATCCTTATAGTGGTGTTTCCACGAAGGGCTGTCGCAAGGAGTCTCCACATGACCGGGTACGAGCATGTCTGTAAGAGCCATTTAACGCCGTTGACGTTCATCGAACGCAGTGCTGCGGTTTATCCCAATAAGATCGCGGTGGTGCATGGCGAGAAGCGCTATACGTATCGGGCGTTTGGGGCGCGCGTGAATCGACTGGCTTCGGCGTTGCGCGATGCGGGATTGAAGAAGGACGACCGCGTTGCGTTTCTGTGCGCGAACACGCCGCCGATGTTGGAGGCGCATTTCGCTGTCCCGCTGGCTGGCGGTGTGCTGGTGTGCATCAACACGCGGCTTGCGCCGAACGAGATCAAATACATTCTCAATCATTCAGGCGCAACGTTTCTGTTTGTCGATACAGAATTCACCGGCATTATCAAACCCATTCTCAGCCAACTCGAATCGGTGAAGCACATCGTCAATTGCGTGGACCTTCCCGAGTGCGAACGACTTGATGGCCCGGAATATGAAGACTTCATTTCGAACGGTAGCCCCGAGCCAGTGTCGTGGGTAATCGAAGACGAGATGGACAGCATCTCGATCAATTACACGAGCGGAACGACAGGTATGCCGAAGGGCGTGTTGTTCTCGCATCGCGGCGCGTATTTGAATGCATTGGGTGTGGGTCTTGAATCTGGATTGCGGCATGAGAGCGCGTATTTGTGGACGTTGCCGATGTTTCATTGCAACGGATGGTGCTTTACCTGGGGCGTTATTGCGCTGGGCGGCACGCACGTGTGTATGCGCAAGTTTGAGCCCGAACAATCGTGGCACCTTGTAAAGACGGAGGGCATCACCCACTTCAACGGCGCGCCTGTTGTGCTGATAGCGTTGATCAATGCGAAGTCGCGGCCCAAGAAACTCGATAAGCCTGTGACGATTACCACGGGTGGTGCGCCGCCCTCTCCCACGCTGATCGAACACATGGAAGAACTCGGCGCGAAGCTGGTGCATATCTACGGCCTTACGGAAACGTATGGTCCTTATACGATCTGTGCGTCGCAGTCGCATTGGAAAGAGTTGTTTCTCGATCAGCGCGCGAAGCTGATGGCGCGGCAAGGTGTACGCTTTGTCATGGCCGATGGATTGCGCGTCGTGGACGAAGCAATGAACGATGTGCCGATGGACGGACAGACGATGGGTGAAGTAGTCATGCGCGGCAATCTTGTGATGAAGGGTTACTACAACGATCGCGAAGCGACGGACAAGGCCTTTCGCGGGGGCTGGTTCCACAGCGGCGATGTGGCCGTGCGGCACCCGGATGGTTACATCGAATTGCGCGACCGCAGCAAGGACATCATCATCAGTGGCGGCGAGAACATTTCGTCGATCGAAGTCGAGCAAACGATCTATCGCCATGAATGCGTCTTGGAATGCGCGGTGATCGGTATACCGCACGAGAAGTGGGGCGAAACTCCAAAGGCGTTTGTCACGCTGAAAGACGGCAAGACCGCAACGGCGGAGGAAATCATTGCGTTCTGCCGCGAAGAGATCGCGCACTACAAATGCCCGACCGCCATCGAGTTCATCGCGCTGCCAAAGACCAGCACGGGCAAAATCCAGAAGTACGTGCTCCGCGAAAAGGAATGGAAAGGCTACGACACGCGCATCAAGGGCGCGTAGGTTTGCGATTAGCCAAAGTCGCCGTGGTCTTGCATAAGACGCGCTTGGATCTCGTTGTAGCAGTAGAACCAACTGCGTGCGTAGCCGCTTCGGTGAATTTTTTCGTCGAGAATTACCGCAGGATCGATATGGAGCGTGTCATTCTCGACGCGGAATTTCTTTTCCTTGCAGTACGCCAATAGCTGCGCAAATCGTCCGTCAAATGCACTTGCGTCGCTTGGATCAGGTATCAGTGTGTAGCCAGATTCTTTCAACGCAAGGCTGCGCATGAGCAACTGCTCTTTAAGCGCAGCGACACGCACTTTGGACTCTTCGCGCAACGCCATTGCCCGCAGAGCTTCGGCCGCAAGCTGGCTCATGGTGATTGGCGCGTCTCCCAGAATCGCGCGCCTCGTCAGGTTGACGAACTCGTCTCTCGGCATGTCTCGCGGCAATTCCTTTGGCTTGCCTATGGTGACGTGGACTTCCGGGCGGTTCGGCATCATGGGATCGTAGGTAATATTGATGGGGACAATTTCTGCGCGTTCGTGCATTGTATTCACAATCTGATGCAGGCCGGAGCGCACATGATTCGGAACTCCGGTGCGCGTGATGAGACCCTGCGGCGCGATCAACATGACGCGGCCTTTGTCCGCAAGCGCAGCGACGTGCGTGACAAAATCTCGAATTCGCTGTTGATGCCGCGCCCACAATTCCGCTTCAAGCGATTCGTTAAAAATTGAGAATTCGTGCTGCACGTACAACGCATCGCGATAGCGAAACTTCAACGCGTCGCGAACGTGAATTCCCGCCGGCGCGCCAGGCAGATATGTTTCCGGGCTTTCCTTGAACACCTCTTTCAACGAGATGTTGCCGTGATGCGCGAGAATCTCGTGCAGGTGCGCGGTGAGCAGGCGTGTGCGCGCGTAAGCCACGGATATGCCGCCGGAGAATCGCAGGAAGGGCGAGATGTTTGTTTGAAAGAGCAGGTAACTGAGCCAGCGCGGCTCCTTGTGCACGTAACCACCCATAAACCCGGGTTGGAACGTGTGCTCGCCCATGATATGGATTGAGCAGCGGAGCAAGGGCACGAGGGACGGCATCGCGAGACAGGCCGCGAGCAGGACCGCGGGGTCGTCGTCGGTCCAATGGTTTAGCGCAAGGATGGGGATTGCGGTCGTGGTTGGGTTTGTCACGCCGCGGAGACGGATATCGAAACGCTTGCGTATGCCGCGCGCGATACCGTAGCCAACTCGCCGCCTGTAGAACTTGCGAAACCACGACAAAGTGGCGAGGTACGCGGCAACTTTGGCGTTTATCAACTGCGGCGATCCGTCTTCGCCGCGAATGCACGTCACTCCGTCCGGCATTGCGTTGCCGGGCAGGGAAACTTCGTCGTGTTGGGAATCAGACTGCGAGCCTTGCATGCATCGCCCTTCCGCTTCGACATGCTAGCCGGTATTGTGCGCTGGACGCTACCTATTATCTTGCCCACGGTGTTGCACTCGAGGCGGATCACACGGATTGGGCGCATTTGGGAAACAAGGGTCGAGACGGTTTGACGGTTGGATGCGCACGCGAAACGACCCCTGTTTACTTGGCAAACAATTGAATTAGTGCGCATTCTATGCCAGTACATCCGTAATGGTGTATCGCATGGTGCTGGCGGGAGGGTAGAAGAATGGCGACCCCAACGGGAATCGAACCCGTGCCGCCGCCGTGAAAGGGCGGTGTCCTAACCGCTAGACGATGGGGTCGCTGAAAATCGGCCAAACGCTATTGGAGCATTTCACCTATTTTGGTAGTACCAAGAGAGCCGAATTCCAATTCGGCTCTACGCTGCTCGCAAAACAAAAAAATGGCGACCCCAACGGGATTCGAACCCGTGTCGCCGCCGTGAAAGGGCGGTGTCCTAGGCCGGGCTAGACGATAGGGTCGCTAAAGAAAAAGCCCTGCTGTTTGCAGGAGAGAAAAAGTATAGCAAGCGGTGGGAATAGAGGTCAATGTGGCGGTCCCGGCGCTTCGGCAATTCCCGCTTTTGATTTGCCGCTACGCGCATTGGGCGCAAGTGAGCTTCGGGATCATCTGGGCCGCCGTTTGCAGGAAGGAATCGTGTAGCGTCGAATCTGCCCTTGGCGGGGCAGCATAATTGCCAGGCAGGCGCAGGAGGCAATTGGTAAGATCTTACATCCAAAAGAAAACGTGACATTGAACACGGGGTTGCACGCCGGGCATTCGAGTTTCCTTCGCTCCTCCGGAGCGATGGGATAAGGAAAACCTACTTCCCACGGGTTTCGCGGCGTCGGTCGCGCCCGATGCCGCGAAACCCGTGGCTACAATCCGTCAGCCCTCCGGAGCTATGAACGGCTCCATGCCCTCTATTGGGCGTGCTGTTGCTCCCGTGTCCTCGATTGGGCTGCCGTTGGTCGTGAAAACCGGGAATAAGTGAGCACGCACGCGAGGAGCTGGGGCGGCGACGCTCGTAGTCTGCATAGTCCACTGGCAATTGGGGCCTTTTGGTTGCTATGATCTCCCGTTAGTGCCGAGGTAGCTCAGTTGGTTAGAGCGCTGGATTGTGGATCCAGAGGTCAAGGGTTCGAGCCCCTTCCTC